>JAQWHD010000042.1 GCA_029237915.1 Thalassotalea sp. | reverse complement strand
CATTTGTTTATGATCATTGGATTCCCGTCTACAAGGGAACGACGAGTCAGGTGCGCAGTCGACTATGGATTCCCGTCTACACGGGAACGACGAGGTGGTGATGAACGACGAAGTACTTATGAACGACGAGGTGGTGATGACGACGAGGTGGTGATGAACGACGTGGTGGTGATGACGACGAAGTACTTATGAACGTGAAGTGCTTATGAACGACGTGGCAGCTTTGAAAATTGGCAAAAAAAAAGAGAACCGAAGTTCTCTTTTATGATTAACTCTAAACAAAGTTGGTCATTGCTAATACAAATGACTATTTGCCGAGTTGTATTTACTCTTGCTAGTAATTACCAGATTTTTACGCGTTTCTCAGGGGCGATGTACATAGCGTCGCCTTCTTTAATACCGTAAGCTTCTACGAATTCGGTCATGTTAGACAATGAACCTAATGCGCGGAAGTGACCTGGTGAATGTGAATCAGTTGCTACACGTTCACGCATCGCTTTTTCGGTGCGCTTGCCACGCCAAATTTGTGCGTAACCCATGAAGAAACGTTGGTCGCCAGTTAAGCCGTCAATTACCGGTGCTTCTTCGCCATTAAGCGAGTTTTTGTAAGCGCGGTAAGCGATAGTTAAACCAGATAAATCACCAATATTTTCGCCAAGTGTTAATTCACCATTTACGTGTAAATCTTCAAATGGGTAGTAACCATTGTACTGTTCAACTAATTGCGCAGAGCGTTTCTTAAACTCGCTAAGATCTTGCTCTGTCCACCAGTTTTTAAGGTTACCATCGGCATCGTATTTGCTACCTTGGTCGTCAAAACCGTGGCCCATTTCATGGCCAATAACTGCGCCGATACCACCATAGTTAACCGCGTCATCTGCCGCTAAGTTAAAGAATGGAGGTTGCAGTATTGCTGCAGGGAATACGATTTCATTTGATGTTGGGCTGTAATAAGCATTAACCGTTTGTGGGGTCATATGCCATTCCCAATCATGGATTGGGCCACCAAGCTTTTCAAGTTGCTTCTGGTGTGCAACAGCATCAGCACTTTGTACGCTAGCAACAAGGTTGCCTTGGGTTACAGTGATGTCTGAGTAATCTTCCCATTTATCTTGGTAACCAATTTTAGGAGTAAAGGCTGCAAGTTTAACGCGAGCCGCTTTTTTAGTATCCGCTGTCATCCACTCTAATGAATCGATTGACTCACCGTAGGCAACACGTAAGTTTTCAACAAGAGTAGACATGCGAGACTTTGCTTCAGGCGTAAAGTGACGATCTACGTATACTTTAGCAACAACTTCACCAAGGTTACCATTAACAAGTCCTACGCCGCGCTTCCAACGTGGTTTTTGCTCTTCTTGACCATTAAGTTTACGGCTGTAAAAGTCAAAACGCTCATTAGATAACGCTTCTGTTAAGCCTGTAGCATTGCCACTAATGGCTTTCCAAGTGATGTATGTTTTCCAATCTTCCATTGAAACATCAGCAATTAAGCTACCAAAACCTTTTACAAAGTCAGGTTGGTTAATAATGATGTCTTTCTCGCCTGATGCGCCAAGAGTTTCTAACCAACCAGCCCAGTCGATATCGCTAGTTAATTCATTTAAGTCGCTAACCGCAAATTTATTGTAACGTTTTTCGCTGTCACGAATGGCTACGCGAGTCCAGTGCAATTTAGCAATAGATGTTTCAAGTGCAACAATGCTTTTAGCTGCTTGCTCGGCGTTTGCTTGGCCAGCTAGAGTGAACATGTTGTTGATGTGTTGCTCGTATTGGCTACGCATTTCAACAAAGCGCTCGCCTTCGTTGAAGTAGTAATCACGATCTGGAAGACCGATACCTGAATGCCAAATATGTGCGGCATAGCGACTTGAGTCTTTAGCATCTATTGATACATAAAACGCTAACGGTGAGTCTAAACCTAACACTTGGCCTTTCGCTAAAAATTTAACCACATCACTTTTAGTTTCTAATGCTGCAACTTCAGTTAAAATTGGCTGGATAGGTTGAACGCCAAGTTTATTTAACTGTTCAACATTCATGTATGAACGGAATAAGTCAGCAACTTTTTGTTCATTTGAACCAGCAACTAAGTTTTCTTGAACAGCTAGTTCTTCAATGATGGCTTTAACATCATCATCTGATTTATCACGTAAGTCGTAAAATGAACCGATGGCTGTTTTGTCGCTAGGCATTGGATGTGAATCTAACCAACCACCATTAACGTATAAGTAGAAATCGTCTTGTGGACGAACACCAGTATTCATATTAGCTGCATCGATACCTGAAACTAATGCAGTTTTTTGGCTTACAGTAGCTGGTACTTCAGCGCTTTGAGTGCTTGGCGTATCGTTACAACCGGCAAGTAATAATAATGACGAGCATACAGCGCCCGTAAGAATTGCTTTCATGATGTTATCCCATGTAAAAGTGTAATTAAGTGTAATATTTTTTATTGGCACTGATACTACGAGTTATTAACTAGAATTTCTAGTTATATAGGGAAATATTCATGAATTGTTACAAGTTTGTTTTTGTCGTTGTAAAGGTTTGTTGGCGGGTTTACATTTAATTAACAGCGGTGGGGTTAGAGGGCTAGAGAACTAGAGGACTAGAGAGCTAGAATATAGAAATACAGAAGCTAGAGGCTTGACCAAGGAGCGTTATGCACCTTGGCTGAGTAGTTCAAGTTGATCTGACCCTCTTGATTTTTTGATTTTTTGATTTTTTGATTTTGGTTATTTTATGTAGCCGTGCTGTTTTAGGTGGTTGACGATTTGCGTGGCGCATTGTTCGATGCTTTGCTCGGCGGTTTTTACATGGATTTCTGGGGTTGCTGGTATATCGTAACCCGAGGATATGCCGGTGAAGTCTTTAATTTCTCCAGCTCGTGCCATTTTGTAAAGGCCTTTAGGGTCGCGTTGCTCGCAAATTTCTATTGGCGTATCGATAAATACTTCAATAAACTCGCCCTGCTCTAACATGTCTCTGGCCATGTCACGATCTGACTGAAATGGCGAGATGAACGCTGTCGAAACAATTAGGCCTGAATCAACAAATAGTTTGCCTACTTGGCTGATGCGTCTGATGTTTTCAACTCGGTCTTCGTCTGAAAAACCAAGATCGCCATTTAAACCATGACGAACGTTATCGCCGTCTAATAAATAGGTATGGCATTGTTGTTGAAAGAGTATGTCATCAACCGCATTGGCCACTGTCGACTTACCTGAGCCACTTAAACCTGTGTACCATAGCAAACAAGGTTTTTGACCTTTTAATTCTGCTCTGTCTTGTTTACTAACTTCTTGGCTATGCCATACGGTGTTTTCTGTTTTCATTGTCATGAGTCGCTATTGTCCGTGTTAATAATTTATTCGCTGTTGATTATTCGCTGTTGATTATTTGCTGTTGATTGTTAGTGTACTAAAAAGGAAAGATCAAAGGGATCATATAAAGTACAACGAGTGAGTAAGTGAGTGAAACCGGTACCCCTACTTTAATAAAATCTTTGAGTCGATAGTTACCGGCGTTAAATACCATTACATTGGTTTGATAACCATAGGGGCTTATGAAACTACCACTGGCGCCAAACGCTACCGCCATTACAAACGGTAATGGATTGACACCTAACCCTATAGCTATATTGTAGGCGATAGGAAATATTAATGCCGCTGCAGCATTGTTGGTGATCACTTCGGTCATGATCAAGGTAATTAAAAAGACTGCAACAAAAGCGGCCATGGTTGATTTATCTTCAAGGTAGCTTTGCACAAAATCGGCTAACAACAATGACACTTGCGTGTTTTCAAGCGCGGTCGCAAGTGTCAATGCACTCACCACAATGAGCCATATTTCGAGTGGAAAACGGCGTTTTATCTCATTAATTGACAAGCAATTAAACGCAAATAATGCCGCCATATAGAAGATTAAACATTTAAGTAGCTGAACTTCAAAAAATACAGACGCAGAAATAGCAGCTAAAAATCCAAAAAGGGTAAATTTATCACGCCAACCAGAAAGCATGTTCTCAGGCTCTACCCCAGTTAGAATGAAAAAGTTTTTACTTAAGTTAGTTCGGGTGATGAAGTCTTTACCGACAGCGAGTACAAAGAAATCACCTGAATGAATAACTAACTCACCAAGCTTGCCAGAAAGAGTTGAACCTTCACGGCGGATCGCGACTACCGCGGCATCAAATCGGGCTCGAAATCCCGCTTTCTTTAAAGTTAAGCCGATAATTGCTGAGCCCGGCTTAATTAATACTTCGGTTAAGTTATCGCGCAATAAACCATCTTGCTCGGCAAATAATTGCAAGCCATCAAACTGCTGCAGTACAAATACCTTTGAGATATCGCCGGTGAAGATTAACTTATCACCTGGTTGAATAAACTCTTCCGGGGTAACGGGTGAAATTAAATGCCCTTGACGGATTATTTCAACTAAGAACAATGAGTCCATGCTGCGCAGGCCATTGTCTTCAATTGAACTGCCTATAAGTTTTGAATCAGGGGTAACTTCCGCTTCAACAAAGTAATGTTTGTCATCTTTTGGATCGGGTGCTGTTTTCGGCAGTACACTAATACGGATAAACAGCACTAATAAACAAGCGCCCATTGCCGCTAAACCAACAAGAGTAAAATCAAAGAATTTTAAACTTTCTTCGCCTCGTTCAATCAACATGGAGTTAACGATTAGATTAGTAGAAGTACCAACTAAGGTTAGTGTGCCACCTAGAATAGCGGCATAAGATAGTGGCAGTAACAGTCGGCCAGGGTTTATAAATTTATTATTTTTAATGGGTGATATTAACGTTGCCACAACAGCCGTATTATTTAATATTGCCGATGCAAATGCTGTGGTTAGTAAAGTTTTTAATAACGACCGTTTAACGCCTTTATTAATGAGTTTATTGGCTAAAATACGTAAAAAACTGGTGCGCTCAAAAGCAAAAGAGCAGCTGATCAATAAAATTAAGGTCAGTAAACCTGGGTTGATGGCATTGTGGAATATTTGTTCTGTGCTCACAAAGGATAAGGTTAGACATGCCATAGTGGCTGCCGCGAATACTCGCTCAGGAGCACTTTGATATTTAATTAAGCCGATGAATGTTGCAAAAAAAATCGCAAGCATAGCCCATTGATCAATAGTGAGCATGTAAACCCTTTATTTACTACGCTATTAAGCAGACAATAAACCAGCTTAGTAGGCAGTGTTTGTAATTATTTTGGCGTGTTTTGAATTTAATTAATGAACTCATATAACTATCTATTAGTTCAAAACGTTTAGCAAGTTTAGCGAATAAAAAAGCCGGAATAACTCCCGGCTATTTATCATGAGTAGCTTTATTTCTAAATCGCTTTACAATCCCACTCTGGGAAGGTTTTACGAATAAAAGCGTTCAGTTCAATTTCAGTTGCGCTGTAAGTACGCTGTGCAACTTCACTGCCGTCACCTACTTGCGTGTTAGTGATCATACCGGCACCAACAGTGATGTTAGTTAAACGGTCGATAATAACGAATGAACCTGTACCTTCAACGTCTTTATAATCATCAATAACAACTGGGCTTGTAGTATGGACATTACATGAAGAGATCTCGTTAAGTTTCATCTCATCTTCTTGAACATGCTCAAGGGTATTAACATCTATACGGTAGTTAATCTTTTCGATGCGACCATAAGTATTTTTAGTACCTATTTTTAACTCATACTCTTTACCCGGTTGTAAAGCAGCTTCACTCATCCACACTATGGTGGCAGCAAAGTTGTCACTGATGGTTGCTAACTTATTAGATTTAACAATGACATCACCACGAGAAACATCAATTTCATCGTTTAGGGTAATAGTAACAGCTTGGTTAACAAATGCGGATTCTAACTCGCCATCGGCTGTCACAATAGATTTAACCGAAGACGTTTTACCTGATGGTAATGCGGTAATAACATCACCAATATTGATCACGCCACCAGCTACAGTGCCACAAAAACCGCGAAAATCTAAATTTGGACGAGTAACATATTGCACCGGAAAACGAAAATCTTCTAGGTTATTATCTTCATCAATCTTAACAGTGTCTAATAAGCCCATTAAGGTAGCACCTGGGTACCAATCCATCGCTTCTGAGCGATTAACCACATTGTCACCGTTAAGCGCTGAAATAGGAACAAAGCGTACATCAGGGATGTTTAGCTCATCGGCAAAATTGCGATATTCTTCTTTTATTTTACGGTATTCGTCTTGGCTAAAATTAACCAAATCCATTTTATTTACCGCAACGATAATATGCTTTATGCCCAGTAGTGCGGCAATATAACTGTGACGCTTAGTTTGCGTTTGTACGCCATAACGAGCATCGATCATCACGATAGCTAAATCACAGTTAGATGCACCGGTTGCCATATTACGTGTGTATTGCTCATGGCCAGGGCAATCGGCAATGATAAATTTACGTTTCTCAGTAGCAAAGTAGCGATAAGCTACATCAATGGTAATGCCCTGCTCACGCTCTGATTGTAAACCATCAACTAATAGCGCTAAATCGAACTCGCCGTCTGTGGTATTGAATTTTTTAGAATCGTTTTTAATCGCGGCCATATGATCTTCAAAAATTAATTTTGAATCATGCAATAGTCGGCCAATTAGAGTTGATTTACCGTCATCAACATTACCACAGGTTAAAAAGCGCAACATATCTTTATGCTCATGCACTTTTAAATAGGCTTCTATATCGGTTTCTAATAAAGTTTGTTCAGTACTCATGTCTATACTCATGTTTATACCCAAGTTTGTATTCGAATTGGTATCTTAGTTTTGGTATTTTATTGTTGTTAGTTTCTAATTAGCTTAGAAGTAACCTTCCATTTTCTTTTTCTCCATTGAGCCAGACGAATCATGGTCAATCATGCGACCTTGTCGCTCGGAGGTTTTGGTTAACAACATTTCTTGGATAACTTCTGGTAATGTAGTCGCTTCTGATTCTACCGCACCAGTAAGTGGGTAATCACCTAAGGTTCTAAAACGCACCATTTTTTGCATTGGTACTTCACCTTCTCTTAATGGCATACGGTCATCATCAACCATAATTAAGGTGCCATCGCGCTCAACCACAGGTCGAACGGCTGAAAGGTATAAAGGTACAATTTCGATATTTTCTAAATGGATGTACTGCCAAATATCAAGCTCGGTCCAGTTTGAAAGAGGGAAAACACGAATGCTTTCGCCTTTATTTACTTTACCATTATAGGTATTCCATAGTTCTGGGCGTTGGAACTTTGGATCCCAACGGTGATTTTTATCACGGAACGAGTAAATACGCTCTTTTGCACGAGACTTTTCTTCATCGCGGCGTGCACCACCAAAGGCGGCGTCGAACTGATGTTTATCAAGCGCTTGTTTTAAACCTTGAGTTTTCATTACATCAGTAAATTTTGAACTACCATGATCAAATGGATTCATGCCGGCTGCGCGGCCTTCTTCATTGGTATGAACAATTAAGTCCATGCCATATTTTTTGGCGGCAACATCGCGAAAGGCTATCATTTCTTTAAACTTCCATGTGGTATCTACATGCATTAAAGGAAATGGCGGTTTAGCAGGGAAAAATGCTTTCATGGTAAGGTGCAGCATTACTGCCGAGTCTTTACCTACAGAGTAAAGCATTACAGGGTTGTCAAACTCAGCTGCAACTTCGCGAATGATATGAATAGATTCAGCTTCGAGCTGTTTTAAATGAGTTAAATTCATTGAATAACCGTTTATTAGAGTTAAAATTATTAAAACTTTATGTTGCCTATTTTTACACAGAATCGACCGTAACTCTATTATAGTTAGGCTAATTTAATGTGCTAATTAACTATAGGATATAACTAAAAGCTTTACCATTGTACGTTTTAATAAAATTTAGTTATAAAAAAACCAGCCTACTGGCTGGTTTTTTAAGAAGTTATAAAGCTAAGACTAAAGCTTTTTCTTACGCTCTGCGGTATCGCGGATGTAAGAGGCCCAAGCGCGTGCTGCCTTCTTGGTTTTAGGATCAGCTTGTGCTTTTTTAATCGCTACTGTCGCTTGTTTGTATTTCTCTTGGTAGAAGTAAGCTTCTGCTAGAGTCATATAAACACGACCAGGATTTTCAACACCTAAGTCAATTGCTTTTTGCAAGGCAACCGTTGCAGCATCGTACTGTTCGTCTTGCTGTAAAAGCATACCTTGACGACGATAGTGCTTAGGGTTGTTTGACAATTTCGCCGTTTCACCAAAATATTTAGCCGCTTTTTTAGCATCTTGCGATGCATGGAAAGCATTAGCCATAGTAAATAAGTTAGTGTCTGTGCGAGCAATTAAACCGCTGTCTATGTACTTTTCCAGTAACCTGGCTGATTTATATGGAACATCGTTAGTTGCATATAAGTTAGCTAAGGTTTTGATCTCAGTTTCTTTAACTAAGTAACCTTGCTTGTAAGCCAAGTCTAGTGTGTAAAGAGCTTTAGGGTAATCTTCTACTAACATGTAGAACATACCTAATTGAGTCCACCATTGCTTATTCTCAGGGAATAATACAAGTACTTCCTCTAACACTTTTACCGCACTTTTATACTGTTTACGTTCATAGTAAGACGTTAATTTAAGTATGTAAGGATTTTGATTTGGCTCTTTAAACAAAGCAATTGCTTTATCTGATGGAGCGATCATTTTATCCAACTGCTTAAGCGAGTAATGCGCTTGTGCAATTTTAACATACGTATTTGCGTCTTCTTCACCAGTCGCTTTCATCCAAGCTGCGTAGTTCTTAAGAGCATTTTCATATTGTTTATCTTGCATCTGTAAATCAGCAAGAAGCTTAATAGAATCTGAATGCTCTTTTTCGTTTAGAACTTCAACTTTAGTCGCTTTTTCAAGAAGAGTAATCGCCTTTTTAGAATCGGCGCCACCTTTAGTTGCGTACATATTCGCTAAAAAGCGGTCTACGTATGCTCGGTCATACTCTTTACTTGTTTCGATTTCAGCTAATATTTGAATAGCTTCATCGATGCGATCTTCAGAATAGGCAGTGAAAGCTTTACCAACTTTCTTACCTACAGATGGACCAACAATTTTAGTACGCTTTTTCTTCTTCTGTGCTTTTGGTGCGTCATCGGCTGCAAATGCAGTTGATGTTACTGGCAACGTTGCTGTTGCCACAAAAGCTACCATGATTGAAGAACTGATTAATTTTTTCAACATTATTGAGCTCCTCCATCTTGGTTCATCTTAAAGTCTAATTGTACTGTTAAGCCAGTTTGAACGATAGCTTTGCCATCAACAACTTTCGGTTTGTATTTCCATTTACGAAGCGCACGTTTGGCTTCTTTATCGAAAATACGTTTAGGTTTAGCGTTAATAACTTTAACGTCTTCAACCCCACCGATTGCGTTGATTGAAAAGCTAAGTTGAACCCAACCTTCTTTACCATCGCGTGCTGCTTGTATCGGGTACTTAGGTTCGATACGGACGATAGGTGTTGCTTCACCGTCTTTACCAAAACCTGCACCGGGTGCATCCATACCTGCTGACGCGCCTGAAATTTGTACACCTGGAACGTTGAATGTCATACCTGCGTTGTCATTACTCATTTCCGGTTCCGGAGCTTGTGGCTTCGGTGGTGTTTTCGGCGGCGGCGGCGGCGGTGGTGGCACACGTCTGCGTTCTTGTACATTTGATTTTGGCGGTGTTGAAACGATATCAATGATGATCTGCTCATCAGAATTATCGTTACGTTTTGCACCACCTGAAATCAAGAATGCCATAAAGACAAACAAACCAAATGTTACAGCAACGCCCAATAGTATTGATACTAAAAAGCGAACCATAATTAATTACCCGACGCTGCAGCAATAGAAATCTTATCGATTCCTGCATCCTTAATTGCATCCATAACTTTAACAACTACGCCATGTTTAGCGCCTTTGTCAGCTTGGATAATAACGATGTCGGTTGGTTGTTCAGCTAACAGCTTCTCAAGGTTAGCAGAAACACGTTCAACGTCTACTGCGCGCTTGTCCATCCAAATTTCGCCATTCTCACGAATAGCAATAAAGATATTCGCTGATGGTTTTTTACTTGCATTAGCCGCTTTAGGCTTTTGCACATCGATACCAGCTTCTTTTACGAATGAAGTGGTAACAATAAAGAAGATAAGCATGATAAACACGATATCTAACATCGGTGTCATATCAATTGCTGCTTCTTCGTCTTCACGTTTATTTTTACGAGCCATTAGAAAATCTCTCTAGTGATGAGGTAAGCTATCAACTAGCTTAGCCTTTGCCATTTTAACTTTTGCGTCCAATCTAGAGCTAAAAAATACTCCAGATAGTGCTGCAACCATACCTGCCATTGTAGGAATTGTTGCCATCGAGATACCCGCTGCCATTAAGCGTGGGTTACCTGTACCTTGTACAGCCATAATTTCAAATACTGCGATCATACCTGTTACAGTACCTAAAAGGCCGATAAGTGGACACATAGCTACCAATGTTTTAATTGTTAACATGCGCGAGTCTAATATCTCTGTCGCTTCAGAAATCCATGTATCTCTAATTCTGTGAGCATACCAAGAAGTAGTGTCTTGTCGAGCTTCCCATTTAGCAATAACGTCTTGCTTAACTTTTGGGTAAACCGATGATAAGAACCAAAACTTCTCAATCATTAATATCCACATTAAGAAGAGAGCCAAGGCGACGAAGTATAATACGCCACCGCCCGTGGCAATAAATTCCCTGACAGATTCCCAAAGCTCTATCAGGTAAATCATTACTGTTTCTCCTGCTCGGCGATCGAAGCGACAATACCTGCGCTTTGCTCATCAAGGATGTGGAAGATTGATTTACCGCGACTTGCTACAACTGAATGTACTAAGATTAGAGGTAATGCAGCAATTAGACCTTGTGCTGTTGTTACAAGTGCCATTGAGATATCGCCAGCCATGATTTTAGGGTCACCAGTACCGTATAGAGTGATAGATTGGAATGTACCGATCATACCAACAACTGTACCTAATAGACCTAATAGCGGAGCGATAGCAGCTAAAATCTTGATGATGTTAATACCACGTTCGATTTTCGGCGTTTCACGTAAGATAGCTTCGTCTAGTTTAAGTTCAAGAGTTTCAGCATCAACAGTTTTGTTGTCCTGGTAAACTTGTAGTAAACGACCTAGAGGGTTGTTTGCACTTGGGTTAGCAGTGTTCTTAAGTTGTGCTTTAATTTTGCCACCAACTAAGAATAAGAATACTAAACGTTCGATTGCAATCAATAGACCGAAGATAAGAACACCAGCGATTACATAACCAACTGTACCACCTTGGTGGAAACGTTCTTCTAACGTAGCTTTTTGCGTTTCTAAGTTAAGAATTGAACCTTTTGAAGGATCTAGGTATAGAGGTGCAAAACCACTTGAAATTGATAAGAATGAAGAAACTTCACCAACGATAGAACCGTCTGGTTGCTTACCTAATGGTTGAATTTGACCAGCATCATCGTTGTAGTTTAAGTAACCTTGCGCAGAGATAAGGTTAAATGAACCGATACGAGTTACCGACTGAGAAGACTTAGAGCCGTCTAATTGAGTAACTTCAGCTTCGAATGTAGCAACTTTGCCAGATTCAGTCATTTCAGTTTGCATTGCAAACCAAAGTTCTTCTAACTCGTTTAATGCTGGAATTTCTTTAGCATTAGCAAGTTTATCAAGAGTTTCGTGACGACCTGGGTACTGTGCACTAACGATTGACGTTGCAATTGCACCGTAAGCGTTACCAGATGCGCGACGTACAACACCAAACATTTCACCTAAATCACCAGAAGCAGCTTGTAGCTCAGCTTCTTTAGTTGTAAGCATAGTTTCGTTGTCAGCAAACTGTTTTGTTAAACGCTTGTTACGAGCTTGTTCAGCAGATAACTCGGCATTTGCTTTTTTAACAAGAGCTTGCTTGTCTGCTTTAGCAGATAAGAATTCTTGTTCACGTTTTTTGTCTAACTTAGCAACTGATACACGATCAGCTTTAATTTGCTTAAGTAAGTCGTCTAATTCGTTCGCAGCAGCATTTGTAGAAATACCAGCTGTTAACGCAAATGTTGCAGCAATAGCTACAGATTTAATAAATTTATTCATTATTCACCAGCCCCCGCAGCATATACAGGTAACTTAATTAAATCAGGAGCAGTTTGTTTACGTGCCATACGTACTGCTTTAGTAGTTGGGCTTAGGTATTCGTCACCTAAAGCTAACCAAGAGCGAGAATCGTTATCCCAGATCCAAGCATTTTTTAAATCTAGAGATTGTGCAACTAGTACTGTACGACCCATGTGTACGAAATCTACAGTGATGTTTTGGCCTTCAAATTCTAGTTCACCTTGGTATGCACCAAACATAGAACCGTAACCAGTTTCAATGTCGTATGCTTCAAGTACTAAACGGAATTGCTCAGCAACCGAGATACCTTGACGAGACATTACATCTTTAAGACGGTCAATGCGCTCTGTACGGTCAGATAAGTTTACCGGGATATCTGCAGCAATGAATTCTTCTAAAGAAGCAATCATTTTATACATTAAAGGCACAACACCTTTTTTAGTATTTTCGATTGTGCCGATTTGGCGTACTAAAGAATCAATACCTTTTTGTTGATCGTTAACTAAACGTTGAACGTGATCGTTGTACACTTTCAAGTTTTCAGTTTCGTCAACAACTTGGCGATACTCAGCTAATAATTCCTGAGATTGCTCGAAGATGTTATTGATTTTTTCTTGAGATTTAGCTGAAGCTTTGAAAATCGTAGCTTCACCTTTGTGAAGGTCGTTAAGGCTTGTAGCTGAAGCGATATTGCTTCCTGCTAAAGCTAACGCGCCTATAATCGTCGTTGCGATAAGGCTTTTTTTGCTTATTTTGGACATAGTTCCCAACCAATTGCTATTTAACTTTTACCGAGACTTAGAAAACTTCTCGGCCCTGCATTTTGCTTTTCTATACAACAAAAAACAATGCTTTAAGTTGTTATTGATAAAAATACAATTTTGTTAACTCTTGAGTTACATTTGAACTCAAAAAATTATCAAAACTGTCATTTTATTCCGTTTTTCATAAAAAGACAGCTCCATATAAGACAATAGCTGCGGGCTAAAGTCAAACCATTTTACTGTATTAGATGACATATTAGTGAAAAAACATCGATCTCGGATGAAATTTAACCAGTTAACGTAAAACTACAACTAGGTGTAATCGAGTTACATTTTTCTACATTATCCACTAATAAGTCAAACATAAAATGTTATCTGATTTGTAACAATCAAAGTTACAAATCTATAGACCAAAATCCATACTATCTACCTGTAAAAATAATGTTAATCAATTACACTAACCTAGCGAGCTTATTAGTTATTACTTATTAGGTTTATTTTAGTCGCTAAGATTTGATCTTGTTCGTCATATACCGTAGAGATATTTTCAATTTCTAACCCTAACTTGCTACAACAAGCTTTAATTGTATTGAGCTTATCTTTACTTAAAGCTGCCCTACTTAAGTCACTTAAACGCTCTATTGAGCCAGCTAACTCTTGTTTAAATTGTGCAATGATCTTTTGCTGAAGTAACTTATCATTCATCTGCTGAAATATGGTTTTCACCAGTAAAGGAAAATTAGTCGCTTGAAATGCTTCATTATTTTTTTCTATATTGGTGCCAATATATTTATTTAACTTTGCTCTAAGCTTTTCCGACTTAGGACTACCACGGCCATTTTTATATAGCTCAACTAACAATTCTTGCAAGAGCGTAAACCCGCCTTTACTTGAACGCAAGTCAATAGATGCCTTTAGAATTGCAACATTAGGTTTTACGATAATAGAATCTGGATGATGGCAAACAAACTGACATTTTCCGCCAATTTTTAACACCTTAGCTATTTGCGCAAGCGAGAGGCTTAATTTAGAGTACTCTATGCCAAATTGCGAAATTACATAGGAAAAACTCTGCTGTGCAAAAGGTAACTGCTCACAGTTAGTATAATCGATAAACTCGGTCTTGCTTGATTTATCTTTTACGTCTTGATTAACATTAATTTCTGCAAGATCTACTGCGCTAATATACGGATAGTTAGCAACCTCTAGTTCATTGTGAATTAAAGAGACTAACGCACCATTACCCGTACCTATATCCAATACCCTATCTTGTGCATTAAAGCCTGTAAAAAGGCCTTGCCAAACGTTCTTAAGGCTTCCTTCGTAATTGTCTGCTATATCCTCTCCAAAAGAGGTTAAATGCCCCTGACGCCAATACTGGCTCCAATAGTCACTCATTATTTGTCCTTACTGCTTTTCGATTACCTTAATATAATAAAAAAAGGCCGCTAAAAGCGACCTTTTTAATATAAAGCTAGTTAATTAAATCTTAGAATTTAATTTTGTAGCTTACACGGTAATCACGACCGTAGTTGTTGTATAGGTCAGCATCGTTCCAAGTACCAACAGAAGATAATACTGGATCTTCATCTGTTAAGTTATTCACTTGTAGGGTTAGTGCACCAAAGTTACCTGCGTCGTAAATGTATGTGAAGTGATGGATGATCCACTCTTCTAATTCACCTTCTTCAGTTAAACGACCATTTACTACTGAATCAGTTTCAGAAGTAGATGCAGTGTATTGTGTAGTCCAAGCTAAGCTATGGTCACCTAAAGACCAACCTAAAGTAGCGTTAGCTTTGTGATCAGGAGCACCAGCAGTTCCTGCGTAATCAAACTCATCACCGTATTCAAGGATGAAAGAGTTAATCATGTTGAAACGGAAGTCACCGAAACCAGTTTCGATAGCAGCATTGTATGTTACATCAAGACCTTCGATGTCTAATTGACCACCGTTGAAGTAACCAGTACCAGCTTCAAGAAGTTTACCATCGCCTGTACGAATCAAGTAGAAAGTATCATCTGATACATCAGTACCTGGTGCAACAGCAGTAATTTCGCCTTGGTCTTCATCAGTTAATAATGATTGAACTGATTTAGTAGAGATTACGTCTTCAATTGATAATTGGAAGTAATCAAATTTTAAGCCCATGTTGTCAGTAATATCCCAAGCAACACCGATGTTAGTGTACTCAGAAGTTTCTGGACCTAAATCTGGGTTAGACTTGTAGTATGTATCGTGTTGTTGAGTAGTACAATCACCACGAGCGATACCAGCAGCTTCACAACCAGCGTAATCAATTGCTGATTCAGCAGAGAATGTAGTTGCAGCGTTAAGCTCATCTAGACCAGGAGCACGGAATGCTTCTGAGTATGATGCACGTAATACAAGACCATCAAGAATTTCCCAACGAACAGATGCTTTAGGAGCAGTGTTGTCACCGAAATCTGAGTAATCATCGTAACGAACCGCTAAGTTAACTTCAACTGAGTCAGTAACAGGTAATGCAGCTTCGTAGAAGAATGCTGTAATATCACGTTCGCCTGATGAAGAGTTACCAGCAGAACCACCGATAAGGCCAGCTTCAGATTGACCGTCATAAGTATCAGCAAAAGTAATTTCCATGTATTCAGCACCAACGAAGTGAGCTACATCGCCACCTGGTAGTTCAAATAAATCGAAACCCATACCCGCATTATACTGATCGAATGTTGATGCAGAATTTTGCAGTGTTGTAGCTTTCATGTTGGCAACGCCAGTTTCAGACGCTAAATCGATACCGTTTGCATTGTTGTATGCTAAACCGCCGTATGATAAGTAGTACTCACCAACTGACTTGTTGTCTGCAACGTTTCTGTGGTAGTAAACTTCCCACGTAGCATTGTTCCAATCTAACTCACCACGAAGACCAGTTAGGTAATCTTGGTTGTAATCGCTGATGTTACCATCACGAGTACCGATATCAGCCCAACGGTAGTAACCAGTTGTAGTTGCGTATGCATAATCCGCATCGAACACACCAGTTTCAGGAAGGTAAACAGCTAAGCCTTCGTCATCAAATTCTGGATTGCCATCTGCATCAAGTTTTTGTGTGGTACTTTCAATTGGGTCACCTTCAGCATCGTATGAATAATACTGGCTATTGCCATCATTATCAGTAAACATTGGAGACCAAGCAGCGCCATCAGTTGTGTTAGGGTTAGCAAAACCAAGACCATCATCAGAAACACCGTAAGGGTTCTCAGGATTATCAGCAGTCATACCACGCCATGGTGCAGCTGGTGGAGCATAACGACCAAATGATTCATTTTGTACGAACATTGCACGACCAAACCATTCAACGCCATCAGCGATTTCATAGTTAGCGTCAACAAATACCGTGTTACGGTCAACAGATGCAGTGTTGTAAGAAACGTTTGCATAAGCGTACATACAGTAAGTAGAGCCTGGTGACCAATCTAAGTCAGCTTTAACTTTACGGAACGTATCAGAACCATACTGTGCAACTTTCGCATCACAAGAAGTAGATGCTTGAGCTTGTGAGAAATCTGGAGCTGCAACGTTAGAACCGTAGATAGACCAACCGGCAGTATCAACGTATGCTTGTGGATCATCACCGCGCATTACTGCTTTAGTGTAATCACGAGCACCATCAGAAATACCTTTACGTGACTGGTGATCAAATGAGAACGTGATGTTACCTTTATCAGTAGAGTAACCACCGATCACAGAGAATTCTTTAGATGTTTGACCTTCGTCTTGGTCACGATGACCAGAACCAATGTTAAACTCTAAACCTTCATAGTTCTTTTTAAGGATGATGTTAACAACACCAGCAATAGCATCAGAACCGTAAGTTGAAGAAGCACCATCTGTTAAGATTTCGATACGTTCAACAGCAGCCATTGGAATTGCGTTTAAGTTAGCTGATTGACCACCTAATGTAGGTGAACCAGGCATACGCTTACCGTCTAGTAATACTAGAGTACGGTTAGAACCAGCACCACGAAGGTTAACTGTTGCTTGTGATTGAGCTGAAGAACCCGAACGTTCTGAGAAAGAACCGAATGAGTTAAAAGAAGAACCACGTAACGCATCAGCTACAGTGAAGTTACCTTCAATTTTCATATCTGCTGCTGTCATAACTGTTACAGGTGAAGCACCTTCAAGGTCAGTACGTTTGATACGTGAACCGGTTACTTCAATACGTTCAACTTCTTCTTCTACAGCTTCTTCGGCTGCAAATGCGTTTGCCGAAATACCAGTTGTTGCCGTTGCACTAAAAACCAATGCAAGACGAACTGCTTTAGCAAGTTTATTATTGCTATACATGTTTACTCCCTGGACCACTATTAAGTGATTCTATTGTTAATATTGTCGAAGCTATGTTGCTTCTTTATTTTTTTAATTAGGCGTTTAGACCTGATCTGTCGACAGTGATAATAAAACGATTCTCTTTAACAGGTCAACTACATAAATTACATTAAGTTAATATTTTTTACCTTTCGAATACACTTAATAACATTTACCCCCACCACTTCTGAATAATTAACCAACAAAAATAGATTTAAATTCACAAAATAAAGATTCACCCATCTCCTTATGCACATAAGGAATAACCAATAACCGCACATAACCAATTGACCCATATAGTTTTAATTTTAAATAAAATGCAAAAGCGATAAATGTATGTCAATTTTTTGTTACAGGTTAATTATTTTCATCAATAAAAATGAAAACTTTCTTCTTTTAGAACAAAAAACACACAGGCTTTATTAAAAGTATAATAAATACCTAGCTTTTTTAGGGTCTTTACGTCACTCTACAAATGTTTTCACTGACTATTATTTGGCTTTTAAGTACTCACATTGATGTTTGAATTATTTTCCGATCCTAACCTATTAATTACCCTATCTTTAGTTGGCTTTTTAGCCGGTTTTATTGACGCTATTGCCGGTGGCGGAGGTTTATTAACGGTGCCGGTTTTACTTACCTCAGGTTTACCACCGCACATTGCCTTAGGCACCAATAAACTATCTGCATGTTTTGGCTCACTAACCGCTTCGGTTACGTTTTATCGCAAGAAATTATTTAACCCTATTTTTTGGTTGTTGGCGGCCATTGCCACAGCAATAGGCGCCTTGATTGGCACTATAGTTGTTAACGTTATAAGCGCCGAGGCTCTTAATAAGTTTTTACCTATCATTATTTTACTATGCGCTGTCTATACCTTATTTTCAAAAGGTTGTGTTAATGATTCAACGGCCCTACCCCAAACAGGTTTATTGTTACGCTTAAAACAATCTATACAAGGCTTTGCATTAGGCTTTTATGATGGGTTTGCTGGTCCTGGTACAGGCACGTTTTGGACAGTTTCATCTTTGAGCCTGTATAAAATGAACATTTTATTAAGTTCAGGTTTAGCCCGAAGCATGAACTTTATTAGTAATGCGGTATCACTTTTGGTATTTGTTGTACTTGGACAAGTCGATTTTGTTTTGGGCTTAGCCATGGGTTTGTTCATGGTCATAGGGTCTTGGATTGGCGCTCACTCAGCAATAAAGTATGGCAGTAAGTTTATTCGTCCAATTTTTATTGGCGTAGTGGTGATAATGGCGACCAAACTTGCCTATAACGCTTGGTTTTAGTGATTAAACTAATTAGTCATATCGCAATATCAGTTTAAAGTTTGCTATGTTAATATTTAAACGCTTCCCTAACCGCACTCAATAATAGAGTTAGTCATGAACGTAAATGCATTAAACCGATTAGATACCTTGTTGCAACAACTCGCCATTGATGCGAAACAAGTCGATGCTCAAAATAAACAAGACAAATCTCACTACTACCTACAAGACAAGCCTGTTTTTGATGAGAAGTTATTTCCGATCGTAAGTGCAAACTTTAGTGCTTACGTAAAGTACGCACAAAGCCGAGTGGTACATTTAAAGAAATTATTAACCACTAACCATGACGAATTTAGTGATGCGCTTATGGTGCAACTTGAAGAGCAAATACTGTCTTTAATTACCGCATTAAAGTCTAATGACTCGCGCCATCATGATAGCGAGTATCAACTTAATAGACGCAAACGTTTGAGTGCTAAAAAACAGTCTAAGGTTTATCAAAAAGCGGTTAAAACCATAATGATGCCAAGTCATCAGTTGCATGCAAAACTTGCTGAAACCCATGGTTTTGAGCGCCGTTTACAAGAAATGCTTAGCACCAAGCAAATGCAACTCAATAACAGTAAAAGCCAAGATACCAGTGCATTACAAATGGAAGTTTTGACTTTACATCAACGCTTAGGACGTTGTAGAAAAGCGATATCGGATATTGAAAAGCAAATAGAGATCAGTGAGAAGATGAGATAGGAATTAGGTACTAGATGCTAGGAACTAGGTACTAGATGCTAGGAATTAGGTACTAGATGCTAGGAACTAGGTACTAGATGCTAGGTACTAGGTACTAGGTACGATGGCGTCATTTTTGATTCTCGGTTTAAGATAGAGCTAGGTTTAATGATAGAAGAATAGGAATTAGGAACTTGAAACTATGGCGTCGTATTTGAGTTATAGGCTTGAATATAGCGCGATTTTTTAGCTAATGGTATTAGGGTTTTCTAGTTTTCTAGTTTTCTAGTTTTCTAGGCAATTATGATGCTGTAGATATTATGATGAAGTATCAGTAGGTGTAATTGGGTGGCCCCTCTCTCAGCCACATCCCGGCACATGAGTCGTCTGCTGCGGTTGCTTCCTTCCGGACCTGGCCGAGTTCACAGAGTATCATTGCGAGAGGACCAAGAGAGGCACCATAACGGCTGTATGTTTACAGCGGATTGGATTATGGCGAATTGTTTTAACGGTTGCAACCCCAAATCTTAATATTTAGTGAAGAAATATTAAAATGTTCAAACTTATTTAAAATGTTCAGAAGTTTTGCGGTTTTTTTGCACAATCCGCGCTAAATAAATTCTGCATTTGTTGCAGTTCATCATCAATCGCTGCGGTTATCATTCGCTTTTCAAAAAACATTACTTGTTTATGCTTAAAGTTCAGTTGTACAGGCACTACAGGAATATTTGCTTGCTTTGCTATATGTAAGAATCCAGTTTTCCACTTGCCAACTTTACTGCGAGTACCCTCGGGGGCTAGACCTAAAATAAGTTGTGGTTGTTTGCTAAATTCTTTAACAATTTGCTTAACGACACCGTGTGCATTACTGCGCTCAACCGCGATACCACCAACCGACTTTAACCAAATACTAAATGGCCACACGAAGATTGAATCTTTACCTAGAAAGTTAACCTTTAAATTAAACGCGTATTTAACTAATAAACCAAGGATAAAATCCCAGTTAGAAGTATGCGGCGCTACCGCAAAAATCAACTTCGGCTCATCAGGAATTACACCAACGACTTGCCAACCAGTTATTCGCAGAGCTTGTTGCGCAAACCAAGCCGCCAACACATTGTTGGCTCTGGGTATATTATTAGGTAGTTGTTTTATTGGTTGCATCATAAGTGCTAAAAACGCTAATAACTCATGTTAACTAATAGCAATTTGATTACTTGAATTACTGCGACAACTGCAGTTGATTGTTTAATTCAAGCGCTATGGCTTTAAGCTGCAGTAAATTTTCCTTGCCTAAGCGTAATAAAAATTTATCGGCTGCGGGTAACTGCTCCAGCTCTGCTTGTTGATATTTATAAACAACACTTGGTCTTACTAACGCTTGTTCGGTATTAACAAGTTGAATATCGAGTATTCGATTTAATGCCTGTTGCAAAGCTTGCTCAAAGGGTTTATCGCCATAGCCTAATTCCGCGTAGGCTTGTTCAAATAGTGGCTTATTTTCGTTAAAGTAATCAGCCAGCGCTTTCGGCTCAAATGAGTGCAATAATTCAATGTATTGTTTATAACGAAGCTCATTATCGCCAGCCATAACAAAGGTATCAGCAATTGCTGGGGCGCTTGCCTCTGGCTCATTTTGATTTGCAGCAAAATGCTCTGGCAGTGGCTCTAAAGGCAGATGTGAATAAGCAACGTCCCCTTGGGCAAAATTATCGGTAAATACAACTACCCTTCTAATCAAGTCGTCGGTAACCAATAATGTAAGTAACTCTTTGCGCCAAGACATGGCCGCAACGCCTGCTTTTACATGTTCATCACTTTGATCAAGTTCAGGTAATATTATCGGCTCTTTTACGGTTACCGGTTCGATGACAACTTGTTCAACAACCTCCTCTTCGACAACCTCTACAATCGCCGGCTCAGGGTCAACGTAAACAGGTGCTTCTACCACAACAATCTCTGGCTCAGGGCTAACTATCTCTGCTTCATTTTTAAAGAAAAATAGATAGATAAATGTCGCGACAACCACGATAGCGATAATAGCAAACACGGCAGAATTTTTACCATTTGCTGATGGTGTTTCATTATTGATTGAAGATAGATTGTCAGACACACACACCTCTGAAAAATTTAATTATTGTTGCTAAGCATAGTTAATAGCGTGCTATTTTGATAGTAGCATTGCCTTTATTAGCAGCTTAGAATTTATACCGCGTCGAGTTGATTTTCAGGCAGCGCATCGATAAATGCTTGCAGCTGATTACAGTTATCAACAATGCGATTAATATTTGTAAACGCTGACATATCAATATTAAAACGCTTAGCATTATAAACCTGCGGCACCAAGCACAGATCGGCAACAGTGATGTCATCTTTAACGCAATACTTACCCGATGTTTGCGCTAATCTGCTTTCAAGTGCACTAAAGCCAATACCCATCCAATGGTTCATCCACGCGAGTTTTTGTTGGTCATTAGCTTGCAGTTCAGTACTGAGGTATTGTTGAACTCTTAGGTTATTTATTGGGTGTATTTCACAAGCAATATCTAACACTAATGCTTTGCTTGTGGCTTTTTGTTTTAGATCCGCCGGATATAAGCTTGTATTTGGGTATTGCTCGTCTAAATAGTCAATAATAGCGAGTGACTGGTTGAGGGTAAAATCACCATCGATTAAAGTCGGCACTAAGTGCGCAGGGTTTAACTCTGCGTACTCTTTACTATGCTGCTCGCCCCCGCCTTTAACTAAGTGGACAAATTCCTGTTGAAATTCTAGTTGCTTTAAATTTAAAGCAATACGGACTCGATAGGCGGCAGATGAACGCCAGTAACCATATAATGTGATCATAATAACTCGTTTATTTAATCAGTAATTTAGCAACAGAGTAGTCGTCGGTTAAATTTTTACTGTTTTTTTATTAATATTATACTCGCGCAGTTTATTGGCAATTGCGGTATGACTTAAACCCAACTTTTTCGCTAATTGGCGTGTGCTTGGGTATGCAGGATAAAGTTTTCGTAACAAATCAGCTTCAAAGCCTTTTACCGCTTCATCTAATGTACCAGTAAAGTCTTGCTCTAAGTAGCCATGATCTTTGGTGTAATTAGGTAGCTGCAAGTGGGCAATACTGATCACATTGCCATCGAGTAAAGACACCGCTTGTAATAGCACGTTTTCAAGTTGGCGAACATTACCAGGCCATGGATAATGCTCAACGAAATCGGCACAGTTTTTATCGAAACTAACGTTACTGCGCAGGTTTAATTGCGCAGCTTTATAAATAAAGCTATCTGCTAGTGGTAAAATATCTTGGCGTCGTTCGCGCAGCGGCGGGATATTTAAGCCTAAAACATTTAGCCTATAGTATAAATCTTCCCTGAAACTACCGTTTTCAACTAAAGTTAATAAATCTTTATTGGTGGAACTTATAAAGCGGATATTAACCTTAATTTCATTTTCGTCATCTATTCGGCGGAAGCTGCCATCTTCAAGCACTCTAATTAATTTAGATTGCAGCTTATTAGACATTTCAGCCACTTCGTCAAGAAAGATAGTGCCACCATCGGCCAACTCAAGTATGCCTTTTTTACTTTTACCGTTTACTAAACTGCGGCCGAACAATTCGCTTTCCGAGGCATCATCAGGCAAGGATGCGCAGTTAAGTACAATAAATGGCGATTCAGCGCGTTCACTAGCATTATGACAAGAGCGAGCGATCAGCTCTTTACCTGTTCCAGTTTCACCGGCGATAAGAATGGATGAATCTAAATTAGCCATGCGCTTTGCTTCACGTAAAATTTTGCGCATAACCGGAGAGTTAGCTTGTACACCTTTAAAGTCGTTATCTTTAGGGTGACGAAAGGCATTCATCTGCTGACCAAGTCGGTGCTCAGATTTAAGCATAATTAGCACACCAGCAATAACTTTTTCATCATTTTCGCCTGCCACATAAACAGGTAAAATATCGGCAACGTAATCGTCATCAAGAAACTTAAGTTTGCGTGTTTGTGCTAAGACCTCTTCATTATCTATGTAACGGGAAAAATTAAAACCTTTGAGCCACTGGCTAATTGGTTCACCAATAATATCGATTGGAGCTAAACCAATTTTTTGCTGAGCAACATCATTAAACCCATAAACATTGGCTTTCGCATCAATGGAAATTAATGGATCAGGTAAAGTACGCACGATAGTTTCTAACACATTGCGCTCACGCTCTGATGGCATATACGCGGTAGTTTTTACATCGACAACACCATCAAGAAGGCGTAATTGTGGCATGAAGGTTTGTAACTGGCTAAATTCTAAATCAGGAATATGCACATAAATCTGCCCTGTTTGGGTTATTGCATCAATACCTTTAAGGTTTATTTCTTGTTCTACAAATATAGCCAACACTTCTTTTGCTATACCAACTCTATCTTCGCAGGTAATTTCTAAGCGCATGTCATGTTCTCGATCTCAACATAAATTTCGTAAAGTTAATTTTACAACAAAAAAGACTTCTAATACCAATAGATATTAGAAGTCTTGTTAAATTTTTATAAAAAAAGATAAGTTTTTATAAAAAAAAGATAAATTTTAGCTTGTTTTACACTAATGAGTCGGTTTTAGCCGCGCAGATAAAGTCATTTTGATGTAAACCGCCAATGGCGTGGGTCCACCAAGTTACGGTAACCTTACCCCATTCCGTGGTAATAGCTGGGTGGTGAAATTCAGCTTCAGCAAGCTCAGCCACTTTATTGGTAAACTCTAATGCCAGTTTAAAGTTTTTAAATTTAAACACTCGCTCTAACATCATTACCCCATCTCTTACTTCTGGTACCCAGTCAGGAATTTGTGATATTAGTTCGCCAAGCTCTTGTTCGCTTACTTTTGGTGCTTCACCGCTACAAGCTATGCATTTTTGATTTTCTAGTGTGGTCGTCATGGTATGTATTCTCTTTTAACGTAGCTATCTTTAAGCTATTTTTTTTTCAGGAAATAATGGCGTGTGTAAACCTAATGTTTGTGCTTGTTCAACTAAATTCATTAGATCAAGGCCGCGGATATCATCAAGTTGACTCATGCGCTCAATCATAAAATAAATTGGTTGCATAATATCGATTCGATACGGCGTTCTAAGCACATCTACAACATCTAACATCTTGCGTTGCACATTGGCATCATGCATTGCATATAAGGTTTCACCGGGTGAGGATAATATGCCGCCACCATAAATTTTTAAACCATGCTCGGTCTGCATTAAACCAAATTCAATGGTGAACCAATATAAACGGGCCAAGTAAACTCGGTCTTCTTTACTCGCCTTTAAACCGACTTCGCCATAAGCTTGGGTAAAGTCAGCAAAAGCAGGGTTAGTCAGTAACGGACAATGGCCAAATATTTCATGAAATATATCTGGCTCTTGTAAATAATCTAATTCGCTCTCGTCTCTAATAAACGTAGCTACTGGAAACTTTCTTTGTGATAACAGTTTAAAGAACTCACCAAAACCAATTAATGCGGGTACTTGATGACATTGCCAACCTGTGGTTTGCATAAGTACTTTACTGACATCTGCGAGTTGCGGAATATGTGTTGTTGGTAAATTAAGCAGCTCTAATCCTGAAATAAATTCATCACAGGCTTTATCTTTAATACAAGCTATTTGCCTAGTATAAAGTTGCTGCCAAATTTTATTTTCTTGCTCACTCCAGAAAATATTGCCGTTTTCATCGGCGGCTTTTGATATGTACTTGGTAGTCTTTGCCATGGCTAAGTCTACTCCTATTGATTGCACCGTTCGTGCATATTTTTTAGCTATGCCTTCATACTATGAAATGCAGCCGCTAATTCATACCAAACAAGTTTGATTGATTTTTGTACGAAACTGAAAGTTGTAAGGAAAATGTTACAGTGTGCTTGGCGGTGTGAATAATACTTAATAAAACAAGAAACTTAACAATAGGAGCAGCCACAAGATGTGGAGTTAGGTGTAATCATATAGACCTAAAAATGTTGTTTGCCCCACAGGGTATGGGGCTTAGAGTATACTATTTGATAAAATGCGCTTACTTGCCAACCTTATCCGCCAATAAGGCTTTAACTTGGCTGATGACTTCTTGGCGAACTTGAGTAATACCCGGCGCAGTTTCGGTAAATGGAATTGGTCGGCATAGCTTTAATGTTTTAATCCCTAATCGAGCGGTTAACATCCCTGCCCCTAGGCCCTGCGCCACACGAGTTGATAAGCGCCCTAGCGTTTCAATACCAAGCATTTCCACGCCAACATCGGCAATGATCTCACTGGCACCAGCATAAACCATGTTAGTAAATACCTGCTTAATAAGCTTTATGCGACTCCAATAGCCTAAGCGAATACCGTATAAGCCAGCAATTTTGTCGATCATGCGCAAATTACGCCACATCAATACCAGCATATCTATTATTGCTACAGGACTTACGGCAACTAAGACTACCGCCTCAGTTGAAAACTTAGCGATTTGCGCCAGTGCTTGCTGATCAACTTTGCTCATCACCAAACGCGAATATAACGTCATGATCTCTTGCTCTGTTAACTCATCCGTTAACGACTCTAGCCAAATAGCTTGCTGCTCAGTAATAGCATCTGAAGGAAGCCTGGTTGATATCTTCTGACAAAAATTGACACTATCAAAGTTAGTTTCATTGGCTAATAACAAGCTAGCTTTTTGCTGGGTGTTGCTTTGCCTTTTAAACTGGGCAAGACCGCGTAACTCTTTAAATAACGCCAGTGAGGCTATTGCGGCAACAGAGCCAAAAAACACCGCATAAATTGCGGTAATGATTGGCGAAGTAGTAAAACCCTGAATAAAGAAGTCCACTAATTCATACGTTAATAAACCAGCAAAAGACGCGCCGGTTAACCGTAATAACCAGTTAGGTTTTGACGGTGGCAACGGATTAATATCTTCATCAAAGACTTCATCAATTGGTTGCCAAGCAGCTTCAGGCAAAACCACCTGATTTATACTGGCTTGGTTATCTTCATTTAAGCCCGCAGAGGCAAACGCTTGCTCTGTTTTTTTAGCGTCAGCATCGGCAAATAAAATTTGCTGTTGGTAAGTTTCTTTATCTTGTGTTTGGCTCATTTCATTTTGTCTCCAAGTAAAAACTGCAGCACTTGATCCATACGAATATTAGCTAGTGCTTGATGCTGAGAAATCGCCGTATAAGGCTTAAAGGCAATATAGTTAAATCCACCTTGTTGCCAAAACTCTTGCTTTGGCAATTTTGCCGGCACAGCGCCAGGATATAAGGTAATTAATTTATTATTATCTAAACGTTTACCGCGCAATACATTAATCATTTTGCCTTGATAGTCACTTTGACCTTGTTCGGTGGTTTTGATCGCCGCAATTGCTAGTGTTTTCATTTTAATGGCATCAAAGCTTAACGATTTTTTTGCCTTAAACACTAACTGTTCAATTAAGCTGGTTAAATTACCATGTTGTTCAGCAGTAATATGGTCGGCCTTGGTGGCGGCAAAGAGTAATTTATCTATTTTCGGCGCAAATAAACGAGTAATAAGGTTGGATTTACCATAGGCAAAACTTTCCATAATCAAACTCACCGCTTGCTGTAAGTCATTAAATGCATCATTGCCATGATTGAGCGGCGTTAAACAATCGGCTAATACGATTTGGCGATCGAACTTAACAAAATGTTGTTTATAAAATTGCCTTACTATGCGCTCGCGGTATTCTAAATATCTCGCCCTTAGCATGCCAATAAAGGTATCTTGTGCGGCACTGTTATAGTCGTCCGGCTCAATATTGGCAAAAAATGGGTAAGGAATAAACTGTAATATTGGCGCGCCAGCATGCTCGCCAGGAAGAATAAAACGACCAGGTTGGATCACCGACAAGCCTTGCTCGTAACGAAATTTCAGCAGTAATTCGGTATATTCTTGTGCCAGCTCAGCCAATTCATTTTCATGTACAGGGCCAAGTGGGTCAATGGCTTCTACTTTTGCTAAAAAGTCTGCAGATAATTCATTACGAGGAGCCTGTTTTAACAACTCCCCCATGTGCTCAGACCATTGTTCAAAGGTTTGATTCAACATAGGTAAGTCAAGTAACCATTCACCAGGGTAATCAGTAATATCAATGTAAAGGGTAGCCATTTCGCCGGCGTATTTAAGGAAAGAATCTTTTGGGTAATAACGAACCGCTAAGCGTAATTCGCTAATGCTTTTAGTCGGTTGAGGCCACTCTGGTTCAGGTTTAGATAATTGCTCTATGGCATCATCGTAATCAAAGCGGCTGATATGTAAATTACTTTGCGGCACACGTTTTGCTGCGATATACCGGCCTTGATGAACTGGCTCAAAAAAGTTTAACGGTTTACCGTTGCCTTCATTAATGAGTTGATTTACCAAGGAAGTAATAAATGCGGTTTTGCCGCTTTGGCTTAAACCAGTTACAGCAAGGTTGATGTGTTGATCTAAGCTACGATTAAGAATTTCTTTAGCTGAGTTTTTCACTCGTTTTTTAAAGCTATTGAGTTTTTTGGAATTAATCAACGACATGATAAATACTTACTACCTTTGCTTATAGCGGTTCTAATATGTTTAACAAAAACACCAATTTATAATGTAAAGCATAACATTATGCCAAGTCCAACAATTAAATTGGAATAAATACAATGACTTTGCAGTGGCTTAAAAAAATAAACCAGAGAAAATTACTTTCCTCTGGCTTTATTGTTACTACGCTCTAATATTTTTATTTCGCTTAAAGCTTATTAATCTCTCTAGAGACGGTGAATTCAGGGGAGGTAACATAACGCTCCATACTGCGTAACTCATGCTCTAATGATTTAAACTTAAGATTAATATCACGAATCGCTTGTTTTGGTGGTTCGCCAGATTGCCAAATTTTTTCTTTGACTTTAATTGACTCACTAAACACTTCTTCTTCGTGCATTTTGTCTTTAACATTTTTAGCTACTTGGCTTGGCGAAAACTTACTTGGTTTTTTATCTAAAATAAACCAGCCAGCGATGTATAGAATAACGAACCAGCCCATACCAAGTAACACACCTGACACAACCAAGATGCGAACTAACCATGTTTCCCAACCAAAGTAGTTAGCTAAGCCAGCACAGACCCCAGCGATTTTACCTTTTGCGGGGTCACGAAATAATTCACCTCTTGATTTGCTCATGACTTCGACCTCCAGTCTGGCGTTTCTGCATCTAAAATAGCTTCTAGAGTTTGTATACGCTCTGACATTTTATCTGCACTGTGTGATAACTCTGATAACTGTTGATACTCTTCCGCTGATAGACCTTGGCTAATTTGTCTTTTTGAACGGTAATGTAGTATTAACCAAATTGGCGCAACAATAACCATAAATATAATAATTGGGGCCATTAAAATATCTGGATCCATGGTTTCTCTCCTTAAACTTCGTAAATTTGGTTAATATTATTTTTTAGCTTTAGTTGCTGGTTTCGCAGCTGCAGGCTTAGATTTTGACATTTTAGCTTTTAATGCGGCTAATTCATTATCAATACTATCATCTGCTTCTAATTCGTCAATTTCATCGGCTAAAGATTTTTTGCCTAAATCATATGACTCAACCTGTCCCTCTAAGTCATCAATTTTGCGCTCGTATCGATCGAAACGTGTTAGCGCTTCATCTACTTTCGAGCTATCAAGCTTAGTTTTTACTTTTAAGCGTGAGCTAGCTGTCTTGCCGCGCAATACAATGGCTTTTTGACGAGCTTTGGCATCGGCTAACTTTTCTTGTAATTGAGTAATTTCATTTTGCAGTTTAGCGATGTGGTCATCAAAGTGCAGTAGCTCTTCTGCTAATGAGTTGGCCGCTTCTTCACACTTAGTTTTTTCAACTAAAGCGCCGCGGGCAAGATCGTCTCGACCTTTACTTAAAGCAAGCTCTGCTTTTTGTTGCCATGTATCAACATCTTTAGTTAAGCGTGTTACTTGGCGAGTTAAATCTTTCTTATCTGCTAAAGTTTTAGCTGATGTTGAACGAACTTCAACTAACGTATCTTCCATTTCTTGAATGATAAGACGCACCATTTTTTCCGGATCTTCAGCCTTATCTAATATGCTGTTAATATTTGAATTAATGATGTCTGTAAATCGTGAAAAAATACCCATAATAACTTCCTCGGTGTTGATAATTAAAATTTTATAACTGTTGTCTTACATTCACTTTTGATGCCAAGTTTATAAAAACACCTTAAGCAACTGTTTTATATGGATTTAATTATTTAATAAAAAACACTGTTCAGTTTAAGGTTAATGAAATACACTATTAAGTAGTGAAAAAAACCAATAATTAGGACCGAAAATGTCCCGCTTCAAACAACAAGATAATTTAATTGGCCAATCGAATAGTTTTTTAGAAGTATTAGAACACATTTCTCAGGTTGCCCCTCTAGCAAAACCCGTGCTGATCATTGGCGAACGCGGTACAGGTAAAGAGTTAGTTGCCGCACGTTTACATTACTTATCAAAGCGTTGGGACCAAAACTACATTAAACTCAATTGTGCTGCCTTAAATGAAAATCTGCTCGACAGTGAGTTGTTTGGTCATGAAGGTGGTGCATTTACCGGAGCAAGCAAGCGCCATGAAGGCCGGTTTGAACGAGCCAGTGGCGGTTCACTATTTTTAGATGAAATTGCTAATACCTCAGGATTAATCCAAGAAAAATTACTGCGCGTGGTTGAATACGGTGAATTTGAGCGTGTTGGCGGCTCTAAAACAGTAAAGTCAGATGTGCGCTTAATTGCCGCAACCAACGAAGACTTACCTGCCCTAGCCGATAAAGGCGAGTTTAGAGCCGATTTACTCGACCGCTTAGCCTTTGACGTAATTACTTTGCCACCACTTCGTGAGCGAGTTGAAGACATTATGATGTTGGCTGAGCACTTTGCCATTAATATGGCGCGAGAGCTTGAGTTTGAGCTATTTAGTGGTTTTACCGAAAAAGTTAAAAAATCATTACTCGCATATCACTGGCCGGGTAACATTCGAGAATTAAAAAATGTGGTAGAGCGCAGTGTTTATCGCCATAACAATGCTCATTTAGCGGTGAGTGAGTTGGTTATTGACCCGTTTGAGTCACCATTTAGACCGAACAAACGTGTTAAAACTGCCGACCGACAAGTTAATAACGACAATATAGCAGATACCCCACAGGCGCTAGAAAAAGAAGCACCGACCCCAACAAGTTTAGCAACGCCGACTATTGAATACCCAGTTTCATTGAAAACTTTATCACAAGATCATGAGGTTACAATTATCAAAGATGCATTAGCGTTTTGCCAATTTAACCAAAAGAAAACAGCAGAAGCATTGAAATTAACCTATCATCAGTTAAGAGGCTATTTAAAGAAATATAATCTGCTGGAAAGTAGCGATACCGATGAAGTTTAATCTAAGGTTAATAACAAAAACAATACCGTTAGGTTTACTATTTACCGCCCTAATGGGTTGTAACCCTAGCGCCGATGATTCAGTTTTAACTGAAGGCATAGTGTATTGCTCGGAAGGTGCGCCAAGCTCATTTAATCCGCAGCTTATAACTGACGGTACCACGATAGATGCTACGTCTAAGCAGCTTTATAATCGCCTTATCGACTTTAACAACACCAATTTACAGCGTATACCTGCGCTGGCAAAGTCATGGCATGTTACTCGTAATGGTAAATTAATCACCTTTTACCTAAGGCGCGATGTTAGTTTTCATCAAACCGAGTATTTCACCCCGACACGTACGATGAATGCCGATGATGTTATCTTTAGCTTTAACCGAATTTTAGATACACAAAATCCGTTTTATCAATCGGTAGATGGCAATTTTCCTTTTTTTCAAAGTGTTAACTTTCATGAGTTAGTCGACAGTATTGAAAAGATAGACGACTACACAGTACGCTTTAAACTAAACCGAGCTGACAGTACCTTTTTATCAAATTTGGCTACGCCATTTGCGGTGATTTTATCGAAACAATATGCTGAGCAATTATTGGCGGATAGTGATCCGCAAGCGCTAAGCCAACTAGACAGTCTACCTATAGGCACTGGCCCGTTTAAATTTAAACAATATCGCAATAATTCATTTATCCGTTATTCTAGACATGACGATTACTGGCGCCGAGACGTTGAAATAGAGAAGTTAATTTATAACATCACGCCAAATAACACTGGCCGTTTAACTAAATTGTTAACCCACGAATGCGATGTCATATCCTTCCCTATTGCCGCGGATGAAATTAAATCTCGCCCCGATTTAGTCTTAGAAGAAGTAACGTCATTCAATGTTGCTTTTTTTGCCTTTAATGCGCAAAAGCCACCTTTTGATAATCCAAGTGTGCGCAAAGCCATAGCTCATGCGGTAAATAAAGAAGCAATAATGACCGCGGTTTATGGCGAGCAAGCCGAAATTGCTGAATCGCTTTTACCAAAAGCATCATGGGCATTTTCCGATGAAGTTACGACATTTGACTACTCTGTAGAAAAAGCCAAAACATTACTTGCCAACGCAGGCTTAAGTGAAGGCTTTAGTTTTGATATTTGGGCAATACCTGTACAGCGTGACTACAACCCTAACGCGTTAAAAATGGCGAAGTTAATTAAATCCGATTTAGAAGCGATAGGCGTTGAGGTTAATATTATTACTTGGGAGTGGAATACATTTTTACGTAAATTAGCCAAAGGCGAGCATCAATCGGTATTAATTGGTTGGACCGCGGATCATCCCGATCCTGATAATTTTTTCTCTCCGCTATTGTCGTGTTCAGCGATGGAAACTGGTCGTAACAGAGCTTTTTGGTGTAATGAAAAATTTGATCAATTACTGGCTAAGGCATATATAACCAATGATATTAGCGAGCGTAAAAAACTATATTTACAAGCACAAAATATTTTAGTTGAACAAATGCCATTGCTACCAATCGCACACTCTAAACGAGCACAGGCAAAAGTTGCCGGGATTAACGGCGATATTTTGGCAGCCTTTGGTGGCATTAATTTTGAAAACGTAAGTAAAACTGTAGGGGAGAATTAGATGCTAACTTTTACCCTAAGGCGTTTAAACTTATTATTCTTCACATTATTGATGTTAACCGTAGTGTCGTTTAGTTTAAGTTACTTATTCCCCGGTGAAGTCATCACCAATCTAAGTGGTCAAAAATCACCTAGCGCAGAACAACTCGAACAATTAAATAGCTTATACCAGATGGACAGCTCGGTATTTCATCAATATTTTGCCTATCTTGGCCAGTTATTTAACGGCAACTTTGGTATTTCGATGTCAAGCCAAGTACCAGTTAGCAGTGAGTTATTAACTTATTTACCTTCCACTATTGAACTGTGTATTACGGCGCTGTTTATTGCTATGTTCATTGGGGTACCGTTAGGCTTTGTTGCTGCTATTTTACATAACAAACCGGCTGATAAAGCGATATTAGCATTTGCCATGATAGGCTATTCTATCCCGGCGTTTTGGCTAGCATTAATATTAATTTTAATATTTTCTATCACCTTGTCATGGTTGCCATCTTCAGGACAATTAAACTTATTATTTGAAATAGAGCATGTAACAGGCTTCAAGTTTATCGATATTCTACTCAGTGATAATGTCGATAAAATGAGTGCTTTTAAGGATGCGGTAAGCCATATTATATTACCGGCGATGACGGTTGCGCTTGCCCCGATGACTTTATTTATTCGCTTAGCACGTACTTCTATGCTTGATGTTTTAGACTCCAACTATATCAAAGCGGCAAAAGCTAAAGGCTTAAGCCAAAGTGCAATTATTTATCATCATGGTATTCGTAATTCATTAGTTAACATTATTCGCCAAATGGGCTTATATTTTGCCAACTTAGTAACTATCGCGATGATTGTTGAAGTAATATTTGATTGGCAAGGCGCTGGTAGTTGGTTAATAGACAGTATTTATCAACGTGATTATACTGCTATTCAAGGCGGTTTAATCGCACTAGCTATTTTTACTTTTGTGATCAATATTTTCGCTGACTTTATTTACGCCGCACTAAACCCGCTGGAAAGGAATAGAAAACATGGCGCGTGAGCATACTTATTTAGAAGAAGAGTTTCCTTCTCCCATATTACAGTTATGGCATACATTTAAAAAAACGCCGGTCGCGATAATTGGTTTAAGTTGTTACTTGTTTTTAGTGTTTTTAGCGGTATTTGGCCAGTTTATTACGCCTCATTCAGCCGTTGCTATTGGTGATTCATTATTGATCCCTCCGGCGTGGAGCGATGAAGGTAATTTAAGTTATTTATTAGGCACTGACGATCTTGGCCGAGATATGTTATCTCGCTTAATTCACGGTACCTCACTAACTTTTGGCTTAAGCTTTTTAGTGGTTATTATGGCGTTAGTAATTGGCGTGGTAATTGGCTCTATTTCAGCTCTCAGTCGTGGCCTTAAAGCCAGTTTTCTGACCCATTTCCTCGATGTAATATTATCTATTCCTTCACTGTTACTAGCGATAATCATTGTCGCGATCCTCGGTCCGGGTTTGGAAAACATTTTATGGGCGTTAGCGTTAGTTTCAATACCGCAATTTGTGCATGTAACGCGCATTGCCATTAAAGAAGAGCAGAAAAAAGGCTATGTTTTAATTCCGATTTTAGATGGCGCGAGTGAGTTACGAGTGTTAATTACTTCTATTTACCCAAACATCATAGATAAAATCATTATTCAAGCAACCTTGGCACAATCAGCTGCTATTTTAGATATTGCTGCCCTAGGCTTTTTAGGATTAGGTGCACCAATTCCAATGCCAGAGTGGGGCTCGATGTTAGCCACCTCATTGGATTTATTTTATATTGCCCCATGGACTAGTTATTTCCCAGGTTTAGCCATTTTATTTTCGGTGATCGTGACCAATTTAGTTGGTGAAGGTTTACGACATTCATTAAAAACACAAAAAGAAAGCTAATGAATTTACTTGATATTAGAAATTTAAGCATCGAATTAACCAGCAGCGGTGAGAACATTCTTGCGGTTGATCGCGTGTCATTAACAATTAAAGAAGGTGAGTTTCGTGGCTTAGTAGGTGAATCTGGCTCAGGAAAATCCATTCTGGCACAGGCAATTATCGGTGTGCTTGATGACAAATGGACTGTACATGCCGATAGATTTCATTGGCAAGGCATAGATTTATTAAGGTTATCGGTAGAAGAGCGCAAACAAATCATCACTCGTGATGTAGCGATGATTTTTCAAGAGCCGATGAGTTGTTTAGATCCAACCACCAATATTGGCGATCAAATTGAAGAAGCCCTTGATCAGAGCCAGTTTAGCGGTAATTTTTGGCAACGAGCTAAGCAACGCCGCAAAGCAGCGATTAAATTATTGCACAAAGTCGGTATAAAACAGCATGAACAAATAGTAAAAAGCTACCCACACCAGCTAACGACAGCATTTTGCCAACGGGTGATGATAGCAATTGCATTAGCAAAACGGCCAAAATTACTTATTGCCGATGAGCCAACAGCCTCAATGGAAGCAACCAATCAAGCGCAAATTTTTCGCTTACTCGCTAGCTTAAATCAGTTAAAGAATATGTCTATCTTATTGATTTCTCATGAGCTAGAAAAAATTAGTCACTGGACCGAAAACCTAACCGTTATGTACTCGGGACAATTTGTTGAAGCTGGCTCCACCGAGCAAATTTTTAACACCCCTTTCCACCCATACACTAAAGCATTAATGGATAGTACGCCTAGGGCAGATAAGATCATTGCGAAAAAAGCTAAGTTAGCAACACTGCCCGGCACCATACCTGTGCTGCAACATTTACCTATTGGTTGTCGCTTAGGTCCTCGTTGTCCGAATGCGCAAAAAAAATGTGTTACCGCGCCGCAAATTGAGTCCTTTCATGGTCATCAAGTGAGTTGCCATTTTTCACATCGTGAGGATTATTAGCAATGAGGAGTTTAATCGCAGTAAATAACTTAAGTAAAACCTATAAAATAAAATCGCCTCATGACCAGCAAGTCAGTTGTCATTTTTCACACAGAGTTGAGGGTTATTAATTATGGGCAGCTTAATTGAAGTTAATAACTTAAGTAAAACCTATAAAATCAAGTCAAACTGGTTTAGCAAGAAAAAAGTCGAAGTATTACAGCCTATTTCTTTTAAACTCGATGCGCGAGAAACTCTAGGCGTTATTGGTGAAGTAGGCTCAGGTAAGTCGACTTTAGCAAAATTATTGGTTGGCGCTGCCCGGCCAACTACGGGTGATATATCATTAAATGGCCAGTTATTACAAACCGGTAATTTTAAGCAACGCTGTCAACATGTGCGCATGATATTTCAAGATGCGGCGAATACGCTTAACCCTAGTTTAACTATCCGCCAGCAGTTAGAAGAGCCGTTAAAGTTAAATACGCGCTTGGATTTAGATGAGCGTAATCAGATGATACGCGCCACATTACAAAAAGTGGGCTTGCTACCTGACCATATGCATTTTTACCCTCATATGTTCTCTGGTGGCCAAAAACAGCGTATATCTTTAGCAAGGGCAATAATTTTACAACCGCAATTGGTTATATTAGATGAAGCCTTAGCTGCGCTCGATTTGTCGATCCGTGCACAAATGATTAATTTACTATTAGATCTCCAAGAGCAAATGGGCTTGTCGTATTTATTGATCTCCCACGATATTGCTGAAGTAGAACACTTTTGTGACAAACTAATGGTTTTACGCGATGGTAAAGTTGTGGAATACGGCACGACACAAGAAGTCATCGCCAACCCTAAAGACAAGTACACTAAAAAGCTTATCTTATCGCAACGTAAACGCTCGAGCTTCGCTAAAACCTAACAAACCTGACACCTTGAATCCTTGAATCCTTGAATCCTTAAAAATTGGACATAAAAAAAGCTGCCGAGGCAGCTTTTTTTGTATCTAACGAGTTATTTAGAACTGCGTTGAATTACTTGGTAAATTACGAGTAATTTCAGCTTGTGCTTTTAAGTCTTCGATGTAACCTTCAAACGTTGCTTGTGATGCGCTCATTACTTGCTGTTCACCTAAGTTAGCGTCAGTTTCAGTTACTGCACCTGAAGTAACTTTAGTTACCTGCACTACGCTGTAGTCGCCATTATTTAATGCCGCTACTGCCGCAGAAACTGTGTTTTGGCTTGGGTGAGCTAATAAGAAAGCTTGTTTGCTAATATTAGCATCAACAGTGCCACCTACACGAGGTACATCGGCAACAGCAACAAATTCTGTAGCGCTAACGTCATCGCCAGCAACAACTTTAGCTAGTAAGCTTTCTGCAGCGTCTTTCGCTTGTGCAGCGGCTTTAGTATTGATTAATTGACTGTTAATTATTGCCGCAACGTCCGTTAATGGTTTAGTTGCAGAAGGCTTGTGCTCTAATACACGAATAACCATTGCTGATTCATCCGTGGCTACTTCAATAACTTCTGAGTTTAAGTTATCTAATAAAACATCATCAGAAAATGCAGCAGCAACAACTTCTGCGTTAAACGGTGCCATTGCAGCGCCTCTTGTTAACCAAGGGCTTTGTTTGATTTCAACATTAACAACGCTTGCTGATTCGTCTAATGAATCTGGTGATTCAAATGCTACTTCAGCTAACTCGCCTTGTAGTGCATAAAATGTTTCAAGGGCTTGTTCTTGTTTTAATAACTCACTAATTTCAGCTTCAACTTCAGTGAACGCTTGTGTAGTTACCGCTTCTAAGTCAGTAAGTTTAATGATGTGGAAACCAAAATCAGTTCTTACTACAGAGCTTAAGTTGCTTTCTAACGATAACGCAAATACAGCGTCATCAAAACTAGGATCCATACTGCCTTTTTCAAACCAGTCTAAGTCACCACCGTTTTCGCCACTGAACGTATCAGCAGAGTGTTGTTTTGCAAGCTCGGCAAAGTCTTCACCCGCTTGCACTTGCGCAAGAAGGTCTTGAGCTTTTTGCTTAGCGGCAGCTTCATCGTCGGCAAACTCAATTAAGATGTGCGACGCACGGCGACGTTCAGTTGTTGAGTATGAGTCAAGGTTATCTTGGTAATAATCTGCTACAGCATTGTCAGCAAGCATTACATCAGCTTTAATGGCATTAATGTCTAAGTGCACATATTCAACTTTAATTTGCTCTGGTGTTGCAAAGCGAGCAAGGTTAGCTTGATAGTACTCATTTACTTCTTCATCTGAAACTTGAGTAGTCGCTTTAAATTGCTCTGCTGAGATTGTTGCGTAGTTAATATCACGTGTTTGATTGTTTAACTTAACCGCTAAATCTTGTTGGTAAGGTAAGCTGAACTCTGACGCCATGATGCTATTGATCAGTTGACGACGAGTCATATCTACTCGTAAATAGTCTCTAAATGCCGTTGCTTGATAAAAACCAGCTTGGTTAATTACCATTAAGTAACGGTTGTTATCAAATTTACCATCAATTTGAAATTCAGGAGTCGTTAATATTGCTTGTTTGATTTGCTCGTCACTAACGCGGATATTTAATTTTGCTGCGTGTTGGTCAAGTAATAATTCGTTGATTTGTTGCTCTAACACATTAGTGCGTAAATTTTGCATGTAAAGATCATTACTTGCTAATTGCTCAAACATTTCACCGTATTGTTGTTGCATGCGGTTACGTTGATTTTGATAAGCATTATCAAATTTTTGTTGGCTAATTTTGTCACCATTAACAATGGCTACCGAAGTATCTACACTGTTGTTGTAACTACCTACACCAGCAAATACGAATGTAGCAATAACTAGGCCTAAAATTACTTTAGCAGTAATACCGCTTGAGCCTTCTCTGATTCTTTCTAACATGTATGTCTCTTTATTTTTGGACTGATACCAAGCAAATAACAACTTGGTATTATGCCACTTATAGAATGGGCATTAAATTTTTGATTACGCGATTGTAGCAAACACTTAGCTCAGCTTGAAGCCTTATAGTTAAAAAGATGAAGTTATTTTTTATTTAAAGCTAGTTTATCGCCTAGGTACTAAAAATGGCTCGAGTTGATTATATTTCAGGCATAAAAAAAGCTGACTTAAGTCAGCTTTTTTTTAACTAGAAAGAGTTCTAGTTTACTGCATCTTTAAGCGCTTTACCGGCTTTAAATGCTGGAACTTTAGCTGCTGCGATTTCAATAGTTGCACCAGTTTGTGGGTTACGACCTGTACGAGCTGCGCGGTCACGTACTGAAAAAGTACCGAAACCAACAAGAGCAACTTGCTCACCCGACTTTAATTCATCTGTAACAGCATCGATAAAAGAATCTAGTGCACGACCTGCAGCCGCTTTAGAAATGTCAGCACCTGCTGCGATTTTTTCGATAAGTTGAGACTTATTCACAATGTTTCCCCTTTAATTGTTATTATTTGGAGCGCAAAATTTTGCTTAACCGTTCTTTTACGGTGACAAAACCTTTAACAAACTCCAGTTATTCTAATAAGACAAATAATCTTATTATAGTAATTTAAAAATTGGCAAATCCCTTGCTTTAACTAAGCTTGGGGGGATTTGGCTTGGTTTCGATTCTCAGACTATCACAGTATTTGCGTTTGAAAAGCGTTAATTTCAATTTTTATTAAGTTTTTTGATTTTTTTAACAAAAAATGAGCAAAACTGCTCATTTTTTAATACAACAAGCAATTTTGATAAAAATCAGATTGCTTAAATTATTGCGATTACTTACCGATAGTAAACTTATCAGGCGATTCAGCTAAGGCGATTTTAAGCACTTCATCAATCCATTTTACTGGGTGAATTGTAAGATCGGCTTTCACATTATCAGGAATATCTTTTAAGTCACGTTCATTTTCATGTGGAATAATAACAGTTTTAATACCACCGCGATGAGCAGCTAGTAGTTTTTCTTTTAAACCACCAATTGCCAATACTTCACCACGTAAGGTAATTTCACCTGTCATTGCTACATCTGCTTTAACCGGGTTACCCGTTAAGCTTGATACTAAAGCAGTACACATACCAATACCTGCACTTGGACCATCTTTAGGGGTTGCACCTTCTGGAACATGCACGTGAATATCGCGTTTTTCATTAAAGTCTTCATTAATACGTAGTGTTTCAGTACGACTGCGCACAACCGTTAATGCAGCTTGAATCGACTCTTGCATCACTTCACCTAATGAACCGGTGAATTGTAACTTACCCTTACCTGGTACAGATGCGGCTTCAATAGTAAGTAATTCACCGCCTACTTCAGTCCATGCCAAACCAGTAACTTGACCGATACGGTTTTCGTCTTCAGCTTTACCATAGTCACAACGTTGCACACCTAGGAATTCTTCAAGATTATCTTGGCTAATAACGACTTGTTTAAGGTCTTTATTTAGTAAAATTTTCTTAACAGCTTTGCGGCATAACTTTGAAATTTCACGCTCTAAGCTACGTACACCAGCTTCTCGAGTGTAGTAACGAATAATGCCAATAATTGCGCTGTCTTCGATGCTGATCTCTTTATCTTTTAAACCATTACGTTTAATTTGCTTAGTTAAAAGATGATTACGAGCGATGTTAAGCTTTTCATCTTCGGTGTAACCCGATAAACGAATAACTTCCATACGATCAAGTAAAGGACCAGGAATGTTCATGCTGTTAGAAGTCGCCACAAACATTACATCAGATAAATCGTAATCAACCTCAAGGTAGTGATCGTTGAATGTGGTATTTTGCTCTGGATCTAAAACTTCTAATAAAGCAGATGCTGGATCGCCGCGCATATCAGATGCCATTTTGTCAATTTCATCTAGTAAAAACAGTGGATTTTTAACTTCTGCTTTTGCCATTTTTTGAATTAACTTACCTGGCATAGAACCGATATAGGTACGGCGATGACCACGAATTTCAGCTTCATCTCTTACCCCGCCAAGCGCCATACGTACGTATTTACGCCCAGTAGATTTCGCGATTGATTGACCAAGTGAGGTTTTACCAACCCAGGAGGACCAACTAAACAAAGAATAGGACCTTTTAATTGTGTCACTCGTTGTTGTACGGCTAGGTACTCAAGGATACGTTCTTTAACTTCTTCTAAACCGAAATGGTCTTTATTAAGCACTTCTTCAGCCAGTGCTAAATTACGTTTTAATTTGCTGCGTTTTTTCCATGGCACTGAAATCATCCAGTCAATGTAGCTACGAACGACTGTAGCTTCTGCTGACATAGGTGACATCATTTTTAATTTTTGCAGTTCAGCTAAGGTTTTATCCTTAGCTTCTTCTGGCATTTGCGCTTCTTCAATTTTTTTCAGTAACTGTTCGGCTTCATCAGGCACATCATCCATATCGCCAAGTTCTTTTTGAATCGCTTTCATTTGCTCATTCAAATAGTACTCGCGTTGGCTTTTTTCCATTTGCTTTTTAACACGGCCACGGATTTTCTTTTCAACCTGCAGTAAGTCAATCTCGCCTTCCATCAACGCCATTAGATATTCTAAACGTTGATTGACATCGGCAATTTCTAAAACGTGCTGTTTGTCCTGTAACTTAAGTGGCATATGAGCTGCCATGGTATCAGCAAGCTGTTCAGCGTTATCTATCGCCGATACCGAAGTTAATACTTCAGGTGGGATTTTTTTATTAAGTTTTACATAACCTTCAAACTGAGAAAGCGCCGAGCGAACTAATACTTCATTATTTTCATCATCAACATTTGTTGCTTCGAGTAAATCAAGATCGGCAATAAAGTAGTCTTCTGTTTCAGTGAACTGTTTGATTGTGGCACGCTGTGTACCTTCAACTAATACCTTAACTGTACCGTCAGGCAATTTTAGCATTTGTAAAATAGTCGCGACTGTACCTACTTGGTATAAGTCTTCGGCAAGCGGATCATCAATAGTTGCGTCTTTTTGCGCAACCAAAAATACTTTTTTATCATTGTCCATCGCACGATCTAGACAACGAATTGATTTTTCGCGGCCAACAAATAAAGGGATCACCATTTGTGGGTAAACGACAACATCGCGTAAGGCTAATACTGGTGTTTCTATATGTCCTGAATTCTCTACGGTCATGAAAAGGTCTCTTGGAAAGTGAAGAACATCATCAAATCAGTTGATTAATTTTGATCAATATTTGATGGATTTATTTTTATCTATATTAAGTATATGGGGATAGGTAGAAAGGTTTCAATACGTAAATGAAATTTATAGCAATTATGCTATATTTTTAGAATATAAATTTAAATTGGTTAAATTATCGAGCTTAAATTAAACCAATAAAAAAGGCCCTCATGGGCCTTTTAAAGTTAACGTTAGCACATTTAAACGGCCCTATTCGCCATTTACTTGTTGGTCTTGTGATTCAAAGATAATTAATGGCTTTGACTCGCCCTTAATTACCGCTTCATCAACGACTACCTTGCTGGCATCGCTTAACGACGGCAATTCGTACATAGTATCAAGTAATACGCCTTCAACAATTGAGCGTAAACCACGGGCACCGGTTTTACGGACCATGGCTTTATTAGCAATTGCTTTTAACGCATCTTCACGAAACTCAAGTTCAACACCTTCCATATCAAACAATGCAGTAAACTGTTTAGTTAATGCATTCTTTGGCTCTTGTAAGATTTGAATTAACGCATCTTCGTCAAGCTCGGTAAGAGTTGCTACTACAGGTAAACGACCGATAAATTCAGGTATTAAACCGTATTTAATTAAATCTTCCGGCTCAACTTCTTGGAAGTTTTGGGTAAGTGATTTTTTCTCGTCATTACCTTTAACGGTAGCACCAAAACCTATACCACTGTTTTTAGTAGTACGTTGTTCGATAACTTTATCTAAGCCAGCAAAAGCACCACCACAGATAAATAAGATCTTAGAAGTATCTACTTGTAAGAACTCTTGTTGTGGGTGTTTACGACCACCTTGTGGTGGTACGGCAGCAATGGTACCTTCAACAAGTTTTAATAATGCTTGTTGTACACCTTCACCTGACACATCACGAGTGATTGATGGGTTATCTGATTTGCGAGAAATTTTATCAATCTCATCAATGTAAACAATACCACGTTGGGCTTTTTCTACATCGTAATCACATTTTTGCAGTAATTTCTGAATGATGTTTTCAACATCTTCACCAACATAACCAGCTTCGGTTAATGTCGTTGCATCAGCCATAGTGTAAGGTACGTCAAGCATACGAGCTAAAGTTTCAGCAAGTAAGGTTTTACCCGACCCTGTAGGGCCAATAAGCAAGATATTCGACTTACCTAACTCTACGCCATTATGCTTATCGCCATTGCGTAAACGTTTATAGTGGTTGTACACGGCAACTGATAAAACTTTTTTCGCATGCGACTGACCTATAACGTAATCGTCTAGGTTGGCACGAATTTCAGCGGGTGTAGGTAACTCTTCACTTTCTGCTTTTGGAGAAATATCTTTAATTTCTTCGCGGATAATGTCATTACAAAGCTCGACACACTCATCACACACAAACACAGAAGGTCCGGCAATGAGCTTACGAACTTCGTGCTGGCTTTTACCACAGAACGAACAATACAATAACTTTTCGTTATCACCGCTACCTTTAATTTCATCGGTCATACGGTTTTTCCTCAATTTATTTCTAGTGATCTCTACCGAGATCTTTGCTGTAACACCAAGGGCATTACTCTAAGTATTTCACAAATTACGCAAATCACAACTTAATAGACTTAAGTTGCGGTTTGTACTACTCAAGTATTTAGCTGTGAAAACTAATCTTTTCTTTGCGTTAATATGGCGTCAACTAATCCATAATCAACCGCTTCTTGGGCACTTAAGAAGTTATCACGGTCAGTATCGTTAGTAACTTTCTCTAAATCTTGACCAGTATGGTCAGCCATTAAACGATTCAACTTATCTTTAATAGACAGGATTTCTTTGGCATGTATTTCAAAGTCAGATGCTTGACCTTGGAAACCACCTAGTGGTTGATGGATCATTACACGTGCATTTGGTAAACAAAAACGTTTGCCCTTCTCACCAGCTGTTAATAAGAATGCGCCCATGCTTGCTGCTTGGCCCATACATACAGTGCTTACGTTTGGTTTAATAAATTGCATGGTATCGTATATAGCCATACCCGCAGTTACAGAGCCACCCGGAGAGTTGATATAGATAAAGATGTCTTTATCTGGACTTTCTGACTCAAGAAACAATAATTGAGCGACAATTAGATTAGCCATATGCTCTTCTACTTGCCCACATAAGAAAATTACTCGCTCTTTTAATAAACGAGAATAAATATCAAACGAACGTTCACCCTTTGCCGTTTGCTCAACAACCATAGGTACTAACGCATTTTCAATTGCAGATGAGTTATTATTAGAATTAAACAAAAAATATATCCTTAAAAAATAAAAATGGCTTATATGAATTCATATAAGCCATTTAAGCTATTGCGCAAGACAATGTCAATCAATATACAGCTCTAAAGTAGAAAAACTCTAGATTGTTATCAATTAGATTAACCTTGTGGGTTCATGATGTCTTTAAACGCAGTTTTCTTTTCAGAAACTGTAGCTTTTTCTAAAACAAGCTCAACAGCTTGTTCTTCTAATGCAACGTGTTGCATTTGTTGTAACATCTCTTTGTTGCTCATGTAGTATGCAACAACTTCAGAAGGATCTTCATAAGCAGAAGCAGCAGACTCGATTAAAGATTTAACTTTTTCGTCATCTACTTTTAAGTCGTTAGACTTAATTACTTCACCTAGTAACAAACCAACTTTAACACGACGTTGAGCTTGTTCGTCGAACATCTCAGCCGGAAGTTGTGGCATGTTTTTAGGATCCATTTGATTGCCAAAACGTTGCATAGCTTGTTGACGTAAAACATCAACTTCTTGAGCTACTAAAGCTTTAGGTGCATCGATTTCATGAGCAGAAACTAAACCTTCAAGAACTTGTTCTTTAACTTTAGCTTTAACAGCTTGAGTTAATTCACGTTCCATATTCTTTTGAACTTCAGCGCGAAGGGCTTCAACACCACCTTCTTCTACACCGAATAAAACTGCGAATTCGTCGTTAATTTCTGGAAGTACTGGACCTTCAGTTTTGTGAACAACGATATCAAACTCAGCTTCTTTACCTTTAAGGTTTTCAGCATGGTAATCATCAGGGAAAGTAACAGAGATAGTTTTCTCTTCGCCAACTTTCATACCTGTGATTTCAGTTTCAAAACCAGGGATCATACGACCAGCGCCTAGTTCAAGTTCGAAAGCTTCAGCTTTACCACCTTCAAATTCTTCACCGTCAACACGACCATTGAAGTCTAAAGTTAGCTTGTCGCCTTTCTTAGTTTTACGCTTGTTTTCTTTCCAAGTTTTATGTTGGTTTTGTAAAGTAACAAACATCTCTTCAAGATCTTTCTCAGTTACTTCAACTGCTGGCTTTTCAACTTTAATCGTTTCAAGACCGGCTAATTCAACTTCTGGGTAAATTTCAAACGTTGCATCAAACTCTAATGCTTTGCCTTCTTCATTGCTTTTAGCAACGAAAGCTGGACGACCTGCTGGGTTTAACTTCTCAGCCATGATCGCTTCAACAAAGTGACGCTGCATTAATTCAGCAGCAACTTCTTGACGTACGCCAGCACCAAATTTCTTCTGAATTACAGAAGCTGGTACTTTACCTGGACGGAAGCCATTGATTTTTTGTGTTCTTGCTACGTGGCGAAGACGGTTTTTAACTTCTAAATCTACTGTTTCGGCAGGAACAGAAATTGTAACTTTACGTTCTAAGCCTTGAGTAGTCTCAACTGAAACTTGCATTTAATTACCTCAAATTCTGACGTTTTTACGCCTATTAATGCATCTATAATGTTAATAATAAACAGCATGTTTATTATCAGTACAGTCCCATTGATAATGAAACTGACTCGAAAAATATTTTGATAACTTAATTATTAAGCTTCTAATTATCTCTCGATAAAAAAGATGTTCTGTAATCTATTAAAAATAGATTTGATTAAAATGTGACGCGGAATTATAGCGGTGCAAACCGCAGGTGTAAACAGTTTGCTCATAAGTAATAACAATCGTTACCCGCAATGAACTATTTTATAGCTAAATAGCTAGCTATTAATAACAGTACACCTTATTTAATAGTGCTTTCGTTCTTATTTACTAACAACAACTTAGACTATCAATACCACATGACTATGAGCATATATGTGGTCTATAAATCAAAAAACAACGGTAAAACATAAAAATATTTATATTTTGTAACAGATATATAAAAAGAAACAGAAACCAGGAACTAGAGCGTTTTTATAAATTTTAAAACCTGCTTCGCAAGTTCGAATATTTGATGTTTAGAATATAATTGATAATTTGAACAAATAGGAACTTTTGAAAAGTGGTCGCTAATATTTACATGCGCCAAGATTCGAACTTTACTAGATTTTATAACTAGAGGATATTTTGAATAAAAAAGAAAAGTGGTCGCTAATATTTACATGCGCCAAGATTCGAACTTTATTAGATTTTATAACTAGAGGAGATTTTAAATAAAAAAGAAAGTGGTCGCTAAGTGCAAAGAATGCAAGATGAATAAAATACGTCCTGTATTTTCCCCTTCGGGCGCACTAGTGCGTGAAAATTTGTTCCAGACAAATTTTTAAAACTTGCTTCGCAAGTTCGAATATTTGATGTTTAGAATATAATTGATAATTTGAACAAATAGGAATTTTTGAAAAGTGGTCGGTGATGCAAGATTCGAACTTGCGACCCCTTGGACCCAAACCAAGTGCGCTACCAAGCTGCGCTAATCACCGATACATGTTACTCATTTTTCTTGGGGAGAAAAATGGGGTGGCTAATGGGATTTGAACCCACGACAACCGGAATCACAATCCGGGGCTCTACCAACTGAGCTATAGCCACCACTGTATATTTCTTGCCATCTAGGAAATGGCGCGCCCTGCAGGATTCGAACCTGCGACCCACGCCTTAGAAGGGCGTTGCTCTATCCAGCTGAGCTAAGGGCGCAAAACAACTACAGGGTTTGCTAATCTTAACTTTAACATTAAAAATTAACAAGTTAGAAAAGTGGTCGGTGATGCAAGATTCGAACTTGCGACCCCTTGGACCCAAACCAAGTGCGCTACCAAGCTGCGCTAATCACCGACATATTTTCTTGAAGTCACATTGCTGTGTCAACGGAGCGCATATTACCTATGTGAAACTTAGTCGTCAAACCTTTTTTAAGAATATTTTATCAACCGCTTATTTTTACAGCATTTTGGCTAAAATACGTGTGAAACCTAGCAACAATTACGAAAAAAGTTACTTTTGAGATCATTTCAGCAACAAGCTTCAAATAAAATAGCGGAGAAGTTCAAACAAAGCTTTTATCATTTGTATAATTTATGCGAAAATACGTGGGTAATTTTAGCTACTATATAAGAACTATGACTGCACAACTTATCGATGGCAAAGCAATTGCCCAACAAATTCGTCTTTCTGTAAAAGAAAAAGTCCAACTACGCATTAGCGAAGGCAAAAGAGCCCCTGGCTTAGCCGTGGTTTTAGTCGGTAGCGATCCTGCCTCACAAGTTTATGTTGGTAGTAAGCGCAAAGCATGTGAAGAAGTGGGCTTTATTTCAAAGTCATTCGACATGCCTGCAACAACAACCGAAGATGAATTATTCACTCTTATTGATCAATTAAATAATGACGATGAAATCGACGGCATTTTAGTTCAGTTACCATTACCAGAAGGGTTAAACGCAAATTTAATTATTGAGCACATCAACCCTAAAAAAGATGTAGATGGCTTTCATCCTGCAAATGTAGGTAAATTAGCATTACGTCAACCAGGACTTCGTCCTTGTACACCTAAAGGCATAATGACCTTAATAGAGTCTACTGGTGTAAAACCTCATGGTTTAGAAGCCGTTGTTGTTGGTGCATCTAATATTGTTGGCCGTCCGATGACGCTTGAGTTATTACTTGCTGGTTGTACAACGACGACAACACACAGATTTACCAAGAATCTTGAAGGCCGTATTCGCCAAGCAGATCTTGTTGTAGTAGCTGTTGGTAAGCCTGAATTTATTCCAGGAGATTGGATTAAAGAAGGCGCGATAGTGATCGATGTTGGTATTAACCGCCTAGATACAGGTAAGTTAGTTGGCGATGTAGAATTTAATGTTGCCAAAGAAAAAGCAGCATTCATTACCCCTGTACCGGGTGGCGTTGGCCCAATGACAGTTGCTAGCTTAATTGAAAATACTTTAATTGCTTGCGAACAGTTTCATACGAAATAGGGAATAGGGACCAAGAGCTAGGAAACTTTAGTGACACCCTTGCTCCGTTAGTCTTACAAATCTAAAGCCATCCATGGCGATTTGCATACCTTCTTCCCTGAAGGTAAAAAGGCAATACATAAAGTATTGCCTTTTTTTAATGCTTATTTTTTAATTAAAAATGACTCTAAAATAGCGAGAGAGTTTCAAGTTGATCTGACCCCCTTGATTTTAAATGGTATAAGTTAGCCTTTGCGCCAAGTGGTTTTACCGGCGCTGTCTTCAAGGACAACATTCATCGCTTTAAGTTTGTCACGGGCATCATCAGCCATAGCCCAGTCTTTATTAGTACGGGCTGTGTTACGTTGTTCAATTAATTGTTCAATTAACTCGGCGTCATCATCGCTACCGGCTTTGAAGAAATCTTCAGGCTCGGTTTGCGCGATACCAATTACCGCACCTAATGTTTTTAAGATATAAGCTAACTGCCCTGCTTGTTCCATATCTGTCGCTTTTAAACGATTTACTTCTTTTGATAGTTCAAATAATACCGGTAATGCTTCTGGCGTATTGAAATCATCATTCATGGCTTTTTCGAAGCGTTGTACGTATTCATTACCAGCAAGTTCAACTTCAATAGGTGTAACATCACGCAATGAAGTATAAATACGTTCGATTGATGAGCGCGCTTGATCAAGATTTTCCTGCGAGTAGTTTAACTGGCTACGGTAATGGCTAGAAACTAGGAAATAGCGAACAGATTCGGCATCGTAAGTTTCAAGTACACTGCGCAGAGTAAAGAAGTTGTTTAATGATTTAGACATCTTCTCTTTATTAATTTGTACCATGCCGCCGTGCATCCAGTAATTTACATACTGAGTTTTTGATGCACAACAAGATTGTGCGATTTCATTTTCATGATGCGGGAACTGTAAATCACTACCGCCACCATGAATATCAAAATGCTCACCTAAATGTTTTGAGTTCATTGCTGAACATTCGATATGCCAGCCTGGTCTGCCCTCGCCCCATGGCGATGACCAAGACGGCTCACCTGGTTTTGCTGTTTTCCACAACACAAAGTCCATTGGGCTGCGTTTAGCTTCATCAACATCAACACGCGAGCCTGCTTGCAACATATCAAGATTTTGCATGCTTAATTTACCGTAATCTTCATAAGAAGGTACATCAAACATTACATCACCGTTGCTGGCTACGTAGGCGTGACCATTGGCAATGATTTTTTCAGTCATCTCGATAATTTCTGCCATGTGTGTTGAAACACGTGGGTCGATATCTGGACGTTCAATGTTTAACGCATCTAAGTCGGCATACATCTCTGCTATCATGCGCTCAGTTAACTGTTCAAAAGATTCGTTATTTTCTGCTGCACGTTTAATTATTTTGTCGTCGACATCCGTAATATTACGTACATGAGTTAACTCATAACCCAAGTGGCGAATATAACGAGAGATAACATCAAAGGCGACGTAAGTACGCGCATGACCTATATGACATAAATCATAAGTGGTGATACCACAAACATACATGCCAACTTTACCTGGGTTAATTGGTTTAAACTCTTCCTTTTGACGGGTTAAGGTATTGTATATTTGTAACATTCGTACTCTCGATGATAATTAAAAATGGGGATTGAATAGGTCGCAATTGTACCCGAACTAATTTACATAAACTAGAAATGAGCGACAAAACCGATAAGAATTTGTTGAATTTAACCTAAATGTAACCGATAAAAGCCTTAGTTTAACTTTTCTAACCACTTTTACCCTTTACAGATATTCTCACTGCGTTACAATTCATGCCATAAATGCCTTCGAGCAAATAACCTAGGAAACAAAAAATGATCACATTCAAAACAAACTTAGGCGACATCAAAATTGAATTAGATTTTGATAACGCACCAGTAACTGCAGCAAACTTTAAAAGCTACTGTGAAGATGGCTACTACGTAGACACTATTTTTCACCGTATAATCAAAGGTTTTATGGCGCAAGGTGGTGGTTTTGAAAAAATGGGTAAAACCATGGTTGAGAAAACATCTCGTGCAGCAATTAAAAATGAAGCAAATAACGGTGTAAGTAACACTCGTGGTACATTAGCTATGGCGCGTACACAAGACCCGCATTCAGCTTCTGCACAATTTTTCATTAACCTTGTTGATAACACCTTTTTAGATTTCACAAGTGAATCAGTACAAGGCTGGGGCTACTGTGTATTTGGTAAAGTTGTAGATGGCATGGACGTTGTTGATAAAATGACACTTGCACCTACAGGTCGTAATGGTCATCACGATGATGTACCACTAGAAGACATTATTGTTGAGTCTGTTGAGGTAGCTTAATTGCTTACTTATTTTATTGCAGATTTACATTTAACTCAGGAGCGATCTGATATTACAGATTGTTTTCTGAGTTTTTTGCATCATGAGGCACCAAAAGCTGAAAAGCTCTATATCCTTGGCGATTTTTTCGAGTATTGGATTGGTGATGATGATGACAACCCTTTTGTCCTTAATATAGCCAATGAATTAAAAGCATTAGCTGATACTGGCACGAAAATATTTTTTATCGTTGGTAATCGTGACTTTCTTATTGGTAAAAAATACGCTAAAAAAGCGGGCATGACCTTATTACCTGACACTCAGGTTATTGATTTATACGGCACGCCAACATTAATTATGCATGGCGATTCATTGTGTACCCGTGATTTGCAATATCAGAAGTTCCGTAAAAAATCGCGCAGTTGGTGGTGGCAATTCATCATTAAGAGCTTACCGTTAAAAACTCGTAGAAAGATGGCGAGTAATTATCGTGAGAAAGCGGAAGCTCGAGGTCCAAGTCAAGACCAAGAGATCATGGACGTAACCCCTAGTGAAGTAGTTAAAGAGCTAGAGCAAGTAAATTCACAGTTAATGATCCACGGTCACACCCACAGACCGGCAGTTCATCAACTGCAAGCTAATGGTAAAGCGGCGACTCGAATCGTACTAGGTGACTGGTATGAGCAAGGTGCTTGGTTAAAAGTTAGCGAAGATGGCTTTGAGCTGTTAAACCAAGCTTTCCAACCCTAATTATTTATCGTTAACAATTCATTCCAATGGTGCACTGCAATTAATTAAATGTGCGAAGAAAATATTGACAACGATATCACTACGGTTTAATTTATTAAAACAAAGTATAACTATAAGTAAAAACACTGGGGATAACATGAAAAAATTAATAACAACGAGTTTAGTTTTAGCCTTGAGCGCAATGAGCTTAACTGCAACGGCAGGACCAGAGAACTATTTTAAGTCTTTTGATAAAAATGCTGATGGCTCTTTAGACAAAGCTGAGTATAAAAAACTACTTGCTCCTGGATTCAAAAGTCGAGGCAAAGAATTGACCGATGAGAGAGTAGAGAACAACTTCAGGCGTTTAAATACTAATGGCGATGCAGTTATTAGTTTAGAAGAATTTTTAGCTAGTAAAAAGAAAAAATAGCACGTCGTCTTTTAGCAAGGAGTTTATAAACTCTTGTTTGACTAAAAATACAAACAAAGCAACCTATTTAGTTGCTTTGTTTGCCTATCAAATTAAAGTTTATCGCTTCTATTTTGCTGAGCAACCCAAGTATCAACACGGCGTTCTAAAATAGCTAGAGGCATAGCACCGCCTCCTAAAATGGTATCGTGAAAGCCTTTAATATCAAACTTATCACCTAGCTCCTTTTGTGCATTGCTACGTAATTCAAGTATTTTCAACATACCAATCTTATATGCAGTTGCTTGTCCTGGCATCACCAAATAACGTCTAACTTCTGAAACAACGGCTTCTTCAGCAATAGGGGTTTTCTCTTTAAAATAAGCAATTGCTTGATCTTCAGTCCAGCCCTTTGAATGTAGGCCGGTATCAACTACTAACCGAACAGCTCGCCAGATCTCAGTAATTAAACGGCCAAAGTCTGAATAATCACTTTTATATGCCCCCATCTCTTTGGCGAGTAATTCAGAATATAACCCCCAACCTTCCGAATAAGCAGTAAAACTGGCCTGTGTTCTAAACAATGGTACAGAAGTTAATTCTTGCGCAATGGAAACCTGCATATGATGTCCAGGGTTACCTTCATGATACGCAATTGCTTCCATTTCATTTTTAGGCATAGATCTCATATCTGATAAATGTGCATAATAAACGCCGGGTCTTGAACCATCTGCTGTGCCAGGGTGATAATGTTGTGCTGCTCCATCTTGCTCGCGAAATGCTTCTACGCGTTTAACCACTAAATCAGCTTTTGGTAAAATACCAAAATACTTAGGCAGCTGTTCATTAATAAATGCTAAGTAAGTATCAGTATCAGTGATATAACCTTGACGCCCTTCATCCGTATTTGGGTAGTAAAATTGGTCATCGTCTTTTATAAATTTAAAAAATTCTTTTAGCGTACCTTTAAAACCAACCTTAGTTTTAATCGCTTGCATTTCACTAGTTAAGCGTGCGACTTCATCTAAGCCAATCTGATGAATTTGCTCTGCTGTTAAATCGGTTGTAGTCGATGAGAGTAAACGATAGTTATAAAAATCTTTACCATTAGGTTGAGATGCAACGCCTTTAGCTATTTTATCGGTATTACTAATATCACTCTCAAACCAAGTAACTAAAGATTGGTAAGTAGGGTAAAAGCTGGTCAGTAATGCTTGTTTGCTTGCAGCTAATAATGAATCAGCTTTGCTTTGTTCAATGGTGCCAGCTGCAACTAATGCTGCTACTTTGCGTTTGGCATCAGCCCATAAAGCAGAGTCTTGCTCTGCATCAGTAAACGGCTTGCCGGTAATTAAATTAGTGGCTTGCTCAATAACCCCTTCATAAGCAAAACGAGGGGCGCGAATGCCTTTTTTAGATTGCAATTGTACTCGCGTAAGCAGAGTTGATATAGCCTCAGATATACCACCAATTCGCTTGTTGTAGGCAAGCATATCCGACTCAGTATCTACCTTATGAAAGTTAATTAAAAATTGTGCTACAAATGACTGTATACCCTGCATTTGCGTAAATATGTAGGCATTATCTTTAAATGGTTGGCCAGCAACTGATTGCTCATACTGATACACCCAAATATCATAAGAAACTTTTGCTTCATCGGTTAACTTTTGATAATCAAAACTTGCCTTTAATTCGGCAACTGCTTGCCCTGCTAACTCAAACTGGCGCTGCTCTTCCTCGGCAGAGACATCATCTATTTTGTCGTACTGATCCTTTCTACCAAGAAACGTTAAATAAATTGGACTTAATTGTAATTGTTTTTCGTATTGCGCAGCGAACCATTGATTTAAACGTTCTGATTCAGATAGCTGTGATTTAGATTGCTGTTGATTATTAACTTGTTCAGCTTTAACACTGTCAGTTGGAGCATTATTTTCAGAGCTGCATGCAGTTAACAAGCCGACAACGAGCAAGCTAGGTAGATAGGTTTTCATATTTTATCCCTGTTATGACTATTTATTTAATATTATTTTTAATAATTAATAAGTTATAAAGATTAATCAGTAAACTTAATTAACCATAAAGAATAGTTAGTAATTTCCGTATTGGTCAAATCGAAAACAGACTAATGATTGTAATGACCCTTAATTTTGTAATTATTTTAGTGCAGAACATTTAAAGGAACCAACATGAGCATATTCATTTGCGCTCATATTTAAAGCATAAAAAGTTATAAATCAACCAGTTATTAAAGGTATGAGTAAAAAAGTATTACAAATTGTGCATTCACTAGCAGTTGCAAATAAATCTAATTAGAATCATTTTTTTTATCCAAAGGACTCTTCCCATGTTAGATGCAGCATTAAATAAATTATCGCAGTTTACCGAACAATTAATTGAAAAAAACACACTTGTAGAACAAAAAAATGAGCAGCTACAAACTCAATACGATGATCTTCAACAAACTTTGAATTCTTTAAAAGAAGAAAATGAGTCTCTACAGTTAGAGGCTTTAGAGCAAGAAGAGAAGCAAACAGCTGTAATAGACAAAGTAAATGAGTTATTAACTCGACTACAACCGGCTCAATAATGCAAACACCAGTGGAGATAACCCTCCTCGATAGAAAGTTTACTGTAAATTGTTTACCTACTGAAAAAGAAAGTTTATTGCAATCAGCTAAATTTTTAAATAAACAACTCACTGAAATACACGCTAAAAACCCAACGGCCAGTTTAATGAATAGTGTCTTGAAGTTAGCGCTAAATTTAAGCTATAAGCTAACGGTTGCAAATACTACCGAGCAACGCATGCAGTTTAAATTAAATATGTTAAATGCGATACTTGAGCAACAAGTACAAAAATAAATCATCACGTTTAAGCTCAACAAGAATGCCAGCCTATATTCATAGCCTGGCATTTTTAATAACATTTAAAGCTGGCCTTTAGCTGCCAACTCCACAAACCTTTTCACTGTCATTGAGAGGGCAATTAATGAATAAAATTGTTATAAGATAAAGCCGCAAGATATAAATACCAGGATGAAATAACAATAGCAAAATACTAGCATTGAATATTTATTAGCTGACTTGTAAACTGATCAGTCTAATTCGGTATTTACCTGTTTTTAATCATAAATATGAAAGGGAACCTAAGCTAGTGAAGTTCAAATCTTGCATTTTATTCAGCGTATTATTTTGTCAATTTAGCTTTGCTGAAAATGATAATCAATGGCGTAGTCTATTCAATGGTGAAGATCTCAAAGGTTGGCAAAAATACGTTAGTTTTCAACCTGAGTCTAACAAACACAATTTAAAATCTATTCATACACCACGAGGGGTAAACAACGACCCTAAGCAAGTATTTTCTGTCATCGATGGCTTAATACGTATCTCAGGTGAAGAATGGGGAGCAATTACCACAGAGGCTGAATTTGCAAACTTTCATTTAAAATTCGATATTAAGTGGGGAAAGAAAAAGTGGTTTCCTCGACAAGATGTCGTCCGAGATAGCGGTATATTATATTACGCAGTTGGCCCACATGGGGCACAAAGCGAACATTGGATGCGCAGCCATGAATTCCAATTACAAGAAGGTGATAGTGGTGACTATCATAGTTTGGATGGTGCAGTTATCGATGTAAAATCAGGTGAGGCACAGCAAGGTAATTGGAAGTTTTATCGCTATGACCCAACATTACCACTGCGAAAAAATATTTCCTCAAGAGTATTAAAGCAAGGCTTACATGAAAACCCTAGCGGCGAGTGGGATACTATGGAAATAATTGCCGACGCTGATACCTTGATCCATATAGTCAACGGCCACGAAGTTTTTAGAGCCTCAAACTCTAGACAAAAAGTCGACGGTAAGTTCACTAAGCTTGATAAAGGTAAAATACAAATTCAATCGGAAGGTGCCGAAGTTTTTTATCGCAATATATTAATTCGTACACTCGACACCCCGGCATCAACATATGCGACGTCTGTGACACATTAAAACCAATATAGTCAGTTTGAAAGTATTCTGTGCCCAGTCTCTACTGGGCACAATTACTACTTAGCCGGATGACCACTGTGAAATTTAAAATCTTCATCACTTGATAAAATCAGATCAGCCTCTACTTTACCAAAGTATTTAACTCGCTCGCTAATATCGCCACCCGCAATTTCAGTTGCTAAGGTGAGATAATCTTCATAATGCCTTGCTTCTGAGCGCAGTAATGAAATATAAAATTTATTTAACTCATCGTCTAAGTGTGGTGCTAATTTAGCAAAACGCTCGCAAGATCTGGCTTCAATATAAGCACCGATAATAAGTTTATCAATGAGCGCGTCAGGCTCAAATGTTTTCACATGTTTGAGCATGCTTTTGGCGTACCGACCTGCCCTAATATTGCTGTAAGGAATATTACGATTGGTCATTATTTCCAAAACTTGATTAAAGTGGTGTAACTCTTCTTTGATAAGTAATACCATTTTATCAATTAACTCTTGGCCGTACTTAGAGTCACTTTTAGGCACGATAGCTTTAGTTAAGTTATTGGCCTTAAGTAGGTCTTGCAGGCTACCTTGCTTTTTATAGACAAACTCTTCAAATGGCTTAAATAGAGCCAGCAAAGCATCGCTACTGTCTTTATCTACTGCGTATTTACGGATCAAAAACATACCACTTTGTGCCGCTTTAAGCTCACATAACAAGTGATCAGTAAGAATTAACTGTAAGTTTTCCGGTTTTCTTGCTTCATCAATCCAGGCATCTGGAGTTTGGCATTGAAGAAAGCTAAGGATAGGAGTTAGTAATGTTGAATATGGCACGAAAGCAACCTGAAGCTGTAATTTGTGAGAATTTTACACGGTTATTATTAAATTATCGAGCCATTATCCCCCTAGTTAACCCTAAGTTGATGTAAAACAACATTGAACATTGTATATGCAACAGATAAAGAATGGCTGCTATCTATGCGACTAAATAGAGTTATTTAAACAGATGTGACAACAAGATAATTGCACCATTGTACAACATACTAAAGAAAGTATTTGCTGGTATATGGTATTAGATTATAACTTGAAATCAATCTCTTAACACTTTCTGAAATATCTTATGCCGTTATGAAATAGTGTAATTTTTAGCTTACGATATTAGACTTTAGAGTCTTTAAAATGAGTTGCACTTTGTTGTGATTACAATTAAGTTATAGCCCATAAGCAACTTTATTAACTTACGTTAACAAATATCACAGGTAGTGTATGTCAGTAACTAATATCAATCGTCGTGCTAAAGGTGAGCAAACCCGTAATAAAATTCTAGAAGCGGCAATTGAAGTAATCGCTAAATTGGGCGTTAAAGGCACAACTCATAGAGCGGTTGCACTGCAAGCCGACACCCAGCTTTCCTTAACTACTTATTACTTTAAAGACATAAAAGAGTTAGTAAAAGAAGCTATAAGCCTTAGTTCGTCTCGATTTTTGGCGGGTAGTACTAATGCATGGCAGGCGGCTTTCCAACTATTAGACTCTTATAATGCAACATCACTTCGTAAGGCATCTGTCAAAGAAGATATTTGTGAGCAATTAAGTAGAGTTTCAGCAAAACATTTATACAATAATATAATTCACAACTCGACTTTACTCGCCGTTGAACAAGTGTTTTTAACAGAGACACTATATTCAGACGAAATCAAAGACCTAGCAGAAAAGCATATCTCAGGCATAGTTACACCATTTACCAAATTAGCTCGTTATTTTAATAAGGTAGACCCAGAAATTGATGCCGAACTTGGCATGATAGCGTTAACCAGAATTGAGTATAAATATTTATCTGTACCTAAAGAGGAAGTAAATATTGAAGACATAGAACGCTTGGTTAAACGTCAATTAGGTTATATGATGGGGTTAAAACGACAATAAAAGACGGTAGGTTTATTACTACTGTCGAGTAGGCTAATAAACTTAGGGAACCGCTTTGAACTTTCAACAGCTATTAGACAAGCAAAAACAATATTTTAACAGCAACATCACGCGCGACTTAGCTTGGCGTATCCAACAATTAAAACAAATTAAAAAATTAGTTGTTGAAAATGAACAAGCCCTTTTAGACGCTCTAAAGCAAGATCTTGGCAAGCCAGCACTCGAATCATGGATCACCGAATTATCCTATATAACCGGTGATGTTGATCACGTACTCAAGCGCATTAAAAAATGGTCAAAGCCAGTTAAAGTATCAACACCAATTGTAGTTATGCCAGGTAAATCTTTTATTAAGCCTGAACCACAAGGTAGCGTGTTAATTATGGGGGCTTGGAATTACCCTGTACAATTAGTCTTGGCCCCACTTGTCGCGGTTATATCGGCAGGTAATTGCGCCATAATCAAACCTTCAGAAGTGTCCCCTGCAGTATCAAGTATTATTGCCAAGTTAGTACCGCAATATTTAGATAACAATGCATTTAGCGTTGTTGAAGGTGCTGTTGCTGAAACCACCGCCCTACTTGAATTACCTTTTGACCATATTATGTATACTGGTAATGGTATGGTTGGCAAAATTGTGATGACTGCAGCTGCAAAACATTTAACCCCGGTAACGTTGGAGCTAGGTGGCAAAAGTCCGGTATTTGTTGACCACTCATGTAACCTTGAAATAACAGCACAACGATTGGCATGGGGTAAATGGATGAATGCAGGACAAACCTGTATTGCGCCCGATTATATTTTAACAACTAAAGCTATGGTTGCGCCGCTAGTAAAAGAATTAAAAGCGCAAATTAAAACTATGTTTGGCACAGATCCTAAGCAAAGTGATAGCTATGGACGTATAGTTAATCAACGCCATACCGAGCGCCTATCTAAGTATTTAGACAGTGGCGAAATTGTTCACGGTGGCACTTTTGATATCGAAAACAAATACTTTGAACCTACCATTATCGTCAATCCAGAGCTTGATAGTAAAGTGATGACCGAGGAGATATTCGGCGCCATATTCCCAATTATCACTGTTGATAATTACCAAAGTGCTAAACAATTTGTTATCGCTAGAGAAAAACCTTTAGCTTCTTATCTTTTCACCAAAGACAAAGCTCAACAGCAAGACTGGGTAAATACCATTAGCTCAGGTAGTCAGTGTATTAATGATGTGATCATGTTTAATGCAGTACCAGATCTACCGTTTGGAGGCACAGGCCCTAGTGGTATGGGTAAATACAGTGGTAAAGCGGGCTTCGACAACTTTAGTAATAACAAGGCTGTACTTAAGAGACCGTTCTTAAAAGACTTACCGGTTCGGTTCGCCCCTTATACTAACTTTAAATTTAATTTACTAAGAAAAATTAGATAATAGCATCTATAATTTGTGAACTAAGGCTGTCATCTGACGGCCTTTTTAATTTATCCATAACCTTATACCAAGCGGCATAAAGTTCTGATAATTTTGTTGAATAGAAATTCAACTTTGCAGGAGTTGCTAAAACGAATTTTAACCTCTTGAAATAGAACACATATTTAAACAGATTGGTATTATTAACAAAGACAACATATGACTTCAGACATTAATAAATTATTAAAGAGCCATCAAAAGCTAATTCATAGCGAGCAACAAAAAGTCGCTTCCCATATTCAGCGCGAGCAAGATGAATGGTTTATCAATACCATAATGATTGACTCCATAGATGTGCCATTTAAATATAAACGCAAAAAATTATATCAATCATTAGCAGGTCAAAGAGTAAATATGACCTATTATTTAGATGTTGAAAAAATTGCCGGTTTTGAAATGCAAGTAATGAGAGTGGTAAGAATAAAGGTGAGTTAAACGATTATTCGTCAAAAAGACATCGAGTTAATAGAAAACTATAACACCCTCCTCCACAAATAACTGCTTATTATTTGTTCTAACTCAAAAAAACACACTTTTTTTGTTTATTTTACACACAAGTCTTGACGAATTGTTAAACATATTACATAACTAGTGTAGGCAGTTAATAAAATAACAATAAATCAACAATATAAACTGTTTATAAATCGAACAATATTAGACTTTAGAACTAAATTGTTTACCGTGGGGACAGCGAAGAGGAAGTTTATAATGATACTAAATCACATTTGGGGTTTATACACTCACCCAAAAGAAGAGTGGAACGAAATAGACAACCGTCATGAAAGTATGATGTACGGTCTAACACATGTACTTCTAGTCGCTCTTATACCAGCTATCTGTGGATACTATGCCGCCGCACACATTGGCTGGAGCATTGGTGCAGGAGATCCTATTACCATAACCCAATCAAGCGCAGTGTTGCTTGCAGTAAGTATGTATGGGGCAATTATTGCTGGCGTATTCGCTTTAGCTTATATGATGCAATGGATGGCGACGACATTTGATGCCAATCCAACCTTAACACAATGTTTAGAGCTAGCCGCTTATGCTGCAACGCCAGTATTGATGGTTGGGGTAACAGCTCTTTATCCAGTACTGTGGTTTGTTGCCTTGTCAGGAATGGTCGCTGTTGCTTATTCTGTTTATCTACTCTATTCAGGCATTCCTATTATGATGCACATTCCTGAAGAAAAAGGTTTTGTTTACTCAAGTTCAGTAGTTACCGTTGGTTTAGTCCTATTAGTGACCATTCTAGCCGCTACAGCGATGTTCTGGACCTTAGGTTTTGGTCCTGAGTTCATGGGGTAATATCTTCATTACTTTTATCTGAGGCGCTTAACAGCGCCTTTTTTGTTTTCTTTAAGCTATATTCTCTTTCTTAGTGTTATACGCACTTTGTCTTCAACTTCTACTTAGCATCCTGCAGATTTTAGTTTAAATAAACTTTATTGAATAAATAACCGTACTGGTTCCAAGAAGTGTGAATAACGATATAATTTTACGAAGTAAATGAAAATAGCAGATCTGCCCTCCTAATTTTCTTTGAAAATCACTCTCTCATTTCAACATAAAATCATGGATGATTTTATGAGGTTGGTGTTTTACATGGATGTTACCTCCAACCGGTTGAAAGCTTTTAGAGAGAGTTTTTTTTAAAGATAGAAATTAGTGGGCAAGAAGACCTTTTGCTTACTTTTGTGTCTTTACAAAAGTAATACCAATTCCATTAAGTTTGTTCGCAACTCAGAGCTATATCAATGCTTCAATAACAAGCTAAATTTTATTAATATAGTTGTTCTATATTCATGAAATTTTGTGAAGTTAGTGGAGCAATGATGAGCTCCCAAGGGTGAGTTTAAAAGGCTTATAGGCTGCGTTATTGATTTTGATAAGGAATCACCATAATCTACAATCAATGTCTTGCCTCTAAACCTTTTAATTCTCACTGAGTTGGAAAAAAATTAGTGGACTTGGTATAGCGTTTCATGGACGAAAGCCAAAATCAGCAGGATGCTGAGTCGAAGACGAAAAAATAAACCAAATTGTGATTTAAGTAAAACAAAAAAGGCGCCGATAGGCGCCTTTAGAAAGAAATTAAAGAGTTAAAAGCTTAAGCTTTACTCTGCACCTTCATTATGAAGATCGATAATAGAATCGGCTTCTTTGTCGGATGTTTCTTTACTTTGATTATTACGTGAAGCATCAAGCTGCGTTAAGTAGTCATGATCGATGTCATTTGTAATGTAAGTACCACTAAATACAGACGTTTCAAACGTTTTAATGTCTTTGTTAGCATGGCCAACGGCAGAGATTAAATCAGTTAGGTCTTGATAAATCAGCTTATCTGCACCAATTAACTCACAAATATCGTCCAATTCGCGACCGTGGGCAACAAGCTCATTTGCGCTTGGCATGTCAATACCGTACACGTTAGGGAAACGAACCTCAGGAGCTGCTGATGCAAAGTAAACTTTTTTAGCACCAGACTTTCTGGCCATGTTTATAATTTGCTCAGACGTTGTACCGCGTACAATAGAGTCATCTACTAATAAAACATTTTTGCCTTTAAACTCAGTAGTGATCGCATTGAGCTTTTGTCTAACTGACTTTTTGCGTTGTGCTTGACCAGGCATAATAAATGTACGGCCAACATAACGGTTTTTAACAAAACCTTGGCGGTATGGAATATCTAACTCTTGCGCTATTTGCAAAGCGATATCACAAGATGTTTCAGGAATAGGAATAACAACATCTATGTCTAAGTCTTCCCATTCACGTGCAATTTTCTTACCTAAAGCAACACCCATTTCAACTCGAGAGCCGTAAACAGACATTTTATCCATAGTTGAGTCAGGACGAGCAAAGTAAACAAATTCAAAGATACATGGGTTGTAGGTTGGGTTTTGTGCACATTGCTTGCTGAACAATTGGCCATCTTCTGAGATAAAGATTGCTTCTCCTGGTGCTACATCACGAATAAATTCAAAATCACATGCATCAAGTGCTACTGACTCTGAAGCGACCATGTATTCTGTGCCCTTTTCAGTTTCTCTTTTACCAAAAACTAACGGACGAATACCGAACGGGTCGCGAAATGCCACTAAACCTTTACCGATAATTAAAGTTACTGCAGCGTATGCGCCGCGAGCAAGAGTATGCACATTGGCTACTGCTTTAAAAATATCTTCAGGTTGTAAGTCATCATTAGTCGTTTGCTGTAACTCATGCGCAAAAATATTTAACAATAATTCAGAATCAGATGTAGTATTTACGTGACGGCGAGCCGTGCTATAAATCCATTTCGTTAATTCTTCAGCATTGGTTAAGTTACCGTTATGAGCTAATGATAAGCCATAAGGTGAGTTTGCGTAAAAAGGTTGAGCTTCAGAAGAGCTTGAAGTACCCGCTGTAGGATAACGAACATGGCCAATGCCAATGTCGCCAGTTAAACGTAACATATGACGAGTGTGGAAAACATCCTTCACCAAGCCATTACCTTTACGCATTCTAAATTTATCATCGCTAATGGTTACGATACCAGCGGCATCTTGACCACGATGTTGAATTACTGTTAAGCCATCATATAAAGCTTGGCTTACCGGTGACGTACCTACTATGCCAACAATACCACACATGAAATTTCTCTCCGCAAGAGCTGAATTAAGATAAAAAGCTGGATGAGGTTTTTATGTATTCAAAAAACCATTCAATCACTACTTTGAATTCAGGGATAAGTACAGCCTGTTGCCACCATGTACTTGTCGGTGCTGGTGTAAATGCATCCATAAAGAATAAAATTGCACTCACTACCAATGCACCTCGTAAAGCGCCGAACGCTAAGCCAAGTACTCTGTCGGTTCCAGACAACCCTGTTTTTGTTACTAGTTGACCGATTAAATAATTAATAATCGCGCCGAGTATTAACGTTAAAATAAATAAAATGGCAATCGCAGCTGCATTTCTGAGCATAGGATCGGTAATGTTTGTTAGGTACGTTGCCAGCTCTTGATAAAAGCCACTCGCAACAAAAAATGCACAAATCCAAACAATTAAAGAAACCGCTTCTTTAACAAAACCACGAATTAAACTGATCAGTGTTGATACGCCTATTAATATTAAGATGGCATAATCTATCCACATCATCGTTTCTACATCCCTTTTATTTATGCGGCGAATTCTAGCAGTATCACCGATTTATTTATACTAATTTAAACTTAAAAATGACTAATTTTACCATCAGTTATACCGAAAAAATGTAATGATAAAATTACAACGAAAATTAATCCACTGGCTGATAAACAGCAACTCGACCTTGTACGCCCGTTAATTTTTTAAGTTTAGGTAATTTGGCTTCTAAAGAGGCTTTACTTATTTCTGGTCCGATAAACACTTTGGTTAATTCACCGGCTTGCGTATTAATTTGCTTGCTGTAAACGGTATAACCAGAGTTTTTCAATTTTTTAATTAATTGCTGAACATTCTTTTTATGCTTAAAGCTACCTAATTGCACTACGTAAGCTTTCGATTTATCGACACTTTTAGCTACCGCTTTAATAGGGGCTGATTTTACCACTTTACTGTCTGCTTTATTTTTATCAGCGGCGGCAGTTATCATAGCGCTGTTAGATTTTGGTACGGGTAGCTCTGCAGATGTGTTTTTTGCGGCATGCACTAACTCTTGGTCAGCAGCCGTATCGGTAGATAAAGGTTTATCTAACGTTAAGTTGGCAATTTTTTGCTCAGGAAATTCTTGTTTAGTACCAATAGGTACTGATTTAGGGGTTGCAGGAATTGACTCAAACTGAGCTTGGTAAGCTTGTTTTTCACCATCGAAAACATCGGGTAAAAAGATCACTGCTGCAGCGGCAACTATAATAGTACCAACTAATCGGTTTTGAAACGGGGTCGACAAAACGGCTCCTTAGAATAATGATTGTTTGATTTTTGCTACGGTAAAAAATGAGCCAAAAACTAAAATCATGTCGTTATTATTAGCATTATCTACAGCCATTCTATAGGCATCAGTAATATTGTCAAAGCTATTACTGTCTTTACCTAAATCTTTTAATGCATTAGTCATTATTTCGTGATTTGCGCCGCGCGGCACATCAAGAGAGCCTACGTACCAATGATTGACACAAGCGAGCATGGTCTGTAATGTCGATTTGATATCTTTGTCTGCCAGCATCGCAGTTACCGCAAACACTTGTTGCTTATTCTGCCTTTGTACAAACTTCGCTAAGTAGCGGGCTGCGTGAGGATTGTGAGCAACGTCAAGTACAACTAAAGGCTGTTCACTAACTATCTCTGTACGCCCTTCTACCTTGGTATTGAGGATCCATTGACTGACTGCATTATGTTCAAGTGCAATACCCAAAACGGTTAAAGTAGTAAGCGCGGTAGCGACATTATCCTGTGGAATAAATGGCTGTGGCAAATTGCTAAGAGATTGCTGCTGATAGCTCCATGACCAATTAGGTGAGTCATTATTGGTGATAAAGAAGTCTTGCTCACGCACAACAGTGATGGCTTTTTTCTGACGACAAAAGTCAAGTACATCAGTAGGCATTGCTGGCTCACCGATAATCACGGGTTTATTGGCGCGAACAATACCGGCTTTTTCTTTACCAATACTGCTGCGGTCATTACCAAGGAAGGCTTGATGGTCTAAATCAATACTAGTAATAACGCTAACATCACTATCAATAATATTAGTTGCATCTAAGCGCCCGCCTAAGCCCACTTCTAAAATAACAAAGTCAGGTTGTAATTGCTGACAAATCATCAAGGCGGCTAAGGTAGTGTACTCATAATAAGTTAATGAAATTTCAGCGCGAGCTAACTCAATTTGATTAAACGCAGTAATTAACGATTGATCATCAATTAATTGGGCGTTAATGCGCAAACGTTCATTAAAATCTTTAATATGAGGGGATGAATAAACCGCAACACTATGGTGTTGTGATAACAGCGCATGCTCGATAAATGCACAAGTTGTGCCTTTACCATTGGTACCTGCAACCGTGATCACTTTACTTTTATCTAACGATATAGCTAAGCGCTTGGCCACCATTGAAATACGTTCGAGTCCCATATCAATTTCTTTACTATGGATTGACTCTAAATAAAAAAGCCACTCATTAAGGCTAGTAAGCTTTGAGTGGCTGTTTAATATTGTCATAAACTATATTTACCAGTTTATTAAAAATAAGATTGAGCTAAATGCTTGGCTCTGGGTGTTTCATATATTTGGCTATCATACGCGCTAGCGTTGAGCGCATTTGACGACGATCAACGATCATATCAATAGCACCATGCTCAAGTAAGAATTCAGAGCGTTGGAAACCTTCTGGAAGTTTTTCACGAACTGTTTGTTCGATTACTCGAGGACCAGCAAAACCAATTAACGCTTTTGGCTCGCCAACATTGATATCACCTAACATAGCTAAAGAAGCAGATACACCGCCCATAGTAGGATCGGTTAATACAGAGATGAAAGGTAAGCCTTTTTCACTCATTTTCGCTAATGCAGCACTGGTTTTAGCCATTTGCATTAATGACATTAACGCTTCTTGCATACGCGCGCCACCACTGGCTGAGAAACAAACTAATGGTAAGTCGTGTTTTAAACATTCTTCAGCAGCTTTAACAAAACGAGCGCCAACGACTGATGCCATTGAACCACCTAAGAAAGAGAATTCAAATGCAACAGCAACAACAGGCATACCGGCAAGTTCACCACGTAAGGCAACTAATGCATCTTTTTCGCCAGTGGCTTTTTGAGCCGCAGCAATGCGGTCTTTATAGCGCTTTGAATCTTTAAATTTTAAAATATCTTTAGGTTCAAGTTCAGCGCCAAGTTCTTGCTTTTCGCCTTGATCTAAAAATGTCTCTAAACGCTTACGCGCCGGTAAACGCATGTGATGGTCACACTTAGGGCAAACGCCTAATTGACGTTCTAATTCTGCAGTATAAAGTACCGCGCTACATGAAGTACATTTACTCCAAAGACCTTCAGGAATATTGCGTTTGCTCGAAGACGAAGTCTTCGGTTTTGGTAGAATTTTTTCAATCCAACTCATGGGTGAGTACACCTATTATTTATTCAATGAATTTAGCCGTTTATCAACCACTAAATATAAATTATTAAACTCTGAATTAGCCGAAACACTCGGTTGGCTCAATCAAGTTATTGCTTGTTCTATTATGACCGCTAATTTAAACATATTTTTAGCCATTACACGTAGTAAAAACTGGTCTGTTTTGTTTGATTTTAGCCTATTTCAGGCCAACTATAGCAATTCTTTGCTGTAACTTGCTAGATATTGTGCATAACAGGTTAATTTTTAAGCTGCTTTTATCTTTGCAATAAGTCAGTTAAATGCTTATAAAAACAAACCACCTTCATTATTTTTAGGTAAACCAAAATGTTCTGGATAATCGACATCGATAAAATACAGACCAGCAGAAGGTGCTGTGATGCCAGCCTTACAGCGATTCTTCATTGTCAGTACTTCACCAACCCAATCAACGGTTTCAAGCTCTCGCCCTACTCGCATTAAAGTGCCGGCGATATTACGCACCATATGCTGTAAAAAGGCATTGGCTTTGATATCAATGATCACATAGTCACCGTTGCGCGATACATTACAAAAATGGATCGTTCGTACCGGTGAATTTGCCTGACAATGGACGGTGCGCAATGAGGTAAAGTCATGCTCGCCAACGAGTTGCTGTGCCGCTTGATGCATTAATTCGGCATTTAACGGGAAGTGACAATGACTCAGTCCTTTTTGCATAATCGCTGGACGTAAACGTTTATTGTAAATGATATAACGGTACTGCCTAGCTGTAGCACTAAACCTCGCATGGAAGTCGTCACTGACCGGTCTACTCCACTTTACCGCGATATCTTTAGGTAAGTTAGTATTCATCCCTAACTCCCACGCAGCTTGTCCACGGTCGACTGGAGAGTCAAAATGGATCACTTGGTTAAAACCATGTACGCCAGTATCCGTTCTGCCGGCACAAACGACTGCGGTAGGCTGATTAACAATTTTTGATAAGGCTTGTTCTACTTCTTGTTGCACGCTGTTGACGTGATTTTGGCGTTGCCAACCACAATAATTAGAACCATCGTATTCAATGCCTAAAGCGAATCTCATAGTAACTTTGTTCTCATCTAAATAATTAAACCGTTATCTGAACAGCCATAATGGCGCGCATTATCGTATATTTGCCTAAGACTTACAAACCTTCAATAAAGATAGCTGGACTGATATTAAAATGTGCAGATAAAAAAATACCGGCTAATTTTAATAAATGCCGGTACTTTCTTAATTATTGTCGAGTGACTAGTTAATCATGTAGTGAATATAATAACGTTTGTGCTTGCTGTTGCTGCGATGAGCTGCCAAGTTTCATCACCGATTTTAAAATAACAGCAGCATTATCCAAATCGCCAATTTCAATATAAACCTGAGCTAAGTCAAGTTTGGCATTTACGCCATTTTTATCATCATCAACATCGACGTGTTTTACATCTTTAGTAAACTCTGGAAATTCATCTAAACCAACATCAATTTTTTCACCATCATAAATTTCATCTTCAACAGTAACGGCTTCTTCTTCACTGTCTTCGATAAGCTGTTCTATGGCAATATAATCTTGTTCAGCTTGCGATATTTGCGAGGTTTGTGGTGCTATTTTTTGCTCTGTTTCTGCTAGCGGTTGTATTTTTACAACGTTGCTCGCCGGTGAAATGACTACATCGTTAGTTTGCGCTGATATTTCTTCAAGCAATTTATCAAACTCAACATCATCATAATCATTAATTTCATTAACCTTTGCTGACTCTTGCTTGGCATAGCCATTATTAGTAAAGTCTTGTTTAGCATTACCCGTGATACTCGAGCGTAATTTCGCCGGTTTAGTGTCTTCATCAAGCATGCCATTAATGATTTGATCTATATCCAATTCGTCATCGTTTGCTATTTCTATTTCTATTTCATTAATGCTCGGTTGTTTTTTTAACGGTGCATCAGTTACTAAACTATTAAGCAAACCTTCATCGGTAAGTAACTCATCACTGTGATCGTGTGCATTGGTTAAATCTATTTTTGAAAACGCGGTTTCAACGTGTTCATTTTCTGGTTTGGTTTTACTATCATCGACTTTAACACTTTCAGTTCCAGTCTCTGTTGAAGTAAAAATACTGCTTTCATTTTCTATTGCAAACAAAGTCAGATCCGTATCATTGCTGTCAATGCTTTCTTGGTTTGCGGCTTTATTGCTATCAACTGAGGTGGTGTTGGCACTGTCTGCTTTATTATTTTCAGTCTGCTTAGCAACGGATTCATTTGCCTTGTTTGCTGGTTTTTTTATCGGTTTAGGATCAGCACTTGGCTGTGGTTGCTGATTTTGGCCGGCAAGTTGCTCTATGCTGCGTCGACGATAAACCAAGACAAACAGCACAATCACTAAGACTGCCAACACACCCGTTGTTGACCAGTATGAAATAGGGTTATTAAATAAACCTTCACGTTGTTTAACTAAGGCTTGTTGCTGTGCCAATAGTCTTTTTTCGCGTTTTTTTGATTCGGTTAGTAATTGTTTTTGCTCGGCAATTAAAGCATCCATTTCGCTTTGCTTCTCAGATGCTTTTGCTACTTCGTATTGCAAATAAGAAAGTTGGTCGTCTACTGCGGTTAGGCTTTCTTTTAACTCTTTGTTTTCTTCGGCAATATTTAATTCAGATTGCGACGATGTGCTCTCGACTGCATTTGCCGCTATTACGGGTTGTGCTGTAACAGGGTTTGTTGCAGTTTCTTGTGCGGCAACTTGTGAGTTAATTGGCTCAGCAGGCGTTTCAACGGTGGCCGGTTTATCTACAGGCGTAGCTACTTCGGTAATGTCTTTATCTGTACCAGCAACATCGTTAGTGCTAACCGTTGTGGTAGCAGTGCCATTGGCAATATCATTAGCGGCAATTTCTAGCGATGTTTTATTGTTATCACCATAAGCATAAGGCGCTATGGTTCTAATTTCTTCTAGACTTGGAATACGTAAATATTGACCTTCAACTAAGGTGTTAATATCGTTGCGTAAAAATGCATTAGGGTTAGAGGCAAATAAAGCCATCATAACCTGGAAGTTAGTTACGGTTTCATCGGGACGATGAGCGACAGCAATTTTCCACAGAGTATCGCTTTTTAAAATTGGGCCATAACTATTTTTATTGTCATCGACAAAAACAGCTGTAATAGCGGGTGATTTTGAACCATTTAACTGGGAGGTTTGTTCTTGTGCATGAAGTTGTGAACTCAATAACACAGTGCTACTTAGCAGCAGACTGGCACAAGTACTTAATATTTTTATAGACGTCTTGTTAGATGCCATGAATCAATTCCTTTATTTGTAAAGCATGGGGCTGAACAAAATTGAATAAACGACCTTCTCTACACCCTAAATGATGACCACAACAAGTAAATCGTTTGTTAACTTTTTTATTATACACATAATATAAACCAGAACTTATTCCGATACTATATAAAATTGCTCTAAGGCATATAAAATACAGTCCGGACTATGTTCTGGCTTTAAAAGTTACTGATTAAATAACAAGGTGTTACTGTTAAAAATAATCTTTGATTAACAACTCAGCAATTTGTACGCTGTTAGTCGCTGCACCTTTACGTACATTGTCAGCAACAATCCACATATTAATGCCATTAACGTGTGAGATATCTTCACGGATACGTCCGATGAATACTTCATCTTTACCGCTAGCATCACTAACTTGCGTTGGAAAGTCTTCATCGTTTTGAGCAACAACAATACCAGGTGCGTTAGTCAGTAATTCTTTTACTTGCTCAACGGTAGTTTGTTGTGTTGTTTCAATATGCAGGGCTTCACCGTGACCATAAAAGGCAGGAACACGAACAGCTGTAGGATTTACTAAGATAGACTCGTCAGCTAAAATCTTTTTAGTTTCCCACACCATTTTCATTTCTTCTTTGGTGTAACCATTTTCCATAAACACATCAATTTGTGGAATTGCGTTAAAGGCGATTTGACGTGAAAACGCTTCAACCTTAACCGGTTTACCCGATAATAAATCAGCACATTGCTTAGCTAGCTCTTCAATAGCTTCTTTACCTGCGCCAGATACAGACTGGTAAGTACTAACGTTAATACGTTCAATACCGACAGCATCATATATAGGTTTTAACGCCACCATCATTTGAATAGTTGAACAGTTCGGGTTAGCAATAATATTACGATTGCGGAAATCAGCTAATGCTTCAGGATTTACTTCTGGCACTACTAATGGAATTTCTGGGTCGTAACGAAATTCAGAAGTGTTATCGATAACAACACAGCCGGCATCAGCCGCAATAGGTGCGAATTTAGCCGAGGTTGCACCGCCAGCAGAAAAGAAAGCAATGTGAGCTTGAGAGAAATCAAATGTGTCGGCATCAATTACTTCAATACTTTTACCGTCAAATTCAATTATTTCACCAGCACTGCGACTACTTGCTAATGGGTAAAGGTTATTCACAGGAAACTTACGTTCTTCTAAAATTTCCATCATGTGCTTGCCAACAAGGCCCGTTGCACCTAGTACTACTACATCAAATTTTTGTGCCATGATCTCACTCGTTTACTTTGTCAGGTTGAATCCAAGATTTTTTATTTTTACTAAACAGTTTTTTTGCTCAGAGGCTAATACTAGCGCACTAAACTCCCTTCTAACAGGGTAATTTTTACGTAAATAGTCAAAACTATGTTCGCTTAGTTGCTCACGAAATATTTTATCGTCACGGCGCACATCATACACTTGAAAAACACGTGCTCTAATGTGTGCAATTACGTCGCTACTTTGTTGGCCAATTTCAGCTAAATCAGCAGTTGGTAGAAACTCGCTAAGACAATATTTAGCTGGCGTTTTAACTAGCTTAGATAATGCCAAATAAAGCATTTCAGTGCCACGTGCTTTTCCTTCTAAGCTATAACCAGCAATATGAGCTGAAGTTAATTGGCAATAAGGAATAAGTTCGAGCAATACATTGGGCTCATTTTCCCAAACATCTAAAATTAAGTGTGGACCACTGTTATTTTGTTTTAAGCTAAGTAAGGCTTGGTTATCGACTACTTCGCCGCGACAAGCGTTGATTAAAATTTGCTCAGCAGAAAGCGCTTTTAATCGAACGTCATTAAGTAAATGATAGGTTGGATGTGCACCAGAGTTTGTTAGCGGCACATGCAGTGAAATAATGTCACATGCTAGCACCTGCTCTAATGAACTAAACTTGCGCTTATCCCCAGCTGCTTCAAGGATAGGGTCATGCAATAAGTAGCTTATATCTAGAGCATCAAGCTTTTCAGTTAAGCGAGTTCCGGTATTACCGCCGCCGACAATGCCGACAGTCTTGTTAAAGTAATTAAAATTTAATCGCTCAGACATCACCATAATAGCGCTTAGCACGTATTCACTCACCGATACGGCATTACAACCGGGGGCGTTAGTGAATGTGACATTACGACTGGCTAAATAGTCTTTATCGATATGATCAAAACCTATGGTTGCCGTACCGACAAATTTTATGCGGGTGTTTAAACTTAAGAGTTGTTGGTTTACTTTGGTTATGGAGCGCACCAGTAATACGTCTGCATCTTTAACTTGTTCAGCAGTTAAGTCACGTCCAGAAAAGGGCGTAAGCTTGCCAAAGTCGCTAAAAAACTCTTTCGCGTAAGGGATGTTTTCATCGTAAAAAATATTCATATAAGTTTTATCTTATTAACCACAAGATCCTGAATCGATATATGGACTCCACCACCCCAATTGCTTAAGGTGGTGTCGACCAAAACTAAAGGAGTCCATATATGCGTAATCGTAACTTAATATCCCTAGACCTTGCAAAGAATACTATTCAAATAGCCAAAATAAGTAAGCATGGCGAAGTTTTATTTAACAAAGCTCAGTCCCCAACTAAGATCAAAGAGATCTTAGTTAACACCCCGCCATCAATTGTCGCAATGGAGGGTTGCGGTAGTTTTCATTACTGGGGACAATTTGCTCAGCAATGTGGCCATGAAGTTCGAGGCATGGCACCTCGTCATGTAAAGCCATATATTAGCAAGCAAAAAACTGATGCAAATGACGCTATTGGCATTGCGGTTGCTGCTCAGCAAATTGGGAT
>JAQWHD010000041.1 GCA_029237915.1 Thalassotalea sp. | reverse complement strand
CCGCTTCTAGGTTGGTGTTAAGCGCTGTTTCTTCAATATCGCCGCCTTTTGTTGCTTTAGACGAGTTGATATCGATAGACGTAAGCGCTTCTGTTGGGTCAATAACAATTGAACCACCAGAAGGAAGACGAACTTCACGTTGAAACGCAGACTCAATTTGGCTTTCAATTTGGTAGTGCGTAAATAACGGTGTATCGCCTTGGTAAAGCTTAACGCGGCTCATGAAATCAGGACGAAAACGCTCAATGTGCGCTTTAGCTTCTTCAAAAACACGTGGTTTATCAATTAAAATCTCACCAATTTCACGTCGTATTGAAGGGGATGAACGTACTGAGCTTAAAGAAGCGCTTAATCGTTTAGAACTCCCTAAAGGAATGGGCTTAATTGTTCGTACCGCTGGTGTTGGTAAAGCTTATGAAGAATTAGAGTGGGACTTAAATGTTCTATTGCAACATTATGCTGCAATTTCAGAAGCTGCAGAATCCCGCCCTGCGCCATTTTTAATCCATCAAGAAAGTAACGTTATCTTACGTGCTATTCGCGATTATTTACGTCGTGACATTGGTGAGATTGTTATTGATCGTCCGAAAATTTTCGACAGTGTTAAACAACACATTGCATTAGTACGTCCTGACTTTATTAATAAAGTTAAATTATATAAAGGCGAAGTGCCTTTATTTACGCATTACCAAATTGAATCGCAAATTGAATCGGCTTTCCAACGTGAAGTTCGTTTACCGTCTGGTGGTTCAATTGTAATTGACCCAACAGAAGCATTAACTTCTATTGACATTAACTCTGCCCGTGCAACAAAAGGTAGCGATATTGAAGAAACCGCATTTAATACTAACTTAGAAGCGGCAGAAGAAATTGCTCGTCAATTACGTCTTCGCGATTTAGGTGGTTTAGTGGTTATCGATTTCATTGATATGACCCCAGTTCGTCATCAACGTGAAGTTGAAAACCGTATGCGTGATGCTGTTCGTCCAGATAGAGCTCGTATCCAACTAGGTCGTATTTCGCGCTTTGGTTTATTAGAAATGTCTCGTCAACGTCTACGCCCTTCAATTGGTGAGACAAGTCAAAGTGTATGTCCTCGCTGTAGCGGTACTGGCCATGTACGTGGTGTTGAATCTCTGGCTCTTTCAATTTTACGATTGATGGAAGAAGAAGCAATTAAAGACAAAACTAATCAAGTTCACGCTCAAGTACCTGTACCTGTGGCAACCTACTTGCTTAATGAAAAACGTAATGCTGTTGGCCATATTGAAAAAAGCCATGATGTAAAAGTATTAATATTAGCTAACCGCGATATGGATACACCGCAATACGAAGTAATTCGTGTTCGTGATGATGAATCTATTGCTACGGCAAGCTATGAAATGGAATTAACCACTACTGCGCAAGAAGAAGCGGTAATGCCTAAATTCCAAAAAGAAGCGATTAAACGTGACGAGCCTGTTTTACAAGGTATGTCTTCACCTAAACCAGCTCCTGAAAAAGCGGCACCAGTTGCAGCAGCTAAAGTGGCACCTGTTGCTAGCAAAAAAGAATCAGCTGGTTTCATTGCTGGTGTTGTTGCTTTCTTTAAGTCTTTATTCACGACAGAAGAAAAACCTGCTCCGGTAGAACCTAAGCCAAGCAATAACCGCAATAATCAAGACAGACGAAATCAACGTAACCGTAAACCTCGTAATCAACAACGTCGTGGTAAAGGTCAAGAGCGCAATGGTGACAAGCCAAATGATCGCAATCAAAACCGCAACCAAGCGGCTAAAGATGATAAGAGCACTAAGGTAACTGACACTAAGGTAGCTGGTAAACCAGCACAACCGAAGAAACAACAACCGAAGAAACAAGCGCCTAAAGCAAATGCTTCGGATACGCCTAAAGAAGAGAAAGTTGCAGAGCGTCGTCAACGCCGTAATACTCGTAAAAAAGTTCGCGGTAACGACAACAAGGTGCAAAACAACTCGGCTCCTGATCATGCAGAAAGAGCTGCAGAAAGAGCTGCTGATGATGCACAAGCTGTTAAGCAAAATGAAGCCGTAACTACAAATACTGAAACAACAACTGACAACAATGAACAGCGCCCTAGAAATCGTCGTTCACCACGTCATTTACGCTCTCATGGCCAACGTCGTAGAAAAGATCAACAAGATACTGTTGAAACTCAAAATGACGTTGCTAATGAAGTAGCTAAGACTGAAGATCCTGTAGTTACTAGATACCCAAGTAGCTCTGAAGAAGTGGTTGAAGTACAAACTAGTTTAGATTTACCAGAACCAGTTAAGGCTGAACCTGAAGTTAAAGCTGAACCTGAAGTTGTAGCTGAACCTGAAGTTGTAGCTGAAGCTAAAGCTGAACCAGAAGTTGCAGCTGAAGTTAAAGCTGAAGTTAAAGCTGAGCCAGAAGTTGTAGCTGAAGTTAAAGCTGAGCCTGAAGTTGTAGCTGAAGTTAAAGCTGAACCGGAAGTTGTAGCTGAAGTTAAAGCCGAACCAGAAGTTGTAGCTGAAGTTAAAGCTGAAGTTAAAGCTGAACCTGAAGTTGTAGCTGAAGTTAAAGCAAAACCGAAAGCAAAAGCTAAGGTTTCTAAGCCTAAAGCAGTCGCTAAAGTAAAAGCGGCGCCAATGAAAGGTAGAGCTCAAGCTGCAATGACCAAACCTAAAGCGGCAACGGCTTCGAACGAGTCATTACCAACTGCGGCCCTATCTAATGAAGAAAGAGCACAAGTTGTACGTTCAGAGAAGTCTGCAACAACTGCATTTGCAAGAAATAAGAGCTCAGCTGGACCAACTAAACCAGGTGCTTAATACCATATTGGTATAACTCTTAAGCAGGGTCTTATTTAAGACCCTATAGCAAACAAAAAGCCAGTCAATTGACTGGCTTTTTTTATGTGCTATTAAAGGTGTTTTATAACACTAAGTAAGCCGAGTTTTTTTCAATAAACTTAACACCTATACCTTTAACATTCTGCAAATCCGCAATACTTTTAAATGGACCATAGATATCTCTATACTGGACGATAGCTTCAGCCTTTTTAACACCTAAGCCTTTTAGGCTACTAAGCTGCTCTACTCCGGCTTTATTAACGTTAACTTTATTTTGGCTGACGCTGGCTGTAATTGTGCTTTCTTCTTTGGCATTAACACTTGTAGTAGTCAGAATAGGCGCTGCAAATAAAGTGAGTAGTAAGAGAGATGTGTGAATAGATTTCATAAGTAATTCCTTTTAATATTAAATTCCAATCCAAATAATTAACGATATATTATTAATTGAATTGATATAACCACCCCATGTGGTTAATACCAATTTCACTAATTAAGTGTTCTACTTTTTAATTATTAAAAGTGAACAGTAAATTAATGAACTTGATATAAGTATAATACTAGAACAGCATTCCTATTTGTCAAAGTCCGACTCTTTGCTTCTATATTTTAGATAAATAAAAACCCGTTTAACTTTCATTAAACGGGTTTTATTACGGTGTAACTAATAGGCTTTTAACGATTAAACGATAATAGATCTATTGATGTCTTGTAATACTTGGTGAGGATTGTCTGATTTAGTGATTGGACGACCTATAACTAGATAATCAACGCCTAAATCAATAGCCTGCGGCGGAGTCATAATACGCTTTTGATCATCAACAGATGCACCTACAGGACGTATACCAGGCGTTACTAATTTAAAGTCTTGTCCCAAAGCGGACTTTAGCATTGCGGCTTCTTGAGCTGAACAAACTACGCCATCTAAACCCGATTGTTGGGTAAGCCTAGCTAAGTTCATTACTTGCTGTTCAGGCGTCGCATTAATACCTAATTCAAGTAAATCTTCTTGGCTCATGCTGGTTAACACTGTCACAGCAATAAGTAATGGTGCATCTTTGCCATAGCTATCTAAAGCAAGTTTGGCTTGGCTCATCATTTTTGAGCCACCGCTGGCATGCACATTGACCATCCACACACCAAGATCAGCAGCTGCAGAAACTGCTTTTGCTACTGTGTTAGGAATATCATGAAATTTGAGATCAAGAAATACATCAAAGCCACGGTTAACTAAATTTGACACAAACTCAGGGCCGAAATGGGTAAACATTTCCTTGCCAACTTTTAACTTACAATCTTGTGGTTGAATTTTATCTATAAACGAAAATGCATCGGTTTGCTTAGCAAAATCGAGGGCAACTACTACTTTGGCATCAGCCATAAAATTTACTCTCCTTCAAGGCCACGTACTGGCTTCAACTGTTCCCAATCATGACAAGAGGGGCAAGACCAATAGTGCACCGTACTATTAAAACCACAGTTACGGCAACTATAGCGCGGTTTTATATTTAAATAAGCGGCAACCAATTCTTTTATTACATCAAGGCTTTGCGAGCTAGCATCTGTGCCCTGCTCGTTAAGCTGCATTTTGATAAAATGCTTAAAGCCTCTTATTGTTGGTCGACGATTTAATGCAGAGAGTAAATACTCTTCTGCTTTCTTTTTAGATTGTGTATCAATAACAAAATCTAGGTATTTTATCAGAGCCGATGTACTTCCCGATTTATCATAAACTTGTTTAATAAATGGATAGTATTCGTCACTGTGATCGCTACGTTGGTAACAGTTTTGCATTTTATCAATAACATCAGGAAAAAACTCCTGATCTTGTAAAAATATTTCTTTATAGCAACGACAAGCGTTATTAAATTGTTCAGTATTTTCGAAAACTTGCGCCATAAGCAAATTTGCACGACTTGATTTGGGATCTAGCTCTAACGCTTTTTGCAATAATTCCAACTCTTTTATGTATTCATCTTTGGCGATAGCAATACTCGCTAATTCACAATAAAAGTTTGCCAATACATGGCGTAATTTTTTATCTTTACTTTTAACCACTGACTTTTCTAAAGCCACACCTTGGTCCCAATCTTTGGTGGATTGGTATATATGCAATAAATAGGTTAAAGATTTATTACCATACATGGTCGACTTCAGTAGCTTGGCAAACATTTTTTCAGCACGGTCATATAAACCGGCACTATAAAAATCACGGCCTAACTCAAATACCGCCTGTTGCTTTTCTTTATCAGAAAGCATTGGCTGACGAACAAGGTATTCATGTACCTTTAACGCCCTATCAAGCTCACCTCGGCGTCTAAAAAGATTAGCCATAGCGAAATGAGCTTCAACAGTATCATCTTCAACTTCGAGTGCTTCTAATAGATAATCCATCGCCTTATCTTGTTGATTAGATAACAAATAGTTTAAGCCAGTGGAATATTTAACCGAAAGGGAATCTTTAGCATGTTGTTTTTTTTGTTTAACGCTATTACGCCCCATAAACCATCCGTAACCAACGGCGACAGGAAGTAATAAAAACAGCAATTCAAACATAATTTTTGCTTAGTTCTTTATTGAAGTAGTGTTTTTGGCAGGTTCACTCGATTTACTACGTTTAATTTTTCGAGTAAGCATAACTAAAGTCATGGTTAGGACACCAATGACAAAGCCAATGAAAGTAAAAATACTTACCGCTTGTGCTATCGGTAATTCACTTCTTGCAATGATATAGTTTAATTCTATTATCTGCTCATTTTGAGTGCCAAATACGAAAGCGATGGCGAGAAAAATGAATAAAACAACGATGGATAAATATAATTTCAAATTACAGACTCGATTATATTAGGTTACTGCAATCAAGGGGTCAGAGTCATTGAAAGTTCAACAACTCTGACCCCTTGATCTGCAAGCGGGGTTAAGCGATTGAAAGATTAACTCTTTCGCGCAACTCTTTACCAGGCTTAAAATGAGGAACATATTTACCAGTTAACTCAACCGATTCACCTGTTTTAGGGTTACGACCTACACGTGGCGCACGGTAATGTAATGAGAAGCTACCAAAGCCTCTAATTTCAATGCGCTCACCTTGCTCTAAGGTGCTAGACATCATTTCTAAAATTTCTTTTATTGCCAATTCTACATCTTTAGCTGATAAATGATCGAGCTTATCAATTAATTTTTCAATCAATTCTGATTTAGTCATGTGGACTCCGCTATTAACTTGCTTTATTTAATTATGCTTCACTGATATTAACTAGAAATGCGCGAACTTTTATAAGGCTTTTACAGTTCGCAACTCATTAATACTATTGGCATTGTTTCAATGATTTAGGTATTACTATAATTTAAGCACAAAAAAGCCGCTAGTGTTAGCGGCTTTTAATATAAAACGTAAAAAATTACAATTTAACTACATAATAGTTAAGTATTTCTTAGTTTTTAGCGTTTTTGAATGCTTCAGCCATAGCGCTTAAACCAGTATCTTCTACTTGATTTAAGTTATCCATTGCTGAACGTTCTTCTGCTTGGTCTTTCGCTTTGATTGATAAGCTGATAGTGCGGTTCTTACGATCAACACCAACAAACTTAGCTTCAACGCTTTCACCAACTTTAAGAACTGTTGAAGCATCTTCAACACGTTCTGTAGAGATGTCAGCTACACGTAAGTAACCTTCAACTGTTTCAGCTAGTTCAATTTTAGCACCTTTAGCATCAACTTCGATAACAGTACCAGTAACTACGGCACCTTTCTTGTTGTCAGCTAAGTACATGTTGAACGGATCATCTTCAGTTTTCTTAACGCCTAATGAAATGCGCTCACGCTCTGGGTCAACTTGTAATACAACAGCTGATATTTCATCACCTTTTTTGTATGCGCTAACTGTTTCTTCGCCGCCATTCCAAGAAATGTCAGAAAGATGAACAAGACCGTCAATTCCGCCGTCAAGACCAATGAAGATACCGAAGTCAGTGATTGACTTGATCTTACCTGATACTTTGTCGCCTTTGTTGAAGTTTTTAGCAAACTCTTCCCAAGGGTTAGGAATACATTGTTTAAGGCCAAGAGAAATACGACGACGTTCTTCGTCAATTTCAAGAACCATAACTTCAACTTCATCACCTAAGTTAACAACTTTAGATGGGTGAATGTTTTTGTTAGTCCAATCCATTTCAGAAACGTGAACTAAACCTTCAACGCCTTCTTGGATTTCAACGAAACAACCGTAGTCAGTTAAGTTAGTTACGCGACCAGAAAGTCTAGCACCTTCAGGGTAACGCTTAGCAATAGCTGCCCATGGATCTTCGCCTAACTGCTTCATACCTAGAGATACACGAGTACGCTCACGGTCGAATTTAAGAACTTTAACTGGGATTTCATCACCAACGTTAACGATCTCACTTGGGTGCTTAACGCGTTTCCAAGCCATATCAGTGATGTGTAGTAAACCATCGATACCGCCAAGGTCAACGAACGCACCGTAATCTGTAAGGTTCTTAACGATACCTTTAACTTCTTGACCTTCTTGTAGAGACTCAAGAAGTTCATCACGTTCAACACTGCTTTCTGATTCGATAACAGCACGACGAGATACAACTACGTTATTACGCTTTTGATCAAGCTTAATAACTTTGAATTCTAAATCTTTACCTTCAAGGTGAGCAGTGTCACGTACTGGACGTACATCTACTAAAGAACCTGGTAAGAAAGCACGAATGTTGCTAACTTCAACTGTGAAGCCGCCTTTAACTTTACCGTTGATAACACCGATAACAGTTTCTTTTTCTTCGTATGCTTTTTCAAGGAATTGCCAAGCTTCAAAACGCTTCGCTTTTTCACGAGAAAGAATAGTTTCACCGAAACCATCATCAGTTGCATCTAGAGCAACGTCAATTTGATCGCCAACTGATACTTCAACTTCGCCAGCGGCGTTTTTGAATTGATCAATTGAGATAACAGACTCTGACTTAAGGCCAGCATCAACGATTACGTTGTCTTTGTTAACAGCAACAACAGTACCTTTGATAATTGAACCAGGGCGTGTTTCGACTTCTTTTAAGCTTTCTTCAAAAAGCTGTGCAAAATTTTCCATCATAACTTGTATATAAACTCAGTTATTAGTCCAATCCACTTCATGTGTCATGGGTAAGTTAAATTGGCTTCGTGCTTCCGTGCAGTAAGCCTAAAATTAAATTAGGTTTTGTTTATTAATCAAAAGCTTAAGTTAGCTTTTCGTTAGCAAACAATAGAATTTTTTCTACTACTTGGGCAACGGTTAACTCGGTAGAATCAACGATTAATGCCCCTTGTGCAGGTACAAGCGGAGCAACCTTGCGGTTTTGATCGCGCTCATCTCTTTGACGTATGTCATCCAAAAGGCGCCCGATATTAACATCTATACCCTTTTGTTGCAACTGATTCATCCGTCTTTGCGCTCTTTCTTCTGCACTTGCCGTTAAGAATACTTTTACTGGTGCATCTGGAAAAACAACGGTGCCCATATCTCGACCGTCAGCAAGTAAGCCTGGTGCTTCTTTAAACGCTCGTTGACGACGTAATAAGGCTTCACGAACACGAGGAAATGCAGCTACTTTTGAAGCAATAATACCGACGTCTTCAGTGCGAATATTATCAGTAACATCTTCACCTTCAAGTAAAACTCTTGGCTCACCTTCGCCAACAATTTTAAACTCTACATCTAAATGAGAAGCTAGCGGGATAATGGCTTCTTCTTCATCAATGCTAATATTGTGATGCAAGGTTGCAACAGCAAGCACACGATAAATTGCGCCACTATCGAGAAAGTTCCAGCCTAATTGTTCAGCAACAATTTTGGCTACGGTGCCTTTACCGGCACCACTAGGGCCATCAATGGTGATTAATGGGATACTTTCCGGCATATATATTTCTCCTAAATAGAAATTCGGCAAAATTATACGACATTTGCATTATAAAATCGCGAAAAAAACACTTTATAACAATATAAAATATCTGTTTGATTAAATTGCTATGACTTTATAACTAAATAGATACCTGAGCTAATTTATCAAAATAATCAGGAAATGTTTTTGCCGTACATTTAGGATCATTGATCGTTACCTGTGTATCACTTAGTGCTACAAGAGAAAAACACATCGCTACCCTGTGGTCGTCATAAGTATCAATTTCAGCGTGTTTAAGAACACTTGGAGGCGTGATTGAAATATAATCATGACCTTCAATAACCTCAGCGCCTACTTTTCGAAGTTCAGTTGCCATGGCAAATAATCGGTCGGTTTCTTTAACTCGCCAATTATAAATATTTCGAATGGTTGTTGTGCCTTTCGCAAAAAGTGCTGTAGTAGCTATGGTCATTGCAGCATCAGGAATATGATTCATATCCATATCAACAGCTGTTAATGGCTTACCAATGACCGTAATTGACTCGTCTTGCCAATTAACTTCTGCGCCCATTTTTTCAAGCACATCAGCAAAATGCTTATCGCCTTGCACACTTAACTTACCCACGCCATGGACAGTAATTTGGCCACCTTTAATCGCGCCAGCCGCTAAAAAGTATGATGCGGAAGAAGCATCACCTTCAACCATATATTTATCTAGTGCTTGGTATGATTGCAAGCCTTTAACTGTAAACGATTTATAATCGTTATTTTGTACAGTTACACCAAACCTTTGCATAATGTCTAAGGTAATATCAATATAAGGCTTAGAGACTAAGTCACCTTCGATATTGATATTAGTGTCCGTTTTTAATAACGGCGCAATCATTAAAATTGCCGTTAAAAATTGACTCGAAATTGAGCCATCAATGGTTACTGAACTTCCGGTTAAAGCTTTGCCGTTTAGTTTTATTGGCGGATAGTCTTTATTTTCTAGATATTCGATATCTGCGCCAAGTTGCTCTAACGCATCGCCTAAATGACCAATTGGTCGCTCTTTCATTCTAGGTTCACCAGTTAACACATATTCGCCTGAACTTGCAGCAAGTGCCGCACATAAAGGACGCATTGCTGTGCCTGCGTTGCCTAGAAAAAGCTCTAATGGTTGTTTGGTACTGAAAAAACCGTTGTTACCGACAACGATACACTCTGTTCCACAATCACTTAAGGTGTATTTTATACCAAGGCTTTTTAACGCATTTAGCATATGGTTAATGTCGTCACTAACCAATAGATTAGTGATTTTAGTGACACCGTTTGCTAATGCGGCAATTAATAATGCGCGATTAGATAAACTTTTCGAACCAGGTAAAAAAACCTCACCGTTTATTTTACCTATTGGGTTTAATGTTAATTGTTCCACTTTACCTAGCCTTCTTTTCAAAATCTTTCATAAAATCAACCAAAGCAACAACGCCTTCATATGGCATTGCATTGTATATGCTAGCGCGCATACCGCCAACCATGCGGTGGCCTTTAAGAGCCAATAAACCATTGGCTTTTGCTTGTTCTAAAAACTCACTGCTTAACTCGTCATCAATCAGATAAAATGGTACGTTCATTAAGCTGCGGTTTTGCGGTGCAATTCTATTTTCGTAAAAGTCACTTTGATCTATGTAGTTATATAAATACTGAGCTTTATCGTTGTTAACTTGCGCCATAACATCTAGACCACCAAGGTCTTTCAGCCATTTAAAGACTAAACTTGCTAAATACCAAGCATAAGTCGGCGGCGTATTAAACATAGAGTCATTATCTGCAGTTACTTTATAATCTAAAATAACTGGCGTAGCGATTTGTTGCTTACCAATTAAGTCATCACGGACGATAACTATGGTTAAGCCAGACGGACCAATATTCTTTTGTGCACCAGCGTAGATAAGACCGAACTTAGATACATCAATTGGGCGAGATAGAATAGTTGATGACATATCAGCAACAAGCGGAACATCACCAGTGTTTGGAATATCAAAAATTTCAATACCGTCAACGGTTTCATTTGGACAGTAATGGACGTAAGCCGCATCTTTATTAATGCGCCAATGCTCACTAGGCAATGTGGTTTTAATGCCATCTTTTTCCATAACTGCGTCAATAACGCGCACATCACCAAATTTTTTAGCTTCAGCAACCGCACTTTTAGACCAAGAACCAGTCACAATATAATCTGCGCTTTTACCAGCAGGCAAAAGGTTTAATGGCACAGCTGAGAATTGACCACGACCACCGCCATGACAAAACAACACTTTATAATTACTTGGTATGTTTAATAGATCGCGTAAATCGCTTTCAGCCTGGCTAGCGAGCTGCATAAACTCAGCTCCACGGTGGCTTAATTCCATTACTGAACAACCGGTATTGTTCCAGTTAATAAATTCAGATTGTGCCTGATGCATAACTTTCGTTGGCAACATGGCAGGTCCTGCGCAAAAATTATAAATGTTTGACATGATTATTCCATTCACTACTTTGTATTTAACTTAATTCTATATTTTTATTTTAAGCAGTTAAGCTAGGCTAAACTAATATCACAATTTAACTTAACTGCTTAAAATAAAAATGAGCGGTAAACCGCTCATTTTCAGATGATAACTTTACCGGTTATCGTTCAAGGGGTTTGCAATCTGCCTCTTGAATGATAACGGGAATGAAGCTTAATCTTCTGTTTCAGCTTCACCTTCACCTTCAGCATCAGCATCAGGCGCATCTTTAACATCAGTTGCACTGCTAGTTGCTTCTGACTCGGTAGTTTCAGCTACCTCACCTTCAACAACCGTTTCATCTTCTTCGATTTCATCGATACGCTGTAAACCAACCACCAATTCATCTTCAGAGGTGCGAATAATACGCACACCTTGAGTGTTACGACCAATAATGCTCACTTCATTAACGCGGGTACGTACTAAGGTACCGTTGTCAGTAATAAGCATTATTTCGTCAGCATCTTCAACTTGTACAGCGCCAACAACTTTACCGTTACGTTCGCTTACTTTAATTGATACCACACCTTTAGTCGCACGACTCTTCGCAGGGTATTCATTAAGGTCTGTTCGTTTACCGTAACCATTTTCCGTTACCGTTAAGATAGGACCATCATTCTTAGGTACGATTAGAGAAACAACTTTTTGATCGCCTTCTAATTTAATACCACGAACACCTGTACCGGTACGACCGATCGCGCGAAGCGCTTCAATTTGTTCACCCGTTTCTGGGTCAACTTTAATTTCACCAGTTTCACTGTCACGAGCTTTCTCGTTAAAGCGAACAACTTTACCTTCGTCAGAGAACAACATAATGTCATTAGTGCCGTCAGTAATATCAACACCAATTAAGGTATCATCATCGCGTAAGTTAAGAGCGATAATACCGTTAGCACGCGGACGAGAGTACGCTGTTAATGGTGTTTTCTTAACCGTACCAGATGCTGTTGCCATCAGGATGAATTTATCTTCTTCGTATTCACGAACCGGTAAAATAGCGGTAATTCGTTCATCACTTTCTAGTGGTAGTATATTTACAATTGGACGACCACGAGCGGTACGAGTAGCTAGAGGTAATTGGAATACCTTCAACCAATACATACGACCACGATCTGAGAAACATAAAATAGTATCGTGCGTATTCGCTACTAATAAACGTTCGATGAAATCTTCTTCTTTCATCTTAGTTGCCGCTTTACCTTTACCACCACGACGCTGAGCATCGTATTCAGATAACGGTTGGTACTTAACGTAACCTTCATGTGAAAGCGTAACAACAACGTCTTCTTCAGTGATTAAGTCTTCCATTGATAAATCATGCGATGCTAGTGAAATTTCACTGCGACGCTCATCACCAAACTCATCACGAATAGCTTCTAGTTCTTCACGAATAACTTCCATTAAGCGCTCAGGGCTACCTAGAATATGCATTAATTCAGCAATGATTTCTAATAACTCTTTGTACTCAGTTAGAATTTTTTCGTGTTCTAAGCCAGTTAATTTTTGTAAACGTAAATCTAATATTGCTTGTGCTTGCTGCGCAGTAAGGAAATATTTACCATCGCGAATACCAAACTCTGGTTCAACCCACTCTGGGCGAGCAGCATCATCACCAGCACGTTCAAGCATTTCAGCTACAGTGCCTAATTCCCAACCTTGGCTTGTTAACTTCTCTTTCGCTTCAGCAGCTGTTGGAGAGGCCTTAATTGCCGCAATGATTGGATCAATATTAGAAAGAGCTACCGCTAAACCTTCAAGTAAATGAGCGCGTTCACGGGCTTTACGTAATTCGAAGATAGTACGACGAGTAACGACTTCACGGCGATGCAGTACAAATGATTCAAGCATTTCTTTTAAGTTAAATAACTTAGGTTGTCCGCCTTCGATGGCAACCATGTTAATACCAAAAGAAACTTGCATTTGCGTAAGCTTATATAAGTTATTTAAAACAACTTCACCTACTTCACCACGTTTGATTTCTACAACCATACGCATGCCGTCTTTATCAGACTCATCACGTAGGGCAGAAATGCCTTCTAAGCGTTTCTCTTTAACTAGCTCAGCCATTTTTTCAATCAGGCGAGCTTTGTTAACTTGGTATGGTAACTCATGAACAATAATGGTTTCTCGACCCGTTGTTTCATGAACTTCGATTTCAGCGCGAGCGCGAATTCTTAATTTACCACGACCAGTACGATATGCTTCTTGAATACCCGCAACACCACTGATAATACCTGCAGTAGGAAAATCAGGAGCTGGGATAAATTCAAATAACTCATCAATGGTAATATCACTGTTATCAATAAGAGCGATACAACCATTAACTACTTCAGTTAAATTATGTGGCGGGATATTTGTTGCCATACCAACCGCAATACCCGAAGAACCATTTACTAATAGGTTAGGGATACGAGTAGGCATAACAGCCGGCATAAATTCCTGACCATCATAGTTAGGAACAAAATCAACCGTTTCTTTTTCAAGATCGGCTAAAATTGAATGCGATATCTTTTGCATTCTAATTTCGGTATAACGCATTGCCGCAGCTGAGTCGCCATCAACAGAACCAAAGTTACCTTGGCCGTCAACTAGCATGTAGCGTAAGGAGAATGGCTGAGCCATGCGAACGATAGTGTCATATACAGCAGTGTCACCATGAGGGTGATACTTACCAATTACGTCACCAACAACACGGGCAGATTTTTTGTAGCCCTTATTCCAATCATTGCCAAGTGCATGCATTGCATACAGTACTCGACGATGCACTGGTTTCAAACCATCTCGAACGTCAGGCAATGCACGCCCAACAATTACGCTCATAGCGTAATCAAGATAGGAATTTTTTAGTTCGTCTTCAATATTGACAGGAACGATTTCTTTAGCCATATCGGTCATATAACGATGCTTTCCCTAAATGTCAGCAAAAATGCTCAAAAATTATTATTATCGAGGCAGAATCTTAACATAGATATTTAACAAACTGCACTGCTTTATTACCCCTTGCCTGTTAAAAACATTTCTAAATTTGTAACAGCACAAAAGTAATATTTGTTATCACTATTTATAAAGGAATTTGCGTGCCGAATACAGGTGTTTTTAACTTTTTTTTGACAAGTGCAATAAATAGCAGCTTATCTAAATGATTTAGCCTGCTTTAAATTGAAAAATCACATCACATGTTAATAAATTGTTTACAGCGCTATATTTCTTCAGTATAAATGTTTGCTCTTGTAGTAATTATTTAGCTAAATAGAGATAGCTAAATAATTAAGTCGGTTAATTGTCTGCACAAGCATCTGCACAGGCAATTAATCCATAAACACTAAACAATGGGCTGTATACATGACTAAAGTCACCTTGAGAAAAGTATCCATTTTATATTACGACATTCAATCGCTTGAATTAAATCACTCAGTAGAGAATTTTCCGCAAAGAGAAAATGGACGAGTGATCATCAGCGATGAGTTTAAAAAGAATAAATCAATTATTGCTGTGTGCGATGGTGAAATAAATGTGCTGAATAAAATTGGTGATCGCGTTAGCGAAGAAAACATAGCAAAGAAAGCTTAAGCACCCTTTCGCGTCGATAATGTTTAAAAATCATCCAGCGCCCTTTTATTTACAGCATTAAGTATAAAATCATTGAATTGTTCTTTGTTTTTATACTCTGCTTTATATTAGAATCAACTTCATAATATAATTTTTAAAGACCCCTCTTATGCCTGAACAGTTAAACGTTAATCCTGATGAAATTGCCAAATTTGAAAAAGTAGCCAGTCAATGGTGGGATTTACACGGTGATTTTAAGCCTCTTCATCAAATCAACCCATTGCGTAGAAACTTTATCTCTTCACATGTAGGCGACTTATTTGATAAAAAAATTATCGATGTTGGCTGTGGCGGCGGCATACTTGCGGAAAGTTTAGCCCGATTAGGCGCGAAAGTAACCGGTATAGATATGGGTAGCGAACCACTTAATGTTGCTAAACTTCATGCTTTAGAAGCTGGTGTTGAGGTAAATTACGAAAAAATTACCGCAGAAACCAAAGCACAGCAGAACAAACAAGAGTTTGATATCGTTACTTGTATGGAAATGCTTGAGCATGTTCCCGATCCAGCCTCTGTTATTAAGGCCTGTGCCGACATGGTAAAGCCTGGTGGTTATGTGTTTTTTTCAACCTTAAATAAAACCACTAAATCATACCTTTTAGCAATTGTAGCGGCAGAAAAAGTACTTAAGCTAGTGCCTAATGGTACCCACGATTGGGACAAATTTATCAGACCATCACAACTCATCACTTGGGCTGAACAGTCCGGTTTAAAATGCTTTGATGCTACTGGCATTCATTACAATCCAATAACAGAAAATCATAAGCTCGCTGAGGGCTTGGACGTAAACTACATCCTTGCTTGTCGAAAACCTTTAAGCGACAACGTTTAAGGCTCAGCAACATGCAAAATATCAAAGGTGTATTATTTGATCTAGATGGCACTTTACTCGATACCGCTAAAGATCTTGGTGCAAGCTTAAACTACCTAATGGCTAAATATGGCTTTGCGCAAGTAAGTTACCAAGATTACCGTTTAGTCGCTTCCGATGGGGTTTACCCATTACTGGATTTAGGCTTTAAAGAGCAACTGGTAAATTTTGATAGAGAACAATTACGCCAAGAATTTTTAGATTATTACTTAGCAAACATTGCACAGCACACTGAACTATTCCCTGGTATAAAAGAATTATTAGCGAATTTAAATAAACATGAGATTCCTTGGGGCATTGTTACCAACAAGCCTGCATTTTTAACAACACCTTTATTAAAATGTTTTGCTGAATTTCAACAGTCAAAGTCTAACATCAGTGGCGATACATTAGCGCAAAGTAAACCTCATCCTGCCCCAATGTTATTGGCAAGTCGCGAAATAAACGTTGCTTGTGATGATATTTATTATTTAGGCGATGCCGAGCGAGACATCATTGCAGGCAATGTTTGTAATATGAAAACTGTGGTGGTCAATTGGGGGTATTTGAAATATCCAAATGAAGGTGACACTTGGGGTGCCGATCATATTATTGATGAACCAATGCAATTTTTACAGCTGGCAAAATAGATAAACTGAATAAATATCAAGCATAGTGCGCACATATTATACGAACATGTTAAGTTACTGATTTTATTATATTTTACATTCCTTATGACAATAAGGAATAATAATAGAATTTTATCGGCTAAAAGAATTTAACAATATGTAAAAATATTTTTTTAGTGAAAAAAAGATCTTGCATCTGATTTAAATTAAGGGCTTAAAGCGCTACTAAGTTAGTCGTTACTAACCTAGTTTAGGCAAGTAAAAAAACAGCTATATTTTATCAAAAGATAGGGGTTGCATTAACAGTCAAACCTCACTATCTTGTGATTAGTAACAAACAAAACCCCTAGATGTAGTGCATTTGTTAAACAACGGCACTATTGCAACATTGGAGGTTAGCTAGCTTAATCTGCTCGATTGCTAGCGAGTAAAAACAGCAAGGATGCGGACATTATTACAAACACCTTGTATATAAAAAAAACTAAAACATATAATAAATACAATTAAACAGGTCATTCATGAATAACAATCTCTTTGTCACCAAGCGCGATGGCGAAAAAGAACTTATCGATCTCGATAAAATCCATAAAGTAATTGACTGGGCTGCAGAAGGCTTAGATTCAGTTTCAGTTTCTCAAGTAGAAATCAAATCACACATCCAATTTTATGACGGTATAAAGACTGAAGATATTCATGAAACCATCATTAAAGCTGCGGCAGATTTAATTTCTGAAGAAACACCTGATTATCAATACTTGTCAGCTCGTTTGGCCGTTTTCCATTTACGCAAGAAAGCGTATGGAAAATATGAGCCGCCTGCACTTTTCGATCACGTAACTAAGTTAGTTGCGGCAGGAAAGTACGACAAGCATTTAATTGAAGATTATACGGCAGAAGAATTTGCCATCATGGACGCGTTTCTTGACCATAATCGCGATAAAGATTTTAGTTATGCCGCTGTTAAGCAACTTGAAGGTAAGTACTTGGTACAAAACCGAGTTACTGGTGAGATTTACGAAAGTGCGCAATTTTTATATGTTTTAGTTGCTGCTTGTTTATTTGCTAAATACCCTGTTGAAACACGTTTAAACTATGTAAAAGGTTTTTACGATGCGATTTCAACCTTTAAAATTTCATTACCTACACCAATAATGGCCGGTGTACGTACACCAACTCGTCAATTCTCATCGTGTGTGTTAATTGAAGCAGGTGATTCTCTAGATTCTATTAATGCAACCACAAGTGCTATTGTGAAATACGTTTCACAACGTGCAGGTATTGGTATTAATGCCGGTCGTATTCGAGCTTTAGGTAGCTCAATTCGCAACGGTGAAGCATTCCATACAGGTTGTATTCCATTTTATAAGCACTTTCAAACAGCCGTTAAAAGTTGTTCTCAAGGTGGTGTTCGTGGTGGCGCAGCTACCCTATTCTATCCACTTTGGCATTTAGAAGTAGAAAGCTTATTAGTACTTAAAAACAACCGTGGCGTTGAAGAGAACCGTGTTCGTCATTTAGATTACGGTGTGCAATTTAACAAAGTAATGTATCAACGTTTAATTAAAGGCGGCTACATTACTTTATTTAGCCCATCTGATGTGCCTGGTTTATATGATGCTTTCTTTGAAAACCAAGATTTATTTGAAGAGTTATACGAAAAATACGAAAACGATGATTCTATTCGTAAAAAACGTATTAAAGCCATTGAGTTATTTACTTTATTTGCACAAGAGCGTTCAAGCACAGGTCGCATTTATCTACAAAACGTTGATCACTGTAACACGCACAGTCCATTCAACCCTGAAGTTGCACCAGTACGTCAATCTAACTTATGTTTAGAGATAGCTCTGCCAACTAAACCTATGAATGATATTAACGATGAAAACGGCGAAATAGCCCTTTGTACGTTATCAGCATTCAACTTAGGTAAAATTGACAGTCTTGATGAACTCGACGGTTTAGCCGATTTAGCTGTACGTGCACTTGATAACTTATTAGATTACCAAGACTACCCTGTAGCTGCCGCTTTAAGTGCCACTATGGGCCGCCGTACTCTTGGTATAGGCGTAATTAACTACGCATATTACCTTGCTAAAAATGGTGTGTTCTACTCAAATGGTAGTGCTAATAACCTTACCCATAGAACGTTTGAAGCTATTCAGTATTACCTACTAAAAGCCTCAAATAACTTGGCAAAAGAGCAAGGTGCTTGTCCTAAGTTTAACGAAACTCGTTTATCACAAGGTATCTTACCAATTGATACTTATAAAAAAGAGGTTGATAAAATTTGTTCTGAAAGCTTACACCTAGATTGGGAAGGTCTACGTGCAAGCATTAAAGAGCACGGCGTACGTAACTCGACAGTGTCAGCATTAATGCCATCAGAAACCTCTTCACAAATTTCTAATGCAACTAATGGTATTGAGCCACCGCGTGGTTTGATCAGCATTAAAGCAAGTAAAGATGGCATCTTAAAGCAAGTAGTACCAGAGTATGAAAGATTAAAAAATAACTACGAATTACTCTGGAATATTCCAGATAATACTGGTTACTTAGAGCTCGTTGGTATTATGCAAAAGTTTGTTGACCAAACGATATCAGCCAACACTAACTACGATCCGAGTAAGTTTGTTAATGGTAAAGTTCCAATTAAACAAATATTAAAAGATATTTTATTGGCGTACAAATTAGGTGTTAAAACCATGTACTACCATAACACGCGCGATGGTTCAGGCGATGACCAAGCAGAGATCGAAGATGATTGTGTTGGTGGTGCTTGTAAAATCTAAGAGTAGCTAACTCTATTAAACCGCAGATGCGATTATCGCCCTGCGGTTTTCCTATGATATAAAGATAATAAATGGAAATACCTAAAGCGCTCGACATTGGCGAGGTATTTTTCGGGAGTAAACATGTCGTATTCAACATTTAATCAAACAAAAAATGATCCACTATTAGAGCCAATGTTTATGGGACAAACCGTAAACGTATCGCGCTTTGATCAACAAAAGCACCCTATTTTTGAAAAATTAATTGAAAAACAATTAAGTTTTTTCTGGCGCCCAGAAGAAGTTGATATTTCTAAAGACAGAGCAGATTGGCAATCACTAACCACTAGTGAAAGGCACATCTTTATCTCTAATTTGAAATATCAAACATTACTTGACTCAATTGCAGCGCGCAGTGTGAACGTTTGTTTACTGCCTATTGTTTCTATTCCAGAGCTTGAAACTTGGATTGAAACCTGGGGCTTCTATGAGACTATCCATTCTCGTTCTTACACTCATATTTTACGTAATTTATTTACCGACCCTAGTGAAGTGTTTGATGATATCGTAATTAACGAAAACATCTTAAAGCGTGCTAGTGCTATCAGCGTATATTTCGATAGAGTTATTTTACTAACTCAGCTTTTCCAATCGCAAGGTGAAGGTACTTACACCGTTGAAGGCGAAGAAGTTGTTGTTACAGAACGCGAAATTAAAAAAGCCTTATATCTTTCAGTGTGTTCAACCAATGCTCTAGAAGCGATTCGATTCTATGTTTCATTTGCTTGTTCATTTGCCTTTGCAGAACGCGAATTATTAGAAGGTAATTCTAAAATTATCAAGCTAATTGCTCGTGATGAATCAGTACATTTAACCGCAACACAGCACATACTTAACTTATGGGCGAGCGGTAAAGATGATCCTGAGATGCAAGAGATCTCAAAAGAGATGCATCAAGAAGGCTTAGAGTTATTCTTAGACGTAATTGAACAAGAAAAAGAATGGGCAGAATACTTATTTAAAGATGGTTCAATGATTGGCCTTAACGCTGAAATATTGAAACAGTACATTGAGTATATTTCAAACCAACGCTTAACTGCGATTGGTTATGAACCACAATTTTCTATCAAGAGTAATCCACTACCATGGATCAACTCATACCTTTCAAGTGATAACGTACAAGTTGCACCACAAGAAACTGAAATATCATCATATCTTGTTGGTCAAACGGATAGCGCTGTTGATAGTAGTGACTTTGAAGATTTCGATCTTTAATCGTTATTAATTTATTAACTCTGCAATGAGCAAAAAAATCACTGTAGATGGTAAGGTTGTTGAAAATGAATTCGACAACCTTATCTTCAAAACCACTTTAGAATTCTTAGAGTCTAATGACATCGAATTACACTATCATTGCCGAGATGGCTTTTGTGGTGCTTGTCGGGTAACGCTTAATAAAGGCGAAATTGAGTACATCAATGGTGAGCCATTAGCCTTTATTCGTGATGGCGAATTCCTTCCTTGTTGTTCAGTTCCCACCACTGATATTGAAATAACCAGCGAGTAAAAATCAAAGCTGATTTTAAATTAAAATTCAGCTTTGATGATGTCAAATTTACAGCTAATACAGGTAACGTTTTCGTAACCAACACGGGCCAATTGCTCAGCGGCTAAAGTAGCACGACCTGCTGTAGCACAATGTAGATAGATTGGACGCTTGGCATCTTTTTCTAATTCAACCAAACGCATTTCTAACACTCCTCGAGGAATGTTAATTGCACCATCTGCTGCACTCGCTACAAACTCTTGTGGCTCACGTACATCAATCAGTAAGCCATTATTCTCGGCAATTTCACCTTTAGCTTGGTTTGCAGGAATACGTCTGACGTTTTGCGCCGCTTGCATAATTAATTCTGGGATGGCTTTTAACATTGTTCTTTTACTCCAAGTTTTCTTAAAAATGTCATCATTGGACACCATTTTGTGAATGCAGATTGGATCAAGTTTAGTGCAATAAATACCGTAAAGTAAATCCAGTTTTGGTGAACAAAATGCGTTAGCGCTAATGACACTAGCACCATAATGCCCGCGATAAGTCGTAACCAACGGTTAATATCCATAACACCTCCAATCTATTTAATATTAACTAAAGTATATATTAGCTTTCACTACATTAGCAACAACTAATATTAGTAAAATCTAATATAGTGAGTTATACTTATTTTAATTTGATGTAATTTTAACCATAGAGATCATTAATGAGCCCTCTTACTAATTTAGATATGAATCAACTTTTAGCCAATGCCGAAAAAGCCGAAGCTTATTTAAAGTTGCTTGCCAATAAAAATCGTCTGATGATTTTATGCAATTTAGTTGAAGGAGAATGCTCAGTGAGTCAATTGAATGAGTCGATCCCGCTTGCACAATCCGCGCTGTCACAACATTTATCTGCATTACGAAAAGCAGATATGGTAACGACTCGTCGTGATGCGCAAACCATCTATTACTCTTTAGCGGATGACGACGCCAAGCTAATATTGCAGCAGCTGTATAGTATGTTCTGTGACGTTTAGCACAGTAAATTAAAGATAATGTTTAAGTAATTTGAGAATACATAATGAAAGTAAATTTTATTGATGCCTTAGTCGCGCGTTCATTAAAGGGTGGCATTCCACTGTTTATTTTTATTGTGTCGATTGTGCTAGGAATTTTGGCACTCAATGCAACACCGCGTGAAGAAGAGCCACAAATTGTGGTACCTATGGTTGATGTTATGGTTAATGTACCTAACTTGACCGCAAAACAAGTCGAACGCCAAGTGACGGTCCCTCTTGAGAAGTTACTGACTCAAATATCTGGCGTTGAGCACATATACTCCACCTCCCTAGATGGCAAGCTACAAGTCACTTTACGATTTTTTGTTGGGCAAGACCGTGAATTAGCGATCTTAAATACCTATAACAAGCTTTACTCGAATCAAAATAATATCCCTAAAGTTGTTAATGACTGGCTCGTTAAACCTATTGAAGTGGATGATGTGCCCATTGTTATGCTTGGTTTATATAGTACAGATAGCAAGCTTTATAATGATTATAATTTAAGACGAATTGCTCAGGAAACCTCTACCTTACTGCAAAGCATCGATAACACTAGCGAAGTCAAAGTGGTCGGCGGACGTACTCGAACATTAGCAATTGAATTAGATTTACAAGCACTTTCGGCAAGAAAAACCGACAGCAAAGATGTGGTTGATGCGATTACTTTATCGAATGAATTAATTAAACATAACAGTGTTGCTCTTGGCCAGCGCTCGGTCCTTATTGAATCGGGCGATGTGTTGACCTCCATTGAACAGTTGCACAATTTAGTGGTCAATGTTGTTAATGGCAAAGCTATATACTTAAAAGATGTTGCCACTATTTACGATGGTGCTGGTGAAGAAACTAGCTACCAGTGGCTAGAGTTTGCTAATCAAAAGAACAGTCAAACAAGCTCAATAGTAACGGATGACTTTAATAAGCAACAGTTTCCACTTGTTACCATCAGCGTTGCTAAGCAACGTGGTAGTAATGCTGTTTCGGTGTCTAATGATGTACTTGCCAAAATGGCTGAGTTACAACAAGACTTTCTCCCCAATGAAATACGCTATGAAGTGTTACGTGATTACGGTGACACCGCCAATGAAAAAGTTAATAACTTAACCTCTTCACTAGGCTTTGCCATTTTCACCGTGGTGGTGTTTATCGGTGTATTTCTTGGATGGCGTCCTGCCGTTGTTGTCGGCTTAGCCATTCCCGTTTGTTATGGCTTAACGCTATTTTTAGATTTAGCTTTTGGTTATACCATTAACCGCGTGACCTTATTTGCTTTGATTTTATCTCTTGGGTTATTGGTGGATGATCCGATCACTGGTATTGATAATATTGAGCGTTTTATCAAACAAAAAGGCAGTGACAGCAAAACAAAAATCGTTAATGCGATGAGTGAAATACGCCCTGCGCTATTAATGTCGACCCTAACCATAGTATTAGCATTTATTCCGCTAGCCTTTATAACAGGAATGATGGGGCCATATATGGCACCTATGGCGTTTAACGTGCCATTAAGTGTTATATCTTCCACCTTAGTAGCCTTTTTAGTTACCCCTTGGCTTGCCTCTAAAATTTTAAAGCCTAAGCAAGTAGAGGAACATTGTGATGATGAATTAACTCACAACACAAGCTTATACAGCAAGCTGTTATCGCCTCTAATTAACCATAAATCTCGCTCTAAAAAAGGCTTGTGGCTAGTTCTAGCGTTATTTATTGCCTCAGCTGCATTGCCTATTTTACGTATCGTACCGTTAAAGCTATTACCATTTGATAATAAGAATGAAATCCAAGTACTGATTGATATGCCAGAGTCGGCAACATTACAGCAAACCGCAGCAATGGCTAAAAAAGTAATCCAGATCAGTAAGCAATTACCTGAAATTAAGGCTATAGCCAGTTATGTAGGCGAACCTTCACCAGTAGATTTTAATGGTTTAGTACGCAGTTATTATCAGCGCCATGGTGCGCATTTAGCTGATTTGCGCTTAACCTTGGTTGATAAGTCTTTGCGCCAGCATCAATCTCACGGCGTAGTTCTTAGATTAAGAAAATTACTTGAGCCGCTGCATTTAGGGATAGATCACCTAGTAATTAAAGTGGTTGAAGTACCTCCAGGCCCTCCTGTTTTGAGTACCTTGGTGGCAGAAGTTTATGCACAGCCATTTATCAGTCAAGAAACCCATAACATTGCTGCGCAAACAGTAATGCAGCGTTTTAAGCAAGAGCCTCATATTGTTGAAGTTGATAGTAGTTTAGTGTCTAAGCAAGAGGTGCAACGCTTTATCATTGATAAACAAAAAGCATCATTATCTGGAGTATCGACCTTAGATGCTAATCAGGCATTAAATGTTGCGGTTTCAGGTAAAAGAGTTGGTATTTACCAGCAACAAAATGAGGCTATTCCGGTGCCCATTGAAGTAAAACTTGGCTTTGAGCAACGTAATGATCTGGACACCCTACTGACGATGCAAGTCAAAGGACGTAATGGCATTGCACAATTAGATTCTGGTGTTGGTTTGGAGCAAGCACCGCAAAATTTAGTGAGCTTGGCAGAGCTTGGTAAGTGGCAAACATTAAGTGCTTCACAGCCAATTATGCATAAAGATTTAGCACCAGTGATTTATGTAACCGCAGAGCTCTCTGGGCGCACGCCTGCCGAAGTGATTGCTGATATGTCTAGTGATAGAGATAAACCTAACCGTGATGCCACACATTTTAGCGAGAGAACTTATTTAACTTCGGGATCCGGCATTGGTTGGTCTTTACCAGAGGGCACCAGTATGGCTTTTTCTGGTGAAGGCGAATGGAAGATAACCATTGATGTATTTAGAGATATGGGTATAGCATTTGCTTTTGCATTAACCGGCATTTTTATTGTACTTAAGTGGCAAACGACAAGTACTGCTTTAGCGCTCATTATTATGTCATCCATTCCATTAACCATTATTGGTATTATGCCAGGCTTTTGGTTAATGAACTTATTTGGTGAACGTCAAATCGCAGGTGCGCCAGAGCCAGTATTATTCACTGCAACCGCTATGATAGGAATGATAGCGCTTGCTGGTATTGTGGTGCGAAACTCTTTAATACTAGTTGAGTTCATTACCTTAGCGAGAGAGCGTGGTGCGTCAATTAAAGAGGCATTACTCTCCGCCGGTGCTGTTCGTATGAGACCGGTATTATTGACTGCCGGCACCACCTTGCTAGGTAATTTAATTATTACCTTAGATCCAGTCTTTAATGGTCTAGCGTTAGCTATTATCTTCGGCATAATATCTTCAACACTATTTTCCTTATTTGTTGTGCCTATGGTCTACTTCTTAGTATTTGACGATAACAATGAACAAGGCCTACCTGCAAGCACTGATAGTCATAATATCCCTGCACATAAAGTGTTGGAGGCAAACTAATGAATACCCAAAACAGTAAAAACTCACCTAATTCAACTAATGCAACTGAGAGCAACTCGACCATGAAAAAGTTTATATTGCCCATTATTGCCATCGCTATGTTACTCATTGCTATTGCTTATATGGCAGGTATGTTTACCGATAAGATCCAACCTCAGACTAACGCTATGGTTAAAGATGAGATAGGCACCTCGATGCTTATAACCAGTAAAGAAGTTGACGTGGTTGAATCTATCCCTGCTGGAGTAAAAGCCAGAGAAACAACCTTAATTTCAAGTAGGATATTATCCCGCATTGAAAAAATTTACGTGCGCGCAGGTGACTCGGTAACTAAAGGCGATTTATTAGTCTCTCTTGAAAATAGCGAGTTTAAAGCAAGAGAAGCACAGGCAAAGGCGCAAATCAGCTCAGTAGCAGCATCAAAAAAAGAAGCAAAACAAACCTTAGATCGCAGTAGAGAGCTACAAGCCAAAGGGCTAATTTCAACGAGTGAATTAGATAAAGCCGTAGCAAACTACAGTAAATTAACGGCTGAATTTAACGCTGCAAAACAATATTTAAAAGAAGCCGAAACCGCCCTCACCTATACTGATATCCGAGCACCAATTTCAGGAAATGTAGTTGAACGTAATGCTGAGCCTGGTGATATTAGTAGCCCAGGGACACCACTGTTATCAATTTACAATCCTTCTTCTCTTCGTATTGAAGCAAATGTACGTGAAAGTTTAGCGGTTAATTTAAATATTGGTGAACAGGTAAGTATTACTTTAGATTCCATTAATCTGAAGTTAAATGCTCAAATCACTGAAATTGTACCTGCAGCAGATCCCAACGCGCGCAGCTTTGTTATTAAAGCAGATATCGACTTTAACGAGCATATATTACCCGGTATGTTTGCTCGTATAGCTATAACGAATGGCAGTGAAAATATCATTTTAATTCCACAACAATATATTCACAGCTTCGGCCAATTAGACAGCGTATGGATCGTTGAAAATAGTCAATTACAGCGCCGATTGATCCGTACTGGAGTAACTAAAAATGGCCAAGTAGAAGTGGTTTCTGGTTTACAAAATAACGAAACGATTGCCTTAGCGACTAAGGTTCATTAATTAAGCCCGATAGTTTTATCTAGAATAATTAATGTTTCCGTATATTTATTAAGGTTTCTTAAGTTAGCCTTAAGAAACTTTTTCTATTGTTAACCTAATCGGTAATTTTAGGAGCCCACTTTGTTAACAGCAAGATTTAAAAAATCAACTATCCATTCGCTAGTTTTAACACTGATGCTAATGTCAGTAATTACCACTATGCTGCAAAACAAGGCGTTTGCTACTAGCGATTCGGCCAATATTAGCAGTGAGAATCTGGCGACCGAAATAGCTAAACATAAAGGCGATGTGATCTATCTCGATTTTTGGGCATCTTGGTGCGTACCTTGTCGACGTTCTTTTCCTTGGATGAATCAAGTCCAAAATCAATATAAGGATCAAGGTTTTACTGTGATAAGTGTTAATCTTGATGCAGAATACGAGTTAGCTCAAGAGTTTTTAAAACAAACGCCTGCCAACTTTGTTGTCGTCTACGACCCGCAAGGTTTAAGCGCTAAACAATATAAGCTAAGGGGCATGCCAAGTAGCTACCTTATAGGTAGAGACGGCAGTTTACAAACGGCTCACATTGGCTTTTATACCGAAAGAAAACCAATATATGAAGAAGAAATAAAACATTTGCTCGCTCAATAGCTCAGTTAGGGAAAGATTATGAATAAAACATTTAAGTTATCAATTATTGCTCTTAGCGTATTAGTTGCCACAGGCTGCTCAAGTTTAGGCGTTGACCCTTGGGAGCGAGATTTATTAGCTAAAAAAGAAATGAAATTAACCTCATCTCCACTGGACGCGTCTTTAGACGACCATATATATTTTAGTAAAGAAGCATCAAGCGGCGGTCGAAGCTTTGGCGGCGGAGGTTGTGGATGCAATTAAGTAAAGGCGTAAGCCTAAAAACCGCATTAACAGCTGCAACCTGCTCTTTACTTGGTACTGATGTAAGCGCCGAGGAAGAGAATAGTTGGAAGTTTGACACCGCCTTAATGTATTACGGCGAAACCGATCGGGTAACAGCTGTCGAGGGCATTGTTTCTGGAACAAAAGAGTTTAAAGATGAGCATTTTTTAAATTTAAAATTTACTCTAGATTCTTTGACTGGAGCATCGGCAACAGGCGCAGTTGCACAACCTGAGCCACAAACATTTTCTCGTCCTTCAGGTAAAGGTAGCTATAACGTAGCTCCTAATGAAACACCACTAGATGATACGTTCAAAGATACTCGAGTACAATTAAACGCTCAGTGGACACAGCCATTAAGCCCTGACTATGCAGGTAGTGCAGGTGTGCATTTTTCAAAAGAATATGACTATTTATCATTGGGACTAAATGGCAGTATTTCCAGATATTTTGATCGAAAAAATACCACAGTATCTGTTGGCCTATCCTATTCCCATGACATCATAGAGCCTGAAGGTGGCATTAATACACCATTTAGCGAAATGGTTGTCCCTCCAACAGGGGAAAAGGATACGATTGGCAGTGATGATACAAAAGATACCGCTGATCTTCTCTTTGGTTTAACCCAAGTAATCAATCGCAAAATGATCATGCAGTTAAACTATTCAATTTCACAAGTTGATGGTTATATGACAGACCCATTCAAAGTGGTTTCAGTGGTAGGGTTAGATGGCTATAGTATTAGCCAATTATATGAGCACCGTCCTGATGAGCGAACTAAACAAAGTATTTATTGGCAGACTAAATATAACCTTGCTGGCTCAGTAATTGATTTCTCTTATCGCTATATGTGGGATGATTGGGAAATAAATTCTCATACCTTTGATGTACGTTACTACATTCCTTTAGGCGATAATTATATTGAACCGCATGTTCGCTATTATATGCAAGAAGCCGCTGAATTTTATCGACCATTTTTGCTAGAAGGCGAAGCTTTACCTGAGTTTGCTAGTGCCGATTATCGTATCGGTGAAATGGATGGTATAACCTTAGGCGTAAAATATGGCATGCCATTGAAAAACGGCTCTGAGTTATCATTTCGTGTAGAGTTATTTAAACAAACACCAACCAATGCAGGTTTTGCAGCACCAGGGGTTTTAAAAGACGTGGAATTATATGAAGAAGTTGAAGCCGTTATTGCGCAAGTAAGTTATTCTTTTTAATTTGCGGTGAATGCAAAATTTATATTGATCTAATTTTACCCCAACGCCTTGGCCTGTAATGATTTCATTGCAGGCCTTTTTATTTAGTACTTAATAGTGTTTATTCTTGCAGGGCAATGGCTGCCATTTTCATCGTACTGGCAAATGATTCTGAACCGGCAATAAATAAACCATTATGGCAAAACATAGCGTCATCAATTCCCGTTACTTCTTGCAGCGCTTTATCAGATAACCCCGCCCATTGTTTAGGTAGTGGTTTTCTATCTTCAAATGAACCTAACTCAACAGGTACTGTTTGAATTCGCCACTGCCCAGACGGTGATGGGTAAACTATAAATAAAGCCACGTCAGATAAGCTTAGAAGCGTTGTTTTCCATGGTGTATATTTGTCTAATACTATCACTCTTGGATCTTGGGCGTTATCAATCGCTTTAGCGACAATATCTCTGGCACTAATGCCGCCGTTAGCCGATGCAATAAAGCGAGCCAACACGCGAGATGCAAAATTAACAGCTTCATCAAAACAGCTATCAAAGCCGCTATTTTCTTGCCAAGTTGGGTTAAACATTGAAATTGTTTGGCTAAGGCTAATCCCTTGAGAAACGCCTTCAACATGCCCACAATCTACAGCATCAATAGTAGAGACTAAACCTGAATCTACTGCATTAGCTACCTCTTGATCGCCTTGGCAAATCTGTACACCATATTTTTTCCAAATCAAACCAAATGAAGAATACGGAATGCCATTGTCACGTTGCCCTGCTCCGCCACGTTGATGATGGTCAAAACGACCAGTATCAGCATCATATTCACCACCTACATCAATCACTATATCGGCCTTGGCGATCAGCTCTAAATCACGGGTTCGTAGCAGTTTAAAAGCTGGGAAAATGCACTGAAGTGCAGCGATACTGAAAACATCATCCGCATGAAAATTGCCATTGTGAGTTGCTATAGTTATATCATTCATTTATATTTTTTCATTTTGCTTAGGGTAAAAGATAAGTTTCACTGTTTTGGAACTAAAGATTATTGCGGGGATTCTATACCAAGGCAACGAACAAAAATAGCAGTTCTTTTAATCTCATTGCTTTAATGGCATTACTTTAATAGCAGCTATACTGCTATTAGAAATTTTTAAATTATTTACTTCTATACTCTGAAGCTATTACAGAGGCTTATTGACATAATGAAGCTCAACTGTTGTAGTCCAAGCTCGACCAATATAAACAACCAACAAATAAAGGAATTAATATGCTCAGCTATGCAACCATAGGTGTATCCGATTTAGAAAAGTCAGAAGCCTTTTATAATGAACTATTGGCGCCTATTGGCGCTAAAACCCTAATAAAAATGGAACGTATTATATTTATTGGCAAAAGCATGCAAGAGCCAATGCTAGCCATTTGTATTCCTCATAATGAACAACCACAACACTGTGGTAATGGCAATATGTTGGCCATTGCTCCAGGCTCAAAAGAGAAATGTGATGAGATGTATCATAAGGCAATCGCCTTAGGAGCAACTTGTGATGGTGAACCAGGACAACGTATCCCTGACGTATTCTATGGTGCTTACTTTCGCGATTTAGACGGTAATAAAGTAGTTTTTAATCACTTTGGTTAACTCTCAATGAAAGCATAACTTATCACTATGCTTTCATATTAGTATTGCCTAAAGTAAGTAAATTTTTAATCAATTTAGGAGTAACAGCCTTAAAATAATTTAATTTGTGCATATTTTTTAATAATAGGTAACGTTTTTATAATCGCGTTACCTACTATCGTTGGAAAAAGTTGATTTATTTTTACCTGTAACTTTTCCGGCCAGCCTAAATACATACTATTATCATCGGTTTTAATAAATTGGCAAAATTGTCTAGCAACCTCTTCTGGACTATCCATATTGACATTTAATTCTTTATTCATTTCTATCACCGCATTACTATTTATTGGCGTAGATGTTGCTCTAGGAGAAAAATATCTTACTTTAATATTTGTATCCGCACTCTCTCTTGATAAAGATTCAGTAAATCCTCTTAAGGCAAATTTACTTGCACAATAACTACTGTAACCTGGGTAGCCTATACTCCCAAAAGTTGAACCGATATTGATTATTTGAGCTGCAGGCTGTTTTTTAAAGTAACTATAAAGCTCATGAATTAAAAGCATTGGGGAAGTGCAATTAACATGCATCATTTGGCTGATTAAGTCACTACTTTGCTGTTCAAACAAGTTAAAGTCATTAATCCCAGCACCATTAATAAGCATATTAACTTGCTCATTAATTGTTGTAATAAATTCAGCCAAATAATGGCGGCCTTCTGCCTTAGTTATATCAGTAGCACAGTTGTATACTTTTCCTGAACAATGCTTGTCAGTGATAAGATCTTTGGCAACTTGTTCAAGGCTTTCTAAATTACGTCCAACTAAAATAAGCGTTGCATCTTCAGTAACTAGTTGCTTAGCAATAGCCTTACCTATACCCCCAGTTGCCCCTGTTAGAATGGCAACAGTGCGAGTATTCTTTGGTTTGTTTACTTTATTCATTTTAAGACTCATTTCAACCTCTATTATTTAAATATTGCCCATACCAATAAATAATTTTCGCTCACTCAGATCACCTATAATTTCTCTGCGCCCATGCATGACTCTCTTATTGTCAATAATAACAATGTCATTATCCTGCCACTGTACTTCTTGGGTAAATTTTTCTGCTAACTCAGCAATTTCAGTAATCACCTCTTCAGGTACATTATTACCGTCAGCAAACGTGTAGCTTGGTTTCTGATAGTTAAATGATGGCCCAAGTAAAGCATTAGCAAATGCGGCTTTTAAACTTAAATTTTCACTAAGTACGGGATTAATCGTTAATTGGTAACGTAGATCCCCTGCCTCATTTAATTGCCCCGCTTGGTTTGGTACTTGCTTTAAAAATATTTTCAAATGCACTTCTTCAACTAACGCCTCATTCATATCAAGCGCAGTAGCTACGTATCGTTTCCATAAGTGCGCAGGCAAAGTTCGAGTAACCGTAATTAATTGATTAAAAAGATCTTTTAAATGTTTTGGAAAGCCACTCCACAATGCCGCGCCATCACAAACTGTGGTTTGCGACCCCTTTATTGCGCTCTTTTGACTATAAAAAGCAACAACATCTGGCGGCAACGGCGTATTACCATTTTCAATATGTAAGCCAACCGCGACTTTACCAGCGTCAACCTTTTGAGTTTCTTTAGAGCTAAATTGACGCGCAGGATCAAACGTCAAGCTTGAGCATAAACTATGCATTAACTCACTAAAGTCATTTAAATCACAGTTTTTACCACGAACAAGTAACCAACCGTCAGTAACTAATTTGTTTTTGATATCAGAAATTTCAAGAGTGCTAAATGCATTTGATGCTAAAGTGTTCATATTACAGCCTCCAAAGGGCTTAAAGTATATTTATAAATTTGAGTAAGTTTATCGCGGCGTAACTTGCCATTTTCAGTCAATAGACCATTTTCAACAGAGAAAATATTATTCTCAATAATAAAGCTTTGTACTTGTGCATAATCAGGTAAGCTACTGTTTACTTTGGCTATAACTTGATTAACACTTTCTATTGTTGAGTTTTTACTTGGCACAACAACTGCTGATAAATAAGGTTGTGCATCGCCATAAACAAAAATTTGTTGTATTTTATCTGAAATTAAAAAGCTTGATTCAACCCACTCGGGTGAAATATTTCGTCCAAAACTGCTAATTAAAAGATTTTTGCTTCGACCAGTAATAAATAAAAAACCATCTTCATCGATATAAGCGATATCACCTGTGGCTATATTTTCTATGTGGTCATGGTTGATTTGAGTATCATTTAGGTAACCCTGCATTTTACTGCCCTTAACAATCAACTCACCTGATGAGTTGATTGCTAATTTAACATGAGGTAATGGCTTACCTACACTACCAACCTTATGAGCAATGGGGGTATTTAAACTAACCACAGATGCACATTCAGACAATCCATAGCCTTCATAAATAGGCAGTTGCTGTGTGTGACATTGTTCAATTAGATCACTTGATACTTTGCCTCCACCTACGGCCATAAAGGTAAATGATGATAAATGTTGTGGCTGTTTTTGTTCGGCAATTGCTTTTAACATTTGTGGTAAAAGAATAACGCTATTGGCTTGCCATTTTTTATTTGCATTGATAAATGTTTTTGCACAAAATTGATGATTAGATTTCAAACCAAAATCATTCACACTACCGGTAATAACGGCATTACCCATGAACAATGGTAAATAAACACCTGCAATATTTTCTAATAAAGTAGCAAAAGGTAACAAGCTCAAATGGCGCTGGATCCCTGCTAAGGTTAGTTGTGTCGCTAATGACAATACGACACTTTCAATAGTATCACCGCTTAAACAAACACCTTTAGGGTTACCTGTACTACCTGATGTATAGGTTATTTTACTTACGTCTTGTAACCCGGTATTAGCATCTTTATTTATAAGATTAACGTAAGTGATATCAATAACATCAGATACCGAAACCGATTGTGGCTTAATCGATAATTGATTCAGCATATCCTGGCAAGTAATAATCACATCAATATTAGCATCACTTAATAAGTGGGTGATTTGGGCTTTTGTAAAAAACAATGGAATAGGAACAACCGTTAAGCCAATATTAGCGGCTGCTAAGTCAGAAATAATCCAAGAAGAGTTATTGTCCATATATATTGCTACAGCACTGGCTTTTAAACTTGCTAACTCGTCGCTTAATTTCTCAATAAAGTTATGCAATTGTAAATAATTCAATTGCTTGTCTTGTTCGATTATAGCGACAGCCTTAGGCGTTTTAGCTGATGTTTGCAAAATACTGTTTAATATTGTATTCATAATTATTCAATTTTCATTTTAATCGTTACGGAATTTAGTTATTTACTTACATAGTCCAGGTGAAACTTGCTATCTAACACTTTAATTGCTTTTTTAATATCAATGGCCAATACACAAGGGTTATTTTCATAATAGGTACCCCAGCTATCTTTATCTTCCTGCAAGTTATCTGGCTCTGCTCTGTCAATATATTGAAACTCAATACCAAGCCTTTTTAAAATAATTTGCACCATAGTTGTACCAGTACAAACAGCCCAGTCTATATTTTCGTTAAAAAATTGGTGTACTAATAAAATAATAATGTTTTTACTATGACTGCTCGAGCTGCATGCTAAGTTCCCCACTTCAGCAATATTATTACGCCTTACATTTGTTGAGGTAAGGCTACTAATCATTTGCTCTATCGGATGGCTTAAATATTGCTCAAGAAAAATAGCTTGCTTAGATATATGACGAATACCAACCGCTGAAGTAATTTTTCCAGCATGATCTTGAGTCGATAATAACATTGGCATAAAAACTTTTAATTTTGCTTTATGATGATTAAAGAATATATCTTTAATAAAACCTTCAACTGTATTTCTATTCTGAGTTCTAGGGCGATGTACATTCATCTCAACTAAAGGTGTCGCATCAGATTGCACAAGACTAAAGGTCGTTTTTAATGGCTCATTAGTTCGATTTAATGGGTGATAAAACATCCCTTGGTCAAACAAAGGAGTTAAGTTTTGTAAAGAAGCTAATGAAGTATTCATAATATATCCTAAAAGATAATTGTATTTTCTATAGGGTTATTATTAACCTCGAAACTTAACGAAAGCTTAAGCTGCCTTAAATAATCACAAATAAATGTTTATATTCAAATTAGTGCCATAAAATATTTATCTAGTACAAATATAATTTAGTTAGCCAGTTCCTTTACAAGCCTAATGAACCTTGCCATTATGGCAATTGTATGACTAAAACTATGCTCGCATAGCTTATAACGATAAAGGCTACTTATGAAAAATGTTGTAGAACAATTAGCACAATATAAAAGTGTGCATTTTAATAAGAAAAATATACAAACGCATTTTGTCGGTATTCCGCTGATCATTTTTTCATTAACGATATTATTAAGTCTTATTCAGTTCGAAGTAAACACTGACAATGGCGCTTTTACATTCACTTTTGCTAGCATATTTTTTGCTATCGCTATTTTGTACTATTTCATTTTGCATTGGCGCTTAGCTCTAGGAATGGTGGCTTATATTATTCCCAACATTTACTTAGCAAGCCTAGTTACCCCTTTGGAACATTCAGGTTCAATTGCCATTGCTATCTTTGTTATTGGCTGGATAATCCAATTTATTGGGCATCATTATGAAAAAGCGAAACCGGCTTTTGTTGACGATTTAAGTCAATTTTTAATTGGCCCATTTTTCTTAATGGCCGAGGTGTATTTTGGCTTAGGTTTAGAGAAAGAGTTACTCGAAGAAATTACCCCCCTCGCCCGCGATAGACGAAGAGCGATAGAAGCAGCTAGCCGCACTTAATAAGTACAAAAAAATCAAGAGGGTCAGATCAACTTGAAAAGTTCAAGTTGATCTGACCCTCTTGATTTTATTCTTTATCTTTCGGTAGGTGTTTGTAGCCAGAAAACATCGCTGAGATTATAGAATTTCTGGTTTTTAATTCCATTATTATTACAGCTAATATATGCAGTAATAACAAGCTAGTTAATACATAAAAGCTAAATACGTGAGTTTTAATAAACGGCGTACGTAATTCACGCATGGCTTTATATGCTTGCTCGTCAACGTTGTCTTTTGAATAGGGTTTAATTAATTCAACTTGGTTTTTGTCAATAGCAATTGAAGTAGCAAAGTGTTGACCAAAGGGCGGATAATATATATCTGTACCGGCAATCACTAAGCCAGTAATACCTTGGATAAGCATAAATAAGTACAGCGCGGTGATCATTAACTTTCCAAATGGATTATGGCCTTTTGATGCTTTTAACGGTTCACTGCTATGCCGCTTTAATTCTGCAATAAAACCTTTATTAAAAGCTAAAGTTTTGCCCCATTTCTCATAACCTTTACCGATAAATCCAAACAAAGCACGAATAAATAAGTTAGTGACAAATACATAACCAGCGAGGGTATGTATTGTTTTTAATAAAATTTTACCATCGGTGCTTACCCCAAATGTTTTGGCGTTTAATATAAACAGGCCCAGCACAATTAAAGTTAAAATTGATAGAGCATTTAACCAATGAAATACTCTAATTTTTTTTGACCACACAAATGTGGATATTAATATTTCGCTCATAATGTCACCTGTTTAAAATTCGTATATTTAAAATTCATACTCTAATGCAAAACGTAAGCTGTGATCTTTACCGCTATTAGAGATTTCACTAATAAAGCCGGCTTCCCATTTTAAGCGTTTTTTTGTTGAGAAACGGTGCAACCCCATAAATGCGGGGCCAATTCCTAAATAATTTTCACCACTATATAACTCAACTGCGGGCTGAAATTCGGAGATATAACGATAACGCCACTGGGCTCTAAATTCAGTCTCCCACTCAGAATCTAGATCTTCCCCCCACTCATGAATGATAAAGGCATTGAGGGTTAAACTGGTTTTACCGAATTCTTTTTCCACTAAAAATCCACCAGTAAACTCATAGTTATCGGCGTCATGTTGCTTTTCAAATTCAACTAAGGCACCCCAATCAGCCCAAAATTCACCTTGTTCAGATAGCATAAATCGAGCTTCTACTTCATAAGCTTGTAAACCAAAATCGCCCTGGTTATCTTCTTCTCCAATAAGATAACCTTCAACGATTATATGCTCAGAGATAGAGTGCCCATAACCCAGACGCTGAGCAAGAGTGTTGCCATTATCAGTTTGCCTTGAGACCAAACGCCACTCAACTTCTGTTTCATCAGATAAAACATATGGGTGATACACTTTATCGACCACCATACCATCAGCTAATGCTTGGTTTTTGGCGCTGATAAGAAAGATAACAAGCAGAGTTAATAGCACAGTTGCAAGCTTATCTTTTATGTGATGTTTTAGGTAAACTTTCATAAGCTTTCCTTAACAGAGTTTGCCTGTACTAAATTAGAGGGGCGTTTAGTGTTATGGCGATTGATAATGAATGGCAAAATAAGTGCCCCAATAAAAATGCTTAACTCAATAAACGTAGGTGAGGATGTATAACCTATGAAGCTATTTAAAAAATATCCAAGTGCACTATCATCAGCAATAACTGTATTAATACTGAAAACTGCAGGGCTATTGGCTAATAAATCTATTTGATTTAAGAGTTGGGAAACTTGTAGTAATTGTCCTGCAGAAAAAAATAGCATAATTGTCCAAGCCATAGTTCTTTGTTTATTAACCGCCAGCAAATCAACTAGAAAGAACAATATAATAGCGAGTGAACTACATATACCTAAACCAATAACTATTCCTATAGCAATTGCTTGGGTAGCACCTGTTATTAACCAGTAACCCTGAAGGTAGACTAAGAAATCGATACCATTAGAAACGAGTATTAAAGCAATCAAATATTGCATTATATTAAGGTTGAATTTTAAATCTTGATTTAGGTATTTAGTTAAAATCAAAAATAATAGGTAACTCATAAACAGCAATAAAATAGACAATAACTCATAACCTCGGCCATCAATTAGAGCACTAATTTGTTGAGTAAAAGCACTTAGTATGGCCGCAACAATTACCCCAAAGGTTATGGTGACAAAGAGTCGTATAGTTGATAATGGATATTTAATTTGACTGTAACGAGTCATTGATAACAACAAGCTACACAGTAAAAATACTGGTAAAGCATCTTTTAAAAACAGGAAGACAGTATTACTTAACATCAGCATTCTCCTGCATTAATTGTTTACTCGATTTAACGACAACTTTACCAACGGCCATTGCCGGATTAAATTCACCAAAAAATTTATATTCGCCGGGATCTAATGGGCCTATATAAATAGTTGTTTTACTCTTAGCAAACAACACTTTTTCTCGGTTTAAGTCGAAGCTGTCAAACTCTTCAGGCGTTGCATCTTTATTTTCAATAATTAATTTAACCTTGGTGTTGGCAGTGATCACCACTGTTGATGGATAAAACAAATGGTTTTCAAGTACTAAATGTACCTCATTACTGTTCGCTAAAGCACAGAAGCTAGCGACAACTAAAGACATAAATGAGAGTAACTTAAAACCATATTTCATTACTGTTCACCAGCAATAAAATGCTTAAAGACGAGCGTTGCTTTTAAGCCACCTAAATCTTGCGAAGCTGCAAGCTCGAGCTTAGCATTATGTAAGTTGGCAATTTGCTTAACAATCGACAAACCTAGGCCCGAGCCTTTAATGGTCGATTGTTGTAATAATGATTCACCCCGATAAAATCGTTGCAATACTTTCGGTAGTTCGCTTGCTTCTATGCCAGGACCTGTATCTTCAACACTCAAATGTAATAAGCCAGCTAACTCCTTAACAGTAACCTTGATATGACATTTTCGACCTGCATATTTACTGGCATTTAAAATAAGGTTTTGCAAAGCAATCTTTAGCGATACCTCATCGCCATTTATAAATAACTGATCTGCGTCAAGCTCTATCGATTGTTGTTGTTGATCAATTTCATTGTAAATTTCGCTGATCACTTCTTGCCCTAAACGTTGCAAATTTAGCTGGCTAAAGTGAACACTCAGGTGTTCGTGGTTAGTTTTGTTGAGTAATAATATTTGTTCTACAACACTAGCTAATCTATCTATGCCTTGTTCCAGATCAGCAAAGTTTACCTCTGTATCTTGATTATTAATCATCAACTTGTCGCATTCGTTTTTTAAATTATGCGCATTAACCTTGACAACACTAATAGGCGTTCTTAATTCATGAGCCACATCGGCAGCAAACCTTTGCTCTCGTGTAAAAGCATCACCTAGACGCAATAATAAGTCGTTAAGCGTATCGGTAATTGGCATCAATTCTTTAGAATTTCTCTCAATACTAATTGGCGTTAGGTCCTTAGCTTGCTTAGCATTTAGTAACTGCGATAATTGATTTATAGGTTTTAGGCTGCGCTTAACTGCAAATGAGATAAAAAGAGCGATAAGTGGAATACTAAAGACTAACGGGGATACCGCCGCCAAGGTCATTTCCTCAGCTAGTTCAAAGCGAGTAGCTATCGGCTGAGCCACGATAATCCATTTATCATTAACTTCATCAGTATAAGAGAAACTACGCCAACGTTTACCTGAAAAATTTATATCGCTAAAGCCTTCATTAAAATTTTTAATGGCTGTTCTAGGAGTATTATCTGAGTGTAAAAAAAGCTGTTTGTTTTTCCAAATTTGAAAGGCAAACTCACTATGCTGGCCTGTACCGATACTTTTATCTTTAGTTTCAATGATGATTAAAGCATTTGCTAACGATTTAAGTTGACCATCAAATAATTGCTCCGCTCGTTCCATACTTGCCGAGTAACCTTTCAGGGCAGCAAAAAATGCTATCAAGGTGATGATAGATAAAATAACTAATAGTTGGTAACGACGAATTGAGATCATATAAAGCTTATTTTCCGCCCCCTATTGTATAACCAATGCCGCGTACTGTTTTAATAAAACCAACCGGTAGTTTTTTACGTAAATGATGGATATGAACTTCAACTGCATTGCTGGCGACTTCTTCACCCCATTCATACAGTTTGGACTCAAGTTGCTCTCTTGATTGTATACGTCCAGAATTCTCCATTAATGCTTTTAAAACCATATATTCTTTGCGAGATAGATCTAAATGCTTATCATCAACAGAGCTCATATGGGCATTAGTATCTAAGCTAACACCAGCAATCTTAATGATGGAGGTATTAACTGTACCTAGACGTCGTTCTAATACTCGCAGGCGAGCAAATAATTCAGAAGGGTCAAAAGGTTTCGCTAAATAATCATCTGCGCCTAAATCTAAGCCATTAATTTTTTCATTAATAGAATCGCGAGCCGTTAAAATTAGCACCGGAATATTGTTTTTCGATTGTCTTATTTTTTTTAGCACATCTAAACCATCCATATCAGGTAAGCCAAGATCGAGGATAACAATATCACACTCATTGGTTTGCACACTTAATATAGCTCTTGCGCCATTATTCACATGATTTGCCGCATACCCTTCATTACGCAAAGAACGTTGTAGTCCTTGAGCTAGCTGTAAATCATCTTCTACTATTAATATTTTCATTAATGGCGTATTTCCAAATATAAAAAATAACAAAGGCTATATATTAAGATTACAATTTAAATATAATTTTTGACAGTAACGACCCAAAATAATTACTTTTTTCAAAACTAATATTAACCTAAATCAACAATTTATAGGAGTATTCTTAAGGTTATCTTAAGCACAAACTAATTTATTAAAACCTAACAAGTAATGTTCCAGTTAAAACTCATATAAACAGCTGAAAAAAACAGTAAAACTTAGTACACTCGATGCAAATTTTTAAAGTGAAATTAAATTATGATAAATAACGGCATTGGCGGCTCAACCGCAGAGCAAGAATTAGCAAAATTAAGCAACATGGCACTCGATATTACACCTATTAGTAAGGCCGAGTACCAACAGCGTATCGAGAAAGCACAGGCATTAATGCAAGCAAACGATATTGCCGCAACTTATGTAAATGCTGGTACCAATCTTTATTATTTTACCGGTACTCGCTGGTACGCTTCTGAGCGTATGGTTGGCGCTATCATTCCAGCGGTTGGTGATGTTGAATATATTGCTCCTCATTTTGAAATAACTACGCTTGAACAATTCATGGTTATCGATGGTCACGTTAATGGCTGGCAAGAACATGTTAGCCCTTATCAAACATTTGTCGATGCGTTAAAAGCAAAAGGCATCACCTCAGGTAATATTGCCATTGATGAATCTACCGCTTTCTTTGTTGCTAACGGCATAAACCAAGCAGCACCTGAATTTAACTTAGTTGATGCAAAAGTAGTTACTGCTGGTTGCCGTATGGAAAAGACAGCAGCAGAAATCGCTTTATTGCAACGCGCAAAAGACATGACCTTAGAAGTGCATAAAGCTGCAGCGCGCATTTTATATGTCGGCATAACCACTAAGGAAGTAGAAGAGTTTATCAATACTGCACATAAGCGTGTTGGCGCACCTGCGGGCTCTTACTTTGTTATCGTATTATTTGGTGAAGACTCGGCTTACCCGCACGGCGTGGCCAATCCAAATCCTTTAGCGATGAATGATATTGTGCTTATCGATACGGGTTGCCAAGTACAGGGCTATAATTCTGACATTACCCGCACTTATGTATTTGGTGAAGCTAATGAACGCCAAACACAAATCTGGAACTATGAAAAAGAAGCGCAGCGTTTAGCATTTGAAGCTGCGCAATTAGGACAACCTTGCTCTATTGCCGATCAAGCAGTACGAGATTATTTACCTACGGTAGGTTTAGGCGAAAACTACTCGATACCAGGTCTACCACATAGAACAGGCCATGGCATTGGTTTAGATATCCATGAATGGCCTTACTTAGTGTTAAATGATAATACGCCTCTTACTGTTGGTATGTGTTTCTCTAATGAACCAATGATCTGTATTCCTGGCGAATTTGGTATACGCCATGAAGATCACTTTTATATGACCGCAGATGGACCAAAATGGTTTACTCAGCCGGCCCATAGTATTTCAGACCCTTTTGGCTATAACGCATAGTACGATTAGATATCATGGTATTATCACGCCCAGGTTTGCTGGGCGAAATTTACAGCAAATTTATTTACCCCAAACTTAATACGTTATGACCAACTCAAAAATTTTCATCATAGGTTTACCTAGAACCGCTACCACAAGTATCTGTGTGGCAATGCTTGGCATGGGCTTTAAAGTCGCTCATACCTGTTATACAGCAGAGTGCTTAGCTAATGCGGACGTTATCGCTGATACGCCAGCGTATAGTGATTATCAGTTACTTGATAAGCTTTATCCTGGTTCTAAGTTTATTCATTTACAACGTGAGCTAGAGCTATGGATCCCGTCAATTAAGCAGTTACTGCAACGTATGCATACTAATGTTACTCGCGGCGATGGTGGCTTTAACCCACACATAAAGCGCTGTTTTGTTGAAACATTTAGCCCCTTTACCTTAGAGAATATCAGCAGTGATGATTTCCTAACACAGTGTTATCAAACACATCAAAAAAATGTTGAGCAATACTTTCAAGGCCGAGAAGACGTTCTACTTAGCATTGATGTAAGCAAAAATGACAGTTACCAACGCTTAGCCGATTTTGTACAAGCAGAAAAAGCAGATGGCCAATTTAAACGTATTAATGTGGGTGGAAAAGTTCGTGCTTGGAAAGACATAACTAATTCATTAAAGGTCGAGTCGACTAAAAATGGCCGTATTGATAAAACTATTTATCCGAAGTAATAGATACTTACATAACATCACTAGTATGCCTAATTAGCTTTAGGTAGAATGTAAACATTAACGTTAATGAAAATAACTAAGCTAGCAGTGCTAACGCCAGCAACTTATAGTAAATAAATTACAAATAACTCAGGAATCTTTAATGGTCGCTTTTTTCGAATATATCCCGCTAATCGTATTTTTCATATTTTATAAAATGTTCGATGTTTTTATCGCAACAGGTGCTTTAATTGTTACCTCTGCTCTGCATTTAATTGTTATGAAAGCAACAGGTAAGCCCATTCTTAACCGTCATTGGATTTTCTTTGGCTTAATCGCTGTATTTGGTGGCTTAACCATATTCTTCCATAATGATGCATTTTTAAAATGGAAAGTAACCATTATCAACGGGCTTTTTGGCGTTGCTTTATTAGTGAGTAAATACGCATTTAATAAAAATTTGTTAGAAAATTTAATGGGCGAGCAATTGCCGTTACCAGAGAAAATTTGGACTAAATTCAATTTAGCTTGGGTTGGTTTCTTCTTTATGTGCGCCCTTTTGAATCTGTATATAGCCTTTAATTTTGACCAAGAAACTTGGGTGAACTTTAAAGTATTTGGCTTAACTGGTTTAACTTTCTTATTTACCATTATTTCGATTATGTCGATTTATAAATACATTCCAAAAGACGAAGAAGAAAGTGTCAAAACATTAGAAAACGATAAATAAGGGAAAGACAGCATGCTATACGTAATTTACAGTGAAGATATTGAGAACTCATTAGAGTTAAGGTTATCAGTTCGCGAACAACATATTGCTCGCTTAAAGGATATGCAAGCACAAGGTCGTTTAATTGTTGGCGGCCCTTGCCCTGCTATTGATAGTGAAGACCCCGGTAGTGCAGGATTTAGCGGTTCATTACTTATTCTAGAATTTGATAGTTTGCAAGATGCTAAAACATGGGCAGATGCCGACCCGTATGTGGCTGCAGGTGTATATAAAACTGTAACGGTGAAACCTTATAAAAAGGTGTTTCCACAATAGAATAACGCCAATCAAGGTACTCAGTTGTTTTTAGACAATTGGGTACCTTCTTTTTTTGCAAACAAAACAAAAGGGATCGCTAGCGGCCCTAATAAAGCTCCCCACACCACCCACTTAATTACCTTAACACCTTTGAACCGTGCAATTAAATAGCACAGCAACATACTTACTAAGCTGATCACTAATAATACTAACAGTGGCATTATAAACTCCTTCAGAGTTTGGGTTATTGATTAGTTGTTATTTACTAACGTCATAATATTTATATATGAGTCTACCCAATAGTCTGCTCGGTGGTTATCTAAATATTGTAAGAACTTATTGTGCTCTTCCACACTTATGCTTAAGTGGTCACCACCAACACCATGAAACAAGACATTGATAACGTCCATATTTTCAGGGAAGTTTTCGATTTTTTCAATCAGCTCATCAGCAGTTTTTACATTGCCACTGATCACATCGCTAAACGCAGGTGACGCACCATTTGATATGCCTTTAATGGCTACAAACAAGTCATTTATATGAGGTATATAACTTTCACCTGCAACTAAGGTATCGAAACAAGGAGGAGTAAATGTACGCTGTTTTTTACCATCAATGGCAAATAAAAAATCATTGGCGACCTTAATTTCGGCAACAACGGAATCAATACTACGCTTATCTAAGTCTCGGTGCTTTTCAACCCAACTTCTATTTGGCTTAGAGGCACTGCAATTGTGAAAAATACTATGGTTACCCAACTCATGACCAGAGGCTGCTGTTTTTCGCCACTCATCTAAACGAGCAGAGATGGTTGGCGATTGTAGTTCCAAATAAAAGGACGCTTTAAAGCCATAGTGTTCTAATGCAGGAATTGCATTATCTAGCTGTGAATTAAGCGCATCATCATAAGATAAGCTTATTGCTTTTTTAGCTGACTTTGGCCATTTCGTATCATTTTTTGCGTTACTGTTGGTCATAAATAAAACACTCGAAACCACTAAACTTAAGTACAAATAAGATTTAATGTACATCTTACTCGCCATCAGTTGTTTGAATTTCTTTGATTTCTTGCTCGGCTTCATCAGACAACATAATTGAAATCCACTTGCCATCTTCAGATGTTTCAAACGCTATTTTGATGATCATAGTTAAGGGCACAGAAAGTAGCATACCAACAGTGCCAAGCAACCAGCCCCAAAAAATTAACGATAGAAACACAACTAAGGTAGATAAACCTAAGCCTTTACCTAAATATCTAGGTTCAACTGCATTACCCATAACTGTATTTATCACCATATAGCCAGCAGCAATAATTACTGCAGCAGATGGGTCTAGCTGTACTAAGGCCAATAAAACAGCAGGTACCGCCGCAATAATTGAACCTATATTAGGAATATAATTAAATAAAAACGCTAATACGCCCCAAAGAATGAAAAAATCGAGACCAATTGTCCATAACATCAAGCTTACTAAACAACCCGTGGCTAAACTAACCATAGTTTTTATCGCTAAATACTGATTAACCGATGACAAAAACTTATCTATTTTGCGCATTTTCATGTGCGGGTCTTTCATTGCCATGTGCAATTTTGCCGGTAAGCTTGATGCTTCAAACAACATAAACACTACGGTTAAAATAATGAAGAATAAATTAGCCATAATACCGCCAAAACCAGAAAGCATATCGGCAGCAAAGCCCATGGCCGCAGCAGGATCTAAATACTGCATTAAAATTTCTTGCGATATATGAATATTAAAATCGGCTAAGCGACTAATAACACCAGAAAACTTTAGTGTCAGTTGCTGACGATACTCTGGCATTAAAGCGGAAAGTTCATTTAACGAATTACCTAACAAACCGGCAATAGTAAGGCCTATACCAACAAATATGGCGATAACCAGAACAACAGCAATGCTTTTAGGGATTTTATATTGCTCGGCTTTATTAATAAGTGGGTTGCATATAATGGCAATAAAGATAGAAAGTAAAAATGGGATCAGTATACTACTGGCCGTTTTAATGCCCGCCATAATAATAACTAAGGAAGCTAAGGTAAATAAAGTCTTTGCTATACGGCTAGTAGGTCTAGATAACTCCATGAAATATCTCTTAATAATTTAAATTATATCAACTAATTTCTTTACCATAGCAAAAAAGTTCAAGATTGATAACTTATTTAATTTCAATTAGCCACAGGCATTATTTAGATATCGCTAGATAATAAAATAAAACACTTTAAATTGGCGAGGCGAATTCAAGAGTCTATAGTTATAGAAGTGATTCTTTTATTTTGAATTGCTGAACTCGAGTAAATAAGTTTATAAAATCATATGAAAATTCTTATCACAGGTGGAACTGGGCTGATTGGCTCTGCCTTTATTAATGCATTTCAGCACAAATATCACTTTGACGTATTAAGCCGTCAACCGGTGGATTCAGGCTGTTATTTTAATAAAAAAGATAATATATCTTGGCTAACTAATTTAGCAAAGTTAAGCGATTTAAATAAATACGATGCAGTTATAAATTTAGCTGGTGAGCCTATAGTAAATAAGCGTTGGAACTTAGAGCAAAAGCGATCGATATGTCAAAGCCGTTGGAAACTCACCTCGACTCTAAGTAAATTAATCAATGATTCATCCTCACCTCCTCACACATTTATTTCTGGCTCCGCTATTGGTTATTATGGCCGCCAAGGGACTGAAGCAATTGATGAATCATTTGATCAGTTTTATCCAGAATTCAGTCATAAAATATGTAAAGTATGGGAAGAGAAAGCAAGCTTAGCTCAAGATAAAACGCGTTTATGTATTATGCGCACAGGTATAGTGCTGGATAAGCATCAAGGTGCCTTAAAAAAGATGTTGCCCGCTTATAAGTTTGGTTTAGGCGGACGTTTATCTCATGGTAATCAGTATATGTCGTGGATCCATATCGATGATGTGGTCGCGGCAATCGATTTTTTATTAACGCACAACGCTTGCCGAGGTCATTATAACTTCACCGCCCCAAACCCGGTAACCAATAGAGAATTCAGTAAAACCTTAGCAAGCACATTAAGACGCCCGAACATAGCAACTATGCCTGGTTTTGCCTTACGCTTATTATTTGGCGAAATGTCAGATTTATTATTGTTTGGGCAAAGAGTGGTACCAAAAAATTTACTAGAACAAGAATTTAAGTTTACCTACCCTGAATTAAAAATGGCGCTTACGCACTTATTATCAAAATAAGTACGCCTGCTAGATTAATAGCAATTTGATTAATTAAATTGCTATTACTCTTGTTAGTTGATTAAAGCGTTCTTCTAATTAGCGTTAAGCTCGATAGTTTTAATAAACGCCAACATGACATAAAACCAACACTACCAACAAATAACGCGCCAACACCGATGCCAACAAACCAATAGAAGCCATGAAATGAGGTTGCCATTTCAAACACCTTTAATTGAATGAAAAACACGGCAATTTCCATGGCCATACTGGCGAGTAAACCAGAGATTGCGCCAAGTACAACGAATTCTAATAACGTTGAATTTCGCAGTAAGCTGCCCTTTGCGCCTAAGGTTCTTAAAATAGCGAGTTCGCGCTCACGCTCTTCCATACTTGCTTGTACTTGCGCAACGAGCACTAAAGAGCCCGCGACAACAACCAACAATAAGATAAACTCTATTGCTATAGAGACTTGATCAATGACAGTGCGTAATTGTGAAATCATTGCATCAACATCAATAACACTAATGGTTGGGTAAACAGATAAGAATTGTTGGAAATCTTGCTTACTAACACTTGGTACATGCATTGAGGCAATATAAGTAACTGGAAAATCAGTTAATACACCATCACTGAATATCATATAAAAATTAGGCTGCATGCTTTTCCAGTTCACTTCACGAATGCTTGTTACCGGAACACGAACTTTTTCGCTACCAATTTGAAAAGCTAACTCATCACCAACAACGACATTTAAACGTTCAGCCAGTTTTGATTCGATAGACACTTCAGCTTTTTTACCCTCGCTGCTAAACCATTGACCTGCGACAATGACATTTTCATCTGGTAGTTGCTGTTGCCAGGTCATGTTTAGTTCACGGCCAATACCTTGCCTGCCGTTATCGCTTTTATCTTCTTGTTCTTTACTGGCTTTCTTTAAAAGCTTTTCATCATTAATTGCCGTTAATCGTCCACGAATGATTGGATATAATTGACTAGCAAAAAGATCATTAGCTTGTAAAAACTCCTCAACTTTAGGTACTTGCGATTCGTTGATATTTACCAAAAATTGATTAGGCGCATTTTCAGGTAATTGCTCTTGCCACTCATCAATCAGATCGGTACGCACCACTAACATAAGTAACAGCAGCATTATGGCAATGGTAAAACTCACTAATTGCACATTATTTTGCTTAGCGCGGCGTTTTAGATTAGCAACAGCTAAATGTAATGATTGCCCGGCTCCCGAGCCAATTTGTCGACCTAGCGATATCAATAGTCGGCCAAAAACAACTAAGATGGCAACCACCACTGCGGTACTTAAAAGTAAGACTACCGACAAAATAATATTTTGTGAGAATAACAGCAGCAATAAAAACACCGCACTAATGGCAGGTATAACCGACTGCCAACGTGCTTGTGATGTAAAACCATTAAAGCCACGGATCACAGACAGCACAGGCGTTGCTACTAATTCTTTTAGCGGAGCATAAGCAAATGCACACGCACATAGTAATCCGGTTGTAATGGCAACCGTAAGTGGATACCAATAAGACGATTGCACATTGGTTGGAATATAGCTGGTCATATATTGCAATGCATAATATTGCATTACAAAACCAACGAATAAGCCGATAATAATTGAAAACGTCGATAGGCTAGCCCAATGCAATAAATACAAATTACGTATATAAGACTTACTCGCCCCCATTGCTTTAAATACAGCAACCATAGGTTGATGACGTTGACCATAGCGCTTACTTGCTACTGATACGGCAACTGCAGCTAAAAGAATACCCAACATACTTGCTAAAGATAAAAAGCTTTCTGCACGTTTAAGAGCGTTGGCTAATGGCGATTGTTGACTCTTAATATCATACCAACGTTGATTTTCTTCTACTTGTGGGGTTAACCATAGATCAAAGTCGTCAATATCAGCTTTGTCACCTGCAAACAAATAACGATACGTGAGACGACTTCCTGGTTGAACGACCTTAGTTTGCTCAATATCGTTAAAGTTTAAAAACACCCTTGGCCCTTGGGTAAACACACTAAAAGATGCATCCGGCTCTTTATTAACAATCCCGGCGATTTTAAGGTTAGCAGCGCCTAATTCAATGCTGTCGCCGAGGTTAACTTTAAGTTTATTAAGTAACGATTGTTCTACCCAGACACTTCCCTCACTTGGGGCACTCATCGCTACAGGGCCATTATCTGATTCAATTAGTAACTCACCTCGCAGCGGATAACCATTTTGTACTGCTTTAACTGACACTAATTGCATTTCATCTTGTGCAAATGCCATTGATGAAAACAGTAACATCTGCACATTTTGTAAATTACTTTGTTGTGCTTTTATTAAAATGTTTTCATTAGCAGGTCGAGATGATTGCAACACACGGTCTGAAGCAATAAAGCTATTACTTTCATTAACTAACGCTGATTTAATTTGTTGAGAAAAACCTGATAATGAAAATACGGTAGCCACGGCTAGTACTATTGCAAAACAGATAATGGTGAGTTCACCACGTTTTAACTCATGACGAAATAATCGTAGCGATTGTTTGATCCACATTGGCATGGTTAGCTCACCTCTGCCATAACTTGTTGATTAATAAAACGACCAGATTCCATGGTTAACTGGCGCTGACAACGCAGTGCTAACTTTTGATCATGAGTTACTAATACGAGCGTTGTTCCTTGTTGCTGGTTTAGATCAAATAATAAGGTACTTATGTACTCACCGGTTTTACTATCAAGGTTTCCGGTTGGTTCATCAGCAAATAATATATCGGGTTTAGACACAAATGCTCTAGCGATAGCCACTCGTTGCTGCTCGCCACCAGATAGTTGACTTGGGAAATGATCTACCCTATCGCCTAATCCTACTTTTTCAAGCATCACCATTGCCTGCTCTTTGGCATTATCATCATTGGCAAGCTCTGCCGGTAACATAACGTTTTCAAGAGCGGTAAGACTGCTTATTAATAAAAATGATTGGAAAATAAAACCCACATGATCAGCTCTAACTTTACTGCGCTGCTCTTCATCAAAGGTATGCATTGGCTTGCGCTTAAGGTATATTTCTCCTGAGCTTGGTAAATCAAGTCCAGCTAAAATTGACAGTAACGTAGTTTTACCTGATCCTGATGCACCAATTATCGCAACACTTTCTCCAGACTTGACTTGTAAGTCAATTGGTTGAAGGATAGTAAGAGGTTTAGCTCCAGACTTACCACTGCCCGTTACCACGGTTTTTGTGAGCTCTCGACAGTCTAAAATTATTTCAGGTGATGTATTCATGATAAAAAGATTTCTTCTGTGTTTAATTCTTATAGTTACTAATACGTTAGTAAACCAGAGTTTGGCTCAAAACTCTATTCTCCTTTTAGGAGATAGTCTAAGTGCTAGCTATGGAATGCAAGAAAAAGACGGCTGGGTTATGCTATTAAATAACCAACTTGAACAAGATAAATCAGCTTATAGAATCGTCAACGCAAGTATTAGTGGCGAGACTACAGGTGGCGGTTTAGCTAGGTTGCCGGGGATTTTAGAGAAAAATAAAATTGATTATTTATTGGTTGAACTCGGTGGTAATGATGGTTTAAGGGGCTTTCCACCCAAGTTAATTAAAAATAACTTGTTACAAATAATTAAACTCGCGCAAGAGAAAAATGTACAAGTATTGTTAGCTGAAATACAAATCCCTCCAAATTATGGTCCAAGATACAATCAAATGTTCAGTGATGTTTTTACCACAGTGGCCAAAGAAAATAATGTCGCTTTATTACCCTTCTTTATTGCGAGCGTTGCCATTAACCCAGACTTGATGCAAGGCGATGGCATTCATCCAACTAAAGAAGCACAGCCAATAATAGCCACAGAAATGAAATCTACATTAGATGCTCTATTAACTAAATAAATTTATGTGTACAAGATTAGTTGCACATAAAACCAATTAAAATCACTTTTTAAATAGAGTTATAAATGACAAATTGCTATATTTAGCCATCTGTTTTTGTCAGGGTATTGCCGTGTCTCCATCTGAAATTAGTTTATTTATTCAACGCTTTATTAACGAGCACAGTATCCAAGATGTTCAGCATGGATTACTAAATCAAATAGTTAATGAAATCAAGGCTGTAATATTAGTTAAAGACACAGATGGTCGCCACATCTTTGTTAACAGCTACTACGAATATGCGGTTGGCTGTAAAGTTTCTGATGTTATTGGTCGCACGGATGAACAAATTTTCAGCGATAAAGAAACTATTGAAAAAATAGTGTCTAAAGATAAGCAAGTAATTGCAACAGGTGAAAGCTTAAGTTATGAAGAGTTAATCCCATCTAATTTTGGTGAACAATTTTATTATTTAACCACTAAAACACCACTCTATGACCTACAAAACAATATTATCGGTGTTATTTGTTTAGCTACAGATATAACCAAACAAAAATTATTGGAGCAAGAGCTGCAATTTCAAGCGAAATTGAAAAATGAATATTTAGCTAAAGTCAGCCACGAGATCAGAACACCATTAAATTCGATTGTGGGCTTAGCTGAAATTGCCCAGCAATTTGAGGGTATTAATCTACCTAGTAAACTGAGCAATTATTTAAATAACATCCAGCAAGCATCTGAGCATTTATCCAATGTTGTTAACGACATCCTAGATATCTCAAAATTGGAGGCATCTACCCTATCCCTAGAACAGAAACCATTTTCGTTACAGCAATCGATTGAAAAAATTAAGTCGATTACAAAGCCATTTGTGTTAAACAAACCTGTTGAATTAGAGTTTATTTCTGAAAACAATCAAGATATTAATGTTATCGGCGATGAAACTCGGTTAATGCAGGTATTTATTAATTTGATCAATAATGCTTGTAAGTACACTACTCAAGGCCGTGTGCAGGTAATAATAAAATGTCACAGCCAAGATAATGCCATTTATTTAAGTAGTAAAATAAAAGATACAGGTATTGGCATTGCAGCAGAAAACCTTAATAATATTTTCACTTCATTTTACCAAGAATCAAACCAACAAAATGAACACGTTAAAGGCTGTGGTCTCGGTTTAAGCATAAGTAAAGATTTAATCCAAGCAATGAATGGTGTTGTTGAAGTTAATAGTGAACAAGGTGAAGGCTCTTGTTTTAGCTTTGTGATCAAGCTAGATAAACAGCTAAAATTAGCAACAAGCAAAGCAGCGGTTAACGATATAGATGTATCCACATTAAAAGGCAAAAAAGTATTGTTGGTAGATGATTTACCAATGAATATTACGGTACCTAAATTCCACTTAGAGTCTTTAGGCATTGAACATTTTAGTGCTGAAAATGGTTTAGATGCACTACAGCAATGCCAGCAGCAACAATTTGATTTGATTTTTATGGATATGCGTATGCCGATAATGGATGGCATAGAAGCGACGAAGCAAATAAAGCTACTTACGAGTTATATAGATACACCAATAGTAGCTTTAACTGCGAATGCCAGTTCAGCTGATAAATCGACCTGTATAGATGTGGGGATGAAAGATTTACTGGCAAAACCAGTTAATAAGAAAATGTTAGTTGATTCATTGATTAAGTATATTTAACCGTAATTAAATAATTTTTTGTCGATATTTTCTGAAATGTAAATTTGCTGCAGTAAAAACAAGGATGGTATTCAAGTAGAGTACCTGAAATGTTCCAGATACTCTCCTGTGATATAACTAAAAGTTAAGCCTGGTAAACAGACTCAAGAAAACCTTTAGATTCGTTTAGATCAGTAAATTCAAACAACTGTGAACCATTTTTATCTTTAACAACTACATTGAGTTTGTTAACAGAAATTCGCTCTACAGGTGTTGTTATTGAATATACCTTTCCTTTGTATGTATAAGACATAATAAACCTCTTTAATTCGTACCCTAAGGCACATTAGAAAAGCTTTATTATTGTTATAACTATATTTATAAATATTTAAATTAAAAAATAAAAGATTGTTCGAGGTTAACTTCAAAATTAACGCGGATCAATCGCCCCAAATTTTTGCCAGATAAAATAATGACAACTTGGTTAATGTAACAATAAATAAGCTTACGCTTTGGTGATGACTAACTGTGAAAGGGAAAGACAAACACGTATTACCTTATAGGTAATCGGTTAAATAATCGAGAGGAGAATAAATAACTAGGCAAATATACAGTGGCTTGTTGAAAAAGTAAACATCAAAATACTTAAAGTCGTCATTTAATGATAAATGTGATGATTTATGGTGTTTCAACCTCCTCTACTCGCGAGAAATCTGTCTTTGATATAACCAATTCACAATTTACCTAACGCCTTTAGTACAAGCTTTATATCATCAATGCTTTTAGGTTGTTCATCCATCCGCCTATCTTCAGTAACCACATTTGGAAACCAGGCTGGTAGGTAGCAATTCCAAACCGATACATCAGGGGCTTCAATTTGTGGGTTATTAAAATTACCTAAAGGAATTCCAGTCATTTTTTCACCATAAACCTCATCTGCCCACGGAATATCAAATGCTAACGTTCCTCCACAGTCAGGACAAAAGTGGAAACTGATCTTTCTATCGCCAACTGTTTTTCGGCTAAAAGTTTTGTAGTTACCTTTAATATTTACATCTTTAGCTCTGTAATATAAATGGAAGCTAGTTGGTGTCCCCGTTCTTCTCTGGCAATCTTCACAACTGCATTGACCGTGCATTAAATATTTAGCAGAACAATCAATTTGTAGCTGTCCGCATTGGCATTGGGCTGTATCTTTGGTACCGTCCCAATAAGTGTGTCTACCCTAATTTAATTCAAACAGTTTTTACCCCATTAATTAAACAGTTCACTTTTAATAAATCGACTTACCGGATATTGATATGTATTGTTGTTTATATCAATTGCCACTTTACTTAGT
>JAQWHD010000023.1 GCA_029237915.1 Thalassotalea sp. | reverse complement strand
CTTTTAATGAAGCGCTATTGTTGTCTTTTTCTTTAGTCTCATCATTGTTCATAATAACATCTCGATAAAATCGTTACTGACCACCTTAAATCTTTTTTAGAGCAGAGTCATTAACTATCAAGGTATCAGAAACTTTGAGTTCAATAACCAGTTTATTGCTATGAATAGGTTTGCCATTAGAGTCTAGCCAATTTAAACTCCTAGGTTAGCATTAAGGAAAACCTATGACCCTCAATTCAATCATTCGAACCACACTCATTTTTGTGGTTAGTGCCACTTTATTGGCATGCAGTAATACCCCAACAACTAAAGAAGACAGCAAAACAGCGGGCAAAGAGCCGTTGTCTATTAAGCGTATATATGAAGATAAAGAGTTTGAATCAGAGCGTATTGGTCAAATTCGGTGGTTAAAAGATAGCAGTGGTTATACCGCGCTTGAAGACTCAAAGGTAATGATCACAAATGATGAAGGCGAACAAGAAAGTATTGGCCAAGACATCATTGTTTATAATCAACAAACTTTAGAGCGCAAGTTACTTATATCAGCGCAGCAGCTCACTCCAAAAGGTGCTGATAAGCCATTAGTCGTTGATGATTACATTTGGTCGAACGATCGCAGCAAGTTACTTATTTATACTAACTCTAAAAAAGTTTGGCGCTCGAACAGCCGCGGAGATTACTGGGTTTTAGACTTAACTAGCAGTAACTTGATGCAATTAGGCGGGACTAAAAGTACAGAAAGCAGCTTAATGTTTGCTAAATTCTCTAATGATGATAATAAAGTCGCCTACGTATTCGCTAATAATATCTACGTTGAATCACTTATCAATAATAAGATCACTCAGCTAACTAATGACGCTGGTAACGGTATCATTAATGGCTTATTCGATTGGGTATACGAAGAAGAGTTTTCTATCAAAGACGGATTCCGTTGGAGCCCTGACGATAGTAAAATCGCTTATTGGCAATTAGATACCAATGGTAGTAAAGACTTCATCATGATCAATAACACCGATGAACTTTACCCAACACTCACTAAATTCCCTTATCCAAAAGTAGGCGAGACTAATGCGTTAGCTAAAGTTGGTGTTGTTGACTTAGCAACAGCGAAAACTACTTGGACGCAATTACCGAATAACTCTCGCCAAATGTACATTCCTCGCATGAACTGGTCTGGCAATAGTGAACAAATATTAGTACAGCACGTTAATCGTAAACAAGATCGTAATCACCTGTACTTAGCCGATGCCACTACCGGCAAAGTAAGCAAGGTCATCACTGAAAAAGATCAGCATTTTCTAGATAACTACGACGATGCTCGTTGGTTAGATAATGGTAAAAGCTTTATTTGGACAAGTGAGCGCAACGGCTGGCGTCAACTATTTAATATTTCTCGCGATGGTAAAACAGTGACAAACTTAACTGCCGGTGAGTTTGATATTTTAAGTATTGAAGCCGTTGATGAAGCGAGTGGTTGGGTATATTTCATTGCTTCCCCAGAGAATGCCAGTCAACGTTATTTATATCGCAGCAAGTTAGATGCAAGCATTACTAATCAGCGTGTAACACCAGTAGAGTTTACCGGTACCAACAGCTACCAAATGTCAGCAGATGGACAATGGGCAATTCATACCCATTCGAGCTTTGAACAACCACAACAAAAACGTCTAGTTGCAATTGAAGGCCATCAAGTTAAGCAGTTATTAATGGAGAACAAACCATTAAATGACAAACTAGCAGCAATGAACAAAGCTGAAACAGAGTTCTTTCAAGTAACAGCTCAAGATGGTGTGGTACTTGACGGCTATATAATGCGACCAGCTGATTTTGATGCGAGCAAAAAATACCCAATTATTTTCTATGTCTATGGAGAGCCTGCAGGCCAAACTGTTAAAGATAGCTGGCGCGGTAATAAATATATATGGGATCAAATGCTAACCGAGCAAGGTTTCATTGTAGCATCGGTTGATAACCGTGGTACTCGTGCCCCTAAAGGCAGAGAATGGCGCAAATCAATTTATGGCGCAGTCGGTATATTGTCTTCGCGCGATCAATCCGATGCTTTAAAAGAGATGGCTAGCAAATGGTCATACATAGATACAAGTCGTGTCGGTATTTGGGGGCATTCAGGTGGTGGCTCGATGACATTGAACATGTTGTTTAGATACCCAGAGCAATACCATGTTGGTATTTCATCAGCGCCTGTTGCGGACCAACTACTTTACGATACCATTTACCAAGAGCGTTACTCTGGTTTATTACCTGACTATGCCGAAGGTTATAAGCAAGGCTCACCAATTACGCATGCTAAAAATTTGCAGGGTAAATTATTACTTGTTCACGGTACCGGTGATGATAACGTGCATTACCAAGCGTCAGAGCGCTTGATTAATGAGTTGGTTAAACATCATAAGCAGTTTGAGTTTATGTCATACCCTAACCGCAGCCATAGTTTAAAAGAAGGCGATGGCACTACTGTGCACTATAAAACGATGAAAACTAACTTCTTTGTTGAGCACTTACTTACTAAGTAGGCATAAGTATCAGTTTTACTCTGGTAAAATTTAATAAAGATAAATGTAGCGGGAGCCTAAAATATTTAGGCTCCCGTTTTTTTTTAGCTTGATAACATCGCGAACAACATCATTTAACAAATTTCTAACAAAGTTCATCTAGATTAAAAAGCTGACTAGGATATAATGCACCCAGCTTGAAAGTTCGACCTATCTTTATGTACACCAAGTTGATGTTTTTATAAAACCTCATCCTGTTTGATATTTAATAGTTTGCTTCCAACATCACGGCCCTTCACGAGAAAGGCTTAAATTAAATTTATATTAAATAGGATATTATTATGTCTAACACTACTACTGGTACAGTTAAATGGTTCAACGAAGCTAAAGGTTTTGGTTTTATCGAACAAGAAAATGGCCCTGACGTTTTTGCTCACTTCCGTTCAATCGTTGGTGACGGTTTCAAAACTTTAGCTGAAGGCCAAAAAGTTGAATTCACTGTAACTGAAGGTCAAAAAGGCCCTCAAGCAGACAACATCAAACCTTTATAATTAATCGCTAGGTTGAAAAATCAACCAAAGCATTAAGAATTCAGAATAAAGAGCAAGGCTATTAGCCTTGCTTTTTTTTTGCCTGTTTTTAGGAACAGATAAAAGCATATTATTTTATTAGATAAGTAGATAAAGTCAGTGTTAGCATTGAAGCCTACTTAATAAAGTTGTGCAAAACAAAAGAACTAAAAAGATGACAAGCTTACAAATATTCAAAGGGGTCGTTGATGCTTAGGTTTGAACACTGCAATGTCAAAACTTGTGCTAATGAGTTGCTTGCTTTAGGTAATAACAACATGAAAATGTGGTACATTTTTGCATGGTTAGCCAAACATGATGAATTGCAATATGGAACCCAAGCAGAAATCATTAAACTCTATGTCGATGATAAGTTGGTTGGTTATAGCCTTCTTGAGAGCTTCGAAGCCCGCACTGATAAAACTGTGTATCATCAAGGTGCAACTTATCGGGATTTGGGGGTAGTTCATTTCGTAACAATCGATGAACATCGCAATAAAGGTTATGCCACCTTACTGGCAAATGCTTTGTATAACGAGGTTATTAAACCAATGTTAGCACGTTATAGCGATGTTTATGCTTACGTCACTGCTACTGGGCGTGCAGGGCCGTTGATGGAACGCACTGATCTCCCTGCGATTAATCTAGTTAAACAATTCTATTCAGATGCGTCGTTTAAAGATAAGGTGATTAATTACCTAGCGGAGCAAGAATAAAAAACAAAATGGTTGAGTTGTTTATATTGCCAGCTATGTTACAGCGCTTCTTTCTTATTATTTAGTGGCAAAAATCCCGATAAAATAAGCCCTAAGCAAATACGATAGTTTTATTATTATGAACTAGTACGCGCTCTTCTAAATGGTTTCTTAGGCCACGAGCAAGTACGTTTTTTTCAACGTCTTTGCCAAGGCGAACTAAATCTTCAACAGTATGGTAGTGATGTACTCGAGCAATATCTTGATCGATTATCGGCCCCGCATCTAAATCTTGCGTGACATAATGACATGTTGCGCCAATTAACTTAACGCCACGCTCTAGTGCTTGGTGGTAAGGTTTTGCCCCCATAAACGAAGGTAGGAAACTGTGGTGAATATTGATCACTTGGTTTTGATATTTTTCACACATCCACGGCGGTAGTATCTGCATATAGCGAGCAAGAACAACCGTATCTGGTTGGTATTGATCAATCACTTTTGACGTTTCGTTAAATGCTTGTTCTTTACCTTGTGCATCTTTAGGCACTGGGATATGAAAAAACGGTATGCCGAACCATTCAACGTACTCTTTTAAATCGGCGTGATTAGAAATAACACAAGGAATATCAAACTCTAGCTCACCACTTTTCCAGCGATATAAAATATCCTTTAAACAATGATCAATTTTACTGACCATAAGTAATACTTTGGTTTTTTTACTGGTTTCGGTTAAGCGAACATTCATGGCGTAGCGTTGTGCTATTGGTGTGAATAATTCTTTGAAGCCATCAGCATCCATACGTAAGGTAGAAGGGTCAATAACATAGCGCATATGGAACATGCCACTACTGGCGTCACTAAACTGGTGTGATTCGGTAACGTTGCCACCATGACCACTAATAAAACCACTGACATCTGAAATAATGCCGGGACGATCGGCGCATGATAATGTTAAACGAAATGAGTCAGTCATAAACAGTCCAATGTTAAAAGTATAAAATCTGATTTTATACTTTTAACACAAGGTCGTTGCTATGCGCTAGTGATTACTGGGGGTAAGTATATATTTATTCAGTACTATTTAGTCTTTACTACAATTTTTAGATCTAGAAGTAAGGTGTTTGGAGTTTAAAACATCAAGCTGTAATAATCAGTTGTTCTTAAGGGGGTTGGCAACTTCAAAAGTGTGAGGTGTTTTTTTGTTTAACTGAAAATGAATATGGTAAGAAAAACTGCCTTTATTAATAGATTTAATAAAGGCCACTATAATTAAGCTATTTTAGTTTCTTGGCTAATTTCAGCTGCTTTTTCAGCTGCTTCTTTTTCAGCTTTAGCTGCCGCTTTAAGTTTATCTCCAACTAAGTCTTTGCCATCCATCAGTAGTAATAGGTCGGCAAAAGATTTTCTTAGTTCTAGTGATAAGGCTTTAGGTAAAGAGGTTTTATTACGAGTTGCACGAGCGTCGGCATTGAATACTGCTTGAAAGCCTTTTTCGATAGATTCTAATGAATCAAAATCTAAAGCAGGGCGAGTTTTACCTACAGCAGCATTATACTCATTATAAAGTGTTTCTACCTGCTGTTGTACTTGCTTCATTCTTTTCATAAGATTCCTTAACTTATTGATTAGCGCATTAATTATCCTACAGATTAAAATAACAATGTCTAGTTGAAAATAACTTAAGGTCTAAAGAAGTGTACGTGTAGCTTCTGTTTAAATTCATTATTGATTGGTTGTGGCATTTTTTTTGCGTAATCGTAGTGCACCATAATGGCTGTTCCTGATACGTATTTAATGTTGTCTTGCCAGGCTTCTTGATAAATATCTAGCGAAGTATTACCAATACGTTTAACGAATGTTTTAATCTCTACGTCTTTACCAAATTTAAGAGGAACATGAAAATCTATGGTCATATTCGCTAATATCAAATTCCATTGAGTAAGGTTTAATGCCGCATCGGGATTAAATAACTTAAATATAGGGTTGCGGGCAGCTTCAAACCACTGTGGGAATACCGTATTGTTGATATGACCAAGGGCGTCGGTTTCGCCAACTCTTGGTTTGATTATTTCGTAGAACATGTTTTATACCTATTGTACAAGCGCTGTTTTATCAGGAAAATTGGTGAAACAACATATTTATTGCATCACTGAAACGATAGTTAATAACATAACACGCTATCATTTTTTTGTTTAATAATTTAAACACTCTTCATGACATTTTTACGCTATTTAAGTAATTTTCAAAATGTAAAATATTTTGTTTGGTTGATCTCAAACAATAGGTTTAAAGTTTTGTATTTAATAAAGTGTATAGATCGTATTTAATTACCTTATAACGTAGATCAGTAAAATCGATTCGAGTCATTTAATTATTGTGGAGTATTGCCATGGCACCATCTAAAGTCGTAACAGAAAATAACGAGATTGTTACAGTTTTGATACAGTGTGATGATTCCTCGTCAAGCATAGATATAATGGATAGCGTAGATGAACATGAACTTTCTAGTAATGAGAGTTATGTGCTTGGATATAATTAAATCCTCGCGATAGAACAGAAATAGATAAGGTAAAAAATGCACAATTTAAACGATACTCAATTATTAAAAACGCATTCTTATATAAATGGTCAGTGGCATGAAAGTGCAACAACCATTGATGTAACCAACCCAGTGAATGATACAACTGTTGCCTCGGTATCTAATGCAGGTATTGAAGAAACTGAATTGGCAATTAAAGCTGCCAAATTGGCAATGCCTATGTGGTCTGCTAAATCGGCTAATGAAAGAGCTGGATTATTACGCACTTGGTTTAATTTAATGATGCAACACCAAGATGATTTAGGTCGTATCTTAACGGTTGAGCAAGGCAAACCTTTAGCTGAAGCCAAAGGCGAGATTGGTTACGGCGCGGCATTTATTGAATGGTTTGCAGAAGAAGGTAAGCGCGTATACGGCGATACTATTCCTGCGCCATCAGGTGATAAGCGTATTGTTGTTATTAAGCAACCTGTTGGCGTTGTTGCAGCAATTACACCTTGGAATTTCCCTAATGCAATGATCGCTCGAAAAGCGGCTGCTGCTCTGGCGGCTGGTTGTACTTTTGTAGTGCGTCCTGCAACACAAACACCATTATCTGCTTTAGCAATGGCCGAGCTAGCTGAACGAGCAGGCATTCCTGCAGGCGTATTTAATGTGGTTGTTGGTGATGATGCTCGTGGTATGGGTAAAGTATTAACTGAGCATAAAGACGTAGCTAAATTTACCTTTACTGGCTCTACTCCTGTTGGCAAGGCATTAATTAGCCAGAGCGCTAGTACGGTTAAAAAAGTATCTATGGAGCTTGGCGGCAATGCACCATTTATCGTTTTTGATGATGCCGATATTGACGCTGCTGTTGCTGGCGCTATGGTGTCTAAATACCGTAATGCCGGACAAACGTGTGTTTGTACAAACCGTATTTTTGTGCAACGCGGCGTGTTAGAAAAGTTCACTGAAAAATTTGTTGCTGAAGTTGCCGCACTTAATGTTGGTGATGGCTTAAATGATGGTATTCAAATTGGCCCTATGATCAATGCTGGCGCTACCCAAGATGTTGCTAAATTAGTTGCCGATTCAATCAGTCAAGGTGCGCAAGTAGCCTTAGGTGGCAAACATAGCGAGCAAGGTGAAAACTTTTATCAACCTACGGTTTTAACTAACGTAACTAATGATATGGCAATTGCCTGTAATGAAATTTTTGGTCCGGTTTCACCTATCATTGCTTTTGATGATGAAGATGAAGTTATCGCCTTAGCAAATGATACAGAGTATGGCTTAGCAGCTTATTTCTACTCTCGAGATATTGGCCGAATTTGGCGAGTTGCAGAAGGCTTAGAATATGGCATGGTCGGAATTAACGAAGGCTTAATTTCTAATGCTGCAGCACCATTTGGTGGAGTTAAACAATCAGGTAATGGCCGCGAAGGTTCTAAATACGGTTTAGACGACTATTTAGAAATTAAATATCTTTGTATGGGCGGTTTAGGTAAATAAGGTTAGATGAAAATGAACAATCAAGAATTACAAGCACGTAAAGTAAAAGCAATCGCTCGTGGCCAAGGCAACATGTATCCAGTGTACGTAGATCGTGCATTAAACTCAGAACTTTGGGATGTTGAAGGTAAGCGTTATATCGATTTTGGAACTGGCATTGCGGTATGTAATACCGGTCATAGTCACCCTAAAGTTATTGCCGCGGTTAAAGGCCAGCTAGAAAAGTTTAGTCATACCTGTGTGATGGTTAATCCATACGAAGTAGCGGTTGAGCTAGCTGAAAAATTAACAGTTATTGCACCTGGAGACAGCGAAAAGAAAGCTATTTTTGTATCTACTGGTGCTGAAGCGGTTGAAAACTGTGTGAAGATCGCACGTGCGCATACTGGTCGTCGCGGTGTTATTGCCTTTAATGGTGGCTTCCATGGTCGTACTAACTTAACCATGGCATTAACCGGTAAAATTAGCCCATATAAGCATTTATTTGGTCCATTTCCTGGTGATATTTTTCATGCCCCGTTCCCTATGGCGTGTCACGATGTTTCAGTGAAAGAGTCGTTAAAAGCAATTGAAAACTTGTTTAAAGTAGATATTGCGCCAAGTGATGTAGCGGCAATTATTGTTGAGCCAGTACAAGGTGAGGGTGGTTTTTACCAAGCACCAGCAGAATTCTTACAAGCATTGCGTGCATTATGTGATGAGCATGGAATTGTATTAATTGCCGATGAAATCCAAACTGGTTTTGCCCGTACAGGTAAAATGTTTGCCTTTGAATACGCAAACGTTGAACCGGATCTAATTACTATGGCTAAAGGTATTGCTGGTGGTTTCCCAATTTCAGCGGTTGTGGGTAAGTCTGAAATTATGGATGCGCCTCTACCTGGTGGTTTAGGCGGTACATATGGCGGCTCTCCAGTTGCTTGTGCTGCGGCTTTAGCTGTACTTGATGTGATTGAGGAAGAAAACTTAGTCGTTCGTTCAGCGCAAGTTGGTGAGTTATTTAATCAGCGCTTAACCGCACTTCAGACTAAACATCCCAAGTTAATTGGTGAAGTACGCAATTTAGGTTCAATGATCGCTATTGAATTAGTTAAAGATGGTGATATGGAACAACCTAATGCTGAACTAACGCAAGGCATCATTGCTAAAGCAGCAGAATATGGCTTAGTGCTACTAGCTTGTGGTTTCTATGGTAACGTGATCCGCTTCTTACCTGCATTAACGATAAGTGATGAGTTAGCAAACGAAGGTCTAGATAAGTTTGAGCAATTGTTCGATAGCATTGCCTAAGATTTTATTTATAACTAATTATCGAAAAGAGCCGCTTTATAGCGGCTCTTTTGATCTATACCGAGTAATTTTAAAGTCTGAATAAAACAGCCTTTAATTTTTAAAAACACTGTTCACAATCTCTTTAACTAACTCTACCTTAGCAATCTCTCTTGGAAATTTTTTATGCACCATGGATAAATCAAATTGATAGGTTAAAGTCTGTGGTTGGATAATGCGTATATCACCCTGAGTAAGCTCTCGTTGTATATAACCTTGTGGCATATAGCCTAAATACCTACCAGATAAAATCATCGATTTACGAGTGTCAAATTGATAAGCTTTGGCGGCTAAATTTAATTTTTTTAATTGCTCTCTACCTTCATTATCAATGTCAATCCCCGGATGAATAGCAGGTACTTTAGCTAAATCATCAGCTGTAATATCACTATCGCTTAACTTAAAAAATGGATGCTCTGCGGAACAACAAAGATAAATAGGCTCACTATAAATGTTTTCATAGCTAAGCCCCTCAATACTTTGATAACTTGGAAAAAGGCCTATATGGGCTTTATCTTTTAACAACAACTTTTCGATATTGTTGATTGAATCGGTATCTAGTACTAAGTGTAAGTTAGGCGATTGGTCATGAATTTGTTGAATAACTTGTGCGAGCTTTAACTGCTTATCTCTATCAAGTTGATCTGAGCAAAGAATGGTTAATTCGCCGCTCAGCTCTTTGCCTAAGGTGCCGACAATTAAAGAAAAGTCATCAAGAGAGTCAAATAGGCTAATCGCCGCATGGTAAACAGCCTGCCCATCTTCAGTAAGAGCAAACCCGCCTCTACCACGTACACATAATTTAAGTTGCATGCGCGCTTCTAAATTAGTCATATGAATACTAATGGTTGAGCGTGTCACCCCAAGTTGTTTTTCCGCGGCGGCAAAACCGCCATTTTCAACTACGGCTTTAAAAATTCTAAGTAAACGTAAATCGTACTCGGCAACAGGTTTTGGGATAATAGATGATTTTGACAATGTTTTAATCACTTTAAACTTTTGCTAGTTAGGTTGTACTATACTAGGCTGATTGGTGACTATTCAAGTTTAATTTGAGCGCTTAAAAAAAACCGCAGCCCTATTCAGGTTGCGGTTTATATGAACAAATAAAGAATATTAACTCTTTATTTAAAGGTCGATATCAACAGAGTAAGATACGAAAAATTTAACATCTTCATCGTCAATGTCATTTGCTGATGCACCAAAAGTAAAGCCATCTTTGCTAATGCTTGCACTGTAATCAATAACATCGTCTGCTAACCAATCGCCAGTGTAAGAACCAACGTGTAAAGCAATTTCTGCTTCATTAGATAGGGCAATAGTATAATCGGCATTTACATAAACAGTGTCACCAGCGTCAGCGCCTTCACCATCTGCAAGTACCGCTACGCCTACTGATAAATCGCCAAATGATAAGCTACCATATACTTCTGAGAAATCAGCATCACCACTTAATTCATCAGGGTAGGCGTAATAAATAAAGCCAACATCGAATGAGATTGATTCATTAATTTCACCAGCGAATCCACCATATATATCTAACTCATAAGTCATACCCTCAGCCCATGTTGCATCTGAAGCCCAAGTACCTACATAAAATCCTGAAGATGCTTCGTAATCGATACCACCAGAAACTGCGGCTGCGCCGTCAGTTTGCTCTTGACCACGCCATAAGTAGTTACTTGTTGCTGCAGCATTAGCACTTAAGCCTTCAACAGCCAAAGCAGATGTCGATACAGTTGAGCCTAACGCGATTGCTGATAGTAGTAATGATGTTGTTAATGATTTTTTCATAATGGATCCCTGATTTAATTTTTTATTTTAAAGTTTATTAAGTTACTGAACTAGATGTTGCAAGAAGGTTGCCAATAGTGAAAAAAGCTTCCTAGGCTTTGTTGCTAAAGGGATTGTTCAGTTTGACTATATAAAGTAATAAGATTAAAAAATCATTGTCTGCACGAAGTTGGTGCGCATTGTTTACTTTTTGTGCGTTACTTTTTGTGCGTTACTTTTTAAGGTAAAATACTCGAAATTGAGTTTTTTACTCTTTGTTACTTCAACTTAGTGGTTTATTTGGTTAAAGTAGCGCCTTAAATAACGAACCCAGTGTAAGGTTAATGTATGTCTTCGTTCCTAATTGCTCCATCAATTTTATCAGCGGATTTTGCTCGCTTAGGCGATGATGTCGCAAAGGTACTTGCTGCCGGCGCCGATGTTGTGCATTTTGATGTGATGGATAATCATTTCGTACCCAATTTAACGTTTGGTCCAATGATTTGCAAAGCATTGCGAGATTACGGTATAACAGCGCCAATCGATGTACATTTAATGGTTAAACCGGTAGATAGTTTAGTGCCTGAGTTTGCTAAAGCAGGCGCGGATATTATTACCTTTCATCCAGAAGCTAGTGACCATGTTGATAGAACATTGCAGTTAATCAAAGATAATGGCTGTAAAGCGGGTTTAGTGTTAAACCCAGCAACCCCACTGCAAGTCTTAGATTTTGTTATGGATAAATTAGACGTTATTTTATTAATGTCAGTGAACCCTGGTTTTGGTGGGCAGTCATTTATTCCATCAACATTAGATAAATTAAAATTAGTGAAAGAAAAAATTAAAGCCAGTGGCCGTGATATACGTCTACAAGTTGATGGCGGCGTAAAAGTCGATAACATTCGTGAAATTGCCGAAGCAGGCGCGGATATGTTTGTTGCCGGCTCAGCCATTTTTTCTAGCAATGATTACAAAGCCGCAATTGATCAGATGCGTGGCCAATTAGCGCAAGTCGCTAAATAGTAAGACAAAAATTACCAAGCTGTAGTGAATTAAATGGCACAGCCAATTAATTCATTAGCTTAAACAGAATAAGTAAAACCGTAACAGGTACAAAGGAATATTATGACCAAGCCAGTCGTGTTAAGTGGTTGTCAGCCATCGGGTGATTTAACTATAGGTAACTACCTAGGTGCGTTGCGCCAATGGGTAGATATGCAAGATGATCACCAATGTTATTACTCGTTAGTTGATTTGCATGCAATTACCGTTCGTCAAGATCCAAAAGCATTACATAAAGCCTGCCTTGATGGTTTAGCTTTATATTTAGCTTGTGGCGTAGATCACACTAAAAGTACTATCTTCGTGCAATCTCATGTACCAGAACATAGCCAGCTAGGTTGGATCTTAAACTGCTATACGCAAATGGGCGAGTTAAATCGCATGACCCAGTACAAAGATAAGTCACAAAAAGCTGAAGCTAATATGAATTCAGGTTTATTTACTTATCCGGTATTAATGGCTGCAGATATTTTACTTTATCAAGCTGATCGAGTTCCTGTAGGCGATGACCAAAAGCAGCATTTAGAGCTAGCTCGAGATATCGCTAATCGCTTTAATAATATCTATGGCGATACTTTCAAAGTACCAGATCCTTATATTCCTGAGTTTGGTGCTAGGGTGATGAGCCTGCAAGAGCCAACGAAGAAGATGTCTAAGTCGGACAATAACCCAGGTAACTTTATTGGTTTATTAGAAGACCCTAAAAAAATTACCAAAAAAATCAAACGTGCGGTTACTGACTCAGACGAACAAGCTAATATTTATTTTGATGTTGCTGAAAAGCCTGGTGTTTCAAATTTATTATCATTGTTGTCGTGTGCAACGGGTAATTCAATTGAAAGCTTAGTGCCACAATATGAAGACAAAATGTATGGTCATTTGAAAGGCGATGTAGCCGATGCTGTCGTTGCAATGCTTGAACCTATCCAACAGAAATTCCACCAATACCGTGAAGACCAAGAGTTCTTGAATCAAGTCATGCGTGAAGGTGCACACAAAGCTTCTGAGCAAGCGAGTAAAGTATTAACTTCTGTTTATGACGCCGTAGGTTTTATTGCTCGTCCATAGTTACTAGCTATCTTATATAGCAGATAGTAAAAGGGCCAATTAATGCATATTAATTGGCCCTTTGTCTTTAGGGATTAAGATATACAAATCACCAAGGACAGTTTTAGATTTGTACTGTTATAGGTTGAAAGCTCTGCTACTTCTCATTACTTTCTTTATTCACTTTTTCAAATAAAGTATCACTGTTACTAATAAACTCATCTGGGCTAATAGGGCTAGCAATAGCAAAAGTCGGTGACATTATAGTACTGTTATACACAGGATAAGCCTTAAACTCTGGTTGATTACTCAAGTCATAAACAAATAAGCTACCATAGATAAAAGTGGTTAATCCTAGGGCAAATTTAACTCTACGTTTGGCTGTCTGTTCGAATGCAATATAGAAATTAAACCAAAACATTGTATAGGTTAAGGCAACAGCAAGTAATAAAGTGAACCACTGCCCAGACCAAGTATTTGAACCATTAAATCCTAAAAAGGCTTCTAAGAAGTCAATAATCCAAAACATATTAATGATTAAAAATGTTACACCTAATTGATCACTTATACGTGTTTCTTGCTTGTTTAAATGAGCCATGAGTGAACAAAATAGTGGCCATAGTGCATAGCCCAGAGTGAGGCCAAATCCCCATAGGAATAAAGAGTTGTAGTTTATTTCTTTGGACGGCATGTTTAGATACATGAATAAAATATTTAAACCGCTGAACACAGCTAATAAAACCATAATAATTGACCAGCGGCCAAGTTTTTCAACTACATTTTCAACGGCACTAAACTTTACGCTAGCGGCAACTGGGTGAGCTGGTAATATAAAACGTAATTGCGTTTTGCCTAGTTGAATCACATCGCCAGATTGAATTTTCTGGCTATGGCTTATTTTGTTGGTTTTACCAATTGTTGTCCCATTAATAGAGCCAAGATCTTCAATAAACCATTCATCGTTAACATTCTTTAAAGATATATGGTTAGCGCACACATGAGGGTCGCTGAGGATCATATCATTATGATAGCCACGGCCAATCTGTACTTCATGAGTAGCAAATTTATGACGGCCAATTAATTTTTTACCGCGGTTGATTTCTTCAATAATTAATTCCATTTTACTGACTCCATAAATTTCTTACTGAACTGCTGAGATAATTCTTTCTCAACACCAGCTAAAGTAAAATGACTGACTAATGCTTTATTGTTTTTATCAACTGAAGCTGCGATATACATGACATCAAACAAGCCTTGATATTCCTTGTATGCTCGCACACAGAGGATTGATTTGTTTTTAATTGATTGGTCTTCTAATCCCGTTATATCGTGTTGACATTCAAACTCGGTTACATCTTCCTTACTAACATTATTGCCTGTATTCGCGCGGGCAATTTGGGCTTGATAAATTTGATAAAAGCGAGCACTTGAAAGCTCTGGCGCAGCAAAATAGTGAAACTCCATATCTATTTGGCCAGTCGTTAATGACTCAGATATGTAGACATATTCTTCCATCTGACAATTAGTCACGGCTTTAAATATCAATGCATCTGGTTTGTCGGCGTTTGAGTCACCCCAACAACGGATATAATTTACTCCAACATCTGGAATGCTTGCATCGGCAAAGGCTTTACTCTCCCAATCGCCCGCGAGTATTTCAGAAATAAGGCGATTTTGATTAGCTTTTAACTGCTCAGCAATTTGCTCATCAATAGTTTTTTCTACCTGTTGGTCAAATTGGTTAATGAGGTTGGCTAATTTGTCGTGAGGAATTAAAAAGCCGATAGAGTTGCCTGACGATGCCACGTTAACACCAACTACTTCACCGAAGCGGTTAACTACCGGACCACCACTCATGCCTGGGTTAACTGAACCAGTAAAATGGATGCGGTCATTAAATGCTTCTTTTTTTAAGCCATTATAGGTGCCAGGCACTACAATCATACCTAGGTCGTGCGGGTTACCTAATGAGTAAATTTCTTCACCTTTTTCTGGGGTCAGCTCTGAAATTATAAAATGTTGGGGCTGTGGGTTTTCAGTTAATAAAACAATGGCTAGGTCATTAATAACATCAACAGTTTGTAAATCCAACTGACCTTTATTACCTAAGCTATCTTCATATTCAATAATGTATTTTTCAGGATATTGAGCATAACCAGAAATAACATGGTAATTAGTAGCAATGTAACCATTTTCGCTAATTTGAAAGCCCGAGCCGATTGTTGATTTTTCAGACGTTGCTTTATCTATTAACCTAATTTGATATAAAGAAGGTGCCATTTCTTGAAATATTTGCTGTGCCTGTTCAGTCGCTATAGATAGCGAACTAAATAAACTAAGTACCAATACAACAATGCGATGCATGAATTTTCCTAACAGAGATTTTTATTATTTTTATTGTGCCACTTATCTTCGGTTGTGGAAAGCAAGGTTTATTGTTTTTACTTTCAATAACATAATGAAAATTTGCAAAAATTGCGCACTAAAAGTTAGCGTTTCATAAAAATGTCATCTATAAATAGTGTATTAAAAATATAATTAAACGCTAATAATTCAACTGATACTTTGCCCACGGACATAGGGTCTTCAACTTTTATGGACTTTCTTTGAGTTACTCATTGATATTTTTGTATTTATGTACAAATAATGTGACTGCGTATATTCTCCACTAATTAAAAGGTCTATTTAGTTATGCGTCATGTATTAAGTTTTGGATATTTAAATTTAGTTGCTCCTAACATGGTCGAATTGATTATTGATAATAATGCCGTTATCGAAGCCGATATGTATCATGAGTACAGGGAATTTATTACTGAGCACTTAGAAAAGCCTTATGCGGTTTTGGTTAATAACATCAATAATTATCGCATGACTCCTGGAGTTATTAATTTGGCGGGCTCTTCCTCTGATTTATCTGCAACTGCGGTAATTTCATATAGCAATGAGAATCTCGCTATAATTGACTCTTTTTTTGAATATAAAGATGAAAGCGCTATCAATCTGAACTCTTTTTCTGGCCTAGAGATGGGTAGAGGAAAAGCGATTCGTTGGTTAGAATGTGAACTATCTAAATCAGATGCTAATGTTTAATAAATTTTTCCGCTTACAAGGTTAATATGAAATATCCCCTTAGCTTTGGCTATATAAATATTCTTGCCGATAACATTGCTGAAGTCATTGTCGATGAAGGCACGGTTATGACTCTTGAAATGTGTGAAGAGTATGATGAATTTCTTATCGAGTATTTTACCGAGCCTTTCGCCATTCTTGTTAATAAGTTACATAACTACTCTTACACTTTTGAAGCTAAATTACATATCGCTTCTTTAGAAAATTTAAAAGCTTTTGCAGTAGTTACTTATAATAAAGAGGGTGTTGAGAAAACCCAAGATATTGCAAAAATAAGAGCAAGTGATGGCTGGAACCTAAAAGAATTTTCCGGTTTACAAATGGGTAGAAAAAAAGCAGTTAAATGGCTTGAGAAAGAGTTGAATACCATCAAAGTTGAAGGTTTATAATTCAGTAAATTAGAAATGCAACCTAGTAAATTAAACTCCTATCTTATTAATAAACCTTGTACTTCTCTAAGCTTTCCTTTTGGTGAAGACGTGTCTGTTTTTAAAGTGAAAAATAAAATGTTTGCATTACTAGGTCATCATAATGAATTAGACATGATCAACTTAAAGTGTGACGCTGATGAGTCATTAGCCTTACAGGATATTTTTCCCGCTATTAAGCCTGCATATCATATGGACAAAAAACATTGGATTAGTGTTTATTTTGACGGTTCAGTACCGCAAGGGGAAATTGAACGATTGATTGATAATTCATATATGTTGGTGGTCAGTAAAATGACTAAGAAAGAGCAAGCGTCTATTCTCATACACTTGCAATGAGCTCTATAGCACGCCTTACTTTTACCTGTTTAATAAGTTGTTGTACCGCAAATTATTGTGCTTAATGATACTGCCCGTATTTTTAAATCTTCTTGCTCGTTAGCAATAACAACAACTTGTTGGTTATTACTCACTAACTCTTCAATAAGCTTATAATCTATGTTGTGATGTTTTTCTGCATCACGTCTGCCGTAATCAAAATAAATAGCATCAAGGCTTGGTGCAATAAAAATAGCATCTGCTTGTTGTAATTTTTGATAGGCAGTTAAAGTTAAATTATCAGGATTTTGGTTTAATACTTTAATTAAGGTTAAGCTAGCTGATGGCTTTGAATAGCTGTTATTCATTTCATTTTCTAATAGCTGGTTTGCCGCATCTTCATTACCAGCTAAAACTTGTTTAGCTATTTCCCCCTCTAGGGCTTTTTGCCAAAATAATTTACGCTGAGAAAATTGCTTTATTTTATCTTGTATTTTTAACCTGTGTTTACCGCAAAACGTCGCTAGCTTGCCATAACCACTTGGTAGCATTAAATCGATTTTTGATTTTAGCATTTGCAATAATATTGGCGCATTCCCGGAACTCGACATAGCAACTATCATAGGCGATCTGTCTATAATCGCAGGAGTGATGTAATTACATAGTGAAGGGTTATCAACCACGTTAATGAGCATGCCTAATTTATTGGCATCATTGCATATTTGTTGGTTAATGACTTCAATATTGGTTGCAGCAATTACTAATTGATTATTTTCTAACGCGGCTTGGCTATATAGCCCCTGTTGCCATACAACTTGCGAATTATTGAGTAAAGCTTTAACACTGTCTTTTAAATCTGGGCTGACAATAGTGATGTGAGCAGGTGTTTTTAAAAGTAATTCAATTTTTCTAGCTGCGACATTACCTCCGCCAATAACAACAGCGTTAAGTTTTTTAGCGTCTAAAAAAATAGGGAAATAGTCCACTTGCATTACCTTTTTGGTATTTCAATTAATCAGAGCTTAAGTTATTTAATAATTGCTGCATAGGTTAATCACAATAATTTTTATTAATTAGTTATAAGAATTACAATCTATTAGTGAAGAAGTGTTAAACTAGGTGCAATTATATTCAATTTTTATTTAGAGACTAAAAAATGCCTTGGATCCAGCTTCGTTTAGCTGCAGATGAAGAAACTGCTGAAAAATATAGTGATTGGCTTATGGCTTGTGGTTCACAAGCGGTAACTTTTATTGATGCACAAGACACGCCTATATATGAGCCACTTCCTGGTGATGAAGTACTCTATTGGAATAACACTGTTGTTATGGGGTTATTTGAAGCAAGTCACGATATGGATAAGGCTATTGCCTATTTAAAAAGCATTCATCCAGATAAAGCAGAAATGCAATATAAGCTTGAGCAGTTAGAAGATAAAGACTGGGAACGTGAATGGATGGATAACTTCCATCCAATGAAGTTTGGCAATCGTTTATGGATTTGTCCTAGCTGGCTTGACGTGCCAGAGCCTGAAGCTGTTAACGTTATGCTTGACCCTGGCTTAGCATTTGGTACTGGTACTCACCCGACAACTGCATTGTGTTTAACTTGGTTAGACTCCCTAGATTTAGAGGGGAAAACCGTGGTTGATTTTGGCTGTGGCTCTGGGATTTTATCATTAGCGGCTTTAAAACTTGGTGCAAAAAAAGTCATAGGTATAGATATTGACCCGCAAGCACTGCAAGCTAGTTTGGCTAATGCCGAGCGCAATGGTGTTGCTGAACGCTTAGAGCTATATCTACCAAAAGATCAGCCTGAATTTAAAGCCGATGTAGTTGTTGCTAATATTTTGGCCGGTCCATTGCGTGAGTTAGCGCCGGTGATCATGAATTATGTAGCAGATCACGGTTTATTAGCCCTTTCAGGTATTCTTGAAGAGCAAGGTGAAGAGTTGCAAGGTATTTATGCGCAGTGGTGTGATATGGATCCTATTGCGGTACAAGAAGAGTGGGTACGTTTATCTGGTACTCATAAATAAATATTCAGCAGACTGTTAAAAATTGTTAAATTGAGGCCGTAAATTATTATTATTTACGGTCTTTTTATTTGTTCAAATAAGTTTCAATGAAAGTCAATATTAAAAAGCACAAAAAAACACAATATTGTTCAAAATATATGCTTTTATTTCTTAAAAAAAACACGTAAACTTAGCGCCCTTTTGAAGATGAGCTCAAAAAACAATCACTGTGCGTATAGGTTCTTATCAGTTAGACAATAATGTGATCTTAGCCCCTATGGCTGGAATTACTGACCGACCATTTCGTCAACTATGTTGTCGTTTAGGTGCGGGTATGGCTGTGTCGGAAATGCTGTCATCCAATCCAAAGGTTTGGGCGTCAGAAAAGTCTAAATTACGTATGGTGCATGGTGACGAAGTAGGGATTAGGTCAGTACAAATTGCTGGTTCTGATCCTGACGAAATGGCTTTTGCTGCTCAAATAAATGCTGAAAATGGTGCCCAGATTATTGATATCAATATGGGGTGTCCAGCAAAGAAAGTGAATAAAAAATTAGCTGGTTCAGCGTTATTAAAAGCACCACTGCAGGTTGAGCAAATAGTTAAATCGGTAGTGGCGTCGGTAAATATACCGGTAACACTGAAAATTCGTACTGGTTGGTGTGAAAACACACGAAATGGTATTGAAATAGCAAAAATCGCCGAAGCAAATGGAATTCAGGCGTTAGCTGTACATGGGCGTACTCGCAATGACTTTTATAAAGGTAATGCGGAATACGACACTATTAAAGCAATAAAGAATGCAGTAAGTATTCCAATTATTGCCAATGGTGACATTACTTCTGCTGAAAAAGCAGAGCAGGTATTAGATTACACTAATGCAGATGCGGTAATGATCGGTAGAGCTGCACAGGGTAGGCCATGGATTTTTAGAGAGATCACACATTATCTAAAAACGGGTGAGCATCTTGCTCCACCAACTATAGCCGAGACGAGAGCTATTTTATTAGCTCATGTGCAAGAGTTACACATATTTTATGGTGAATTTATGGGCACAAGGATAGCTCGTAAACACGTATCTTGGTATTTGCAGACGCATGACCAAGGAAAACAATTTCGTTCCATATTTAATGCTATTGAGCAGCCTTTAGAGCAACTTGAAGCATTGAATGTATTTTTTGATAAATTAACTTAGAAAGAGTCTGAACTATATGTTTGAACAAAATATTACTTCTCCATTTGTTATCGGTGACCTGCAAACTCAGACCAAGGCATCACCTTTACGTACCCAAGCTAAAGTAGCGATTAAAAACTACTTATCACAATTAAACGGCAACGATGTTGATGACATGTATGACCTTGTATTATCAGAAATCGAAGCGCCTATGCTTGAAGAGGTAATGCAATACACTCGTGGTAACCAAACCCGAGCTGCTAACTTACTTGGTATCAACCGTGGTACTTTACGTAAGAAACTTAAAAAGTACGGCATGAACTAAAAACGAGCAGGTTCGCCTGCTAAACAAAGCACCTTCGGGTGCTTTTCTTTTTTTAAAAGTTGGCAACATAGCTAACAATAAAATTAACAATATTTCATTTCATTTAAGGTATAGAAAAACTATGAATACTCCACGCCCAATTAGACGCGCTCTATTAAGTGTTTCTGACAAAACTGGCATTGTTGAGTTTGCTCATGCACTATCTAAACAAGGTGTCGATTTATTATCAACAGGTGGCACTGCAAAACTATTAGCAGATAATGGCATTCCTGTTACTGAAGTTTCTGAACATACAGGTCATCCAGAAATTATGGATGGTCGTGTAAAAACTCTTCATCCAAAAATTCATGGTGGCATTCTTGCCCGTCGTGAAATGGACGAAGCAGTTATGGCAGAAAATAATATCGATGCAATTGATATGGTTGTTGTTAACCTTTACCCATTTGCTAATACAGTAGCTAACGAAGACTGTACTTTAGAAGATGCTATTGAGAATATCGATATCGGCGGACCTACTATGGTTCGAGCAGCGGCTAAAAACCATAAAGATGTAACTATCATTGTAAACGCGAGTGATTATGACCGTGTTTTAGCTGAAATGTCAGATAACAATGGTTCACTAAATTACCAAACTCGTTTTGATTTAGCTATTGCCGCTTATGAGCACACTGCAAGTTATGACGGTATGATTGCTAACTACTTCGGTAAAATGCTTCCTGCACATAATGTTGCCGATGCTACAGCTACTAAATTCCCTCGTACGTTCAATAGTCAGTTTATTAAAAAACAAGACTTACGTTACGGTGAAAACTCTCATCAAGACGCTGCATTTTATGTTGAAGCAAACCCAGAAGAAGCTTCAGTATCAACGGCAAAGCAAGTGCAAGGTAAAGCATTATCTTACAATAACATTGCTGATACAGATTCAGCCTTAGAATGTGTTAAAGAATTTGCAGAGCCTGCTTGTGTTATCGTTAAGCATGCTAACCCATGTGGCGTTGCATTAGGTGACAACATTCTTGATGCATATGAACGTGCTTTCAAAACAGATCCTACATCTGCATTTGGCGGCATTATCGCCTTTAACCGTGAATTAGATGCAGCTACAGCAGAAGCAATCGTTTCTCGTCAATTTGTTGAAGTCATCATTGCCCCAAGTATTTCAGAAGCTGCACTACAAATTGTTGCTGCTAAGCCAAATGTTCGTTTATTAGAATGTGGTCAGTGGACTACTAAAACTACTAGCTTTGAACAGAAGCGTGTAAATGGTGGTTTATTAGTTCAAGACCGTGACACTGGTATGGTTGGCTTAGATGATTTAAAAGTTGTGACTAAGCGTCAGCCTACAGAGCAAGAATTAAGTGATTTATTATTTTGTTGGAAAGTAGCTAAATTTGTTAAATCAAACGCCATTGTTTATGTTAAAAACGACATGACTATTGGTGTTGGTGCAGGTCAAATGAGCCGCGTTTACTCAGCTAAAGTCGCTGGTATTAAAGCCGCTGATGAAAACTTAGAAGTTGCAGGTTCAGTAATGGCATCTGATGCATTCTTCCCATTCCGTGATGGTTTAGATGCTGCAGGCGAAGCAGGTATTACTGCGGTTATCCAACCTGGTGGTTCAATGCGTGATGCAGAAGTAATTGCTGCTGCTGATGAGCATGGTATTGCTATGGTCTTCACTGGTATGCGTCACTTCCGCCACTAAGATTAATAAAGTAACAACCGAAACCTTTTTTTTGCAAGAGAGTCAGGCTTTAGCCTGATTCTCTTGAAAAAATCTGCTATAACATAGATTAATTTAATTTAGGTTTTGGGAATACAACAATGAAAATAATCAAATCTTTACTTACCGCAACAATTATATCTTCTCTAGCGATGAGCGCAGGCATCAACACTGCCGTAGCAGCAAGTCAAATGGAGCAAGCGATTGCTGGTGAACACCGTTCAGATAAAAATAAAGCACGTGATCAATATCGCCATCCGCAGCAAACCTTAGCTTTCTTCGGTTTAAAGTCGACTTCAACTGTTGTTGAAATTGCCCCTGGTGGTGGTTGGTATACAGAAATCCTAGCACCGGCATTAAAGGGCTCTGGTACACTTTATGGCGCACACTATCCGGATACTGGTAAAGATGATTATTATTCAAAATCTCGCCGTAAATTAGAAAAAAAATTAGCAAGCAATGCAGTATTTAGTGAAGTTAAATTAACTAACTTTACCCCTAAGGTTGCTAGTGAACTTGCACCTGCAGGAACTGCTGATTTGGTATTAACGTTCCGTAATCTACATAACTGGGGCGATGCTGGTGTTAAGCAAATTTTTGCTGATGCTTATAAAGCATTAAAACCAGGTGGTGTTTTAGGTGTCGTTGAACATAGAATGCCTGCTTCACAGTCATGGCAAGATAATAAAAAAAGTGGTTATTTCCCAGTGAAAATGGCCATTGATTTAGCTGCAGATGCCGGTTTTAAACTAGCCGCTTCTTCAGAAATAAATGCTAATGGTAAAGATACCGCTGATCATGAAAGAGGTGTGTGGACTTTACCTCCAGTTTTACGTTTAGGTGAGAAAGACAAAGCGAAATACTTAGCAATAGGCGAAAGTGATCGCATGACTTTAAAATTTGTAAAACCTGCTAAATAGCAGTCAGTTCAAATAGGATAATAAAATTAATGAAAGTTTTAGTTATTGGTAGTGGTGGTCGTGAACATGCTCTTGCATGGAAAGCAGCACAATCAAATCAAGTAGAGAAAGTATTTGTTGCCCCAGGTAATGCGGGTACAGCAACTGAAAATAAAGTTGAAAATGTTAATATTTCAGTAGGTAACATTGATGCTTTAATTGAATTTGCTAAAAAAGAAAATATAGGTCTAACAATTGTTGGCCCTGAGCAGCCATTAGTTGATGGTGTCGTTGATGCATTTCAAGCTGAAGGTTTAATGATCTTTGGTCCAAGTGCAAAAGCGGCGCAGCTTGAAGGCTCAAAGTCGTTTACTAAAGACTTCTTAGCACGTAATAATATCCCAACAGGTTATTATCAAACCTTTACTGAAATTGAACCTGCTCTTGCATATGTACATAAGCAAGGCGCGCCAATTGTGATTAAAGCCGATGGCTTAGCTGCCGGTAAAGGCGTAATTGTCGCGATGACTTTAGTTGAAGCTGAAGACGCTATTAAAGATATGTTAGCTGGTAATGCTTTCGGCGATGCTGGTCATCGCGTGGTAATTGAAGAATTTCTTGAAGGTGAAGAAGCAAGCTTCATTGTTATGGTCGATGGTGAAAATGTTCTAGCATTTGCTACTAGCCAAGATCATAAACGAGCTTACAATGGTGATGAAGGTCCAAATACAGGTGGCATGGGCGCATACTCTCCCGCTCCTGTAGTAACTCCTGAAATTCATCAACGTACAATGGATGAAGTTATAATGCCGACGGTTGCCGGAATGGCAAAAGAAGGCGCTCCATATACTGGCTTCTTATATGCTGGATTGATGATTGATGCAGATGGGACTCCTAAGGTTATTGAGTATAACTGTCGTTTCGGTGACCCAGAAACTCAACCTATTATGATGCGATTAAAATCTGACATAGTCGATTTATGTTTATTGGCCTGTAAAGGTCAGTTAGATAAAGCAACCATCAACTTCGATCCTCGCCCAGCAGTTGGTGTGGTTTTAGCTGCTGGTGGCTATCCGAATGCCTATGCAAAGGGTAAGGTTATTTCAGGTCTAGAATTAAACGATCAAAAAGACCGTAAAACATTCCATGCGGGTACGGCTGAACAAGACGGTAAAGTGGTTACTTCTGGTGGTCGTGTGCTTTGTGCTACAGCTTTGGGTAATACTGTAACGGATGCACAACAAGCGGCGTATGAGTTATTACATCAGATTAGCTGGGATGATGTGCAATTCAGAACAGATATAGCGTATCGAGCAATAGCTAGAGAAGCATAATTATTTCGTTCTAATATACATAGCAATTAAAAAGGCCATTACTTTAAAAGTAATGGCCTTTTTGTTAGAGCGTTAAATACTAATCATGATTATGTACAGGCTCAGGTCTTTCTTTAGCTTCACGAACTTTTAACGTTCTTTGCTGAAACTCGGTATCATTGAGTGAGTTAACCGCATTATCAATATCTTGAGCAGACATTTCTACAAAACCAAAGCCGCGGCGTTTACCTGTTTGCTTGTCTTTCATTAAGCGTACTGAATGGACAGTACCGTGGCCAGAAAACAATTCTCTTACTGAGCCTTCGTTAGCTCGATAAGGCAAGTTACCAACATAGAGTGTTTTTACATCATCGGTAGCGGCAGTAGTAGAAGAACTACCTGACATTGCTTTTATAATTACTGGAGATAGGATAGAACCAATAAAAAGTCCTATTGCTAAGGCTGTTGCATCTAAATTTACTAGAGGAGCACTAAAAAAGCCGACTAGGGTAAGACCTGAGGCAACTAGTACAGAAGTTAATATTAATGGAGATTTCATTTTAAATACCTGATTTTTATTTTAATAAAATTATTCTAATCAATTCCTATGTTAACCAAATTTTAACAAACTGCAATTCAAATCAGTGAAAAAAGCCGATTAAATTTTAAGCTTATAATAATCTTTTAGTAAATTATCAAATATCTTAGTTGTGAACGGTTAAATAAATACGATTAAAAAGTAAAACAAATGATCGGTAAAGCCCGTATCTATAGGGTTTTGTTGTTTTATTGAACGAAAAGTAATTAAATTCAAATAAATTACAAAAACGTGTTGACGCCGACGCTTAAATCTATAGAATGCGCTCCACTTCTTCGGGACATTCCAAAGAGGTTTTATACAGGAAGTATTTATTTAAACCGAGTCAGGATGACGAAAGGTTTATTTTAATGCGTTAACTAAATCGAATGATATAGATAACGACAACATTATTTAAAATCTTCTTTAGAAATAAAGATAAATAATTTAAATAAAAATGTTGACATTAAAACTGGGTGACGTACAATGCGCATCCGCTTCGGGCAAGGCCTGGAGATAAAGAGTGAGGCGAATGCGACCTACTCTTAAAGAGTTCAAATTGAATTCTTGTTCTTTAACAATTAGTTATCATGCAATTTGTGTGGACACTCACATTACAGTTGATTTTACATAGTTCCTTACTTTCGAGTAGGAACACAAAAATAAACTTAATGATGAATGAACACACAAAATAATAGTCATTAATCTTCGGATTGATGAGTATGTTTTATGTAAAAGCTTCCTTTAATTAGGGAGTAGGTTTTTGTTTACCTTTTTGCTCTTATTTATAATAGCAAGGGAAGACAAATAACCATCAGAATTCATTGAGCCGAATCACTTGTTGATTCAAATTACACTTTTTAATTGAAGAGTTTGATCATGGCTCAGATTGAACGCTGGCGGCAGGCTTAACACATGCAAGTCGAGCGGTAACAGAGAGTAGCTTGCTACTTTGCTGACGAGCGGCGGACGGGTGAGTAATGCTTGGGAATATGCCTTTGAGTGGGGGACAACAGTTGGAAACGACTGCTAATACCGCATAATGTCTACGGACCAAAGGGGGGGAT
>JAQWHD010000020.1 GCA_029237915.1 Thalassotalea sp. | reverse complement strand
CGAAGATTAATGACTATTATTTTGTGTGTTCATTCATCATTAAGTTTATTTTTGTGTTCCTACTCGAAAGTAAGGAACTATGTAAAATCAACTGTAATGTGAGTGTCCACACAAATTGCATGATAACTAATTGTTAAAGAGCTTATAAACGTTCGTTCATAAGAAGAGCTAGTCGCATTCGCTAGGCTCTTGTTGCTGTCGGTTAACGTTGCCGTTTGCCCGAAGCAGGAGGCGCATTATAAGCACCTCAGTTAAGAAGTCAACGTGTTTTTAAAAAAGATTTTAAAAAGTTTTTGTTGCTGTTAAACACTAAGTAATTACTCGATGCTTAACCTTCTAACCGTTCTTTGGGATGTCCCGAAGAAGTGGAGCGCATTGTATAGATCTGAAGAGGAAGATCAACACCTTTTTATTAAAAAAGTGAATTAATTTTTATTCGTGCATTATTTATACAAAAACTGTGAGTTTATAGTCTAAAAACGTTACTTTAGGTTAATATTAATATTTAAAAGCGTGGGATGAATTGAAACTCTTGAGTTGAGAAAAGCATAACTATATAAGTAATGCTTTATAATAAGGTCTTTAACTTAATTCTTTAAAAAAAATAACTCAGCTCTAACTGCATATAGTTACTGTCTTTAAGCATGACACTAGCGTCATCAGGATCTGTATTAGTCACCCCTCTTGATTCAAGTGACAAGGTAAAGTCATTACCAATGCGAGTGAGTGCTTCAACAAAGAAGTATTGTGATTGGTTATCTATATCTTGAGTGATACCAGCAAGTAATTCTGTAGAGTCGATATCATTTAAGGTCCAACGCACAGCAACACTAATATCATCATCGGCCATTTCGCCATCACGTTCATCATATAAGTACTCTACTATGATACCAATATCAGAGGCGCTATCGGCAACAGAGTAGAAAGTATATTCAAAACCACCGGCTGCAGCATAAAAATTGCCAACGGCATTATTTTGATGAATAACTTCTAGCTTTAATAACCACGCATCAAAGGTAGTTTGTAAATCTAAACCGGTTTGATTAATAATGTCGTAAATAGGCACGTAAACTATTTCGTTATAGCGATTTAAATACACTTCATCTTCACTAAAGCGCGGCGCCCTACTGGTTCCATAAAAATGCGATACGCCAATATCCCAACTTTCGATGTTATGTGACCAACGTACGGCTAAATCTGTATGTAACTCCTCTGCTGATGATTCATAAACACTGTGGTCATCACTTACGATCATTTGCGAACCGGGTCTGCCATCTCTGTCGTTAAAGGTGCGTTCACGAAATCCAGGGAGTACGAAAAAATCAACTAAGCCCCAGTCTTTAATTAGAGTAAGGTTGACCATAGGCTGACCAAGAAAGCTTTCACCATCTGGATTTTCAACAGAGTCGGTTTGATTAATAACATTAACTAAGTGAATGGTTTCGGTTACACCCCAAAAGACTTGGCTAATACCGGCTTTAACTTCCCAGGTATCATCATAGTGATGCCAATAAAGCTCGCGAACATCAGCATGGCTTCGGTTTGAGTCGGTTTCATCGATACGTATAAAGGGTTGGAACTCGACTGAGTTATTTGAGTCCTCTATTTGCCAGTAAAATTCTGGCTCAAATGATAATGAAAGGCTTGAGTCTTGTTGGCCACTGCGCTGCTTGTCTGACTCAAAATGGCGATACTCGCCTGCTACATTGCCGCTAACTTCTGCGCCAAATAAAGCATCGTCAGCAGCATAAGATACACTGTTACCTATAAAAGAGTAACTTGCCGCTATTACGAGTAAGATAGATTTAAGCTTAAAACACTGCATTAGCTAACCTTAATAAACCAGTTCAATATAATTAATTTACTTTAATTACTTTAATTGCGACTAGCGAAATCGCTTAAGTGCGCTTTGGCTAAAATCACTTTGAGTAAAGCCAAGATCAAATTGATAATCTTTATAATTTAACAGCGTTTCTTTTTCAGTTTTATGATTGGTCATCACCAAAGTCATAGGTCGCCAAAAACGCTCTTTGTAAAGTTTATAATCTTTGGCTATTAAGGTTTTGTAAAAATTACCTTGCTGATTGTAATACTCAATTTTATGAGTGCGGTACTCGGTAGTGTCTTGCCAAACGATGGCTTTTGAGTAACCACTGTTTTCGTACAATGGCGTCCACTGGGTCACAAAACACGTTTGTTCACCGCAAGGCTCTTCTCGTATAAACTCATAATCATATTTTACTTCTTCAAACGCGCTCATATCTTCAAAAGCAAATTCACTGCCCATAAATGATCCTGAACGGTTTTTAGATGAGATGCGCTTTACTCTTTTTAATGCTGGTAAATAAAACCATTGGTCATCAGGCTCTAAGCCGTTGCTGTAGGTTAATAATGCTGTGCCTTTAACATCTCTAGGATTATCAAAAACCGTCATACTCCAATCACCGCCATCGGCGCGTTCAAGCACCCTAATGCGCATTTCACGAACTCGTTCATTGCCCCGGCTGTCGCGTAGAGTCATTTTTAATAACTCTTCACTATTGCCAAAACCGCTTTCACGCTTATCAGCTTCTAGGGCAATTTGCCTACCTTTTGCTTTATTATCAGCGCTGCTATTTGCGAGTGCAGGTAAAGATAAAATGGAAAGGGCTAAAAACAAGCCGACGGCAGGTTTAGCTATGTTGTTTTTAACAGCAAGGTACATTAAAGATCCTTAGTTTTATGATTTACATTATTAGGGTAATTTAACGAACTAACAATCATTAAATTACCCTAATAGAGTAAGTTTATTCTTTAGTTAGAGTAAGCAAGCTAGTTACTTTTATTGAACTAGCTTGCTTATATTTTTAGCTTAGATTTTTAGCTTATTTTAAAAGCTTAGCTTCGCTTTAAATTCTTTACCAAATGGTTTTAATACTAGCATTAATGCGGGTAGTAAAAACAAGTCGGCAAGTAGTGCCATAACAATACATAAGGTTAATAGACTACCAAAACTACCTAGAACATTCATTTGCGAGGTAAGGTAAACAGAGAATGCCACAACCAAAATAACTGACGTTGTCATTAGCGCCGCGCCCACACCTTGTAAGCTGTTTTTAATAGCTTGCGCATAGTTACCGGTTTTGAAGAACTCTCTACGTAGACGTAGCATCATATGTACTGAGTCATCAACGGCAATACCAATAGCAACCGTGGCAATTAATAAGCGGAAGTAGTCTAGGTGTAATCCTGCCCACCCCATGTAACCAAGCACAATAACGATTGGTACAAGGTTTGGGATCATTGAAATTAAGCCAACTTTAACCGAACCAAATACTAAACAAAGTAATACGGCAATCATCACAAATGCATAGAAGTAACCTGATATTTGGCTCTCTGCAATATAATCAGCCATCTTCATCCATAATGCGCCAACACCAGTTTCTTCAACTTTAGCCGTTTGTGCTTGTACTTCAGCACTTGGCAGGTGCTGATTAAGCTCTTCCATAAAATCGATAACTAAGTAAGAGTCTTGGCTTTGCACGCGTAATTCTAACGCCGCTTTTGAGTAATCACCTGAAAGGTAATCGTCTAAGTCTTCACCACCAGAAATTTCATACATTAATAAGTACTGTGATACTAAGTCATCACTTTCAGGCAGAGTATGATAAGCCTTATCACCACCGTGGAAGCTTTGGTTAATGTCTTTTAATAAATCAACGATTGAATAGGTTTTACTCACCAGGTCGAATTCATTGGCTTTATTTTGCAGTGCTTCAATTTGCTCAAGTACGGCAAGTGATTTAACGCCATCAGCTTGTTCGGTATTAAACACGTAAACCACATTTAAAATGCCGCCCATTTTATCTTCGGCAAATTCAGTTTCAACGCGAACAGTCGCAGACTCATTAAAGTCGGTGATAAAATTAAAACTTACTTTTAATTGGTTAAGTCCAGCAACGGCAATAACAAGCAAGAATGCAAAGGCCATAATTACGCGCTTAGGATTAGCAATTACCGTGTTATAAACAGCGCTTAAAATACCTTGCGATAGTTTTTCACGGCGGTTAACCGTTAATGCTTTTTCTTTTACCGGTTCATTTTTACCAAACGATAAGAACACTATCATCACAATCACGGTAATGAAGAATAAGGCGATAACGCCAACACCTAGATAAATAGATAAATCAGCAACCGCTTTAATTTTTGAACCACTCATAGCAAAGAAACCAGCAGCCGTTGTAAGAGCAGCTAATAAGCTTGGTAAACCAACATGGCTTAGTGTATTGCGCACTGCAACTTGTCGAGTTTCACCACTACGACGTTGTTGTTGGAATTCAGAGATAAAGTGCACACATTGCGCAGCGCCAATGGCGGTAATTAATACCGGGGCAATTAAGAATAATAAACCTATGCTGTAATCGGCAACGCCCATAAAAGCTAAAGTAAAGAATACGCCAAGTAATACGACTAATATTGGGCCAAATAAGGTTGCTAGGTGTAAACGAAAAGCAATAATAGTGATAACAGCAACTAAGATAATCGATAGTAAGATGAATGTTTCAGATTCAGCGGTAACGATCTCATTGTAATTAGCGTTCATTGGTACATCACCAGTGCGGTAAAAGCTAATACCGGCATATTCTGGTTTTGCTAAAATTTCATTAATTTTTTGATTCGACGCTTGCGGGTATAAGTTAGGTAATACATCGCCAGCTTCAGGGTCAACACGTAGCATTTCAATAGGGTCGCTACTGGTGCGTGACATTTCAATAATAATCGCCGCATCGCTGCCTTCTTTATTCACTAGGCTGTTAATGTAGATAGGTTTATCAAGCATAGAGTCACGACGTTCGAGTAACTTTTGTTGATTTTCAGGAAAGTCTAATTCGATTTTACGAATTTGCATTGAGTCGCCATCGGCGTCAATAAATTCAACGTTAGATAAACTCGTCACCTCTTCAACAAACGGCACGGTATTTTCTAACTCTTGCGTTAGTTTAGTGATTTTTTCCATCACATCCATATCAAACGGACCGTGCTCTTTATCTGGGGCGTTATAAAGAATATAAGTCACCTCATCTGAGCCGAAATCTTTTTGGTAATTAATGTAATTTTTGTAAGTGCTATCACTTTCTTGGAAGTAAGCGTCAAAACTATTATCGGTACGAACTGTGCCCGATAATGTTAATGCGCCAAAGCTTAGGCCAATAAACAGGATTAGTACTAACCAACGAAAACGGTAAATAACATTACCGATGTTTGCAAAGGCATTATCGGCCTTTGTTTGAAAGTTATCATTATTACTCAAGGTGGTTTCCTTAACGATATTAGAAAGTTATAAAATTTATATGAGTATAATAGCCAATATTAAAAATAAAAGTATCCAGATAACGACACCTTGTTAAGAGAATTGTTGTTTAATGTAAAGGGACTGCTAATTAAGGTAAGAAGATTGTAATTGTTTGGCAGAAATGCCGAAATGTTTTTTAAATTCGGTAGAAAAACGGCCTAAATGTGAAAAGCCATGTTGCATAGCAATATCACTTACCGATAAATGATTTTGTTTATTATGGATAATTTGTTTATGTACGGCTTTTAAGCGCAAAGCTTGTAGGTACACTAAGATAGAACAGCCAAAATAATCTTTAAAACAGCGTTGTAATGAGCGAATACTAATGCCCATTTGCAGGCATAACATATCTAAACTTATTTTTTGTTGGTGATGCTCTTGCATATAATCTCGGATCTGCCGAGCCACTTTAATTCGCTTATCAAGGTGAATTGGCAAGTCTGAGTAATTACTATCACTACCATCAGTTAACCTAGCAATATATAAGCTCATCATATTGTCTAAAGATTCAGAGTCCGTGCCATTATTAATACCATTAACAATACTGTTGCGCCAAAACATTGCTTCGGCTGGGTTTAATCGAATATGGCTAGCGATATCAATGGCTTGTGATTGTGGGTTAACCGATTGACTTATTTGGGTAAACTTCGCTTTTGAGAGCATTATTGAATCTGAGCCGCACATACCTTTGCTCACCATATCAACGGCATAGTTACTAGGTAATATGGTCATTACATCGTGGTCAAAGGTTTGCCCACTAATTGATATTTCATTATCTGGAGCAGAGGCCATCATTAAGCAGATAGTTTCTTTGGGAGGTTCAATAAAAACGGATATCGCGGTATTAAATCGATCCGAAACTAAACTGACATCATCAATAGTGCGTTCAGCAACACCACATTGAAAAGCCCCTCTACCTAATTGAGTAACCAATTGATTAACTTCAATTTCCTTCATCAACTCTTCATTCTCCTCGGCACTAGCAAAGGTTAATGTAAGCTCGGGAGGTAGCTGATTAAAATAGTCGTTAAAGTTCATAACTTATTTATAACATGCTACTGATAGATAAATTGTAATTGTTATCGATTTTATGTGGCAAAATTGTTAACGAAGACTTCTAAGTACATTCGTTTTAATTCTTATTTTTTATTTTTTATTTTTTATTTTTTATTTTTTATAGCGGGTATATAAGCCTGATCTAATCCGACATAAGTAGGACCAAATGCTTGCAATCCTTTTTCTGTAGTGAATTCTTGCGGAGCAGGTAAAATAACAATGGCTATATTCATACCATTTATGTGGTTAGGGTTGGTGACGGGTTCAGCTCGATCTAAGTCAATACAACAAATTAAATCAGGAATAGTTACATCAACCTTGCCATTACGTCTTGCAACCAAGTTTTCATTTTTGATTTCTATATCATAAGTATTACCTTGATACTCATCTACACCTTCAATACTCACATACCCTACGGTGAAACCATTTTCTAATGCAAAGTAGTAGTCTTTAGTTTTACCTCTAAAGGTAACAAAACCACCGCCTTGTTGAGCAATAACTTCAGCTAAGTCATCACCATTAGCCTTAGCTTGTCGATATACCCTACCCATTTCTAATGATTTGGTAATTGTCCCTTTAATAAGCGCATTTTTAAGATCTTTCGCGTCAAGAGCGTGATCTATTGCAGCAATATCATTACGACTTACTTGCGCTAACGCGCGCACAATAGATTCAGCACGAAGATCGTCCTTAACATTTTCACAGATAAAGCACTCACCAAATTCATTTGCGGTAACAATTGGTGCGGCAGGTAAGCCATTTAAGTAATACGTTGAATGGGTTATTTCAGGTACGGCTCGACCTGCGGGATCGGCATCGATAATATAACCATCAGACATGGCTGCAACATAAAAGGATATGGCGGTATTTGAGCCGCCTAACTCACAACAAACGGTACCGAAGTAAGAATCACCAGTGTATTTTTCTAAACGCTTAAAAGCTGTCATTATTGACGGCTCTTTGCTGCGCGGAAGTTCTTTATAAGCCAACTCTTCTTTAGCACTTAAAGGTGAAATTGCCCCAAGCATATAAGGCGTACAAATTTTGGCCGAATTAGGGACTTCATCAATGCTCACCAGTTTAAATTCTTTGCCAGCAGCTAGTGCCCTGTCAATGTAGTCGAAACCTTCATCAAGTTCGCCACCACCGCCAGTACCAAAGATGGTACAGCCATATAAAATATCAGATAAGTCTTGTTTATTAAGGGTTGTCACTTTCATATGCTTGGAACCATTTACTCGTTAGTTGTTAATATTTTAATGCAATGACACAAATTTAAGTTTTGTAAACTTACGCGCCTGCACGGTTATATTTTGAATAGATACAGAACTTAAAAAATAATATTTTGCTAACATTTAATCCTGTCCAATATTTCATGCTAACTGTTTGTTTAACGTACGGTGAAATTGCGTTTTATACGCTTACTTAGAAAATAATATAAAGGTGTAGTCACCAAAATAGCATCGCACACTTCTATTGTGGTTAAGGTTATATAGCCTTTATTAACAAACAAGGTCACCGCCATACCAATAAACCAGGCAATCAAAGCGCTCACATTAAGGTTATCTATACTCTTTAGATCTTTTATTTGATAAGGTTTTTTATTACGTAAAATAAAGAAATCGGTAACATAGATAGAAGCAACCGGTACAAAGATAATGGATAAGCCAAATAAGAAGTCAGTGAAATTATTGAGTAAGTTAAATGTCGCCACAACAGTGCCAAGTAAACCAGCAACAACAATCACTTTCCACTCTTGCCATTTAGGATTAATAGCTGATAGCCCTAAAGCCGAACTATACAAATTAACCACATTGGTAACCCAGCTTGATAAAATTAATAAGGCAAAGGCAAACCAGCCTAAACCAAGGGCGAGCATAACCTTTAAAATATCACTTTCCATTACAGCTAACCCGGCAAAGGCAGAAGCGATATAAACAAAAGTGCTTAATCCTAAAAAGGGCAAAAATGAGGCTATTGTAGTGTCCTTTTGGCTTGCTGAAAAACGCGTAAAATCAGGCATTAATACTACGCTAACAATAAAACTACCAACCACTATAGATACCGCTTCACCAAAACTAAAACTTACCACAGTGGTGGTAATGTCATTAATGGTTTGGTCATAATTAATGCTTTGATAAACCATATACACAACCAATAAAAACATTATGGGTACAAACAAACTGGACAGTTTATCTAGTAGCTTAAAACCTAAAATAGTGGTTAATGTAACAACGACACCAAAGATTATTTCAAGCAACCATATTTGTGAAGATATATTAAATCCGTCTAGAAGTAGGCGCTGAGTAACACTACTAAATAAATCAATATTGACTCCATACCAGCCAAGTAAGGCGACAACAAAGGCAAAACTGAGAACATTTGCACCCTGCTTGCCAAAAACAAACTTCATTGTCATACAAGAGGATAAGCGGCTATGCATACCAACGAGGCCAGTAACGACACCTAAGATTGATAGGATCAAACCACCTAAAAAAAACACATAGATACTTTGCTCTAAACCAAGCGCAGTGCCTAATTCGAGACCTGTAAGTAGCCCTGGGACCGCAAAGGCTAAACCACCATTTACCATACCTATCCTCACACCGCCTACTGTTTTATGTTCAGGTACAGGGGTGGTTGCGTAGTCTTCAAATATGTCGTTATTGGTATTAATGGTGTAATCCTTAAATGTGTAAAGCCTTTATAAAATAGACTTGAACGGTCTATTTTATAAGGCGAATAGAACGACTAGAAGTTATAAATAACTTCAACGCCATAGCTTCTTGGCTTATTTGGTTGACGAGCAAGATCTGTTACACCGTCACCATATAAAAAGATATCTTCAATACTGCGCTCATCCGTTAAATTATCAGCATAAACTTGCACAGTAAAATTTTCCGATTTTAAACCTAAACCAGCATTAACAAAGGTTGCACTTTCTGACTCTACGTCGGGAATTTCAATATCAAAGGCTTGTGGCCCGGTAATTTGCACACTAGCTCGAGAAATAATTGCCCAATCACTATTTAAATCAAAATAATGATTTACAGCTAACGCATAGTTGTAATCTGATACGTATATTTGTGATTGGCCTTCAAGCTCAGGGCGCTCTTCAAAAGCAACAATTTCAGAGTCAATTAAACCGGCACTAAAACGAATATCTAAGTTTTCAGTAGCTGCGTATGCAACCTCAAGTTCAACTCCACGAATTTCAACATCATCAATGGCTAAATTTTCTAGAGTAAAAGTATCAACATTAAACTGGGTAATTTGTGCATCCGATTGGTCAATGGCAAATAGTGCAGTATTTATGGTTAATCTATTGTCTAGTAGCGTTGATTTAAAACCAGCCTCATAGCTATCAGAGACTTCCTGATCAAAGGTTCTATTAATACCTGGTGCTGGCTCGTTAAATCCACCACTGCGGAAACCTTTTGAATAGCCGGTGTAGAGTAAAAAGTCTTTGTTAACTTGATAAGCTACTGTTACTTTCGGTTGTAATTGACTGTAAGTATCGGTTGCATAGGTATCATCTTTAAAGCTTGGGTCATACGATTCACGTTCGTCTTCATCATAACGTAGTGCACCTGTTAGCTCTAAGTTGTCAGTCACATCGTAATTCACTTGGCCTGCAACCGCCCAAGCTTTACTGCTATTTTTATCAGCTATGGTTAAATAAATATTGTCTGTCGGAAAATCCTTGCGTGATAGCGGAATGTCGCCAAAGAAATCATCATAAAAATTGATCTCATTGTCTTTATCTCTATCTTGATAAAATGCCGATACGGCCCAACGAAATGCTTGGTCACTATGCGACGTAAAACGAGTTTCTATGGTTAATGATTCGATATCAAATAAACCTTCGGTAGCAAAAGGCGCTCTAAAAAAATCAGGCTCATCGATGAATGTAGGATCCGCAGAGTAATCACCATCATAAAAATGCTCATTTTCAGAGCTGCTGTAAGCGGTTATAAAGTCAAATGTACCCAAGTCATATTCTTGTGTTAATTTGGCACTTAACTCATAAACATCACGCTCATCGTTATTCTTTACGTTTTGTGATGTATCGATATCATAATTGTCCTTGCTTTCTTCACTAACACCCTGATAATAAGCAAATCCTGCGGTACTTGTGGTGAAACGACCTCTTAAATTTAAGCTCGTATCGTCAAACATTTCAAACTGCAGCTGAGCAAATACTGACTCTTCTTCTAAGTTATCGGCTTCATCATTTAAAAATTCATTATCAATTAAACCATCAGTACTTTTGCTGTAACCACCAACACGGAAATAAGCTGTATCGGCTTCGTTTAAAGAGCCAGAAACAACACCACTTAAATTGTAGCTATTACCATTACCGTAAGAGCCTTTTACTGATCCTTCAAGATCTTCAATAGGCTGCTTAGTAGTAACAATTACAGCACCACCAACAGCTCCTCGGCCATACAATGCACCTTGAGCACCTCGCATTACTTCAATACGCTCGATATCAACTAAATCTTGGTTAATAAATTCTAAATCAGGGGCAGTCACACCATCAACAACAAACGCAATTGGTGGATCGCCCACTTGTGGAGTGATCAAACCACGGATAGTAATTCTAGCAATACCAGGGCGGAAGTTATCGAGTTGGCTTAAGTTAGGCGTCATATTAGCGACGTCTCTAAAGTTGGTAATTCTAGAGTTTTCGATCATATCGGCACTGAATGCGGTAACAGAGTCAGGTACAGATTGAATTGATTCCGTGCGGCCACGAGCAGAAACGACAATGGTCTCAATGCCTTCATCAAGTTCAGCCTCATTACTTTCTTGTGCATATGCAGGTGAAAACAATGCTAAACTTAATGAACAAGCCAATATCGACTTTGCAAAATATTGCGTTTTATCTTTTCTCATATCCGTGCCCTTAGATTTTTGTAACGTTAATTGATATTTGTTGTTTATTTGTTAACTTACATTCATTGTGCACACTTGTTACAAAATAATATTTTGTAATTATCTAACATAGAAAGAAAATATATTTGCTTATTCAATAAATCTAATAAATATTAATGAATAATCAGAGATAATAGTCTGGGTAACAACTCACGTTTAAGGTAGTTAAGTGAAAAAGACAATTAAAATAGATAGGTATAATAAAAAAATCTTAGCCACCTTGCACTTGCAAGCAGATTTGACCAACATAGAATTAGCTGAAATTGTAAATTTGTCAGCAAGCGCATGTTTTCAAAGAGTAAAATCTTTAAAAGAAGCAGGGTACTTTAGAACATTTCACGCCGATGTTAATTTAGAGCAATTATGTGAACACGTAATGGCCTATATAGAATTTACCTTAGATAATAATAGCGCCCCAGTTTGCAGATCATTTGCCAATACCATTAAAGATATTCCTGAAATTATGGACTGTATGCAATTAAGTGGTGATATTGATTTTATTTCATTGAGTTGCTTTCCCAACATAAAAGCACTAAATGATACCTGTAGCCAGTTAAGCGATAACCCAGCCTTAGGTATTACTCGTATAAAAACCCGAATTGTTTTAGACCGAGCTAAATGGTTCTTAGGCTATCCGCTTGAACAGTTAAAATGGCTTGACGATAATGACAGTACAGAACGAGATGATTAACTTACCAAATACACCAATGGCTAATATCTTGCTCAATTAAAAACTGCTCAGCATGCTCACCTTGAAGTAAAGCTAAAGTAGCAATAAAGCCAGCTTGAATACAATTAGGCGCAACAACGGTAATTGATTTAGGCGCATTAGTTATACTCCATCCCGTTTTAGGATTAAGAATATGGCTATAACGTTTATTGTCTTTTAACAGGTAGCGTCTGGCATCACCACTTGTGGCAATTGCCCCTTGTGAAATACTCACCACTAATGGTTGTTTATATCTAGGATCGGATGCTTCAAAGCCTGGGTGCTCTATTCCCACTTGCCAAGGTTGACTATTTAATTGTGCCGATGTTGCCGCTATATCGCCACCAAAATTAATTAATACAGGAAAGTCAGTAATTCCCTTCGCTATTAATAGGCTAGTATCTACGGCGTATTCTTTGCCTAATCCGCCAAGGTCAATTTGCATATCTGGCGCTAAAGTGATTGAGGAATCTGTAAGCTTAACTTTTTGCCAGCCAATTAGTGGCAATATAGCGTTAATTTGCTCTTGCTCTGGCACCTTGTCACTACCATCAAATACCCAAGCCTTGCGCAGTACGCCTGAGGTAATATCAAATAAGCCTTCACTGAGTTGGAATGATTGCTCGGCAAACTGTAGAAGTTTATTGGTTTCGTCATCAATAACCACCGACTTACCTTGGCTATTATTGATTTGGCTACATACACTAGTTGGCAGATAACGGCTGTACTTATCTTCAATGCGCCAGGCTTCAGTTGATATTGCGTTGGCGAGTTGCTGGGCGATATCTAATTTATCGCAATCGAGTAATATTTCACACGGGCTTGCCATTGCATAAAATGCTATTTTAAAGCCGTTTTCAGTTGTCGTGATGGTGGTTTGTCTTTCGATGTTGCTCAAACTAGAACCTGCATAAATTAAACATTAACCTTTGTTTTACATTACTATAATATAGCAAACAAGCATAACTAACTTTACCAAGTTTGGATTATAGATTGAAGAACAAGCTAATTATTATTTTAACCATAGCGCTGACGATATCAGTTGGCTTAAATAGCTTTTTGTTAATGAACAATAAGCCTATGGCTACAATCCCTACAAACACAGTTAGTGGTTTACAAAAGCAACAAACACAAGGCTATAATTCAAATGATTTTATTGTTGAGAAAAATGACAGTAATAGCGAACTGAATAATAACGCCACCTACACAGTAATAACGACCACACCTGAACAAAACGATGCAGACAATAGCGCAGAGCTGAACTTATTAATTGCGAAAGCTGAGCAGTTTTTTAGTGCGCATTTATTTAGTGAAGCAATTGATTATTATAGCCAGGTCGATAACTTAGACGAGTTAAGCGCTAAGCGAATTAAAGGAGATTGGTTGGCGGTTGCTTATCAATGGGTAAATCAAAACCAATATTCATTAGTTTCAAATTTTTTATCTGAAGCATTAAATGTGCAAGCCTATGATCATGACTGGTTATTGCTTAAGATTGAATGGCTTAAAAAGAATGGTGAAATCCAACAAGCTGTTATGGTCTATCAGGATTTGATCAGGCATGCGTTTGATCTAGAGAAAGAGAAAACTTGGACTGAGCAGATGCATATAATCGCCACGCAAAGGTTGTTGTATTTAAAGCAGCAACAGTCATGGTCAGAGGTCATTAAATTTTGCGCTACGTTATTAGCTCATGACGCAAATTATGTTCCTTATACTTTAGCCATAAGCGAAGCTTATATTTATCAAAACGACGCAGCAACCGCAATAAATCACCTAGATGGCATTCGCTATAATGAAGAATACCAAGCACAAATAAACAGCTTGTATAGTTTAATTGATGCTGAAAATAATATTGCACACGCAATTGCGTTAACCAAAATTAATGAGCATTTTATCGTTGATGCGCAAATTAACAGTCAACAAGACGTAGCGTTAATGATAGATACAGGAGCTTCAATCACGGTTATTTCGGTTAGTTATTTTGAGCAACTACAAAATACCCACAGTTATGAAAAATTTCGAGATATGACCATCAATACTGCCGGTGGTGACGAACAGGCATTTTCAATTAAGGTGGACCAATTTGCAATTGGCGGCTACGTGTTAAACAACTTTGAAGTCGTAGTTATGGATTTACCAAATTTTGAGAACGCCGATGGTTTACTGGGTATGAATTTTTTAAAAAACTTCAAATTTAACATCGACCAAAGCAATGCTCATTTATATTTAGAGCGACTTTAAAAGTAAGTTCGTTAATGTCTCGCTTATTTAATATGATGAAATTGCTATAACAAACAAATACAAACTTAAAATTTCGCTTTGTTATAATACAATTAATAAACTTGTTTAAACTATCTATTGTTATTCCAAGTGAAGACTAATGGATACAATTAACGTGGAAATACTATGACTGAATTTACCCCCTACTCTGCTCTACTCGGCGGAATACTATTAGGTTTATCGGGCTTTTTATTATTATTTTTAAATGGTCGTATTGCTGGTATCACCGGCATTGTTGCCAATTTATTTTTTAATTTTTCTAAAAAACTAACCTGGCAAATATATTTTCTGATTGGCTTAGTGTTAGGTCCGCTAGTGGTAATGCCTTTCGGTTTTAACTTACCAACAGACATTGATTTAGGCTGGCCAGCAATTATTATTGGCGGCTTTTTAGTGGGGTTTGGTAGCCGTATGGGCTCAGGATGTACTAGTGGTCATGGCATTTGTGGCATGGGCCGATTTTCTCCACGTTCTATTATTGCCACGATCAGTTTTATGAGTGCGGGTATTGTTACTGTGTTCGTTATACGTCATTTGTTAGGAGTTTAATATGAATTTCCTTATCGCTCTATTTTGTGGATTACTATTTGGCGCAGGATTAACCGTTGCTCAAATGGTTGATCCTAATAAAGTATTAAACTTTTTAGATTTAGCTGGAACTTGGGATGCGAGTTTAGCTTTTGTTATGGGTGGGGCTTTAGTTGTTTATAGCTTAACCTATCAATTTATTATAAAGAAAATGAAGACTCCATTATGCGAGAAAAGCTTTTCTTTACCGACCCAAAAAATAGTTGATAAGCGTCTTATTATAGGCTCTTCACTGTTTGGTTTAGGTTGGGGTATAACAGGTATATGTCCAGGTCCAGCTATTGCAAATTTAAGCTCTGGCAACATTAAAGTTGTTGGCTTTATATTAGCGATGACGGTTGGCATTGTAGTGGCTAAAAAGTTATCTAATAACAATTAAGTACTTGAGTTAAACCTTACTAATCCAGTCAAGTTTTAGCACTATTTTGGTGCTGTTGATAACTTAACCAATTTGAAGGGATTTTATCCTAAAATAATTTTTAGTTAAAACCTGTTTAAACAAAAACAGGTTTTAGCTAAATTATCAAAATAGCCTCCCTGCCTTGCTACGCTTAGCTTTTCTAATTACAACTAAAACAACGATATCAATTAAAAATTAATGACTAAGTTACTGAAATTGTTGTAAACGGATCAAAGCCGCACACCAACAAACACCTTATATGTAGCAATATACAGTAGTTTTATTTCAAAATATGTTACCTATCATATTTCATGCCAAAATTTTCATACAAAAGTACATAAAGCATTAATAGCGATAATTTTTAATAATAAAAATAAATTAAAATATATTTTATTTAGTTTTTATTCACATGCAAATAAACAGTAAAAATGAACCCTGGATTATCTGTGGATAACTTTGTGAGTAATTAATTAAAACCAATAAAAATAACGACTAGAGCGTAAGTACTAAATTACAATTACAAAATTATGTAAGGTTACATTTAGGTTACATTTAGGTTACATTTACATTTTACTGCTTTTATAAAGTTTTACACAGAAACGGTGGATAACTTTTGCTACGCCTTATTTTTACTGGGCTGATTTATTGCAAGCGTTTTTTTTTATAAAAATTGATTTTTTTATAAATGAATAACATAAAAAAATTATACATTTAAATTTTAGCAAAAGTATGATTTGCTCTAATCATAAGTTAGCTCGATCTGCTTTATGACATTTTGCTTAGGTCAACCAAAAATGAAAACTTTATGAATAAAAATAAAACCGCTTTAGTATTAGGGGCAACTGGATTAACTGGTAATAAATGTTTAGAAAAACTGCTAGTAAATCCAAATTATTTGAAGGTCATTGTTCTAGTTAGACAAAACATCAACCTCAAGAGTGAAAAACTAGAGCAACATATTGTCGATTTTAACCAGCTTGCTAATTACAGTGAGAAGTTTCAAGTAAACGATGTATTTTGTTGCTTAGGAACCACGATAAAAAAAGCAAAGTCTAAACAAAACTTCGAAAACATCGATCTGCACTTGGTGGTCAATGCCGCAAAAATAAGTAAACAAGCTAATGTTGATAAGTTTATGGTGATCAGTGCGATTGGTGCAAGTCAGAAAGCACTCAGTTTTTACTCGAAAACCAAAGGTTGTATGGAAGATGCATTAAAAGCTCTAAACTTGAATCAATTAATTATCTTTCGACCAAGTTTGCTATTAGGTAAACGCAATGAAACACGATTACTAGAGGGAATTGGCAACTATATATTTAAGTTTATTGCCTTTTTGTTTATTGGCTCATTAAAGCGTTACCGGCCTATTGCCGCCAGTACTCTGGCAGAGCAGATGCTGCTTAGTGCCAATAATATTAACTATAAAGCGCCCGTTTATTTAGAAGTTGAATCTATCTCACCGTGCGATGGTTAATAAAAAGCCAGCGGCTAAAAAGAGCAACTGGCTGATATTGACTAATACTCAACTAAGGTAAATTATCGCTTTCTAACGAATGACGATATCTCTAATGCTTTATAGTGAAGCGTGTGGTCCAAACACTTCGTAATGTACTCTTGTTTCATTCACTCCTAAGCTAAGTAGTTGCTGTTTAGCAAATTGCATAAATGCAATTGGCCCACATAAGTAGAAGTCACCATTACTTAATGGTAAGTCGCGAGTTGATAAATCCATTACGCCATGGCCAATGTTTTCACTGTCACTTTTTTCATTACGATACCAAGTATATTGCTGCCAAGGTTTGTCAGCCGTAAGGTGCTCTACACGTTCATTAAATGAATGCTGCTGTGAGTTCTCACAAGCATGTAAATAATGCACCGGCTCTGAGTAATCATTTGCAGCTAACGTTTCTAGGATCGACTGCATAGGCGTTATACCAACACCAGCAGAAAGCAGTACAACCGGCGCTTTTCTATCGATAAAATAAAAGTCACCTGCCGGAGCATATAAATTAACTTCATCGCCAACATTAACACCATCATGCAAGTAATTTGATACCACACCTGGTACGCCATTCACCTCACGCTTTACTGAAATACGGTAGGTTTTACCATTAGCTGCTGTTGATAAAGAATATTGACGGATCTCTTTATATTCAGCATCCGTAGGTGTTAGCTCTACGCCAAGGTATTGACCAGATACATAGTCGATAACAGGTTTGCCATCAACGGGTGCAAAGACAAAGCTTTTCACTAATTCAGACTCAACAGTCTTTTCAATAACCGTAAATTTACGCGTGCCAGCCCATCCACCAAAACTTTCTGAGCGTAATTTATACAGCTCGCTTTCTCGTGAGATAAATATTTGCGCTAAAAACAAATACGCTTGTGTCCATGCGTCTTCAACATCAGGAGTGAATGCTTCGGTTGCTAATTCACGTAAGGTTTCAATTAGGTGCATGCCCACTATTTCATAATGCTTAGCTTGGATATTAAAACTGGTGTGTTTATGGGCAATACGCTCTACTGCAGTAGTTAGTGCGCCTAAATTATCAATGTTTTTAGCATAGGCAGCGATTGCTTCAAATAAAGCCACTTGCTGACGACCAGTATGCTGATTCGACATATTGAAGATATCTTGCAGTTCAGGATTGTGAGAAAACATTCTTTGATAAAAATGATCGGTAAGTGCTGAGCCTGCGTTTTCTAATAATGGGATAGTGCTTTTTACAATGTCGATATGTGCGTCGGTTAACATGAGAACTCCAAAAATTGGTTAAGGAAAAATAAAATAATAAAATTAAGATCTAGGTTTTGCTAAGATCGGGCTATAAATAACCAGAAAAATTAAGCCCGCTAAAATCCAAAGTATGGCACTTAAATGCCAAGCGATTTGATGCTGTTGTAATAGTGGTAAAAAAGCTCGTGCAAAGGCTGCGCTAATAAGTAAGGCAAAGCTAAACGGTACTGCCTTATGTGTTTGTAAAGCTCGCCCTGTATGACCAAGAGAAACTCGGCTCATCATGGCAAAGATCATTAAAGCCATTGCGCCAATAGTAAGTAAATGTAGTGCATCACTAAACTGTAATGCTGGTAGCAAGTAACTTAAGCCTAATAGTATCAAACCTAGTCCCAAGCAAAAATACGATAAATGTAACGACCATAACAATGGCACATTGATGGTTACCCTACTTCGCCAAAATCCTAAACGAAAAATGTGCAGTACACCGCTTGCTATCATTAACGTAGCCGGTGTAAAAGGTAAACTGATGAACTTACCAATAAAAAACACACTAATGCCAGCAATTGATGTGACCAGTAACATAGGGGTTAAAAACCAGGGTGTAATGATCTTTGACGTACGGGTTGCCGCGGTTGTGAAAAATGGAATGACACGGCCCCCCATAATCCCCATCATCAGGCCAAACATTAATACCGCCGCTCTAGCAAAATGCAGAGCTAAGTCGGTGCGGTCATTCAAATCAAACAACAATACGCCAATGTTTAAAAGCATTAGCGTAGTTAATAAAGGAATAAATAAATAATTACGGCGATTTTTGGCCACCAACACTAATTTGCCATAAATAGTGATAACGCTTAGCCACCATATAGATTGCAGGACAACGGCTAGAGAAACCGAGGAGTTGCTATTTACTAGTAAGCAAATACGAACCGCAATCCATAAAACAAGTAAAGCGATCACAGGTAAGCCTTTTATACTTGCTCTACCTGTCCAGGTTTGCGCGGCAGTTAATATAAAACCAACGGCAACAGTTGCCGCAAACGCAAACAGCATTTCATGGATATGCCATACGGTTGCTGATAACTCGCCATTTAAAGCAGTAAGGTTGCCATTTAAATAGGCTGACCAAAGACCAAGAGATACAATAGAAGCAAGTACTGCACATAAGAAAAAAGATCGAAACGGTAAATCAAATAACGCATGCTTAGTTAATTTTGTAAAAGTACTGTGCTGGCTGTTAGCATCGTTTTGCAATTGCTCTAGTTCAGGGTCGTTAATAGAAATCATTTAAAAAACTTTCACTCCAAAAGCGTGTAAAGCGATACAACGTAGTACGTAACCAATTTTTAATAAGCCGGCAAAAACTATTGTGGCAATGTGTGCAGAAACTTGTGCGGGAATACCAAAATTGTCTTCAAAACCAAAAGTAAGGGCGATGCAAGATGCTACGATTAATAAAGAAGTCACCATCAACCAATTACCTGCGACTAAACACTTTTGAAAGTTAAGCGCATTTTCAATTTGTGGAAGTTGGTTTGCTATAAAAAATTGTGCGTACATATTAAATTCCTGTTTTATCTTCATATTCTCTATAGTCTTTATATTGCAAACACAGTGCCAACTTTTTAAGGTATTGTTATATATAGACTTTAGTTATAACCAAGAAAACAAAGGGTCATATAGACACGATTAAAAATGTGTCATTAAGACTCACGTGTGCTATATTTACTCGAACTACAAGCGCTGAATAAAATACTATGAATGAAATAACCTCAAATGCACTACTGCAACTGGCGATTGATTCAACCAACAGTTTAAGCTCGAATGATCGATTTGATCGTTTACTTGATACGGTACGCAAAACCATCCCTTGTGATGCCGTGGCATTATTATCTTTTCATCAAGATTTATTAAAGCCAATTGCTCAGCAAGGCCTAACTAAAGATACCTTAGGCAGACGTTTTTACATTAAAGACCACCCTAGATTTGAAGTACTTTGTAACGCGAATACTGCCGTAAGGTTTTCCGCAGATAGTCCATTGCCCGATCCATACGATGGCTTACTTTCAGATCGTGAAGGCGACTTACCTGTACATGCCTGTATGGGCTTACCACTGTACTTTAATAACAATCTGTTAGGCTTACTTACCATAGATAGCCTAACCCCTTACGTATTCGATACTATCCCAAGCAGAACGTTAGATGTGATCACCTCCATTGCGGCTAATACCCTTAATACGGCCTTAATGATTGAACAACTAGAAAGCAAAGCCATTCACAATCAAAACGTAGTAAACGAGCTTACCCAGGAGGCATTAAACAGGGATGGTGGTGAAATTATTGGCAATAGCCCAAGCATAACTAAATTAAAGAATGAAATAAAAATAGTCGCACCATCCGATTTCAATATATTGATCTATGGCGAAACGGGTGTTGGTAAAGAGCTTGTAGCAAGAACTTTGCACCAATATTCAAACCGAGCAAACTCTGCGCTAGTTTATGTAAACTGTGCAGCCCTACCGGAGAACTTAATTGAAAGTGAGTTATTTGGTCATGTTAAAGGTGCGTTTACTGGCGCAGAGAAAAATCGTGCTGGTAAGTTTTTAATTGCCGATGGTGGTACCTTATTTTTGGATGAAATAGGTGAATTACCACTTAGCGCGCAAAGTAAAATATTGCGAGCCATTCAAAATAATGAAATACAGCCGGTAGGACAAGATAAGGTGGAGCAAGTTGATGTACGTATATTTGCTGCCACAAATCGTAATTTAAAAACTGAAGTTGATGAAGGACGTTTTCGCGCCGACTTATACCACCGCTTAAGTGTCTATCCGGTTACCGTTGACCCTTTGCGTGATCGTGAAGGTGATCTTGAGCTATTAGCCGGTTATTTTATTGAAAACACCAGGCGAAAATTAGGTATTGCGCAACTCAAAATATCAATAGATACAATAGCGTATTTATTACAATATGATTGGCCTGGTAACGTAAGAGAGCTAGAGCATGTGGTTAGCCGCGCGGCATTAAAAGCAAGTGCACGTCAGCGTAACAACCAGGTAATAAACATAGATATTCAAGACTGCGGCAACTTAGTGAGCTTATTAAAGAAAGACCTATTAAGCAGTATCACTAGCACCGAACTAAGCTCTGCAACAGAACAAATAAATAAAGAAAATATTAACTTAAGAGATGCTACAGATAACTTTCAACGAGGCTTAATCACTAAAGTACTACAACAAGAAAATGGTAATTGGGCGGCCACAGCTAGGCGTTTATCAACTGACAGAGGAAATTTGAATAGAGCAGCTAAACGCTTAGATATTAAGGTTTTGAAGGTGATTAATTAGCTTCATACCAATTAAATTAATTGATAAAACAAAGATTAAATATTTATTTAAGAAAGCGAAGGTATAGCACTGCGGTTCAGTGCAATACAATAATTAACCGAATGGCATTCGGTATTAATCTTTCCAGAAATTATTAGCCAAGGCGACTGTATTAAAATTAGTTGCTACTACCTGAGAAGATGCGATCAAATTTTGTGCATTTGATGCATACTCTGGTCTAATTTTATTTCTAATTTCTTCTGATGGTTGGGTAAATTTAATTGCCATTCTAGATAATTTGATTGCTAATTCATAACCATCTTGTGCGTCTTTGGTAATTAAACTATTGAGCCACTTGTCTTCCATAATATCATCTCTTTATTATAAACTAGCTATAATATTAGACAGAAAAGAGGATATTTAACAGTAACCTAATTAACTATTTTCGATCTAATATTCATTTCGATAAATACTATACGACATTCACCTTCTTACATTAGCGTGCTGTTAATATCGGTTTATTCATAAAGAGGTTTAGGATCAAGGCAATGCTCTTTTAAAAGAGCATTAAATCCTGAAATTAAGCCAACACCAACAACCTGAGACATAACTCTTCTTTATAAATTTTACTTTATTGAATAAAGCTAAGAAACAAATACATCGCAAGCACTACGGCAACCCACATAGCCATACTTCCCGACGGGTAATTTTGTGAAAGCAATAAGCTAAGTCGATCATTTCTGCCAGAAAAATATCTTAAATAAGTATACAGTCTTAACTTAAACACATCCCTTAAGCCACGATCTAATCGCCAAATAGCACTAAACATTGGTTGCAACACACTTGGTACCGCGCGACGATACAGCCAATCAAAGTCTAAGTTGGTTGAGCGCAGCTCTGGCGGGTAAAAACCTTTAAGGTTAAGCCAAACAAAAGCCAACGCTGAGAAGAACAACAACTGAGTTTGAGCCAGTACATGGGTTGCATCATACGGGTTATAACCTGTGTCGTAAGGTAGTAATGAATATAATGCTTGTGGATAGATCCCAATAGCAATACAAAGGGCTGCAGATATTCCCATAGCAAGTAACATATTGTTCGGTGGATCATTTGCCCTAATTCCTGAATCATGAGCAAAGAATGCAAAGTATGGAATTTTTATACCCGCGTGATGGAATACCCCAGCAGAAGCAAACAGTAACATTAACCATATCCAGTCATAGCCTTCTTCAAGTGCTGCAGACATCACCATAGATTTACTGACAAAACCACTAAATAGAGGGAAAGCAGAAATAGACGCCGCGCCAACAATACAAAGTATGGTTGTTTTCGGCATGGTTTTATATAACCCGCCAAGATCAGAGCCATTGATCTTCCCTGTCATGTGCAATACAGCCCCCATTGACATAAATAACAAGCCTTTAAAGATCACATCATTAAAGGCATGGGATACCGCACCGTTAATTGCTAAGGCGGTGCCAATACCAATACCGACAACCATAAAGCCGACTTGGTTAATTAAACTGTATGCCAACACTCGGCGTAAGTCGTTTTCAATAACCGCAAAAAAGATTGGGAAACAGGTCATAGCAGCGCCAATATAGACGAGTAATTCAGTTCCTGGGTAGGCACGCGCTAATGCATAAACCGCCACTTTGGTGGTAAACGCACTAAGAAATACAGTTCCGGTTACGGTCGCTTCTGGGTAGGCATCGGTAAGCCAGTTATGAGCAATAGGGAATGCACACTTGATGCCAAAAGCAATAAAAATAAGCCAGCCTGCCATGCTGTCTAAGCCAATATAGCCGAACTCTAAATTACCATGTTCGGCGGCATAAAAAAGCGCTCCTGCAAGTAAGATAACACCTGATAAAACTTGGATAATAAGATAGCGCATCCCTGCATGATAAGAGCGCTCTGTTCTGCGAGCCCAAATAAGAAATACCGAAGTAAATGCTAATAATTCCCAAAAGATAAACAGCGTTAATAAATCACCGGCAAATACAGCACCTAAGGCGCTACCAGCATACAACATAGCGGATACTTGTTGCATCGTATCGCGAAGATGTAACGAATAAATTATGCCAATTAAAGCCGCTATATGAAAAACATAGCCAAACATAATGCTTAACTTATCTACACGATAAGGCGTGAGTTGATAGTCAAGAAAAGTGAACTGTAAATGGATTCCCTCTGGCATCATCATTAGGTGTAATGCACTGATTATCGGAATAGCGAGCATAATTGCACTGCGTAGCATGCCACGAGTAAACAATAAAATTAATGCCCCGATAAAAAAGGCAACAAAAGGTGGGATCTCAGTCATCCACATGTTCATCTCCTTTCTTATTGCCTATATCCGTGCTGGTTGGTTTGTCATAGTAATCCTCAGCGCGCATCAAAAACGTGCGCATCCAACTGGCAATAACCACAAGTACGACACAGCCAACAAAACCATAAATCGGATAAAAAGCCCATAGATTTTCCCAATCGTGTCCAATATGGCGATGGATAACAAAATCTAAAACAACCAACACAGCACAACACAAATAAAATATATTCAATAGACGTTTTATGTTTTTAGGATCATCAAATAAATATTGTTTTTCATTTTTCATCAACTATCCCCTCCCCGTCAAAACTGCGCTAGCCAATTCAAATAAAGGCTGCGGGTAAACAAACAAAGTTAAACAACCTAACGTAGTGACTACAATAGCGATTAACGAAGGCCAAGGAGCCTCTTTTATTTGTAAGCCCGACATTGTATTAATCGACGTTCCTGTGCTGCTAGGTATTTGATTTTCTTGCTTAAAAGAAATCAGATTGGGGAAGAACGCATGAAAAGGTATCGGCAATAAATACGCTATATTGAGTAAAGAACTCGCCATTAAGATCATCATAATGGCAAACTGATCTGCTTCTAAAGCTCCCATCATTAAATACCATTTACTCCAAGTTCCACCTGTTGGAGGTACGCCAATAATACTCAAGCTAGCAATAAAAAATGCCGCCATCGTTATCGGCATTTGCCGACCAATACCAGCCATTTCGCTGATTTTTGATTTATGCAATGTGACTAAAATAGCGCCAGCACAAAAGAACAAAGTGATTTTGCCAAAGGCATGCATAGCGATATGCATTGAGCTTCCAATAACGCCTGAAGATGTTGCCAGTAAGGCACCTATGGTTATATAGCCCAACTGACTAACAGTTGAGTAGGCCAATCTTGCTTTGAGATTATCTTGGCGCATTGCAACGATAGATGCGATTAATACTGAAGCACCAGCCAAATAAAGTAAAAATTGTGTGGTAGGCAGTACGGCAAGTAGGTCTAAACCGAAAATAAACACACAAACTTTAAGCACAGTAAATACACCGGCCTTGACCACAGCTACCGCATGTAATAATGAACTCACCGGCGTCGGTGCAACCATAGCTGCGGGTAACCAGCGATGAAAAGGCATAATAGCGGCTTTACCAATACCAAAAATAAATAACACCAATAAAGTGCCGGTGATCAGAGGATTAACATCATCAGCAAATATACCACCGAGTTTGAAGTCTAATGTCCCGGCAACAAACCAAGTACTAACAATAGCAAGTAAAAAGAATACGATTGAAGTGGTTAGTAAAATACCTAGATAGATTCTGCCGCCCTGCTTAGCCTTTTCTGTACCAGCGTGCGTAACAAGCGGATAAGTAGATAAGGTTAAGACTTCATAAAAAACAAATAAAGTGAAAAGGTTCGCTGAAAAAGCAAGTCCCATCACCGCGCCAATAGCAACAGCAAAGCAAACATAAAAACGAGTTTGATTTTTTTCTTCATGACTGCGCATATAACCAATGGCATAACAGGTTGTCACTAACCAAAGAAAACTAGCAATTAAGGCAAATAGCATACCTAGTGGTTCAATATCAAAACTAATGGTTAAACCAGGTAAAAGCTCCCACCAAAAGGCACTAATGGTTTCTCCAGAAAGTAGCCCTTGATATAAATTACTCACAAAACAAATCAATATTAAACAAGTAGTTATCGTCACTCCTTCCCTAAGGTTTGGGTAACGACCTGCAGCAATAATAGCGAATATGGACAATATAGGTAGTACAATAGACAGCTGTAACATCACCTCTAAACTAAGGTTCATAGTCCGCCTCCAAACAAGCTTTGTGCAGCTGCTTGTGCTATTTCGACGCTAAATCGGGTATCTATGCCAAAATAAACATTGGCAATGACTAGTGTCCATATAGGTATAAGAAAACTCAACGGAGCTTCTTTTACTGGCGCTCCTGACGACTCTTTAAAGTAAGCTATTTCTACAACCTTCCATACATAAATTACCGCTAACATTGAGCCCAAAAGAATAAGAACAGCGATGGGCCACCAGCCTTGCTCTATTAACGCTGTGAGTAAATACCATTTACTGACAAAACCGACGGTTAATGGCACCCCAATTAAACTTAGACCGCCAATAACAATCGCCGCCATAGTCCATGGCATTTCACGGCCTAACCCTTTCAGGTTATCGAGTTGAACATTACCCACTCGGTAAGCAACAGCTGCTAAGGCCAAAAATATTGCACTCTTCATTAACGCATGATTAAACAAATGTAATAATGTTGCCGTTAACCCTGAAACCGAACTGATACTAAAACCAACTATCATGTAGCCAATTTGAGCAATGCTTGAATAAGCAAAAAGGTGTTTAATGTTATGCTGATAGATTGCAGAAATGGACGCGACAAAAATACCAAGTACACCGAGCGTCATAAATAATGTTTGCAATGGCACGGTAGTAAATGAAAACGAAAGTCCAAATACAGAAAAAGTAAAACGAATAAGTAAATATATCGCGACCTTGGTTGACGTTGCAGAAAAAAATGCGGTAACAATTGATGGCGCGTAAGCATATGCATTTGGTAACCACAAATGCAGTGGAAACATAGCTAATTTAAGGCATACACCGACAATGACAAAAGCAAATGCTGTAAATACGGTACGAGTTTGTGACACTTCAGGTAAACGTTGTGCCAAGTCTTGCATGTTAAGCGTACCGGTCATTTGATACATTAGGCCAATGCCAATCAAAATAAATGTTGCGCCAATGGTCCCCATTACAAGGTATTGAAATGATGCCCACACGGCTTGCTTCTTTTTACCCATAGCGATTAAGGCATAGGCTGATAATGAAGTGATCTCTAAAAATACGAACACATTAAAGGCATCACCTGTGGCCACGATACCTAACATACCGGTAAGAGACAGCAGATATAAAACATAAAAATAAGTGTGCTTATCTTTCGATATTTCTTTGTCTAAGCTTTCAGGGGCAGCAAATAACACTATCGTGCTTATGGTTGAAATAATCAGCAGCATTAAAGCATTGAGTTGATCAATTCGATATTCAATTCCCCAAGGAGCTTGCCAGCCACCTAGTTCATATGAAATAACTCCTGAAACCATTACTTGTTGTAACAGCACAAGACTAATAGCAAAAGCCAAGCCACTAACGGCTAAGGCAAATATCCAGGCTAGCTGAGGACGCTTTAATATCAAACAGATAGGCGCAGCCATTAGGGGAATGACTACTTGCAAAATTGGCAGGTGTGTAATCACTATTTATCCCTCTCTTTATTTAGGGCCTGATTTTGCTGATTATCTTGGCGTTGAATTTCTTCTTCTTCAATTGTGCCATACGATTCTTTTAAGCGAACCACTAATGACAAACCTAAAGCGGTAGTCGCGATACCAACTACAATGGCCGTAAGAATTAGCACATGAGGTAAGGGGTTGGAGTATAAAGATATATTTTCAGACAAAATAGGAGCGCTACCACCATTAACTTTTGCCATGCTGATATAAAATATAAATACAGATGTTTGGAATATTGTTAGACCAACTAATTTTTTGATTAAATTGCCATGAGCAATGACGATATATAAACCGCTCATCATAAGCACAATAACAACCCAATTATTGAAAAGCCCCATTAACATTATAATGATTCCCTGTTTTTATTATTTTCACTATGCTGTTGTAATTCACGACGCCCGGCAAAACTGAAGAATATAATAATCATAATTGCAGCTACCGTGACCCCTACCCCCCATTCAATTAAAAGAATACCTAAGTGCTGACCTGCAACAGGATCGTCAGATAACACATTGTAATCGAAGAAGTTACCACCATTCATTAACGAAGCAATACCAACGCAACCATAAAATAAAACACCAAACGCGGCCATAAGCTGAATAAAGCCTTGGTTAATTACTTTACGCGCAGTACTTAAGCCAAACAGCATGGTATATAAAACAATGGCTGAAGAAAAAATAACCCCAGCTTGAAAGCCGCCTCCGGGGCCGTAATCACCATGAAATTGCACATAAAGGGCAAATAACAAGATAAACGGGATCAACATTTTAGTGATTATACGAATAACAAGATGATGCTCATGCATTGAGTCATTAATTGATGCTATTTTTTCATCTTCCTCTTTGCGACGAGGGACAAATAACAGCGCTAATACTCCGATCCCTGCAGTAAAGATAACAACTACCTCACCAAAAGTATCAAATGCTCGATAACTTGCTAATACCGAAGTAACGACATTAGGAATGCCAATTTCTTGCATTGAGTCATTAAGATAACGAGGAGCAACATGGCTGTGAATGGGCGCATCGGCAGAGCCAAAAAGTGGCATATCCAGTGTTCCGTAAATAAGTAAGCCACCAGTTATAAGAACGATAAATAAGGCAGCAAAGGGCTTATGGCGTGTTACTTTTTCTTTGCGGCCAGTCATAGTTATAGCAACGAGCATTAATAAAGTTGATATACCTGCCCCAACGGCAGCTTCAGTAAAAGCAACGTCTACCGCATCCATAGCAACAAAAAAACTTGCCGATAGCAGTCCATAGATACCTGTAAGCATAACGACTGCGAACAAATCTTTCATGCGAATAATCGCTATGGCAATTACCACTAATAAACTAAGTAGTACGATATTAATCAAGTATTCGATGAGGTATCTTCCTTGTCGTCACTTTTACTAAGGGTATTTAACCCCTGTGGTAATAAACCGTTATGAAAAGCAGCTTTAGCTAGTACATGGCTGGTTGTAGGACCTACTAATAAGATCAGTAATAACACCATAACGAGCTTAGCAAATACTAATAAATCACCACTTTGAAACATCAAGCCAGTTAAAATCATGGCCGAACCTAAAGTATCTGTAACACCTGCAGCATGCATGCGAGTATAAAAATCAGGAAAACGAATAATTCCTACGCCACCTGAAATACACAGAAAGCTGCCAATAAATAAAAATAAGCCACTAGTAATAGATAGTAAAATTTCCACCTATAACTCCTTCTCTGTTGGTTTATCATTGGACTGTCTGTGCTTAAATTGATCGGTATCAGAATAGCGTAATACGCCAATAACACTGATGAAGTTAATCAGTGCATAAACAATAGCAATATCCAAAAATTCAGGTCGTCCCATCACAAAACCCAATAATGAGATAAGCAAAACAGTCTTAGTACCAAACATATTAACCGCTAGAATTCGGTCATATAATGTTGGCCCTGCAATGCCTCTAAATATAGCTAGAAGCATAGCGACAAAAATAGCGAGTGTTGCAGCAATTAACATCATATCTCCAACAACGTTACTCGGCGATCCATTTCACCGTTCTCTAATGAATCAATATCCTTAGCAATTAAGGCGTGAACAAGAATTTCATCTTCAACTAAATCAATCGCAACAGTACCTGGGGTCAGAGTTATGGAGTTGGCATAGATGACTTTGCCCATATCGGTTTCTTGGCTGATGTTAATTCTTCTAAGTGCAGGTGAAATACTCTTTTTACCAAGCCATATATGTTTAACTACGGTGCTATTTGCTTTGATAATCTCTTTAATTAACCAAAAGTAATAACCAAAGATATTACGCGATAAATATAAAGGTTGAGATTCTTGGTCAACAACGTCCATTTTATCAGCAATAAATATAATGAAAGCGATAGACACCAAACCAAGCGATAAGATCAGCAGATTATAGTGGCCGGAATTAAACAGCCAAAATGCAGCTAAAGTTACAAATAAACTGATTGTATGTTTCATAAATCCTCAATAATAGTTTCTATAAACGTCACTTTATTTAGAGTTAAATATTTACTCGTTGTTAAGATGACAGTTTTCTCGATAACTTTCTAGTTGCTTTTTGAATAACACGGTCAATAGCAACATAGAGATCAGGTTGAGCTTCCTCTATCACTATATTTGCTAGGTTATGCAATGAAATGGTCAGTAAACAGTGCTTTTCATATTTACCATTTTTGCCCATAACATCAGAAAGACAGAAAGTAATAGATGATATATTCGCAGCTGCTTTTGATAGGGCAAGCCTGATCATGCGCTGAATATAGTCCTCTATGGAGCCGTCTGATTCATTTAAACCATTTTGAACAATAATCTTCATTATTTAATTAATTTTCTGGAGAACACGCTGCAGTTAACGTATTTATTAGAAACGTATTTACTTGGTTAATTGAGCCAAACGTTGCAAGTGAAGCATCGGAAAGGTTGTTTACAATTTTTTCCTTTAACTGTTCCACTGTTAAACAAGAACCCGCTAATGGCTTACGTTCTGGTTTTCTCCCCACTCTATTTGCATAAGCTCTTTCAACAAAACTTGAGCTACTTTTACTATTCTTTTCAATTTTCAATACATCGGTATTACCTGAATTGAGTACACCATAAAAGAATCCTCGAATGTAAATTCCACAAGCTAATGTTTTAGTTTCATCAGCCCCCTCTTTATAAGAATTACATGACTTAATTATGTATTCTTCTTTATCGCTTACTTGCTCTGCCAATGCCGGCATTGATAACATCGTCGCCACTAATACCAAACTTAAACTCATATTTTTCATTGAGTTAGATTTAATAGCAGAATTGGTCGAGTTTAATAAGAAAGAAGATTTTTTATACCGTGTCATTATTATCCAAAGCAGTAATTTATCGGTTGTATATAATTTATAGCCCACTTGCTGTTGTAGGTAAATTCGAATATTATTAACTTTTACTTCGAAAAAAACTTACGTAAGACTTCTATGACTCCATTAAATTATAATCATTTGTTTTATTTTTATGTTGTTGCTACAGAAGGTAGCATCACCAAAGCTAGTACCAGGTTAAATCTGACACCGCAGACAATAAGCGGTCAAATAACTAATTTTGAAGCTAATATAGGGGTTAACTTATTTGATCGAAAAGGCAAAAAATTATTTTTGTCTGAGATGGGATTACTTATTTTCAGTTATGCAGAAGAGATATTTCAACTGGGCGATGAAATTAAAAATATCTTAAAAAGAAAACAGCCAGGGCTATGGCATACATTTACGGTCGGAATTACAAACGTTATACCTAAAGTTCTTGGACACCAATTACTATCTCCTGTACTTAAGATGAATGAGTCCGTTCGATTGATATGCCAAGAGGGAGAAATGAACCACTTACTAGCCGATTTATCGGTTAATAAAATTGATTGTATTTTAACAGATCAGCCCCTTCAGTTAGGTAGTCATGTTAAAGCATATAATCATCAACTGGTTGAAAGTGGTTTCACTTTTTTTGCCGCTCAAAGTTTATTAAAAACTTGTAATAAAGAATTTCCTGACAATTTATCTGACTTACCTTGGCTTATTCAAAGTAAAAAGTCTGCGGTAAGACCGTCGATATCTGCGTGGCTAGAAAAGAAAAACATAACGCCAAATATCATTGCTGAATTCGATGACAGTGCTTTAATGAAGTCATTTGCTAAAACAGGCTCAGGGGTATTTTGTAGCCCGACTCTTATTGAAGATCACATTGTAGAAAAATATGGAGTTAAGATTCTAGGCCGCACGGCAGAAATAAAAGAATCCTATTATATTATTTCTCCTGAGCGCAGATTAAAACACCCAGCTATTCTTGAAATAGTGAATTCTGCGACTGAAAATAAATAAGACTAGTAGAGTAAGTGGAATAAGATAGGGAAATTATAAGTTACCAATAACTGCGATGATTTATGCGCGTCTAATCTTCAAAATGAAGACTAGATGCGCAAAACAGATTAGCTGTAAAAGGCTTCAACCTTACCTTTAAGCGTGATCAAAAGCGGTTGTCCGCGACGGTCTAATGCTTTTGGCGAAGGAATTTTTATCCAACCTTCACTGATGCAATACTCTTCAACATCATTGCGCTCTTTGCCGTTAATTTTAATACCGATATTGTGCTCAAAAATTTCTTCCACATGGTGTGGACTGCGAGGATTACACGAAAGGCGATCCGGTAATTCTGGTTGTGATTTAGTGTCATTCATGTTGGTGACCTGAAGTAAATAAAAAGTACCCTATTGTAGACAATATAGCTCTAGCGCTCAACAACTGCAGTAAAAGAAAACCTTAGCTTACAATCAATATACTTTAACATCCGATTCACTATGGCTGGTAACTCTATAATATTTGTAACTGATGTAGGATTTACTGAAACAAAAATATCGCAGTCTTCAATCTCAATTCTTTGGCGTACGTAATAATCGTTTATATCGTCAAGGTTTTCTTTCGTTAAAGGCACATAACCTACATAACAATCACTGGCCAATTTAGGCTCTTCATATGAAGAGCCTAAAATGGCCCGCACTAGGGTAAAAGCTTGCAGTTTATCTAAACGATTAAATCGGAAACTTATGTTAGCTTCAATGTTTGAATTATTCAAAATACACTCGATGCGTTAATAAATACCCAAATAGAGGGTAATAAACAGGTTTGCTATAGTGAGTTATCAACTCACAACCGAACGATTAATTATTATCTAAAATCAATTGGTTGCAATATTAAAGCTCATTAAACTCATTCAACCATTCGGCGAATGAATTAGAAACTTTTTTAACCGTACTTAAGCCGTGGTCAAAAAACCATACGGGTGAGTCTGTTTGCTTATTTATGCAGTCTTCAAGCTTGAAACAAAACATGTTGCCCTTACAGTCAGACGCAAACAAAATGTGGCCTTTGGGCATGCCACTCATTTCATATAGCTTTGATAGTGAATACACATCTTCTAAACTCAAGAAATCTTGAACTTCACAAAGATCAGAATTTAAATCACAAATTTTAGTTAATACATTTGGTGAGTGGACCAAACCATAAGTAGATATTAAATATTTATATGAGTCAGGTAAAATAGCGTTAAATTTTGCTTCAAGCTCTGCTATATCATCTGCATTTATTGGAGCCATAGTATTTTTACTGCCCCAGTTTTTTACGAATAGATCTATGCTATTCATTTAGTTATCTCCGATACTTCTAACGTTTTGCCAAGCGCCATAGAATAACTGGCTAAAATGGGGCGCAAATAGTGAGGCTCAAACACAGCCAGATTAATGTGTCCAAATTGATTTTTTAGTCGATTATCAGCCATTAAATTGCTCAAACTTTGTTGCCAACTCTGCTGCCAATTCATTTTCGCCTTTGATTTTTAATACTTCAATTATACACTCGATGGTACATAACCCACCTTTAGGTTGATTAGCCCTAAGTTTGTATGAAGAATCATTAGATGTTTGCAAAGTGAATTGTGGAGCATTTTTTAAATAAGGGCTGTGGTTGAAAATTTTTTGTGATTCCTGCCATGTGCCATCAATAATAATAATATTGTCATATTCCTCAACGATTGCCTTTGATGACTCCCCTTTGGAATATAATAACAATGCCTGATTATTTTCAATCAGTTTAGTAAGCTCTTTATTTGGGTTCACCCTTTCCCAAAGGATACGTTCAACAATACCTTTAGCATCGTTTATAGCAAGAGAGCCGGTATTGGTTGCTCGATGCAATTCACGTTCATGGGTCAGCAGGAATATTTTCATTTATTTATGTATTGTTCCGCTTTAAATTTTTGTATCGAACAAGAGCTCTAATAATGTGTTCCTGTTGCGCTACAGGAACTCATTAAACGACATTTTAGCTTAACTTATTTAACTTATTTATTTAACTTACGTTATGGCTAGCTAATAACGCGATCATCTAAACTGCAAGTGGTCGCGTAGTTTAGATGCAATAATTGAACGATTAAAAATAGAAAAAATGCGTAGCAAATACTCTCAAGCTAATGTATTTATACAGAGTTTTGTTTCGCTCGATTTAAATACAATGACCACAACCATATAGTCCCAATAATAAGATCACAAATAAGTACAGCGAGGAACTCCCCGCTTGCACTACCGAGTAACCACAAAATAAAACCTATAAAGAATAAGCCGATTTTTAAAAAACCACCGACAAATAATAGTGGCTGAAAAACATTATGTTGACGCGCTAGCCACGCATAAGCCAAACCAAAAAAGAGCACAATGAAGGACAAAAAAAACGAATATAATAATGGAGCATTCTCAGGTAAGCCAAAAAGACTTGCAGCATATGAAGAGGGAAAAGCGAGTAAATAAGCGCCTACAAAATTTAATGGTACTGATATATTAAGTGTACTTTTTACAATTTTTTCTGAATTCATCTCATGCCTATTATTAGATGCCTAACAACTTATACTGTGGGGGATTTTAATTTTTAAAAATCCGATTCTATCCATCATTTTAATAAAAATACACTATTATTGTATCTTACTTAATTTTCTAAGTTGAATACGTTAGAAAATTAATTCATTATTCTAAGATAGACTTACTGAACTATATTATTATCTAGTTTGATGAATAACAGCAAAGCAAGTCTAGTTAAGCTTATTTTAATAATTCAATTTCACTTGGACGCCATGTTGCATTCAACCAAGCTTCTGTTGGCCCATACATACGTAAACAAATAAACCAACTTTTATTAGGTAAGGTTTCAAGCCAATTACTTTCATGCCCCTTTGGTGCTTTAGGGCCAAAGTAAATATCGGTTGACCCATCTGCATTAGCCTTAAGGCCATCAAAAACACTACTCAACATTGCCCCTGATTGACTAGTAGGCAAATAAGATCGCGTTTGTGCGTCATAGACAATAATCGACCAAAAATTAGCAACCGGAATATTTGCCGGTAATGTTAGTTTATAAGTTTGACCGCCATCAAAACGTTCCCCCTCTTTATCGACAAACACAAAGGCATAATCAGAACCTTTCCCCGCTGCTACAGATGACATAGCAGGAGTTACCCCCGTACCAATACCGTGCATACGTAGACGTGAATTCAATTCCATTGCGCCTTTTTCAATAAAGGTAGTATTGCGGTTGGGAAAGCCCGTCATCCAATGGCTATTTTTATCGTCTGGGTACGATGCATTAGCTTTGTCTTTTGGTTGCCACCATAAAGCGCGGAAGTAACCGTGGCCAATATTTACTGCATCGGTCAAAATACCTTTCATGCGAGCATCAGGGGAAAATTGTTTACCTTTCTCGATACCTATGGCTTTAAGTACACCACGACGTTCAGCACCTAAAGAGTCAATAGGCTCGGCCTGAACTACAGCGTTAAGGTCTTCAAAAAATTGAAAGTCATTGCGGGTTACTGTGTTGTATTGCTTACCGGTAGCATCAATAAATTCAGTTTTTGGTGGGTTATTTGCTTTTGCTAATGGATATATTCGCAAACTATTTTTAATTATACTCAGGCTCGGCTCAGGGTTGCCGTTAGTTAAAAAACCACGACTGGCATACCAAATACCATAAGTAGGTGAACGAATAACTATGTAGCCTTTAGGTACTTCACCTTGGTAATTCGGAGGTAGAATAAGGTACTTACCGCCTTTACCTTTATCGGCACCAGTAACGCCAATATCAGCAATATGGGTTTGCCACATGCTGTTTAAAAAACCTAACGTCTTTGGAGACGATTCTAAAACTAATGGGCCGTCAGTTTTTAAGTCTAGAAAATTAAATACATATAAGGTTTGAGAGTTGGCGACTAAATAAATTGCATTAGCATCTTGCGGTTTCTCATGAATAATCACTTGATTTGATTTATGAACACCAAGCGATTGATAACCACGGCGCATTGCAAACATAGATGCTGGCGCTTGGTTATCGTTATAGGCTTTCACCGCATGCATTAAGTCTACATAGTCATACAGTTTTTCAGCGGTTTCTTTGGTTGGTGCGCCATCTTGATAGTTTAGCGCTCCAATTGAGCTTTCTACTGAATTGGGTACGCTAATCGCTGCTATTTCTTCTTGGCTTACATTAGCCGCATTCGCTATAGGGGAGGTGCCCAACAGCATGCAATAAGCGATTAGGCCCTGAGTTATTATTTTCACAAAAGACTCCTTAAAAATTATGATTAAACTTAAAACAATAAGGCTAAGTTTCATGTTTATTATTTATTGTTGCTCCACATTAGGCATTTTTAGCGTTCTGTCATAAAGCGCATCGGTTGCACCATATATGCTATTTAGCTAAGTCACGTTATGGCTAGCTAATAACGCTATCATCTGATCTTCACTAAGGACTTTAACCCCTAAATCAGTGGCTTTAGTTAGTTTAGAACCGGCTTTTTCACCAGCGACTAAGTAGTGAGTTTTAACGGAAATACTACCAGATACTTTCGCCCCAAGTGATTGTAATTTAGCTTTAGCTTCGGTTCGCCCCATTTGGCTTAACGTACCGGTTAATACAAAGGTTTGATCTTTGAGTGGCAATTCATCATCAGCTTTCACCTCAATTACTGGCCAATGTACGCCAGCATCGATTAGTTGCTCAACCACTTGATTGTTGTGCTCTTCTGCAAAAAAGCTAACAATGTTTTTCGCGACAATTGCGCCAACATCAGGCACTGACTGTAAGTTGTCTAAATCAGCCGATTTAATCGCATCAATAGTTAAGTAATGCTGGGCTAAATTACTTGCCGTTGTTTCCCCTACTTCGCGAATGCCAAGTGAGTAAATAAAACGAGCAAGGGTTGTTAACTTTGCTTTTTCTAATGAGGTTACAAGATTTTGTGCAGACTTTAAGCCCATACGTTCAAGTGTGGTTAATATGGTTTCATTTAACTTAAATAAGTCAGCAGGTGTAGCGATCAAGTTTTCATCCACTAATTGCTCTACTAACTTATCACCTAAGCCATCAATATCTAAGGCTTTACGCGATGAGAAATGCTTAATGGCTTCTTTACGTTGTGCACCACAAAACAAACCGGCAGTACAACGAAGTACAGCCTCGCCTTCTAAACGTTTAACAGCAGAATCACATACCGGGCAAGTTGCCGGAAATATTACATCCGCGGCATCTTCTGGACGTTTCTCTAGGACAACACTTACAACTTGCGGGATCACATCACCTGCACGGCGAATAATCACGGTATCTTTAACCTTTAAACCCAAACGGTTTATTTCATCTTGGTTGTGCAATGTTGCATTACTTACGGTAACGCCGCCAACAAATACAGACTCTAAGCGGGCAACTGGTGTTATTGCGCCTGTGCGCCCTACTTGAAACTCAACATCTAACAGTTGCGTTAACTCTTCTTGTGCTGGGAATTTATAAGCGGTTGCCCAGCGCGGTGCACGGGCGACGAAACCTAAAACTTTTTGCGCAGCAATGTTATCTACTTTTAACACTACGCCATCAATTTCATAACTGAGTTGTTCACGCCTGGTTAGTATGTCTTTGTAAAACTCGTCACATAAGCTTTGCTCGCTCAGCAATTTAATTTCAGGACATACTGGCACGCCTAAGTCTTTTACTTGCATTAATCTTTGGTGATGACTACCTGCAAGCCAAGTTTCATCGCTAACATAGCCTAAGCCGTAAGAATAGAATGCGAGATTGCGTTTAGCAGTAATTTTCGAATCTAATTGACGTAAAGAACCCGCAGCGGCATTTCGCGGGTTGGCGAAGGTTTTTTCACCTTTTTTAATGGCATTTGCATTAATTGCATCAAAGCTAGCTTTGGGCATAAACACTTCACCGCGAACCTCGAGTACATCAGGGTAACCAGAGCCTTGCAGTTTTAAAGGAATACAGCCAATGGTACGAACATTTTCAGTAATGTTTTCACCGGTTTTACCATCACCGCGAGTAGCGGCTTGTACCAATACCCCTTGCTCGTAGCGAATACTCACCGCTAGACCATCAAGCTTAGGCTCGGCACAAAATGCAATCGCTTGCTTGTCTGATAATTTGTCGGTGATGCGTTTAACAAACGCTTGCCATTCATCTTCGCTAAATACATTATCAAGCGATAGCATGGCAATTTGATGTTCAACTTGAGTAAATGATTTTAATGCTTCACCGCCGACTTTCTGAGTTGGCGAATCCGCTTGTTTTAAACTCGGGTGTGCTAGTTCAAGTGCCTGTAACTCACGCATTAACCTATCGTAATGGGCATCAGGGACAGTAGGTTCATCTAAAACGTAATACTGGTGATTGTAGCTATTGATTTGCTCACATAAGGTGGCGACTTGTTGAGAAATTTGTTTTAGATCTGACATGTTATTACTTAATGATTAATGAATAAAAAGCCTCCATTAGGAGGCTTATTTTTACTTGTATGTTTTAGTATCCAGCTAATCGACTTTTACGATCGAATTCACGGATTTGAGATAAATAATGTTGCTCGGTTTGTTTAGTCATGACACTACGCTTACTGTCTAAGACTTGACCGCCAAACTCTTCGGCAAGTTGTTTGGCAGCACTAAGCATATATTTAAATACTTTAGCGGGCTCACCAGCATTTGGTAATGTCATAAATAAAGTTAAACCTTTGGTATTAAAGGTTTCCATATTATCCACATCGAATGTGCCAGGGTTAACCATATTCGCTAAGCTAAAGGTAATTTGTCCGTTACCGGCATTATCTTGATGGCGGTGAAAAATGTTCATTTCGCCGAACTTCATCCCTAAGGTTAGTAAGCTTGGCAGTAATGCTGCACCAGAAATAACTTGGTTATCGTGCATAACAACAGACAAAGCTAAAACTTCTTGTTCAATCTCAGCTTTTCTTTTTTCTTGGCTAGAATCAAAATCGATTTCGAGTTGATCACGTTTTAATTCTGCGCGAGTCTTAGCCTTAAGCTTGGTAACTTTCTCAGACTTAGCAGGCTCTTGCTCTGCGACTTTTGCTTGTTTAACTTTAGCCGGTTTAACTTTAGCCGGTTTAACTACATCGTTTTCATCTAAAGCGCTCATCGCTGGCAATTCATCGGTATTTGAATCAGCAACAGGTGTAGCACCTAACTTAGGCTCTTCAATCGTTGGTTCTTCGAATACAGGCTCTCTATATGTAGGGGCTTGATAAACTGGCTCATCAACAGCCGGTTTACTTGCACTTGCAGCAGGCTTTTTAGTTTCTACCTTATTAACTACAGGTTCTACTTTTGCTTGCTCGGCCTTTGTTGGTTCAGCTATCGATGACTCTGCGCTTGCTTCATCTACAAGCGGATGTTGGTATTCATCAGCGGCTGGCTCAAAAGATTGCTCAAACTTTGCAACATCAGCCTCAGTCATTGTTTGCTGTAAACTTTCTTCTTCTGACACGAGTGGCGCAGAAACCAAATCTACAGGCGTAGTTGCAACTAAATTATGATCATCGATCACTGGCTTAGGACGACCTACACCATCTTGGTCAAAGCCATCAGGATCATAAGCTCTTGGCACTGTATCAACAGGCTCTTCAATAGCTTCAGGTGCTTTTTTTGATTTTAATTTATACGGGTTTTTGCCTTTGCGAATTTTATAACGACCATTGATGTATATGCCGCAAATAGCAACAACACTGATTATTATTAATATATCTCTAAAATTAAGTTCCATTTCTTAGCCTGTTTATGATGCTTCTGCCATGGCGATCGCTTCATCAATATCAACGGCTACCATACGTGAAACACCTGGTTCATGCATAGTAACCCCTGTTAAATGTGAAGCCATTTCCATCGCTATTTTATTATGACTTATATAGATAAATTGTACCGTTTGTGACATTTCTTTAACCAAATTACAGAATCTACCAACATTGGCATCATCTAAAGGAGCATCCACTTCATCGAGCATACAAAATGGTGCGGGGTTCAATCGAAATATCGCGAATACCAATGATAATGCGGTTAGCGCTTTTTCTCCACCAGAAAGTAGATGAATTGTGCTATTTTTTTTGCCCGGAGGTCTTGCCATGATGGTAACACCTGTATCAAGCAGGTCTTCACCAGTTAAATCAAGGTAAGCACTGCCGCCGCCAAATACTTTTGGAAATAGCATTTTCAAGTCTTTATTGACTTGATCAAAGGTTTCTTTAAACTTTTGTCGGCTTTCTTTATCTATTTTATGAATTGCTGACTCAAGAGTGCTTAATGCCGACTCTAAGTCATTATTTTGTGTATCTAAAAATTCTTTACGTTGTGCTTCTATCTCATACTCATCAATAGCGGCTAGGTTAATTGCCCCTAATTGTTCAATATCTTTAGTGGTTCGGGCTAATTTAATTTGCCATTGCCCTTCTTTTGCCTCACTTGGTAGATTGGCAAGTACCTCTTCAAGTGTCTGTCCCAACTCACTTAATTGCTCAAGAGCAGTATTTTGTCTTTCTTTGAATGTTTCTGCATCAATCTGGCTCTTTGATAACGCATCTTTTTGCGAACTCACTTGCGCTAACATTGATTTTTGCACTTGTTGATAGTGCTCAATTTTATCATTAGTATTCGCTACAGAGGTATTAATTTGTTGCTGTTTAATGTCGATATCATTACTTTTTGCTAATAATAATTGCAACTCTTGTTCAGCATCAAGCATTGGCCGTTGGCTCTCTTGTAAAGAAAACAATAGCTCTTGCTGTTGTTGCTCCAACTCGTCAATTTGCTCTTGGTCTTTACTAATTGTAGATCCAACTAATTGTAATGCCGATTTAGTTTGCTCAAGCTTTAAGCTCAACTCATGCTTAGCTTCGGTTATCGCATTCATCTGCAGCTGTAGCTGCTGAACATTTTGATTTAATTGCTGGCGTTGTTGCTGGAGTGCATCACTATTTTGTTGAAAATTAGCCGCCGATGACGCAAGTGATTTTTGCTCGGTTAATAGCGTTTGGTATTTTACTAATTCATCGTCTAAAGTCGTTGAATAGCGCGCAATATCATCTGCTACATTAGTATATTGCTGTTGTTTAAGCGATATTTCTTGCTCGAGTAGTGACAACTGTTGTTTTATCAAGCTCTCGGATTGTTGATAAGCGGCTATTTTTTGGTTACATCGGTTAAGTTGCTCTGTCGCTACTTGGCATTTTTGCTGACAACTTAGGTAGTTACTGTCTAATTTAGTTTCTTGGCTGGCGATACTGATGATAGTTTCATTACATTGTTTTACCTCATTCGCTCGCTTAAGTAAGGCTGATTGCTCTGCGGCATTACCTTTTTTAAACCAGTTTTGACCATACCAATGACCTTGCGCACAAATAACCGACTCACCATTGGCTAGTTTACTCGCTGCAAGTTGAGCTTGTTCAATACTATCCACCACTTTAATGGTATTTAGCAAATCGATGAAGGGATTATCGCCATGTACGTATTGTGCTAAAGAGCCTTTTTTCGGAAGTTGGTTATTTCCTGACTTAACCATTAAAGCAATATCTGGAGCATAATGTTGTGGCCATTCACAGACAACACTTGCTTGTAACCATTGCCCTATAACCATCTCAACCGCATTTTCCCATGGCGGAGTTACATCTAACGTAGAGAGTAAAGTCGCAATGTTTTTTATACCAGCTTGTTCGATAGTTGTATTTTGTTCTATTTGCCAATCAGACTCTTGCTCAAGGGTATGCTGTAATGTATCTCGTTTAGCTATTAAAGCCCTATGGCTTTGCTGAATTTGCTCTCTTTGTTTAAAAGCTTGCGATAAGCTTATCTCTAACTCGCTACTTTCCTGCTTATACTTTGCCTGCTCAGCAAGCTCTGCAGTTAATGATGCTTGTTTACTTTTAAGCTTGTCTGTTAACTCTGTTTGTGTGCTGAACAGACTGGCTAATTGTATCGCTTGCAACTGAGAATTTAACTGTTCGAGACGTTGCTCGGTTTTGCTCATTAGATCAGAGGTGGCAGTTATTTTAGTTTTTACAATATTGACTTGTTGTAAGTAATTACCATGCTCTCGTTGAAATTTATCCCAATGACTCTGCCAGTCTTGTTGACGTTGGTGAGCTTGAGAGAATTCTTGTTGAGTGTTATCAAGCTCTGCATTGTGCCCACGCATCTGCGGTAACAATAGTTCTAATTCGCTACTGTATTTTTGCTTGTTTAATAATTCTTTTTCTACGCTTGATTTTAATAAGGCTAAATTGCTTGCTAACTTTTCCTGTTGTACTGATAAAGTTAGCTTTTGTTGTTTGCCGTGTTTTAAGTTTTGCTCAAGTCGAGTAATATCAGTATTGAGTGCAAGCTTCTGTTTTTGTAGCGTTTCAATGGTTTCAGAGCTATCACCTTGAGTTGATTTAATTTCAATGATAGATAGCTCAGCACCACGTTGCTTTGTGGTTAATTGCTCTAATTGATGTTCAATTGACTGTTGCTTTTGTTGCAGCGTTGCAAGTTTTTGCTGACTTTGCTGCCAACGCAATACCGTCAACTGCGCTTTATATAATCGTTCATTGGCTTTTAATGTTTTAAAGCGAATAGCCGATTGCGACTGGCCATGCAGTTTTTCAAGATGAATACCTAACTCTTGGCGGATATCAGCTAATCGCTCTAAATTTTCTCGAGTATGCTTAATACGAGTTTCGGTTTCTTTGCGGCGCTCTTTGTATTTAGAAACGCCTGCAGCTTCTTCAATAAAAATGCGTAAATCTTGCGGTTTAGACTCAATTAACTTGGAGATCATACCCTGTTCAATAATGGCATAACTTCTTGGCCCTAAACCAGTACCAAGAAATATATCGGTAATGTCTTTACGCCTACATTTACTGCCATTTAAAAAATAAGTATTTTGCGAATCTCGGTTTAACACGCGGCGGATAGATATTTGCGTTCTATCGGCCATAGAGCCTTGAATTCTTTGATCGGTATTATCAAATACCAACTCAACACTCGCCTGACCTATTGGTTTACGTGAGGTTGAGCCATTAAAAATAACGTCCGTCATACTATCGCCGCGAAGGTTTTTAGCAGAGCTTTCCCCTAAAACCCAACGTACGGCATCAATAATGTTAGATTTACCACAGCCATTAGGCCCGACAATAGCCGTCATCTCTTGCGGAAATGGCACAGTAGTGACATCAACAAAAGATTTAAAACCTGCAAGTTTGATTTGTTTTAAGCGCATGGTATTAGGTTCATGGTGCTGGGTAATTATATCGTTATTATTGTTTTGCTATATTACTGAGCAATCGAATATTGCTCAGAAAAATACGTATTAGTCACTTTAGCAAAAATTCTAATCCTTTGTAACATTTAAAATATTCAAATATTCTCAGTTAGCGAATATACTTAATGTAATACGGGTATTAACTTAGGGAACGGATACCAAAGCAATGACTATAACGACACAATCAAACACACGCATAACTGCACTTCCAATAGCACAAAGTGGTGCGGGTTACTTTATGAAAGGCTTTCAATTAATCCGAACGCCAGGGATAAGACGTTTCGTATTCGTGCCTTTATTGGTAAATTTAATTTTATTTTGTGGGGCATTTTATTATTTGTCCGGTTATATCTCAGAGCTAATAGCCGACTTTGAAAGCTGGCTACCAGAAAGCCTCGCTTGGTTAACCTATTTTGCCGAGCCGCTATTATATTTCACGGCTATTATTTGTTTTTCCTTTTTCTTTTCCACCATAGCTAACTGGCTAGCAGCCCCCTTTAATGGTTTACTTAGTGAAAAAATAGAGCTTTATCTATGCGGTCAAAGTATTGCTGAGGGTGGCTTTGTCGATATTATCAAAGATATACCAAGAACCCTGAGCCGTGAGTGGCGCAAACTGGTTTACTATCTACCAAGAGCGATAGGTTTCTTTTTGATTTTATGGCTTTTACCATTTTTTGGACAAGTTATTTGGTTTGCTTTTATCGCTTGGATGATGGCTATTCAGTACTGTGATTATGCTTTTGATAACCATAAAATAGGTTTTATTGAGATGCGCCAAAAATTAGCTGAACATAAAGGTAAGTGCTTTAGCTTTGGCTTAACGGTTACCTTGTTTTCGATGATACCAATTTTAAACTTAGTGCTTATGCCGGTAGCGATTTGTGGTGCTACCGCAATGTGGGTAGATCATTTTAAAGCCGAATATAAATAATATATATTTGATTGAGTGATTGAGTGATTGAGTGATTGAGCAAGTTAATTAAAAACAAAAAGGACGCATAGCGTCCTTTTATTTTAGTGCTTGGCAAAGCTGTAGTAGTTGCTATTAAGCTTCTCTTACTTGCGCTTTGTCTTCTGCTTTCTTAACACGAATTTTCTTACCGGCAACATTGGTTTCATTTAATGCTTTAATTGCAACTCTTGCTTCGCCTGGGTTTGGCATTTCAACAAAACCAAAACCTTTTGATGTGCCAAGGACAGTATCCATAACTAAAGTGCACGACTGTATTGTGCCATGCGCTGCAAATAATGCTCTAATTTCATGTTCTTGGGTTGTGCGTGCTAAGTTGCGAACTAATATTTTCATTTTAATCTCTTCTAAATTTTCATGCGCTTATTCAATTATGTTTAGTATAACAGAGTTCAGCCGCATCAGCTTAATTGTTGGTGTAACAATGCGTTAATAAACGAATTGATTAAATTAAACAGATAATCGCGCCATTCTGGCCACGAAAGCATCGGCAAATTTTTGTGGCGATGCGGGATCCATATTAAAATATAGTGATGGCTCAATAAGTTCGGCTTCCATCATCGCAAATTCATCGCCAAATCGAACAAAGTCTACTCGGGCATACATAGGCATTTCATTAATTTGCGCTAGTGAATGCTGGGCTTGTGCCACAAGTTTTGCTTCTGGGGTTATTAACGTTAAGCGCCCGCCATGCTCTTCCTGAACTCTAAAGTCATTATCTTTAGGCGTTTTTAAAATGCTGTGGCTGTATTGGCCATCAAAATAAAAGCACGAAAATTCTCCTTCATCTATGACGCTACTCATAAAAGGTTGCACCATAAAATCACGACTAGCAAAAGCAACTTTAAGTTCATCGACATGCTGCGAAAAATCATCTTTTTTAAGCCAGAAGGTATTGTCAGCATTAGCACTAACACAAGGTTTAATAACGATTTGTGTGGTATTGAAATGCTCGAAATAACCTAATAATTCAGATTCATCAAATGACTCTTTCCAGAGCGTAGGTACTATAGTTACGCCCTTTTGTTCTAATTCACGTAAATATTTTTTGTTAATGTTCCAGCGCACAATATCAATACTATTTTCAAGTAAGGCTGTTGATTGTTCAATTTTTTCTAATACAGTTAAAAATTTTTCTGCATCATCTTGATAATCCCAGGGAGTACGGATTAACACCACGTCATAATCATGCCAATTGATACTTTCATCGTGCCATGATACTAAATGATTTTTCCAACCAAGCTGTGCCATAGGTTGATCAAGTAGGTGATCATAAGCTTCAAAGTCGTCTAAGTTGTCCATCGATAAAATTGCGCAGTGTTTCAAGTATTTCTCCTCACTCAAAAAGTGCCATTACGTTTATTAGCGGTTAATTATGGCAGTGTACTAGAAAGCTTAATTGCGCCCAAGCGCTTTTTAACTTGCGCAAATGCGTGAAAAACCTTAAATTAACTCTATGATTTAAAACTGTTTGTGCAGTGAAATACCAACTATAATAGATTTATTAGACTTGGTATCAATAATAATAGCTTAATGGAATAATATAATGTCGATAAAATCATCTTTGCTCGTCGCAAGTTTTTGCTTGGTAAGTGCTACTTCTTTAGCTGCAGAAACACCTGAAACTGTTACTGAGGTTGCAGCTGAGTCAATCAGCATTCCAATGCTAAGTGACAGCCAAGTATTTTCTAAATTAGATGATAAGTACCCTGCTGTTTTGACCTACTTTACCAGTAGCTCTTATGATGAAATTACTGAATTTTATTCACAGCAATATGGAGCTCCGCTTACAGAGCAAACTCAATACGGTCGTTTAGAGTTAGAATATATTCACATGGAGCATCCGATCAGAGTGATTGTTGATGACCAAAAAACAAAACGTGAAGTGAATGTAATTGTACAGGATGTTGAAAAGGCTGAAGAGTAGCTTTTACATTTATACCAATTAGTTCACCATCAAAAAATTTATATAAAAAAGCCAGATGTTCACACATCTGGCTTTTTACTTTTTACTTTTTACTTTTTACTAGTATTTGAATTACTTATTCAAAATACCGTCAACAGTACCTTGAGCTAATGGATGATAACCAGGGCGAGCTTTAACATATACCGCTTTTACCCAAGTTAAACCTGCATCAGACTCTGCTAACTGCTTATATAAAGGCACAATCAATTTACGGCGGCCAATATTGATAAGGTAATCTTCTAACTGTGGCTTAATTACATCGTAACCAGCATTTAATGCAAGTAAATACCATGCGTGAGCAATTTCAGAGTTACTGCTTACCGTTAGTTTAAATTCTTCATCTAAGGCAACCATTTTATCATTGGCTAAATCACGTGGTAACTCATTAATGAAGTATAACCATTCGTGTACAGTCCAATCACTTGTAGGTAACTCATTAAGCTGTTTAGTGCCCGCTTGCCATTGACTCGAAAGCTCGGCTACTTTATCAAATGTATTTGATTGTGGTGCTGGTGCATAGCTAGGTAGACCTTGTCCAAAAACCCACTCTTGTACTTCTTCTTTGCTTACTACACCTGGATACTTGCTGATTAAATTTTCATCTAAGTACTTAAGGAAGTCTTGTGTACCAATACTTTGGAAGCTGAAGTTATTAAAGTAAGACAATACAAACGGGTCGAAACGCTCTCGACCAAAACGCTCTTCTAAGAAGATTAAAAATAATTGACCTTTGATGTATGGCACGTTACTAAACGCTGCATCAGGATCACGACCATGTAAGTCTAAGTATAAGATGGTATCGTTTGCAGGTAATTCGGTTAAGTCACCTTGTAAGCTGCTTACACTCAATGACTGTTCCATTACAGCACGGTCACGGCTAAACACAACTTCCATAATGCGGTTTTCAACATAAGAGGTAAAACCTTCGTTTAACCACAGGTCACGCCAGCTTTCATTGGTGATTAAGTTACCAGACCAAGAATGCGCTAACTCATGAGCAATTAAACTTACTAAACTTTTATCGCCAGCAACAACAGTTGGTGTAATAAATGATAAACGCGGGTTTTCCATGCCGCCAAATGGGAAGCTAGGAGGTAGCATAAGTAAGTCGTAACGACCCCAACGGTATTCACCATATAGAGCTTCTGATGCAGTGATCATCGCTTGCGTATCACTAAACTCTTCAGCTGATGCTTCTAAAATGTATGACTCAGCATAAACACCTGTTTGCTCACTCATTGCTTTAAAGTGTAAGTCACCCACACCAATTGCGATTAAATAAGGCGGTATTGCTTGTGGCATTGAGAAAAAGTAATCGCCATCACGCTTAGCAGTAGGCTCATTATTAGCACTCATTACTGCCAGTAAGTCTTTTGATGTATGGATACGAGCAGTGTAAGTTAAACGTACTGCGGGTGTATCTTGAATTGGGATCCAACTACGGGCATGAATCGCTTGGTTTTGGCTAAACATAAACGGATGTTCTTTACCGGCTGTTTGCTCTGGCGATAACCACTGTAAGCCTGATGCAACTTCAGTTGATTGGTAATAAATACGCACTGTTTCAGCTTGAAATCCTGGTTTAAGCGTTAACTTAGAACCCATAACGTCATAACGAGCAGCTAAAGTAAAGTCGACTTTTATCCACTCATTGTTGGCATTTTTTGCCATTACCTTAAATATTTTTAAATCGCGAGTATCTAAATAAACAGTTGAAGTTTTGCTGTCTAACCAGTTAAGTGATAAATCAGCAAAACCTTTTAAGGCTTTCTCATCGAAATCGACGGTTAAGTCTAAATAAACATGGCTTACTTTAACTTGATCGTAGTTAGCGTAAGTAAGATCATCATTTACCGCAGCATTGCTGCTTATGCTTGTAAATAAAACGAAAGCGGCAATTAAGCTGCCAAATAACTTTTTCATAGTGTTCCCATCTTTTTGATAATAATTGCCGGACTTGATTCAACCCCGAGCAACCTTTTAATATGCTTTGCGCATTTTAATTTGTCGGTAAGTGTACAGCCAAAAACAACTTAATCAAAGCCATGCAAGCAACTTATTTAATGCATATAGCTGTTTAATCTGCGATAATTCGTCAACTTATTTATCCACTAAAAAAATTATCAGAAGTAAATATGACTGAAGCTAAAAAATCTATTTTCGCCTCTCGTTTTCGCGGCTATTACCCTGTAGTAGTTGATGTCGAAACTGCCGGTTTTAATTCACAAACAGATGCGTTATTAGAAGTAGCAGCCAGTGTTTTACATATGGATGAAATTACCGGTTTAATATCAATTAAAGAAACGTTTTGCTTTAACGTTGAGCCATTTGAAGGTGCAAATCTTGAGCCGGCGGCATTAGAGTTCACCGGTATAGATCCAACAAATCCGTTACGTGGCGCGATAAGCGAAGAAGAAACTCTGAAAACCATGTTTAAGAAAATCCGCAAAGCAATGAAAGAGTATGATTGCCAACGAGCCATAATGGTAGCTCATAATGCGGCGTTTGATTTAGGTTTTATTAACGCAGCAACAGAGCGTTGTAATATTAAACGCAGCCCTTTCCACCCGTTTGTTAACTTTGATACTGCAACATTAGCAGGTTTAGCGCTAGGACAAACAGTTCTTGCTAAAGCTTGTAAGGCAGCTGAGATAGATTTTGATAATAGTGAAGCGCATTCAGCTTTGTATGACACTGAAAAAACAGCTGAATTATTTTGTCATATCGTCAATAAATGGCAACAGCTTGGCGGTTGGCCTATGCCTGTTGCTGAAGAAGCCGAAAAACCTGCTGTAGAATGATATTTAAATTCGTTAATTTATAGTCAATAAAAAAGGTTAATTTTTATTAACCTTTTTTTATGCGTAACAAATAATTCTTTTTTAGGACTTATGAATATGATTACCACCAAATTTAAGTGGATTCATACGAGATTGGTGTCTGACAAATAAATTTTTAATCGCAATCAAAGCTAAGATAAGTGCAATTGCTAAGCCTAACGGTTGTGGATAGTATTTAATTAAAGTAAAAGTTGTAGCAAGAAAAGCGAACGGATAAAACTCGTAAACTATTTGAGGTAGGCGGAAGTGATTAACCGTTTTATTGATCCTTGTTTGACGGCGGTAATCTGAGCGTTTAACCCACACCAAAGCAGAGACCAAAAATATTAATCCAGCACTGATATTGGTTATGATCGTGTCATAATTAAAGAATACGGCCAATGCTGTAACAAAATAAATAAGAGGCAATTTTTCGTAAAGCGGTTTACTGAGTTTCATATTTCAATCCATGAGCTAATAATCTGAATTTATTGCCAAACAAATTGGCAAAGCAACAAATGATTTAAAGGTTAAATTCCATTTAACAAAATATTCTAATTTTGCGTTGCTATTATCTTCCTATTTAAAGTTTAGCGCAAATAAAAAAAGCTGCAAAAGCAGCTTTCAAAAAATACACAAATAATAGAAATTATAAGTTGTCAGCGTTATCGCTTAAGTATGCAGCAACACCGTCTGGAGATGCAGTCATACCTGAATCGCCTTTGTTCCAACCAGCAGGACAAACTTCACCGTGATCTTCGTGGAATTGTAATGCATCGATCATACGTAACATTTCATCGATGTTACGACCTAATGGTAAGTCGTTAACTACTTGATGACGTACATTACCCGCTTCATCAATTAAGAATGAACCACGGAATGCAACGCCAGCTTCAGGATGTTCAACATCGTATGCTTGACAGATAGTGTGCTTAACGTCAGCAACTAGAGGGTAACGAACTGGACCGATACCGCCTTCGTTTACTGGCGTGTTACGCCATGCGTTATGAGAAAATTGTGAATCAATAGAAACACCAATAACTTCTACGCCGCGGCTTTTGAAATCGTCAATGCGGTGATCAAAAGCAATTAGCTCTGATGGACATACGAAAGTAAAATCTAATGGGTAGAAAAAGATAACTGCTTTTTTACCTTTAATTGTTTCAGTAAGGTTAAAGTTATCTACAATTTCACCACTACCTAATACGGCAGCAGCAGTAAAGTCTGGTGCAGGACGACCAACTAATACGCTCATGGTTTTCTCCAAGTAATTATTATTTAAAGTTTTATAAGCTGGTAAATGATAAAATTGACCAGCTTTTTGAAATACTGTTTTTGTGCTTAAAGCTAAACAATAGCTGTAATAGATATAGATCTATTTTTTACAAAAACAAGGGGGATATTATATTTTTATTCTGCTGCAGGGTATTTAGCCGCTGTTTCAGTGATAAGTGGTTGTAACTCACCCTGTTGGAACATTTCAATGATAATGTCACAGCCGCCTACTAATTCGCCATCTACCCATAATTGTGGGAATGTTGGCCAGTTAGCAAATTTAGGTAATTCAGCACGGATATCAGGGTTTTGTAAAATATCAACGTAAGCAAATTTCTCGCCACATGACATTAATGCTTGTGATGCTTGTGAAGAAAAACCACAGCTAGGTAATTTAGGAGAGCCCTTCATGAAAAGAAGAATCGGGTTTTCGCTGATTTGCTGTTTGATTTTGTCGATAGTTTCCATAGTTTCCTCTGGTACAAAATGTAGCTGTTATTTAATAAACAGCTGAAAAAATAAAGTCCGAGTATTTTACTCGGACTTTAGTTTGGGATAAAGCACTATTTTGCTATTACTAATAAAATTATTGACTAGTAAGCTAATTCTTTAAGAACATCGTCTTTTAAGTTATTCCAAACTTTCGCAGATGCTAAGCCATTTGCTCGAACTGCATAAACAGATTCATTAAACTTACCTTCTTTGGCAAGTTCAATTAATTCTTTATAGAAATCTAACGTTAATGTTTTTGCTTCTTGGTTGGCAAAATAAAATCCGCCTAAGCGTGAGTATAATTTTTTAAAACCATTTAACACCAATACATAAATAGGATTTTTTGAAGCCAAAGCTAAATCATGATGTAATTGATAATCTGTTTCAGCAAAATCAATACTATCGCCCTTTGCTTCAAGACAAGCAGTTAATAATTCAATGACTTTCTCTGGAGAGTTTTTAATTGCCGCACGAATATAAATAACACTAATATTGGTTCTTGCTGATAATAGATTTTCGACCAAGTTAGGAATACCTTCTTGATCCAACTCTGCTAAGTTACCTAAAATGTTTAAACCACAAGTTTCCCAAAAATCATTTACTTTCGTAGGTTTACCATGCTGAATAGTTAACCATCCATCTCGAGAAAGTCTTTGTAACACTTCTCTTAGCGTCGTTCTTGTGACACCAATCAATTCAGATAACTCTCGTTCAGCAGGTAAAATTGAACCTGGAGGGAAACCGCCATTCCAAATTGATTCAACAATATACTGCTCTGCAAATCCTGCAGGACTCTGTGCTTTTATTACCATTATATTTCCAATAAACAGGCCTTTTATAGGCCTTTATTCATAGCATATCTTTATATAAATTGATTGTACCAGATTATGTCAAGTTTAATTAATTAATTAATTTTTAAATTAGACCAAATTACTATTTACCGACCGCAGAGACTAGCTTAGAATGCGCGCACAAATAAAAATTTACTCGAAATTAACATCGAGGGACGCTCATGCCAACAACCTATTCTTCTGCATTTTTTAATAATTTTTTGGGGCAAGCCCCAAAATGGTACAAATTAGCGATTATCGCTTTTTTAATTATTAATCCACTAATCTTTTTCTTAGTTTCACCATATGTTGCTGGTTGGGCTCTTGTTATTGAATTTATATTTACCTTAGCAATGGCATTAAAGTGTTATCCATTACAACCTGGTGGGTTATTGGCAATAGAAGCCGTTGCCATAGGTATGACATCTGCAGCGCAGGTCTATCATGAAATAACCATAAATTTACAAGTCTTGCTACTCCTTATCTTTATGGTTGCGGGTATCTATTTCATGAAAAGCTTATTGCTTTTAGTATTTACCAAAATAATAACTAAGATACGTTCTAAAACCATTGTTTCTTTATTATTCTGTTTTGTAAGTGCATTTTTATCGGCATTTTTAGATGCGTTAACCGTAATTGCGGTTATCATCAGTGTCGCTGTTGGTTTTTACTCTGTCTATCATAAAGTCGCTTCAGGTATGCAAACTAACACCAGCCATGACCATACAAGCGATCACGAATTAGCTGAATACTCTCGTGAAGACCTACAAGGATTTAGAGCTTACTTACGTAACTTGTTAATGCACGCGGGTGTAGGTACTGCCCTTGGCGGTGTTATGACTATCGTTGGCGAACCGCAAAACTTAATCATAGGTGAGCAAGCTGGTTGGGATTTTGTTGAATTTGCAATCCGTATGTCTCCGGTAACACTCCCTGTCTTTGTGTTCGGTTTACTTACCTGTTTCCTCGTAGAAAAATTCAAAATATTTAATTACGGTGCGCGTCTGCCAAAGAACGTTAGGCAAGTTCTTGTCGACTTTGATCGTCAAGAAGGTGAGAACCGAACAGTTTCAGACAAAGCAAAACTTATAATCCAATCAGCAATCGCAGTTTGGTTAATTCTAGGTTTAGCATTCCATGTTGCTGAAGTTGGCTTAATCGGTTTAACGGTAATTATCTTCGCAACAGCATTTACTGGCATTATTGAAGAACATCAAATTGGTCATGCCTTTGAAGAAGCTTTACCTTTTACAGCGCTACTCGCAGTGTTCTTCTCTGTTGTTGCTGTAATTGTTGACCAATCATTATTCGGCCCTGTTATTACTTGGGTATTAGCACAAGAAGGTGACATGCAATTAGTCTACTTCTATATTGCCAATGGCTTATTGTCTATGGTGAGTGATAATGTTTTTGTTGGTACGGTTTATATTACAGAAATTAAGAAAGCACTTATTGATGGTGTTATCACCCGCGATCAATTTGATATGCTGGCTGTAGCAATCAATACAGGTACAAATTTACCATCGGTAGCAACACCAAATGGTCAAGCGGCATTTTTATTCTTATTAACATCAGCATTAGCTCCGTTAATTAGATTATCTTATGGCAGCATGGTATGGATGGCATTGCCTTACACTATCGTATTAACCATTGTTGGTTTGGTAATGATATCTTCAGGCGCTTTAGTTGAATATACCAACACATTTTATGACATGGGTATTATTAATCACCACAGCATTGAAAGTACAAGCTCGCCTTCAGGTCATTAATTATATTGAATTAGTTCAATAAAAAACTCATAATATTAAGCGCTCTAACGAGCGCTTTTTTTATTCTTAAAATAAATACTTAAACCAATACTTTCAGGAAACACATATATGTTATCTCGCTTAAACTCTTTGGTTGATAATCCTTTATCATGGCTACTTTTAGCGGCATCAGCATTCGCTTTAGAATTGTGTGCTTTATTCTTTCAATATGGCATGGGGTTAGAGCCTTGTATCATGTGTATTTATCAACGAGTTGCCATCATAGGTTTAGTTGTTGCAGGTTTAAGTGGCTATTTTGCCAAGCAATGGACCATTATAAAGTTTGAAGCGTTCGCTATTTGGGGAGTAAGTGCTATTTGGGGATTGCTTATCGCCATTGAACACGTAGATATTCAAACCAATGCCGATTCATTATTTTATACCTGTGATCTAGTTCCTAATTTCCCTTCATGGTTACCTTTGCATGAATGGATACCGAGTTTATTTGAAGCTACAGGCGATTGTGGTGAAATTGCTTGGTCATTTTTAGGTTATTCTATGCCGGAGTGGATGATAGTAGTCTACGGCGTATATACCGCACTATTTATAGTATTTGCATCAGTGTTTATTACAAATATGGTTAAGAAGTTAATAAGGTAATAAGGTAATAAAAACTATTCAATGCGCAGTAATGGGATGATAGTAGTCTACGGCGTATATACCGCACTATTTATAGTATTTGCATCAGTGTTTATTACAAATATGGTTAAGAAGTTAATAAAGTAATAAGGTAATAAAAACTATTCAATGCGCAGTAATGGGATAATAGTAGTCTACGGCGTATATACCGCACTATTTGTACTATTTGTACTATTTGTACTATTTGTACTATTTGCATCAGTGTTTATTGTAAATATGGTTAAGAAGCTAAGAAAGTAAGTCACACTATTCAACAATTAAGATTTACGCTATTGAACATTTTGATAGCGTAAATTTGCAATATCCCACAGCTCTTTTATAGTAAACCTATCTATATCTTAATTATGATAACAAAAAGAATAAGGCTAAATAATGAATGATTCTATTGTACCTAAGTGGTTTACTATTGTTTCTGTAGCGGCATTAATATGGAATTTAATGGGAGTAATGGCCTTAGTTATGGGCCCTGTGATGAACGATGCAGCGCTTAATGCTTTAACTGAAGCCGAGCGTTTACTTTATCTAGAAACTCCTCTATGGGCCAATATCGCTTTTGCTTCTGCGGTGATTTTAGGCGCACTGGGCTCGCTTGCGTTAATTATGAAGAAGTCTATTTCGACCATAATATTAATGGTGTCGTTACTTTCTGTACTAGTACAAATGTTCCATGCGTATTTTATCTCAAATTCATGGGAAGTCTTTGGACCCGGCGGTGCAATCATGCCATTAATGGTGATCGTAATTGCTTGCCTATTAGTATTTTTAAGCGTTAAAGCTAAAAGCGCGGGTTGGATTAATTAGATTAGATCAAAAAGTAGCAAATAATTGCGACTATTGAAGACACTACAACACTTAAAATAGCGCCCTCTTTAACCATATCCTTTATCTCAATTTCACCGGTACCATAAGCAATGGCATTAGGTGCAGTGGCAACGGGTAGCATAAATGCACAACTAGCACACATAGCCGCAGGGATCATAAAGACTTTAGCATCAAATCCTGAGGCAATAGCTGCCGAAGCTAAGATAGGCATTAAAAGCGTCGCTGTTGCGGTATTACTGGTGATTTCAGTTAAATACGTCACTACTAAACAAATGGTTAATAACATCAGTAACAACGGCATTCCAGCTAGCGAGGTTAACCAAGCGCCAAGCATATCGCTTAAGCCCGATTCAACAAAACCTTTAGCTAAGGCAATACCACCGGCAAATAACAACAACATGCCCCATGGAATAGTTTTAGCTGTATTCCAGTCAAGCAATCTAGAGCCTTTACCATTTGGAATGATAAACATTAGCACCACGGCAAATAAAGCGACACTGCTGTCTCCCACTAATGGTAAGTCAAACAGTTCACTCCAGCCACCGTAAGGATCATTACGAGTGATCCAAGCGACAGCTGTAAGGCCGAATACTGTGAGTGTTCTTTTTTCTTCTACTCGCCAAGTTCCTGGATCAGGTAAATCAATATTACTATTTAAGGTAACGTTTCGAGTTAGCCAAAGAGCCATAAGGGGGATTGAAATAAAAACAACTGGCACGCCTATTTTCATCCATTGTAGAAAGCCAAATTCAACGCCAGTAATATCTTCATAAATCCCCATAAAAATAACATTCGGAGGAGTGCCAATTAAAGTACCAATACCACCAACACTTGATGCGTAAGCAATACCTAAAATTAAAGCAACTTTAAGTTTTTGATTATCAACATGAGCTAATATCGCTATGGCCATTGGCAACATAATAAGTACGGTAGCAGTATTTGAAATCCACATACTTAATATACTGGCCGTTAACATAAAACCAAAAACTAACCTTCTGCCACTCGATACACCAACTAGGTTAAGCATATAAACAGCCAGACGTTGATGTGCTAAGCTCTTTTCTAATGCTTTAGAAAGCATGAAGGCGCCCATTAATAATAAAATAACATGAGAGCCAAGAGCAGATGAAACTGACTTATGATCTACAATGCCAAATAAAGGTAATAGCGCAAATGGAATGAGTGAAGTCGCAGGGATTGGGATAGCTTCACTAACCCAATATAATACAGTTAATAAAGTAATACCTGCCGTTATGGCCGCTTTGGATTCAACACCAAAACTTGCTAGGGCATAGTAAAAAGCAAAGGAAATTAATGGCGCCAAATAGATAAATTGTTTCTTAAGCATTTATATAGCGCCTGTTTATGTTAACTAAAAAGTAGATTTTGGCACTGCTGCCAATTAGGGTTTGATGCAAGTTGCTCGAAAGTAATTTGAGGTTGGCCAAGAAGCTTTTTAACTCTTTGCTCACTTACTTTATTAAGAGCTAAATTAGCCTTATCAATTGCAGTTACAGCACCGTCTCTATCATTACACACTAAAAGCATATCACACCCGGCATCATAAGCGGCTTCACAGCGCTCAGCGTAACCTCCGGCTGAAGTCGCACCTTGCATAGATAAGTCATCACTAAAAATTACCCCTTGAAAACCAAGTTCGCCGCGCAAAATTGTTTGTAACCAATAAGGAGAAAAACCAACGGGTAATGAATCAACTTGCGGATAAATTACATGTGCAGGCATTAAAGCATCGACATGGTTTGACTTAATAAGCGATTTAAACACACTCATATCATGTTCAAAGATTGATTCTTTGCTACGGTTATCAACAGGCATAGCAATATGCGAGTCTTCTTTAACACTACCATGTCCAGGAAAGTGTTTACCGGTTGACTTCATACCAACTTGATGCATACCATCGATAAAGCTAGAAGCTAACGCAGTTACAATTTCAGGCTCTTTATGAAAACCTCTGTCACCAATAACATCGCTAATATCATCAATATCGAGTACTGGAGCAAAGCTTATATCAATACCTACGGACTGGACTTCTAGGGCCATTAAATAACCCATTTTTTGTGATATAAATTTTGCTTGCTCTAAGACAGTTTTTGGGTTGTTATTTTGTTTTTTGGCGTGCTTATAAATACTGCCCATAGCAGGCAATTTAGAGAAGCTTTCACGAAAGCGTTGCACTCTACCGCCCTCTTGATCAACAGCGATAAGAATATCGGGTTTAACCGCACGCATTTGTTTAACTAATTCGGTTAATTGTTTTGGCTCTTGGTAATTTCTAGAAAAGAGTATTAAGCCACCGACTTTGGGGTGTGCTATAACCTCTCGATCTTCAGCGGTAAGATTTGTACCAAGTACATCGATCATTAAGGCAGACATATTTACTCAACTTATCTGTGGGCTAGGTAAAAGCTTTATTCGATGAGCTCTATGCAATCACAGAGCTATCTTACGACAATAATTATTTTGAGATAGGCGCGCCAACACCAGCAGCCACATATGGAATTATTCGTTTTATCACATCAGCAACATCAAGCGTTAAGCCAAAATCATTACTCGCGATATCAATTAGAGCTTCAGTTGATGACATGGTAAAAACTGCGGTGCCCATTGTAAAGTGCAATCGCCAAAAAATTTCTTCTGAAGATAGCTCAGGGTAGACTTTATGTACCGCGGCGGTAAAGTTATCAATAATTCCTGGGTAATTCGTAGTGATGAACCAGCGTAAAAAACCTTGGCTATCAGTGTAACTGTGCCCTAACAATTGTAAGAAGTTGCTGGTGCCATTTTCTCTAAGCTCATTTAAACTTAACAGAGGATCAACAAAGGCAGAAAATACATCTTCAAGATTTTTTTCTTCTGTTGATTCTAAAATTTCTTCCAACGATTTAACTAATGAAGGAGTAAGTTCATCTAAGTAGCGTTTCATTAACGCCTTTATAAGTTCTTTTTTTGACCCGAAGTGATAATTAACCGCAGCTAAGTTAACTTCTGCAATGCTCGTTATTTCGCGAAGAGAGGTTCCTGTAAAGCCCTTGTCAGCAAATAAAAGCTCTGCTGCATTAAGTATTTTTGTTTTTGTATCCATTTACTACGCCAAATAATTATTATTAATTTCAAATATCAAACACCCGTTTAAAATGACAGGTGTTGATAAAAGTGTCAAGTAACAAGTGCTTTATAAACAAATTAAACAGTATTTTACTTATGCTAATTAAAATTTAATTTTCGACAAATTATTTGATTGAAAAACGAGCATTTATATGATTTTGAGCCATAATTAATTACATAATACGATTCTCCCTGGACCCACTAGCCCGATCTGTCAAATCGCTTTTGGGTCTATTTTTTACCTGCAATTAAATAGAAAGTTTTGTTCTATGACTCTGTTTCTAATATACTCTTGCTCAACAATACAAATAATTACAATAGTGCAAAATAATGTTATCTAAATTTAAATTATCTACAGCAGCCATCGTAGTTGCAGCTTCATTAGCAACCAGCGCTTGTGATACCCAACCTAGCTCTAAAAATACAACACCTGTACAAAAATCTTATACAGTACAAAATGTTAGCAACTTTATTGCTGAGACAGAGAAAGAATTAATTCGTCTCAATAATGAAGGTTCAAAAGTTGAATGGATCTATCAAAATTTTATTACTGAAGATTCGGCTGACTTATCTGCCACTGCAGCCCAAGAGTATAGCGAAGCTGGCGTTCGTTTTGCCCTGCAAGCAGCTAAGTTTGACAACATTGATGTATCAGCCGAACAACGTCGTAAATTAAACATATTAAAACAAGCATTAGTATTACCAGCACCACAAGACAGTGCTAAAAGTGCTGAACTTGCAAAAATTGCCGCCGATCTTGGTGGTATGTACGGAAAAGGCAGTTACACCAATGCACAAGGTGAAAAGCAAAGTTTGGGTGACTTATCTGCAATAATGGCCTCTTCACGTGATTACGACGAATTATTAGATGCTTGGCAAGGTTGGCGCACAATTAGTCCGGCAATGAAGCCTCTTTATGAACGTGAAGTAGAGTTAGCCAACGAAGGTGCTCAAGGTCTTGGCTATAATGATCTCGGTGCAATGTGGCGTTCAAATTATGATATGTCATCTGATGAATTTGCTGTCGAATTGGACCGTTTATGGGGCCAAGTTAAACCTTTATATGACGCTCTACACTGTCATGTTCGTGCCGAGTTAGGCGAGCATTATGGCGAAGAAAAAGTGCCACAAAATGAAGCTATTCCAGCACATTTACTTGGTAATATGTGGGCGCAAAGCTGGGGCAATGTTTATGATCTAGTCGGCCCTGAAGATGCAGATCCTGGATATGATGTAACGGAGCAATTAGCAAAACACGAATACACAGAAATCGACATGGTTAAAGGTGCGGAAAATTTCTTTACCTCTCTTGGTTTTGCACAATTGCCAGATACTTTCTGGGATCGTTCTTTATTTACTAAGCCAGCAGATAGAGACGTAGTTTGTCACGCATCAGCTTGGAATTTAGACTCTAAAGACGATATTCGAATTAAGATGTGTATTCAAAAAAATGGTGAAGACTTTTCGACAATTCACCATGAATTAGGTCACAACTTCTATCAACGAGCCTATAAAGACCAACCAGTTTATTTCCAAAATAGTGCTAATGATGGTTTCCACGAAGCTATTGGTGACACAATCGCCCTTTCTGTAACACCAAGTTATTTAAAAGAGATAGGTTTAATTGACGATGTGCCTGATGAATCAAAAGACATTGGTTTATTAATGAAAATGGCATTAGAGAAAATTGCCTTTATTCCATTTGGCTTAATGGTTGATCAATGGCGTTGGAAAGTATTCAATGGCGAAATCACACCAGAAAACTATAACGATGCTTGGTGGGAATTACGCGAGAAATATCAAGGCGTGCAAGCACCTATTGCTCGTGCAGAAACAGATTTCGATCCTGGTTCAAAATATCATGTACCAGGTAATGTTCCATATTCACGTTATTTCTTAGCACATATCTTACAATTTGAATTCCACAAATCACTATGTGAAATTGCTGGCAATGAAGAATCGATCCATCGTTGTTCTATTTATAATAATAAAGCCGCTGGAGCTAAATTAAATGAAGTACTTGAGATGGGTTCAAGCCAACCATGGCAAAATGCTCATAAAGTATTAACTGGCTCTGAGCAAATGGATGCTACAGCAATTTTGGATTACTTCGCACCATTGCAAGCTTGGTTAGAGCAACAAAACCAAGGTAGACAATGTGGGTTCTAATAAATAGACGTTAAATTGTAACTGCTAACTAATAAAGCCTAATTTGATCAGGCTTTTTTTATTTAAAAATAAAATAAATTTATTGAACTAAACTTATAACCTTACTTTAAACATTTAATAATAAAAATAACCAAGGAATTAGGTTTTATTATGTATAAATTATTATTAAAAATGTTGCTAATACTCTTCATCCTCATTGCAGCGAATGCTCATAGTATAAATGAACAAGTTGAATTTTCTGGCCAAGCTGAAATTAACATATTGTTTGTCTATGCGAATACAGCAAATACACTCTATGGTGGCAATGCACAAAAGCGCATCACTGAATTAATTGACACCAGCAATAAAATATTTAGCGACAGTTTAGTTAAAATAACGTTACAAACAGCAGGTTTTCTTGAAGTTGATTTCCCCGATAGTTATTCGGCGCCTGATGCTTTGCACTTGTTAACGGCTGCAGACCATCCAAAATTTTTAGATGTACTAAATCAAAGGTATCTACTAAGGGCAGATTTAGTGGTGTTGTTAAGGCCTAGTAGCGCATCACAAGTAGGAGGGTTTTCATGGAACAATGGCTCTTTAGGGGATATTAGTAGCTTTTCAGAGTTGATGTTTAGCTACGTCAGTATTGATGCTGAGGACTTTGTTCTTGCCCATGAAATCGGCCATAACTTAGGCTTAAGTCATTCGCGTAAACAGCAACCAGGAAAAGGCTTTAGCTTTGACTTTGCCAGCGGTTACGGTATCAATGAAAGTTTTTTTACCATCATGGCTCATGGTGAAACTTATGATAGCGACAATCGTATTTATCTATTCTCAAATCCTTCACTAACCTGTGAAAACCAAGCTTGTGGTGTTTCTCAAACTAATGCGTTAAATGGCGCTAATGCGGCATACGCACTAAATTTAATTCGCTTCCAAGCTCAAGATTTATTAAGAGACTCTCCAGATTTAACTCGGTTAAATGACTCAGTCATAAAAATTAAAGATGGTAACTTAAAACAATGTATTGAGAATAGTTTCGATTTAAAACGTTATCAATATTCAGGATTACTAAGTAAACTCATTTGTAACAATGGCGCTATTGAAAATATAAACCAATTAGAAGATATCTTTAACTTGCACACCTTAGAGCTTAAAAGTAATTCAATTCAAACAATTGCTGCCCTGAAGTTTCTCCCTCGTCTAATCAACTTAGATCTTAATGATAATAACATAAGTGATGTTTCACCTATTTTAAATAAGAGAAAATCCTGGCTTACACTTAATCTAAATAATAACCCCATTTACTGTTGGCAAATAAACTACATAAAATTATTTGAAAGTGTTACTAATTTCATTGCACCATTAACATGCGATAAGAGCCAAGAGCACTTAGATTTTGACAAGGATGGCATTAGCAATAATGACGAGATATTACAAAAATCTAACCCCTTAATTAATAATAAAGATGCTGGAGCGATTAGCTTTAGCCGAGATTTATTTGCTTTTAAAGAAAACGAACAAGAAGTCACTATACCCCTAATAAGAATTGGCGGAACAAATGGCCCTATCACCGCGAAGCTTTCAATAGAAACTGAATCCGCGAGCATAAGTGAAGACTTTGTACAGCCAGATATAAATATTGAGTTTGCAGCAGGTCAACAAAGCTCACATATTAAGCTGCAACTGATAGATGATGAATTTAGTGAAGAGGTTGAACGGGTTAGCTTTACTTTAACCAATAACCAAGAATCATCAGATCAAAAAATATCAAAAGTTATTATTGAGATCATCGATAATGATAATGTCAGTTTTGTCGATGCCGAACAACTAAATTCAACAGACAGCAAAGGAACAGGTAAAGACGTTGGTTCAAAAATACGCAAAGAAAGTGGCTCAGGAACCAGCCACTACTTTAACTTATTCTTTATTGTCTTGATTTTACTTAGAAGACTACAACCTGAATATTTCAATGCTAACAATAAGCTTTAGATTTCATGAACAATATGCTGTTCAGGTAGGTCTAAACTGAATATCGCCTGATTATTTTCAACTTTGAACATCCAACTATCTTGTACTTGAGCAGATGAATTAATATCTTCAAAGTCATGATATGCATCCCAAAGGTAAGATACATCAACTATACCAGAGTTGTCACTTAGGCTAAGTTTATTAACTTTTAAAGAATTAAGATTAACACCAGCCCTTTCATCATATTGCTGAGACACTCTAGACATACGCTCATAAAACTCAATTTTTTTCAGTAACATCTTTTCTGAGATTAGTTTTGATAATGTGTTTTCACAATGATTATCATAGCCATTTAAACAAATATTAACTTTTATTGAATTTTGCACGGTAGCGTCCCTTAAAATATAAAACAACATTATTTTTTCGAGATGTTAACAGAAAGGTAACGCAAAGTGAAAGTGATTTTGTAATATTACATAAGTAACAACAAAGCTTTCAACTGATATCAATACACTATCGACAACTATTGCCATTTTAATTCAAGATATTTAGTAAAATAAAGCTGATGAAAAGCTAATGAATCAAATAAAAAAACATCATCAATTTGATAAGGTATTGTTTTAAAATACAAATATTAAATTTCATTTATATTAGATTTAAAACAGATATTCTTTTAAATCAAGGGCTAGTATTAATTCACAGATGCAATGGATTAATTAAGGTATAGCAACATGAATAAAATAATAACTATATTGATAGTAGTATTTACTAGCGTTATTACCGCAAGTTCAGCAAAAGTATTTTCGGCAGAAAGTCAGTATTTGTTTAAAGCGGCTAACCACAGTAACGATACAAAAATTTGTTTAGCTGCAGCGTCTAATAGTTTATCTGCATTAAAATTTTCGCTAAAAAGAGTCAGTGGAATAGCTCATGGAGCAAGTAACACGACTAAAACCAAATATGGATTGGCAACAATACAGTGTAACGATCTAGATATAGTTGCCTTTACCAATCAGTTTCAAGCAAGCGATACTTTGGAATATATAAATCGAAGAGCACCTTTGAAATATAGAATTGACAATAATGTAAGCATTACTGATTTAGCAAAGTTAGCTCCTCAGCATAATGAGATCATACTTATCTCAGCTAATCGATAAATTAACTCCTTTCATATGTCTAGTTATCGAGCAGTTTATCTGCTCGTTTTTTTATCCATAAAATAGATTAAACTATTATATAATCCGCTTAATTAAATACTATTTGTAGATTATCCATGTCAAATAAAACAACCATCGGTTTAGTAAATCCTAAAAGTCCAAGCAATGTTGGCTCAATTATGCGAGCGAGTGGCTGCTACCAAGTAAGTTCGGTATTTTATACCGGCTCAAGATACACACATGCAGCAAAGTTTCATACTGATACAAAGAATGCTTCGGCAACAATTCCCTTATCAGAAACAGATTCATTGCTATCTTGTGTGCCTAAGGGCGCTAAAATAGTTTGTGTTGATTTAGTTGAAGGGGCAACGTCATTACCTGAGTTCAAGCACCCAGAGAATGCTTATTATATCTTTGGTCCAGAAGATGGGACTATTGACCAAGAGTTGATTGATAATGCCGATGCTGTGGTTTATGTTCCAACGATAGGATGTATGAACCTAGCAGCAACCGTGAATGTAGTGCTTTATGACAGGCTAGCTAAAAATACAGATAGACGTGAAGGCGATGAACTCATTAAATCTAGCAGAGATACTAACAACAAAGTAAAAATGAATAATTAGTTAGTTAATTAGTTATGGCGAGCATGATAAAACTAGTTTTATCATGCTCATTTAATTGCAGTTAATTACTACTTGAAGTGATCAAAGTAGAATAAATATTTGAGTCATCGACACGTTTACGTGTAAGTAAAAAACTCTCTTTATCGGCAGGTGCAACCCCGAGAAAATTAACGATAGTATCCTCTGCAAAAGTGGTTACTATTTTGTCTTCACCTTGCTCAACGTACATCATTAAACGGTCTCGATTATTATTTCTCGATAGATAATATAAATGCTCATTTTCCCAAAAAAAGTTGGCATAATCATCTTTATCTAAATCATTGACTACCAACTTACGCTCTTGTGATTGAGGATTAAACTGGAAGATACCTAAGTAGTCTTCACTGGCCATATAAATTAATCCATCACTACCTTCAATGGCGTAAATTTCATTACTATGACTAATTTGGGTTATAGAATCAGACTCAACCTCATACTTAAAGATACCGGAAGTTTCTTTCGATTTTGAGCTAAAATAAATTGCTTTATTATCGCGACTCCAAGTTGGGTTTTTCGGAATTAAATCGCCGGTTGCAAGTAAGGTTAAATCACCTTTAGGTAAATCACCAATCAACAATTGGTATTTATTGCTGTCATCATCTTTTAGGTTAACCACAAAATGTTCACTATCAGGGGATACGTTTGCACTTAAGACTCCACCTTTACCACGAGTTAAATTTCTTTTTCCCTTAGCTGTTTGGATCCATAAGTCTAGGTAGCCAGAACGTCCTGAGATATAAATAACCGCAGCAGTTTTAGGAACATAGCGCCCATAAAAGCTACTATTTACACCGAATACCCGGTGAATTTCACGCTCATCCACTAATGAGTGCTGAACTATATATTCAGCATTCGACATCTTAGAAAAATAAATTTTATTTTCAGTTTGGCTAATGCTTATCTTTGATGACGAATCTATATGTTCAATAGGAATAAGCTTTTTAACTAAAATATTGTAGCGATATGTTAGATACTCGCCCTTTTCAAACAAGCTAAAATAGACACCATTAGTTGCATAGTGCCAAGCTAAGCCGACAATTCCATCAAGGTAATCAATTATTGTTTTCTCTTTACCATTTGCTTTAAGCAAAACTAATTTGGCTTTACTTTTGGCTTCTCTAATAAAAAGTATTTCCGCATCATTCTTCGAAAAAACACCTTTTATGTCTTGTTCGTCATTGCTGGGAAAAGTAACTTGGCTTATCCGGCTGGTTTTTAAATCAAAATTAAATAAGGTTGAGTTACCATTTACATCTTTAGGATAGAGCAGTTTACGGCCATCATTTGACCAAGCAAGGGTTTGCCTGTTCTCTTCATAGAGGCATTCGTTATCTAAAACATTGGTTTTATCCGTAAGCAAATGCTTAACTCTAACCTGACATGTGCCATCGTCTAATTGACGCATGTAAGCGATTATTTATCATCAGGTGACCATGTAGGAGAGCTTTTCTCAAAACGACTTGTGGTGAACGCTCTTACTGGTAAATTTTCATGTTCTAAATCTTTAATATACAGCTGGGAGTTAATATCTTCAGTTTGCCATCTAAGCACTAAAAAACGGCCACTATTAGAAATGGCTGGCTGGTCTTCAATGCCCTGCAAATCAGTTTGCTGTACTAAAGCTGGACCATTAAAGGTTTGAATATATTCTTTATTTAAAAATAAATAAATGACAGCGGATAATGACAAGGCAAGAGCAATAAAAGCAAATACGGTATAATATTTAATATCTTTATAATTGGCGTTGCTAGAAGTTTTTTGAGTTTCATCAACAACCGCTTCAGGCTTGATAACTAAAACATAACCAACTTTATGTAAGGTTTTAAAAACCTCTTCAGTTTCAGCGCCTAAGTCACTAAAGGTTTTACGTAAATGCCACATCGCATTGGTGTAACCACGCTTACCTACGCCTTCATTTCCTAACCAAATCTTTTCAATGGCTTCAGAGCTTTGTACTGAATGATATTCATTAAGGAGAAACAGTTTCAACAGATCAAATACTTTTACAGGTAATTTTTTGGTTTCTGCACCATTGGTAATGGTTAAATCCTGACAATTTATAGTAAATCTGCCAAGAGTATAGTGCTGGTGCGGAAGTTCAATCATTAAAGTACCGTATACTGCTATGTTGGTTATATTTATCGGCAAATGAACTTGTTAAACAACTTCACCTATCTATTTTAGTATAACAACTTTATAACAAGCTGCTTTTTAATAGTACCTAGAAATCGTTACCATGTGTTATGAAAGTGTAATTAACGAATGTTTTTTACGCAGTAATTAAAAGTTGGGTATTGGCACAGCCCCCCTTTTTTTTTAGCACTTTAGTTTAGTGATCGCTATTGACTGCTTAATGTTGGTTAGCGAACACTCTCTCCAACATGAGGATTACTTCTGCGCTCTTCGCCAAAAGTGCCCATAGGGCCATGACCTGGAATAAAACTCACGTCATCGCCTAGTGGCCATAAATTAGTTCTAATGGCATTAACTAACGTTGCATGATCACCTTTAGGAAAATCGGTACGGCCAATTGAGCCTCTAAATAGTACATCACCAACTTGCGCAAGCTTACTAGCTCTATGGAAAAACACTACATGCCCAGGTGTATGGCCAGGACAGAAGTAGATTTCGAGTTCTTCATTACCCAGAGTAACGACATCGCCCTGCTCTAGCCATCGATTGGTTGTAAACGCTCTTGCCTCAGGAAAACCAAATTGCTTTATTTGCTCGGGAAAGATATCAATCCAGAATTGATCCGCCTTGTGCGGACCTTCAATAGGTAAATTTAATTGTTCGGCAATATCTTGCGTGCCACCAGCATGATCAACATGAGCATGGGTTAATAACAGCTTGGTTAACTTAATGCCTAATTCATCAACAACAGATAATAGCTTTTCCGTCTCGCCACCTGGATCAACAATAGCGCCTTCAAGCGTTTCATCGCACCAAAATATAGTAGCGTTTTGTTGAAAAGGAGTAACAGGGACTATTTTGTATTGCAGCATAATTAGTGAGCTTAGGTATCGAATAATGAGGATATCATAAGGATTTTAATCAATATTTCCACTTTAAAAGCGCATTTTGATAAAATTATTAAGGAAACAACAATATAGCTTGCCAAATGTTTTTACTTATAGGTAAGCTCTTAGTTAACAATAATTAAAATAAGAAAACAGATGAGTTCAAACAGAGATTCTTTTCACTCGCGTATTGGTTTTATTCTTGCGGCTGCGGGCGCAGCTATCGGTTTAGGTAATATTTGGGGTTTTCCAACTCAAGCGGCTAATAATGGCGGCGGTGCTTTTGTCTTTGTTTATTTAATTGTTACCGTTTTATTAGCTATACCGGCTTTATATGCGGAAATGTATATAGGTAATCAAGCACAAAAAAACCCGGTTGGTGCGTTAGAAGATGCTTGTGAAAATGTATCTAAAAAACTAGGTAAATATGCAGGCTTATTTGGCTTGCTAGGCGCGATTTTAATGCTGAGTTTTTATACCATAGTTGCTGGTTGGATGTTAGCGCATGCATTATCACCATTAATGACACTGCTAGGTTTTGATAACACAGCAAACTGGTTAGCTCAGTCAAGCCACGCTCGTAATCTAGCCTTTACCCCGATATTCATTATTCTTGGCGCGTTAATCATCAATAATGGTGTGCACAAAGGGATTGAACGTTGGTCATCTCGGTTAATGCCTATTTTATTTGTTTTACTCATTGGCTTGATCATATACATACTGCAACAACCAGGCGCTAGCAAAGGTGTTGCTATGTACTTAATGCCTGACTTCAGCCAGCTTAAAGACCCTATGCTCATCATTTCAGCAATGGGACAAGCATTTTTCTCACTCTCTATTGGTGTTGGTGGCATGATGGTTTATGGCTCATACATGAAACGCAATGCCGACATGGGTAAGTTAGTTATATCTATCGGTGCACTTGATACTTTAATCGCCTTCTTAGCAGGTTTATTAATTATTCCAACATTATTCGTTGCCCAGCATATGGGTTTAGAAGTGTTCTCTGAAGGTAAACTTATTGGCGGACCGCAATTAATATTCTCAATTTTACCTACCCTATTTGACTCTATGGGCAGTATTGGTATTTATGTTTCTTTGGTATTTTTCTCATTAATGTCAATGGCTGCTCTAACCTCAACCATCTCATCAACAGAAGTGCCGGTTTCCTACCTTGTTGAAGATAAGAAATATTCAAGAAGCAAAGCAACAGCCGTAGTGTCTTTAATCGTACTTGTCGCGTGTATGAGCATTGTCTTTAACTTTGACAGTTTATTTGGTGCGGTGATCACTTGGGTTAATTCATTTCAGCTACCAATTATGGGCTTGTTTTACTTTATCGTAGTTGGTTGGATTTGGAAACGTGGTAATCAGCTTGCTGATAAGTCATTACTAGCCGAGAAGCCTATGCTTAAAGTATTGGGTAATTACCTACGCTACGTTTGCCCTATCCTACTTTCTATCGTATTCATTAACGTGCTAATGAACTTATAAAAAGTGAACTTATAGAATCAAGGGGGTCAGATCAACTTGAACTGCTCACGGCTAATTTCAAGTTGATCTGACCCCCTTGATAATTTGAGTGTGGCTAATTAAGCTTTGGCTTGTCTTCTTCGCTTAATTCTACTTGCTCTATCTTTTCAAAACGGCCAGATATTTTATCGGCTGAGGTGTGTATTTGTTTCACGTCTTGTGCGGCTTGGTCGATATGTTTGGCTAGATTGTTAAAGCGTGTTTTAAACCTGCCAAAATCCGCACCTAGATAAGATAAATGCTCTTGTATTACGTGTATTTGTTTACGTGTTGCCTCATCCTTAAGCACTGAGCGAGCAGTAGTTAAAATGGCCATTAAGGTCGTTGGCGAGGATAACCACACCCGCTTCTTATAAGCTTCTTCGACTAAGTCCGGGTAATGAGCATGGATCTCAGCAAAAATAGCCTCAGCAGGAATAAACATAATAGCGCCATCGGCGGTTTCATTATCAATTAAATATTTATCACTAATGTCATTGATGTGCTTTTTAATGTCGACTTTAAATTGACGTTCGGCAAGCTTTCTATCACTTTCGCCAAGCTCAATATTGGTCATTCTCTTATAACTTTCTAACGGAAACTTAGAATCGATGACCACATTACCGGTAGGTTTTGGAAGGAATAAAATACAATCGGCTATTTTACCGTTCGATAACGTATGTTGTAGTGAAAAGTGTTTTTCAGGCAATACATTACGAATTAGTGCATTTAACTGTACTTCACCAAAGGCACCACGAGAGCGTTTATCAGATAACACTTCTTGCAAGCTCACCACGTTAGTTGAGAGCTCGGTAATTTTCTTTTGCGCATCATCAATTAAAGCAAGGCGCTTAACAATATCGTTAAAGGTTTTGGTGGTTTTATCAAAGCCATCAGATAAACGTTTTTCTACGCCTGCTGAAATATCTTGCAAGCGCTTGTCGGTATTTTGCGTTAACTCGCTCATCCGCTTGGCCATTACTTCGGAGTTACTGGCTAATGACTTAGCTAACTCTTCTCGGCTTTCTTTGGTAGATTTACTTAGATGAGCAATGAGCTGATTGATGGCGAACATCTGATTTTTATTAAATTGCTCTTTGTGTTCATTCAATTGCTGTAATAATTTAATTTGTAATTGTGAACTCGCGTTTTCAAGATTACTGCGCAGTTGCTCTTGTTGTTGTTGGCTTAATTGCTGTTGCTCTTGCCATTGTTTAAGGCGGTCTTGCACAATAGAGTTATCTTTGCTTTGTTGCTGTAAAGATGATGCTAGGCCGGAGACTTTACTGAGTAAAATTAAACAAAAAAGTGTTAATACAGTTAATAGTGATAGAGCAATAATTGCAAAATGTGGGATATCGTTCATAGGGATTCTTATTATTAATTATGACAACATTAGAGTACTGGTTATATTTACAGTTTATTTAACCTTAATATGAGCTCGGAGTAAAGTAATACCAATTAAATTAAATTGCTATTACCCCTCTCACAGCAAGTTCTTTAACGCACTGTGACATATTGTCGCACTTGGTTAACTTTGCTTTGCACTAAGTAACAGAGCAGGGGAAAATGTATGCATAACAATAAATTAACAGAGTATTTCAGCTAATGGCCCATCTCGACTCACACTTTAAATTATCTCTTATCATTGCGGCATTATTTCCTCTTAACGCAATAGCCGAGCAAATAAAGCAATCTCCTATGGAAGTTATCACCATTAGTCAAACTAGGACGAAAACTGATGTTATCGACGTTGATTATGCAACAGGTAGTAACACTGAAGTTGATTTGGCTAGTTGGTTAAGCTCGGTACCTGGCGCAAATATAAATCGCAATGGTCCAGTATCAGGAATTGCTCAATATCGTGGTTTATATGGCGATAGAATATCTACCACGGTTGATGGGCATGGCATTGTAGGCGCGGGTCCTAATGCGATGGATTCTCCGCTAAGTTATGCTACGCCACTATTAGTTGACTCTATGACGGTGTACCGAGGTATTGCCCCAGTATCTGCTGGCATTAATACCTTGGGCGGAGCAATTGAAGTTAAAATGCGTAAAGCGCAGGTTCATAATCAAGATAAAATAAACATCGATGGCGATGTGCAAGTTGCGTATGCACCTAATAATGATGGTCAAACGGCTTCTGCGGTATTTGACATTAGTAAAGGCGATTGGGCAGCATTAGTTTATGGCAACAACCAAACCGGTGATGACATTGAATCGGCTAACAATGAAACTGTTTCACCAAGCTATTATGACAAAGTTCAAAGTGGTTTAGATCTAAGGTTTGACAATCAATCAACAGAACTTGGCTTAAGCTACCACTACACTGACACCCAAGAATCTGGTACTCCAGCATTGCCAATGGATATTGGCTATGTATATTCACATCGTTTAAGTATTGATGGCTCAAAAGACTTCAATGACATTACCTTTAATTGGTTAATTGGTTATTTAGATGCCGACCATGAAATGGATAATTTTACTCACCGTGACAATGCTAATCTTGATAAGTATCGCTCAAACCATGCGATTGCCCAAACCTATGACTTTAAATTCTCAATAGAAAAAGAAATTAAAGATGGCATGCTCACCTTAGGTGTTGACGGCATTATGTCGGAGCATAATTCAACCATTACTAACCCGAACAATGCAATGTTTAGAATGGATAACTTCAATGATGTTGAAGATGAACGTTTTGGCCTGTTTGTTGAGTGGCAACAACAAATAAACCAAACGAACATGCAACTTGGTATTCGCTATAAAGAAGCATCTAATGATTCTGGTGATGTATATACGTCTATGTCGATGATGCCTGCAATGTCAATGATGCCTGGTATGACTATGATGCCGAATATGGGTATGAGCATGGGTGCCCTAGCATCTGACTTAATGATGGAGTTTAACAACAGTGACAAAGATGTGAGTGATGAAAACATTGATATCGCTCTGACTACATCAACAGAGCTTACAGATCACGTGTCACTGTATGTGGGTTTAGGCTTAAAAAACCGAGCCCCATCTTATCAAGAGCGCTACTTATGGATGCCAATGGAGTCAACCGGAGGTTTAGCCGATGGTAATACCTACATAGGCGACATAAACTTGGACTCAGAAACTGCATATCAAACGGATATAGGTATAACCTATCAAAGTGCCAAATGGATGATTTCACCGCATATTTACTACCAAAAAATTGATGATTATATTCAAGGCACGCCATTAACTATGGAAGATAGCAGCGCACAAATGCTAGCAACCATGATGGGCAAAGAAAACACATTAAAATTTAGTAACGTTGAAGCTTCTCTTTATGGCTTAGACGTTAATGCCTATTACCACATTAACGATGAATTCCACTTATCGGCAATTGCAAGTTACGTACGCGGAAAACGTGATGATATAAACGATGATCTTTATCGTATTGCACCATTAAATGCGCAAGTTACTTTAAGCTATTTAGCTGATGACTTTGTTACAAGCTTAACTTTAGTTGGGGTGGCGGCTCAAAACGATGTATCACGAACAAACAAAGAGCAAGCATCAGCAGGTTATGGTTTGCTAAATGCTGAAGTGCAATACTATATATCTAACGATTTAACCATGCGCCTTGGCGTTAACAACATTTTGGATAAGCAATACCAAGATCATTTAGGTGGTTACAATAGAGTGCAAGGAAGTGATATTGCTGTTATGGACAGATTACCCAAAGAAGGCATAAATTCTACAATTGAATTGACCTATCATTTTTAAGATATGGCTTAGTAATAACTAAGCGGTCTATAAACAATAAACCACAGTTGATGTAAATTTACTGTGGTTTTTTTTGTAGTTTTCTTTGCAAGGTTCGGCGGTGCATATTTAATTGCCTAGCGGTTTCTGAAACATTGCCATTATTAACTTTTAATACTTGTTGGATATGCTCCCATTCAACTCTGCTTGCTGACAACACCTCTTCGCTACCAATTGCTAGTTGCCCTTCTTCTATCTCACTTGCTGAAACTGTGCTTTGTTTTAACAAGGTCGATATTAAGGTACTAGTATTTACCGGTTTACTGAGATAATCATCTGCGCCAAGTTTTATCGCTTCAACCGCCGAAGCAATACTAGCAAACCCGGTTAATAAAATAATATGGCTGTTAATTACAATTGCGCGTAAGGGTTTAATTAAACTTAAGCCATTTTCTTGCTCTAGTTTCATATCAAGCAAAATATAATCAGGTAAAACAGAACGGCATAGCAACAAAGCATCACTACCATTCTGGGCAATGTGGCAATTAAAGCCCTTATTAGTTAATCGTCTTTTAATTGCATTAGCAAAAGCAACATCATCTTCAATGATCAGTAAATTCTTATGCATTACAGTTCAACTTTTGAGGGTTTAGTTTGTATAGGAATAGACAAAATCGCCTGTCCGCCAGCAACATGCGAATCAACAATATAATTAGACAAAGAGAGTTTAATATTTAAACGTTCAAAGCTCGCATGGCTTAAAAAAACAGCCATTCCCATGCCTTGCTCACTAATGACTGGCTTAACACCTAACTCAGATAATTCTTGCTTAGAAAAACCTAAGCCAAAGTCGCGAATAAGTAACTGCCAATTGTTATTGTTAGTTTGTGAAATAATATCAATGGATTGATTACCGTTATTCTTTGAGGCGCGAATAGCATTTTGGACTAAATTCAATACCGCAGGTAATAATGAAGGGTCTTTTAGTAAATGCAAAGAGGTTAATTCGCATTCTTTATTTATCCAATTAACCTTCATATTGGGAAAGTTAATATTGATATGTTCTTGTAAATCAGCAAGGAAATATTCACCGCTAACGACTGAAGACCTTTGCTCACGTACATCTCTGGCTAACTGTCTAAACAGTGATAGGTTTGAACTACAACGCTGTAACTGTTGCTGAACATCAGCAATAACCACATTATTAGGCTGCTCTTCTTCAAGCTCATCAATCAATAATTGCACCGTGGCTATTGGGGTTGCTAGCTGATGAGTAACTTGCGCTGATGCTACTCCTAAGGTTAATAACCTCTCTTGTTTTAGTTGCTCTTCTCGCGCTCTAGCTATGGCTTTTTCACGTTTATTTATCGACAACGCCATGCGTGCAACAACAAAGAACACCACTAAAGCCGAGACCAAAAAGTTAAGCCACATGCCAATGAAATGCTCTTTCATATCAATGTGATGCATTGCATGTTCAGGCATCAGCCAAAGTAAAATACTGTATCCAACAATAGCGCTCAGTAAAACTAAAAATTGTAAGCTTATTGTTAAGCAAACTGCCGATACAGCAATAGGTATAAGCAGTAATGAGACAAAGGCATTGGTTGCCCCGCCACTAAAATTTAGTAATAAGGTTAAGACAACGACATCAGATAAGATCTGCACGAAGAGACCAAACTGCCCAGCTTCACCATATTTTCTAAAGTATAGAAAAGACAAAGTTGTAAAGATTGTTTCTAGAGCGATAACCAAATATAAAGCAAACTCATTTAGTTGATAATGCCATAGATTAGACGCAATAAAGACTATGACTAACTGGGCGATAATCGCCAGAAATCTAAAGTTAATTATGAAATGGGTATTATTTTTTGAGCTAAGTAACATATTATATTTGCTATAAATTCAAAGCCTAAAGAGAAAAAAGTGGTATAGATCACATGCTATCTATACCACCCGATAATGCTGTTTATTTAACGTATTTTTCCATCCAGTTAAATACTTCGCGGTACCATTCTTTTAAATTATCTGGCTTGCGAATATGGTGGTCTTCATCTGGAAACATCACTAAACGAGAATCAATACCTTTACGTTGTAATGTCGTAAATGCACCTAAGCTTTGACCATATGGCACACGGTAATCTAACTCACCTTGGATAACTAACATTGGTGTTTTCCAGTTATCAACAAAACGTGATGGATCAAACTTAGAGTACTCTTCTGGCTTTTCCCAAATAGGACCGCCAAAGTCATGCTCTGGGAACCAAAGCTCTTCAGTAACATTGTAAAAGCTCTTCATGTCGAATAAACCAGCGTGGTTGATAATACATTTAAAGCCATCGTTCCAGTTACCCATGATCCAATTCATCATGTAACCACCATACGATGCACCAAGAGCACAAGCGTTATCACGGTCTAACCATTTTTCTTGTTTAGTAATAAACTCTAAACCTTTTTGTAAATCTTCAAGTGGTTTTCCGCCCCAGTCATGAGAGATTGAATCGGTAAACTTTTGACCGTAACCAGTTGAACCATGGAAATCCACCATTACCACACCGTAGCCTTGAGCTGCCCAAAGCTGAGCATTCCAACGGTAATGGAACATGTTACCAAAGCTGCCTTGTGGACCGCCATGTACTAAGAATGCGACTGGGTACTTTTCACCTTCTTTATAGTCTGCTGGTTTTACCCAGTAACCATGAACGGCTTCATTATTCCAACCTTTAAAGGTAAATTGCTCAAATTCACCAAGCTTAACATTAGCCATTTTAGCTTTGTTAACATTAGTAATTTGTTTAAAGCCGTAACCATCTTTTTTGATGGTGTAAACATCACTTGGGCCCGCTAAGTTATGCAAGGTAAAGTACAAGTCATCACCGGAAAAACTCACATCGCCAGCATAACCTTGGTTATATATTGGCGTTACTTCACCAAACTGTACGTCGATATCAAAGATGCTTTTTTGCCCTAAATCTTGAGCAACGGCATAAACACTGCGGTTATCTTTTGAAAACTGGAAGCTAGCAATTGAACGATCCCATAATGGCGCTACGTCTTTTACATCACCGTTGCGTAAATCTTTAACCATAAGGCTAAATTTATCTGACTCGTACACCGGCGTTTTCATTGCTTTGTAAGCTAAGTAACGACCGTCAGCAGAGTAAACCGGCATAGCATCCCACGCCGTATTCTTCTCTGTTAGGTTAACAATAGTGCTGTCTTTGTAGTTAGCAGCTAAACTCACCTCGAAGATATCCCAGTTAGTGGTCCATGCGTGATCAACGCCTGGCACTTTTGCTGAAAAGGCAATACTTTCACCGCTTGGATTGAAAGACACTTGTCCCATACCGGCAAAGTCAGTGTCCCAATCAGTCATTAAATCTTGAGCTTGGGTGGTTAACTTACCTTGCTCTAATTTTGCTATAAACAAATGGCTCTTAAAATCGTTTAACCACGTATCCCAATGACGAACCATTAATTTATCGTAGGCACGAGTGTTATGTTTTTTGGCTTTCTCACTGGCAAATGCTTCTAAGCTACAAGTGAAATCTTTACAGCCAGGTAAAACAGTAAAGCTTAACGCCAACTGTTTTTCGTCATTAGATAATTTGTAACCTTCTACATCTAAAGGGAAATTAGTTAACTGTAGGGCTTCTCCGCCTTTAACGGCGATATACCATAACTGGCTAGAGCCGGTTCGGCTTGAAAGAAAATAAACACCTTCGCCATCTTTCGCCCATACAGCCGAGCTTTCACTGTTGCTGTGACTGGTTAATTGGCGGATGCTGTTGTCTTTTACATTTTGCAGATATAAATGATTAGTGCCTTTTTCTAGACCTTTTTTAAGGCCGAATAATAATTGGCTACCATCTGGTGATATAGCTACATCATGAAGTTGGTTTAAGCTATTGAGTTTATCTACCGTTAACGCCTCGGCAGAAACATTAGTGGCAAATGGCAAGGCCATAATTGCTACTAGGGGAAGTAATTTAGTTTTCATAGTTTCTCTGTTTTGCGGTTTTTATGTATGAATTTATTATTCGATTTTATTATTATTGTTCTTTAGTTTAAAAAACAAACGCCCATAAGGGCGTTTGTGTAAAGCAGACATTAAACTAGGCTTTAAGCGCCGCGTCTAAGTCTTGAATTTTTGCTTTCCAAATAGCAGGTCCTGTTACGTGAGCTGACTCACCTGTGCTGTCTACGGCTACCGTTACTGGCATATCTTCTACTTCAAACTCGTAGATAGCTTCCATACCCATATCTTCAAAGGCAACCACTTTCGCTTTTTTAATTGCTTTTGAAACTAAGTAAGCCGCGCCGCCAACAGCCATTAAGTACACCGACTTATGGTTTTTAATGCACTCAACCGTTGCTGCACCACGCTCTGCTTTACCGATTGTGCCTAACAGGCCAGTTTCAGCTAACATCATTTCCGTAAATTTATCCATGCGTGTTGCCGTTGTAGGGCCAGCTGGACCTACCGCTTCATCGCCTATGGCATCAACTGGGCCTACGTAATAAATAAACTTGTTAGTGAAATCTACCGGCAGTTTTTCGCCTTTTGCTAACATATCTTGAATACGTTTATGCGCTGCATCACGACCGGTTAAAATAGTACCTGAAAGTAAAACTGTTTCACCAGTTTTCCAATCGCTTACACCTGCTTTAGTTAAATCATCAACGTTAACACGGCGAACATTTTCACCCACTTCCCATGTCACTTCAGGCCACTCTTCCAATTTTGGCGGAGTAAGATCTGCAGGGCCTGAGCCATCAAGATGGAAATGTACGTGACGAGTTGCCGCACAATTTGGGATCATTACCACAGGTTTTGACGCTGCATGCGTTGGCGCTGAGTTTATTTTGACATCAACAACGGTAGTTAAACCACCTAAGCCTTGTGCACCGATACCTAATTTATTAACGCGTTCAAAGATTTCTAAACGTAACTCTTCTTCGGCATTTTGCGGACCACGGTCAATTAATTCTTGAATATCTACAGGGTCCATTAAGCTTTCTTTAGCCAGTACGCCAGCCTTTTCAGCTGTACCACCAATGCCTATACCTAACATTCCTGGTGGACACCAACCAGCGCCCATAGTTGGTAGTGTTTTAACAACCCAATCAGCAACAGAGTCGCTTGGGTTTAACATCACCATTTTAGTTTTATTTTCTGAGCCGCCGCCTTTAGCCGCAATCATTACTTCAACTTCATTACCGGCAACTAAATCGATATGCACAACCGATGGTGTATTGTCTTTGGTGTTAATACGCTTACCAGCAGGGTCTTTAACAATTGATGCGCGTAAAGGGTTGTCAGGATTTAAATAAGCACGACGCGTGCCTTCATCAACCATTTGTTGCACAGTTAAATCAGTAGTATCCCACTGCACGCCCATACCAACTTTAACAAAACAAGTAACAATACCGGTATCTTGACAGATAGGTCGTTTACCTTCAGCCGACATACGAGAGTTAATTAAAATTTGTGCTATAGCATCTTTGGCCGCTTGGCTTTGCTCTTTATTGTAAGCTTTTTCAAGGGCTTGGATAAAATCTAAGGGATGATAAAAAGAGATATATTGTAAAGCATCTTCAATGCTATCAATAAAATCCTGTTGCTTAATAACAGTCATAGTATTCTCGTTGTTATGTTATGTAATAAGGTGTAAAACTGAACATATAATACAACAGGAAAATATCTTCAACAACTAGACATTTCGCTATATTCATAATATTTATTTGCTACAATGGCGACAACAATATCGATATTGAATACATCAGGTGTTATTGCCTGAAAATTAGGAATTTAAACCAAGTAATGACCGATAAAACGTCTTCAAGCCCATATTTTACTTGTGAACTAACCATTGCCAATAAGTTAACCACACAGCAGCTTTTTTCTGCTTGGTCTGATGACAACTGGGCATTTTGGTTAGACTCAGGCAATAGCTCTCACGTTGATTGTCGTTTTGACATCATGGTGTTTGATCCTATCGTCACTTTAAAAACAGCAATTACTAGCACTCGAATTTATTGGACTAATACTGATCAATTAGAAATTTCTAGTGAAGACCCTTTATTACTCATTAAACAGCTACAGAGTAAAATATTCCCTGGGCAAATAACCGAAAATGATGACATACCTTTTTGTGGCGGTGCTGTTGGTTACTTTAGTTATGATTTAGGGCGACGTTTTGAGAAACTACCATCAACATCAGTAATTGATATCGGTTTGCCTGATATGGCTGTGGGTATTTATCGTAGTGCCATAGTTTTTGACAATAAGACTAAAATATTTACCTTAATATCTCACGATAATAATTTAGATGAATTAACTGCCAAAATTAACGACAAGCTGAAAGCTCAAGTGGTTAAAGATCGCGAAAGTTTGCAAGACGGTTCATTTACTTTAACCTCAGATTGGCGTGCCAATATGAGCAAAGAGCAGTACGCTGAAAAATTTGCCCAAGTGCAAGAATATCTATTGTCAGGGGATTGCTACCAAATCAATTTAGCGCAACGTTTTAGTGCTATGTACAAAGGTAATGAGTTTGCCGCTTATAAGAAATTACGTGCCAGTAATAATGCGCCATTCTCAGCTTTTATGCGCATTGAAGAAGGCGTTGTATTAAGTATTTCACCAGAGCGTTTTTTACAACTTAAAAATCAAAAAGTGCAAAGTAAGCCAATCAAAGGCACACGTCCGCGTAGCGCTATTGCTGAATTTGATAAAGAGCACGCAATAGAGTTACAAAACTCAGCTAAAGATAGAGCTGAAAACCTAATGATCGTTGACTTACTTCGTAATGACATTAGTAAAGTATGCCGTCCAGGTAGCGTTAATGTCCCTTCCCTGTTTGAAGTTGAAAGTTTCCCTGCGGTTCACCACTTAGTCAGTACCGTTGAAGGTATGCTCCAAAGTAATGTAGATGGCACCGACTTAATTCGTGGCGCCTTCCCAGGAGGCTCAATTACTGGCGCTCCTAAAATTAGAGCTATGGAAATCATTGAAGAGTTAGAGCCAAACAGGCGAAGTGTATACTGTGGCTCTATTGGTTATATCTCAGCTTGTGGAAAAATTGATACCAGTATCACCATCAGAACCTTAATTTGTGAGTTTGATAAAATTCACTGCTGGGCAGGAGGTGGTTTAGTCGCTGATTCGAAAGTTGACAGTGAGTATCAAGAAACTTTTGATAAAGTTAATAAAATCCTACCTATACTTAAAGATAGTAGTTAACTGAAGTAGTATTTCCTACTTGTAAAGCAGGGCGAGCAATGAATAAGCAGCAGTTTTTACAGCGTTTTTCTTATCATGGTCTTGATGACATCAGTAATGCGTACCTTCATCAAGGTACGTTAAGGCAAGCCAGTGTATTGATCCCATTAATACACTCTACTAATGGTATTGAAATTGTACTTACTAAACGAGCTGAGCACTTAAAGCATCACCCTGGGCAAATTAGCTTTCCTGGTGGTAAAGTTGAGGAGTGGGATGACAATATTGTCTCAGCAGCATTAAGAGAAGCACATGAAGAAATCGGTTTAAACCCCGTTGATGTAGACATAGTAGGCCAGCTCAAAGATTATCACACTATTACCGGTTTCAACATCACCCCTATAGTAGCCTTTATCCCAAACAACTACCCTTTCATTATCGATGAAAATGAAGTGTCTGAAATTTTCACTGTGCCTTTCAAGCACTTTATTGATGAAAACAACCACTTAGATGTTGAAGTTAAACGCCAAGGAATAAAGCATAATATTTATTTTATGCCATATTTAGAGTACAACATTTGGGGAGCAACAGCCGCGATTTTAAAAGACTTGGTTGTTCATTTGAAATAATTCAAACATAAGCACAACTATTGTTTGAATGTTTGGGTTTATACGTTAGAATCCGAACATTATTTTAACATAGTGATATTTATCACTCATTTATTCAGGTTTAAGCATGATTAGTGTATTTGATATGTTTTCAATTGGTATTGGCCCATCTAGCTCACATACCGTAGGCCCAATGCGCGCCGCAAATCGTTTTATCGATTCATTAAAAAATGAAGGCACTTTTGATAAAGTTAACCGCGTTAAAGTAGAGCTTTTTGGTTCACTAGGCCAAACCGGTATTGGTCATGGCACCGGTAAAGCCGTTATTTTAGGTTTGCATGGTGAAGCGCCAGAATCGGTAGCCGTTGAAAAAATAGACTCAATTCTTGCACAAACAGTAGCAAGCGAAAAAATCATTTTAAATAATGAAGTTAAAATCGACTTTCCTAAAAGCGATGCCATTATTTATCACCGCAGAAAAACATTACCTGCGCATGCAAACGCGATGACCATCTTTGCTTTCAATGACACCGAGACTGTACTAGAGAAAACTTATTACTCTATCGGTGGCGGTTTTATTGTTGAAGATAGCGAATTTGAAAAAGAAAAAGATAAAGCACTATCTTTTCATAATAATATTGAGCGCCCATACCGATTTACCTCAGCAGATGAACTTTTGGCCATTTGTAAAGAAACCGGCTTAAGCATTAGCTCAGTTATGATGGCAAATGAAAAATGCTTAAATGATGAAAGCTTTATCCGCGCAGAGCTAATGAAAATTTGGAATGCAATGTTTGCATGTGTCGAGCGTGGCATTAAGACTGAAGGTATATTACCCGGTGGCTTAAAAGTAATGCGTCGTGCCCCAAGCTTACATCGTTTACTTATGGTTGAGAAAAATGCTGATCCTCTACAGGCTATGGATTGGGTTAACTTATTCGCTTTAGCTGTTAATGAAGAAAATGCGGCGGGATCACAAGTGGTAACGGCTCCTACCAATGGTGCGGCAGGTATACTTCCTGCGGTATTATGTTACTACAACAAATTTGTTAAACCAGTATCTGATGAAGACTGTATCCGCTATTTATTAACGGCTGCAGCGATAGGTATTTTATATAAAACTAATGCGTCGATTTCTGGTGCAGAGGTTGGCTGTCAGGGTGAAGTTGGTGTGGCATGTTCAATGGCAGCAGGCGCATTAACTGAAATATTAGGCGGCGATCCTAAGCAAGTAGAAAATGCGGCTGAAATTGGCATGGAACACAACCTGGGCTTAACATGTGATCCTGTTGGTGGCTTAGTACAAGTACCTTGTATAGAACGTAATGCGATGGGTTCAGTGAAAGCAATTAATGCATCACGTCTTGCCATGCGCGGCACTGGTACACAGAAAGTTTCTCTAGATAAAGTTATCAAAACCATGTGGGAAACAGGTAACGATATGAAGACTAAGTATAAAGAAACGTCTCGCGGCGGTTTAGCGGTAAATATTATCGAGTGTTAGAGAAAAGATTTAACGACAAGGTAAAAGCTAGAAAGTAATTCGAACAAAAAAAAGATGCATATGCGTCTTTTTTTATGCTTCCAAGCACGTCATCACATCATGTTTTGGATGGGATACCTTTCAGTTATAAAAAGCTTTAAACAATAGACCCACAGTACGCTCAAGGAGATCCCGTGTAAAAGCACCACGGGAAGACGGTGTACGATTATGAGGCTTGTTGTATAAAGCAATATTTACCTAACTGGTAATTCGATATCACCAATAAGCTTATCAACTTCTTGGTTATTCTTAAGTAGCATAGCTTTGGTAACAATATCTTTATTTAAATGTGGAGCAAAACGTTCAATAAAGTCGAACATATAACTGCGTAAGAAAGAGCCTCTTCTAAAACCAATCTTAGTCGTGCTTTGTTCAAATATATGACTCGCATCTAAAACAACTAAGTCAGAATCTTGTTCAGGATCTATGGCCATAGTAGCCACTACACCTATGCCAACACCTAAGCGAACATAAGTTTTAATAACATCAGCATCAGTTGCCGTAAATACGATTTTAGGCTCTAAATTTGCCTCTTGAAATGCTTTATCTAATACCGAACGACCAGTAAAACCGAAAACATAGGTTACTAAAGGATGAGCAGCAACATCTTCAATAGACAGTTTAGATAACTTAGCTAATGGATGGTCTTTTCGAACGATGATACTGCGGTTCCAGTGGTAACAAGGCAGCATGATCAAGTCATTATATAAATGTAAAGATTCGGTCGCGATAGCAAAATCTGCTTCGCCTTTCGCTGCGGCGTCACTTATTTGTGCTGGAGTACCTTGGTACATGTGCAATGAAACTTTATCGTATTTTTTGACAAAACCTTTAATAACTTCAGGTAAAGCGTAACGAGCTTGAGTATGGGTAGTCGCTATTCTTAATTTACCTTCGTCCGGCTGGGTGTACTCTCTTGAAACAGACTTGATACCTTCAACTTTCGATAAAATATCTGAGGATATACGAATAATTTCATGACCCGCTTGAGTTACATGAGTAAGGTGTTTGCCTGAACGACCAAAAATTTGCACCCCGAGTTCATCTTCAAGCATGCGAACTTGCTTGCTAATGCCCGGTTGCGAGGTAAATAAGCTGTCTGCTGTGGCAGATACATTAAGGTTGTTATTTAGAACTTCGACGATATAGCGTAATTGTTGTAGTTTCATTAGTTATAGATAATGGCTTTTTTATAATTAAAATATATATCATTATCTATTTTTAATCTATAACTAATTTAACTAATACTTAACAAGTGGCGTTTTAAACCTGTTAATTTGTAAATAAAAAGGCCTGATTTGGATTTAGCAAATCAGGCCTTTTTAATTATTTACTCGAAAGTAAATGTATTACTTTTTCTTAGCCGCTGCTTTTTTTGCAGGCTTCTTAGCTGCTGGTTTCTTCGCAGCTTTTTTAGCAGGAGCTTTTTTCTTAGTTTCTTCTTCTACCCACTTACCATCGATGTATTTTGCAACCCAACCAGTTGCTTTACCTTCGAGCTCAGTCATCACGTACTGCTCTTTAGTTTTACGAGAGTAACGAACAACAGCAAGATTACCATCACTGTCTTGTTGCGGGGCATCAGCTAAGTAATAGAACTTCTCAGAAATTCTGTCTCTAAAGCGATGTAATTCGGCAACTTTAGGGGCACGAGTTTCTCTTGATTTAGGGAACGTACTCGCCGCTAAGAAAATACCAGCTGCACCATCTCTTAATTTAAAGAATGCTTCTGATTTTTCACATTTAAGCTCAGGTAAATCAACCGGATCTTCTTTCGGTGGAGCTGCTTCACCGCTAGCAAGCAATTTACGGGTGTTTTTACAGTCTTCATTAGTACAATCGAAGTACTTACCAAAACGGCCGTTTTTAAGCTCCATATCGGACTCACAACGGTCACACTCTAAAACTGGACCATCATAGCCTTTAATCTTAAACTCACCCAGTTCAAGCTCGTAGCCGTCACATACCGGATTATTACCACAAACATGAAGCTTACGGGTTTCGTCAATTAAATAACTGTCCATTGCTGTGCCACATTTGCCACAACGTTTCATCGCCATAAGAGCTTCAGTTTCTGAATCTTCAGAAAGCACACTTACCGCTTCTTCACCTGGAGTAAGGTTCATAGTTTTAGTACAACGCTCTTTTGGCGGCAGACTATAACCAGAACAACCTAAGAACACACCAGTAGATGCTGTACGGATACCCATTTCACGCCCACACGTTGGACATTCAATATCAGTAACTACAGGTAAGTTTTGCTGCATACCACCTTCATCCATACCTTTATCGGCAATAGATAACTGCTTAGTAAACTCAGTATAAAACTCGGTTAATACGTCTTTCCAAAATGCTTTATCGTCAGCAATTTCATCAAGGCGCATTTCCATATTCGCGGTAAAGTCGTAGTTCATTAGCTTTTGAAAGCTACCAGATAAACTATCGGTTACGATTTCACCCATTTTTTCAGCATAAAAGCGTTTAGTGTCAAGACGTACATAACCGCGGTCTTGAATAGTTGAAATAATCGAAGCATACGTCGATGGACGACCAATGCTACGTTTTTCTAATTCTTTAACGAGTGACGCTTCACCAAAACGAGCGATAGGCTTAGTAAAGTGTTGCGTCGGCTCTATATGCTTAAGCGTAACAACTTCACCTACAGCTAAATCAGGTAAATGCGTATCTTTTTCACTACCGGTTTTATTGGCACTGCGACTATGAACTTTAGTCCAACCGTCAAAGCGCATTACTCGGCCTTTAGCTTTTAAATCAAACTCGCCAGCAGTAATAGTAAGAGTAGAAACATCGTAACGAGCTGCTGTCATTTGACAAGCAACGAACTGACGCCAGATCAAGTCATATAAACGACAAGCATCCGCTTCCATTTTTTCTAAGAAAGCCGCTTCAACTTTTACATCTGATGGACGTATAGCTTCATGCGCCTCTTGTGCATTAGATTTAGAACCAAATACTTTAGCTTTTTCAGGTAAATAGTTTTCGCCAAAATTTTTGCCAATAAATTCGCGACAGCTTTCTACCGCATCTTTACTTAAGTTGGTTGAATCGGTACGCATATAGGTAATGTAACCGGCTTCGTACAAACGTTGCGCTAAGCCCATAGTACGTTTAACGCCAAAACCTAAACGAGTACTTGCTGCTTGTTGTAATGTAGACGTAATAAAAGGTGCAGACGGAGAGCTTTTTGAAGGCTTATCTTCACGTTTACTTACTTTATAGTCAGCAGCGTTTAAGGCACTAACCGCTGCCATAGCATCGGTTTCGTTGGTAGGTTTAAATGCTTTACCGTTTTGATGGGTTACATCAAGTTTTAATTCTTCTTCAGTTTTAGCAACCGTATCAGCTTCAATTTCCCAATACTCTTCAGGAACAAATGCTTTGATTTGGCGTTCACGTTCAACTACTAACTTAACGGCAACGGACTGTACGCGTCCTGCAGATAAGCCTCGAGCAACTTTCTTCCATAATAGAGGGCTTACCATAAAGCCCACTACTCGGTCCAAGAAACGACGTGCTTGTTGAGCATTAACGCCGTTCATGTTTAATTCACTTGGTTGTTTAAACGCTTCTTGTATTGCAGACTCTGTGATCTCATTAAATACAACACGTTTAAAACGACTGTCATCACCGCCAATTAGCTCTTTTAAGTGCCATGCGATTGCCTCACCCTCTCTATCCAAATCGGTTGCGAGATAAACCATATCGGCCTTGTCCGCGAGAGCTTGTAATTCAGAGACGACTTTTTCTTTGCCGGGTAGTACAGCGTAAGAGGCTTCCCAATTTTTTTCAGGGTTTATACCCATGCGGTTATATAAAGCAACCTTTTCACGTTTTGCTTTATATTTTTCTTTTGCTGCAGGTGTCATCGCTCTAACTTCTGCAGGAGATTTAGTTGCTGCTTTTTTACCTGTGCCACTTGTAGGTAGATCTCGTACGTGACCAACACTTGATTTAACAATGAAGTCTTTGCCGAGATATTTGTTAATTGTTTTTGCCTTTGCAGGGGACTCGACAATTACCAGTGATTTTGCCATAAACGTTTACTTTCCTGTTAGCCAGGCCTGATTATTCAATCTGAAATAGTATATTGATGAGTTTCATTTGTATAAAACCCAAAAAAAATTAGTCAATTGCTATTAGGTATATATGTAATTTTTCCTACTTACAAGCAATTATTTTAACTCTTTATGTTTCTTTATTATGTAAGAGTGTTTCAAACGGGGTAATTTAAGTGTCGCCATCATAATAAACTTTAATAAGAAATATAAAGCTATTATTTGTTTATTTATCACTTTTCATAAAATATGTTCACTATTTAAACAAATCAATACCATTCTATAATAGCTTCCCGTAAATCATAGTAATCACCTACTATATAGATGCATGTAAATAAGTTACCTTTTCACATTAATTAATGATTGTGGGAGTGAATTATTCACAGTGAAGTTAACCACAACACTCAAGCCAACGATTAATAAATCGTCTAAACGATAAAGTAACGCACTGACAAAGCAACGAATTCATCTGCAGCGCATATTTGCACCGCAAAGCAGAATATTTTTAACTTCGCCTTATTGGAAAGCAAAAAATTACCAAACAGTTACCTTTAAACACAAAAAAAACATTGCCCAAGCCAATTTAAATATTCAACAATGAATGATAGGGTTTATCCTTAGTAATATCATTAACATAGCATTAACATCATTTGTCGAATACACTATATAGTTAATGTCATATTTTAACTTTACTCCAACTTAAAAGACGGTTCTTATGAATAAAGAAAGCGCTAACAGTTTAACCCGCCGCATTGTCATTGGTATGTTCGCCGGTATCATCCTAGGTTCAATATTCCAATTTATGCTTCCAAAGGGTGGTGACTTACTTATACCACTTTATCTTTTCGATTTTTCAGTCAGAGGATTTTTTGTTGACGGCTTATTTGAAATAGGTGGCAAGATATTTATATCTAGCTTACAAATGCTAGTAGTGCCTTTAGTCTTTGTTTCATTAATTTGTGGTACTTGTTCATTAAATGACACATCTAAACTTGGTCGCATTGGTGGTAGAGCGGTAGGTTTATACTTACTCACTACAGCTATTGCTATCACTCTAGCAATCATTGCTGCATTAATTGTGCAACCGGGTGAAGGCGTCAATATGGCCGCTGATGTAACTTACGGAGCCAAAGAAGCACCATCGTTAGCGCAAGTTATTATCAATATGTTCCCTAGCAATCCATTTGATGCGTTTGTTGAAGGTAACATGCTGCAAATCATTGTTTTTGCTTTATTATTTGGTTTAGCCGTAGCTTTAGCCGGAAAGTCTGGTGAGCGTATAGCAAGTATGTTTGAAGATTTTAACAACGTAATTATGCGTTTAGTCGTTATTTTAATGAACTTAGCACCTTATGGTGTATTTTGTTTAATGACCACACTATTTACTGAGTTAGAATTTGAAAAAATCACCAGTTTGATCAAATATTTCTTCTTAGTAATTGCTGTGCTATTGATCCATGCATTAATTACCTATCCTGTAATTTTAAAATTAATGACAGGTTTAAATCCAGTAATTTTCATTAAGAAATTACGCACTACTGCCCTATTTGCTTTTAGTACAGCCAGTAGTAATGCAACAATTCCATCAACAATGAATACCGCAACTCAAAAGCTTGGTGTAAACAACTCTATTGCATCGTTTACAGTACCACTAGGTGCAACCATCAATATGGATGGTACGGCAATCATGCAAGGTGTTGCGACAGTATTTATTGCTCAGGTATTCAACATTGATTTGTCAGTAAGCGATTTCTTAATGGTTATCGTCACCGCTACTTTAGCCTCAGTAGGTACTGCAGGTGTTCCTGGCGTTGGCTTAATAATGCTTGCTATGGTACTTGCTCAAGTTGGTTTACCTGTAGAAGGTATTGGCTTAATTATTGGTGTTGACCGTTTATTAGATATGGTTCGTACTGCCGTAAATATTACCGGTGATTCTATGGTTACGGTTATTGTTGGTAAGTCTGAAGGTCAATTAGACGAAGCTATCTACAACAGCGTAGATGACACCAGTAAAGATCGAATTGATTTCCATCACTTAAAAGAGTAATCGTTTAGGAGAGCGTGTTTTAGAAACACTTTCTCCAATAAAAAACTAAACAAAGGGCCGCTAAATACTCATGTATTTAGCGGCCCTTTTTATATGTTTAAAATTTAGCGTTGCCTACTTTACCTAGTTAGAATAACTAAGTTAAATTGCTATTACTGAGCCTTTATTATATACAAGCTCTCAATTAATTTAGAAACCGGTAAGCTTCTTTTAGCAAATTTTTGCCCAGTTAAATCTCTTGTTGCTACTCTAGTTATCTCGTAACCAGCAAACAACGCTTCAACATCACTTTGCTTAATAGAAAACGGTGGTCCGGATATTTCACCTTCAGGATACTCAAGAGTTAATAAAAACACTCGCGTATTTTCTTGTATAAATGTTTTTAAATGAGAAACATACTGACTGCGCATATTTTCAGGAAAAGCGATTAAAGCAGCCCTGTCATAGACCCAATCAAAGGCTTTAAAGGTATGAGCTTGTAATGAGAAGAAATCCCCTTGATATAAGCTTATATTGCCTTGCTCAAGCACATTAAAACGTAAGGTTTGTTTTATATTAGGAACAAGTTTGTTTTCATGGAAAAAATCTCGACACGCGATCGAACTTAATTCGTTGCCTATGACTTTAAAGCGTTTTGAAAAATAAAGTAAATCAGAGGTTTTCCCACAGCACGGCACAAAAACTCGAGAGTCATCCGCTTCAATGTATTGTGGAAAGTGTTCGATTAACAAAGGTTGCAGTTCGTCTTGATGAAAACCTATATGGGTGTTTTCCCAACATTGATGCCAAAAATCTTGCTTCATTTATTTCTCGCTTTAAATAAATCAAATAAAACCCAGTTTAGATTAATCTAAACTGGGTACAAATATAATAGAATGACTACTTAGCTTGGCAACTCTGCCCATTAGTATGGGCCTAGGTTTAAATTTAGCTTGGAAAGATACGGTTATTTTGCATTAACTTACCAGCCGCTTGTTCAATAGATAAACTCGCTGCTTTGGCAAATTTGTCTGCTAAACCTTTTTTAACTGAATATTTAATGGCAAGAACTGAGCGCTCTTTCGCCGCATTTTGTAAATAATCATCACTGGTTTGGATGTTATCAACTAAACCTAACTCTTTAGCTTTTAAGCCGAACCAATGTTCACCCGTTGCTACTTTAGCAATATCTAAACTTGGACGGTGCTCGCTAACAAAGTCTTTGAATAAAACATGAGTTTCTTCAAGCTCTTCAACAAACTTTTCTCTACCTTTATCGGTATTTTCACCAAACATAGTTAACGTACGTTTGTATTCGCCAGCAGTTAACTGTTCAAATTCAATGTTGCTCTACTTCAATAATTTATTAAAGTTTGGTATTTGCGCAATAACGCCAATAGAGCCAAGAATAGCAAATGGTGCAGCAATTATTTTATCTGCAACACAAGCCATCATGTAACCACCGCTAGCTGCAACTTTATCTACTGATGCAGTAAGAGGAATGCCTTGCTGACGAACGCGATCTAGTTGCGATGATGCTAAACCATAACCGTGAACCATACCGCCACCGCTTTCTAAACGAACAAACACTTCATCGTCTTTAGTGGCAACAGATAAAATGGCACTAATTTCTTCACGTAAACTATCAACTTCTTTGGCATCAATACTGCCTTTAAAATCAACGACGAATAAACGATGTTTTTTCTCAGCATCTCCGGATTTTTCAGCCTTTGCTTGCTCTTTTTCTTGTTTCTTTAATTCTTTGTCATGCTGCTTTAACTCGTCTTTAGTTAGCAAGTGCTCCAACATGTGTTGCTCAACATCATCATATTGTTCAGTTAAGTCATTTATTTCTAACTCGCCCTTTTTATGTTTTTGTTTGTGGGCTGCGCCGGCTATGGCCGCAATAATGGCAATAACCGCGATAACGAAGGTAATTGCTTTGGCAAAGAATAAGCCGTATTCGTACAAAAATTCCAAGTGTGTTTCTCCTAAACCTACTTAATCAACAAAGAGTGTTGTTTTAAAAACTTTGTCTTAAAAAATTATGTTAATTCTACACGAATGACAATTCGTTGCGATAAAAAAAGGAGGCTAAGCCTCCTTTTTCAATAATTCTTTGTAAGAATTAATTATTTTAATACAAGGTCGCTATCAGACACTTGTATAACAGTACCTTTACTTGCAAAAAATATCGCCATTTGAGTTTGCATCTCTTGGGTAACTAGGCCTTCATTGATAGCATAAACTTCATCATTTGGAGACAATAATGAACCGTGATGACCGTTCACAAACTTAACTGCACCTGAAACGCCTTCAGCACTCATAGCAGCATCTGAAACAAGATTTAAACCAAGTAATGAAATTAATGGATTAGAACCTGAAAGTTGTGAGCCGGATACATCTGCTTTAGTTGGGATCACTTGGTCTTCAAGGTTATCCATACCATTACCAACAACGGTATGAACAAGAATGTTCGAACCATTAGCAGCTAACATAGCTGAGTAGTTGATAGGATCAGCTGAATCAATAATAGATTGTGCTGCAAATGTAAACTGAGTGAATACACTTGCAAAAGAACCCGATTGAGCAGGAACTAGTTGTGATTCGAACGCAGTCCAATTTTCACCTATATCAGCTGTACCACTAACACCACTGTTAACAAACGCGGCAAAGTCTTCTGAAGCTTGATAAGCTAATGAACCTTTAACTAGTGGCGCAAACGCTGGCGACTCTAATAAAAAGTTACCGATACCACCACCTGGTACAGATAATACAGCACCATTAACTTTAAACATTGGATCAACTATTTCTGGGTTAATTGCAGGGTTAGAGTTACCTAAACTTGTATTTGTTAACGCCATAAACTCAGTACCCGTAATAGCACCAAGCGACATACCCGCGTAGTAAACATCACTACCATCGATACCTAGAGGCATAGGAGAGCCCGAAGTCACATCAAAAACTGTATTTAATGCCATACGTAACGTTAATGCATCAGCAACACTTTGACGTATATTATCACGACCATTTAACAGCGAAGCCAAGTTTAGGTAAGCGGTTGGATTTTCAGACGCGTTAATTGCACCGTAACCACGAGTTTCAGGGAAAACAGCGTTTGCCACACCATGTAATGGATGATCAATTGATGCAGTTGCAAAACCATATACAGATAAAACACCTGAAGCTGCTAACATTTGCTCTTTATAACCAGTAATGCCGTGCTGTAGCATAACTACAGGCCAACCATTTTCTGGCTTAGAGATAGGGTCAAGCATTAAGCTTGCTCTGATAGCATTTACCGTACCTAGTTCAGGAACTGTCATAATAACATCTAAGTTTTGGCGCTCTACTAACTTAGGAATTGGATTGTACTTAGTTAAATTACGTTCGGTATCAATGCCAACATCGCGTAAGCCAAAGGCCATACAGTACGCATCTTCAGCATTAATAGGACCTTCAGGAATTGCGCCTTCAGGTGCGCCCATGATCATAATTCCAGAATCACACTCTGCTTGCCATGCTTGATTTAATGGTGCAGTAGGGTTTTCTGCTGTAGGTACACCGCTGTAGTAACGGACATTGTTTACTTTACCTGCAAGTACACTTGCCGCGTTATAAATAAAACGAGGATCACTAGGATCTGCAATTGCCTGTCCAAACATTAACTGCGATGCAACTAAACCAGTTTGTTGTACACCAGTATGAGGCACTTTAGTTAAATCGCTAGGGTCTGCTAAATCAGAAACAATCAACTGCTTAGCCACAGTTAAAGTATCTGCAACTGATTGAGTTGTCATCGCCATAGTGTAAATAATTTCGTCGCGGTTAGCGCCGAAACCTTCAGCAATAGTTTCATAACTATCAATGATCGACTGCAAACCATTTTGCGCAGGATCGAGCAGAGGCTTAGTATCATAATCTTGACTGACTAAACTGTAAGTCGATGATGGACCAATAGAATTACCATTGGTATCTGTTAAACGACTCGTTAACGCTACAATATACGTAGTTTTAGCTTCAAGCGGTTTTAATGGAACAACGGCTAAATCAGAGCCCATAGCTTGTACAATATAATCTTCGCCAAGTACTAGTTTTGATACACCTTTACAAGCATGACCTGGAGCAACAGCAAGCGTACATTCAGGATCATTTAAGTCTAAGCCCATAATCGCTTTATAGATTTCTACGGCGCCACTATTAAATACACTGGTTGGTTCAAGTGATACGCCATCAGCAAACTCCATACTAATTACGAACGTTTGATGAGTCGACCAACCATCTAGAGCATTAAGTGCTACTACAGGATCTGAACCATCGTTAGCATCATCGACTGGTGCATCTAAGGTAAAATCAGAAGATTTTAACAACAAATCATTCGGAATGGATAACTTACCATTTGATGGATCAAAAATTACTCGAGCAGTAGGACTTGCCGGAGCAGATTGTTCATTTTCTTTTTCTATATCGGCAATGGTTTCATCATCACACGCAGTTAAACCTAGAGCACTCACAACTGCGAGGCTAATCATCAATTTTTTCATTTTTCCCCCAAAGGATTATTTAAGCCCACGGTAATTTATTGTTTTTATATGGGTTGTTAGTTACTTGTTAGCTAGTTGTTAACAAGTAGGACCAGTTACATTATTACCCATAACTTAACGTAAGATCACATTTGAATCTAGCTATTTTTAGCTTTAAGGGTAAAAAATACAAAATTTTTCTAAATTATCTACAAAGCTGAGCAAGCTAAAGGTAGAATAGCCACAAACCAGATTTGTAATGTAAATATAATGTTTAAATACCAACCAACTGAAAACTGCCTAGATGGCAAAACAATCCTAGTTACTGGCGCAGGTGCTGGTATAGGTAAAAGTGCGGCAATTAATTATGCTAAATATGGCGCAACTGTTGTTTTACTTGGAAAAACAGTAAAGAAACTTGAAGCTGTTTACGATGAAATAGTAAATGCCGGTTATCCAGAGCCAGCAATTATCCCTCTTGATCTAAAGGGTGCTACGCCGCAGCATTACAAAGATATGGTTACAACAATTGTTGAGCAATTATCAAGCTTAGATGGTGCCTTATTAAATGCTTCGATACTTGGTGAGCTAACACCATTTACCCAAATTAATAAACAAACTTGGGATGATGTAATGCAAGTAAATTTAAATGCTCAATTGCATTTAGCGCAAGCGTTAATACCAGCTATGACTAAATCAGATTCATCGTCATTAGTATTTACAACCTCAGGGGTTGGTAATAAAGGGAGAGCGTTTTGGGGGCCTTACAGCATCTCAAAATTTGCGACTGAAGGCATGATGCAAGTCATTGCTGACGAGTATGAAGATAGCAGTTTAAGAACAAACGCGATAAACCCAGGTGCGACCAACACCAATATGCGCTCAAGTGCATTCCCTGCCGAAGATAAAGCTTCCTTGCCAAGCGCTGATGACATTATGCCACTGTACTTATACTTAATGTCTGATGACTCTAAACAAGTAAATGGTCAGCGCTTAGACGCACAAGCTTAATTTAAACAGAAATAAATCAAGGGGTCAGAGTCGTTGAACTCGTTTCAACGACTCTGACCCCTTGATATTTAATTTATAGGGTGCCCATCGTTATGCGGGGGTTTGCGCCATAATCATTAAACGTTTTGATATTTTGGTAGCCGGAATTTTTTAAGATTTGTTGTACTTGCTCATGCTGTTCAAAGCCGTGCTCTAAATACAATTGCCCTGCTGTTGTTAAATACTTACGGGCATGTTCAACAATGTGTTTAATATCCGCGTAACCTTCATCTTCGGCAACTAATGCAGATAAAGGCTCAAAACGAACATCACCTAGGGCTAAGTGTTCATCATCTTTAGCTATGTATGGTGGGTTGGATACTATGACATCAAATGTTTTATGTTGCTCAATATTACTGAACCAATCACTCTGGTAAATACTTACCTGCTCTAAGTTCAATTGTTTCGCATTAGCCTGTGCTAAAGCTACAGCGTCATGATTAAAATCAACCGCATCAATATTCCAACTGGCATGCTCTGATGCCAACGCTAGTGCTATTGCGCCAGTACCTGTGCCTAAATCTAATACAGATACCCGGTTGCCAGTATTATTTTCAAGCACGGCTTCAATTAATATTTCGGTATCAGGACGTGGAATTAAAGTGCAAGGCGCCACTAAAAAATCAAGTGACCAAAATTCTCTTTTGCCTGTGATATAAGCTACAGGTTCACCTTTTAGCCTGCGCTTTAAAAAATCAATAAACAGCAATTTTTCATCACTAGAAACGGATTTTTCAGGCCAAGTTAATAAGTAACTGTTTGATTTATTTAAAACTGTGGTGAGTAATACTTGGGTATCGAATTTGGCATCACGGGCATCAACTATTGAAGATAAGCAACTTTTCCCATATTGGAAAAGTTGCTCAATAGTATTTACTTCGGACAATTCAGAGGAAGATTGAGACAAGAGTATTCTTAGTTTTGCTCAGCCAAGGCTGCTAATAAATCAGCTTGGTTTTCTTGAATAATTGGCTCTAGTACTAATTGTAAATTACCTTCTATTACTTCATTTAAGCGGTATAAGGTTAAATTAATACGGTGATCAGACATACGACCTTGCGGGTAGTTATACGTACGAATACGCTCTGAACGATCGCCACTAGCAACTAAGCTGCGTCGAGAAGACTCTTCTTCACTACGACGTTTTTCATCTTCAGCAGCTTGCAAACGCGCTTGTAACATCGACATTGCTTGTGCTCGGTTTTTATGTTGTGAACGTTGGTCTTGACACTCAACCACTACACCAGTTGGAATATGGGTTAAACGAATAGCAGAGTCGGTTTTGTTAACGTGCTGACCACCGGCGCCAGAGGCACGGAAGGTATCAACTTTTAAGTCGGCTTTGTTAATTTCAATCGCTTCTGACTCAGGAATCTCAGGCATAACAACAACGGTAACTGCAGAAGTATGAACTCGACCTTGTGATTCAGTTTCAGGTACACGTTGCACGCGGTGTCCGCCTGATTCGTATTTCATTTCGCCGTAAACACTTTCACCAGCCATTTTAACGATTATTTCTTTATAGCCACCCTGATCACTCTCGTTCATGGTAATGACTTCAACACGCCAGCCTTTTTTCTCAGCATAACGGGTGTACATTCGGTATAAATCTCCAGCAAAAATTGCCGCTTCATCACCACCAGCGCCCGCTCTAATTTCAAGGAAACAGTTATTATCATCACGAGGATCTTTCGGTAATAATAAAATTTGTAACTCTTGCTCTAGTGTTTCAATAGTCGTTTTCGCTGTTTTGTATTCTTCTTGTGCCATTTCTCGCATGTCAGGGTCATCGTCTTTCAACATATCCTGAGCCATGGCAAAATCATCTTCTGCGCCTTTAAACTCACCAAACGTTTTAGTGATGCCTTCTAATTGCGCAAGCTCTTTTGATAACGCACGAAATTTATCTTGATTGCTTATAACGTCAGGATCAGATAATAAGGCTTGAACTTCTTCAAAGCGCTCTACTAATATCTCTAGCTTTTGATATACAGATTCTTTCATTTAATTTATTTTCACCAAAAGGTTAATATGATTTGATTATAGTTAAGACTTAGGACTCTTTTGGTCTAAGTCAAACACATCATGTAAATAGATAATTTTATCGAGCTCTCCACCTTGTGCAGCACTTTGCAGAGCACGAGTTGGGGCATGCATTAAATTATTTGTTAATTTTGTTGCCAATTCAGCTAACACAGCTTCAGCATCTTTATTGTTGGCAAGTTGTTGCTTGGCTTTTGATAATAGAGCATCACGTTTTTGTAAACACTGATTTCGATACGATACAACCGCATCTTGAGTGTTTAGGCCTCGCATCCATGCCATAAAGTCATCAGTTTGACTGCCGACAATGGTTTCAGCTTCTTCTGCGGCTTTACGGCGGTTTTCCATATTTTGTGCAACAATACCCTGTAAATCATCAACGGTATACAAAAATACGTCTTCTAATTCACCTACTTGCTCTTCGATATCACGAGGAACAGCAATATCAACCATGAAAATAGGACGATGGCGGCGCTTTTGCAAAGCTTTTTCTACCATACCTTTACCAATAATAGGTAAAGTTGAAGCTGTAGAGCTGATGACAATATCGGCATCACCAATATGTTCAGGTATTTGCGCTAAGGTAATAACATTAGCACCTATTGACTTGGCCAGAGTTTCTGCTCTTGCAACAGTACGATTAGCGACCGTTATTTGTTGAACCTTGTTGTCGTGTAAATGCTTAGCAACAAGCTCTACCGTTTCACCAGCACCAATAAGTAAAACTTTGGATTTAGATAAGTCAGCAAATATGTGTTTAGCTAAATTTACGGCAGCAAATGCAACGGAAACAGCACTTGAACCAATATCAGTATCGGTTCTTACCTGTTTGGCCGTGCCAAAGGTACGTTGAAATAAACGTTCCATAATCAATTGCATAGAGCCGGAAGCTTTGGCTTGGCTGTAGGCTTGCTTCATTTGCCCTAAAATTTGCGGTTCACCTAAGATAAGTGAATCTAATCCACAAGCTACGCGCATCATATGATTTACCGCTTGTTGATCATGATGCCAGTATAACGTTGGGGATATAGTGCTTGCTGCAACTTTATGAAAATTTTCTAACCAGTGCGTTATTGCCAACTGCACATCGTTTAGAGGTTTATCTTGAACAAAATATAGCTCAGTACGATTACAGGTAGACAGTATCGCGGCTTCTTTACATCCTAACTCATCAATCATTTGCTGCAATGCATGCGTTAGGTTGTCAGGAGTGAAGGCAACCTTCTCCCGCACAGAAACGGGTGCTGTTTTATGATTGATTCCGACCGCAAATATGGACATAAACGAAAAAATAAGCCTGTAAAGAGTAAAAACACAAAATATGAGCTTTGAAATATAAAGCAAACATAAATTTGTCGAGTAATTGCTAATTTTACGAAATAACAGCAATTAATGAAAGCCTATTATCTTAATCTATAGATAAAAAACGATTAAATAACATAAACAAGTCAATAATTTTAACAAACGAGTACTTAATGTCGAGATTTTCAGTGGCATGGTCGATTAAAATGTGTTGCAATAAATACATAAACATTCTGGATTAAATCACTCTCTCATGTCGAAATTGCTGCAATTAACAAAGCAAAAATTATCACACGCATTTATTATTGCTGCATTACTTTCTATTTTTGGCTGTAATACGATTCCAAAAGCATCCGATGCTGAGCTTTTTCAAGATAAAAATCAGCGTAGCCAACAATTAGAAAAAATTAACGATTGGACCATCAAAGGTAAGATCGCTTTTATTACACCTCAAGAAAAACAGAGTGCTAATTTATTTTGGCAACAAGAACAAGATAAAATAACCCTCAAGCTAACAACATTTTTAGGAGTAAGTGTATTGTCTCTTAATTCTGAAAATGGCTTATATACCTTAAAAGCCGATGGCAAAACGTGGCAAGACCAAGATATTGATCTTCTGTTGGAGCAAGTCACAAATCTTAAATTACCTGTTAAGTCGTTAATTTATTGGGTGAAAGGCTTAAAAGCATCAAATGAGGATATTATCACTTACTCTGCAACTAATGCTCTACCAAGTCAGTTGCAAGCGTGGGTGAATAACAAATTTTGGCAGGTTAACTATCAAAGCTACCGACTAATTGGTCAGTACCGATTAGCAAATAAATTAACCGTTAAGCACAATGATTTAACGATAAAAATGGCAATTAGTTCATGGGAAATAAATTAATGTCGGCTACTTTTGTAAAATACTCCTCTGTCGCAAAAATCAATCGATTCTTACATATTACCGGCCAACGAGATAATGGTTACCATGAATTAGAAACTATATTTCAGTTTTTAGATTTCGGCGATTATTTACAGTTCAGTGTTAATACCAGTGGCAATATAAACCTACTAACACCGATAGCGGGTGTGGAAAACAGTTCAAATTTAATTGTCAAAGCAGCAAAAGCTTTACAGGAATATTCAGCGTCAGATAAAGGCGTAGATATAAAGCTAGAAAAAAACTTACCTATGGGTGGCGGTTTAGGTGGCGGTTCTTCCAATGCGGCAACTACTCTACTCGCACTAAATAAACATTGGCAATTAAATTTAACGGTAGATGAATTAGCAGACATAGGATTAAAATTAGGTGCTGACGTGCCTGTTTTTGTACGAGGGTTTACCGCCTTCGCTTATGGCGTAGGTGAGCATTTAATCCCTGTAAACATAGATACGCCTTGGTTTCTCATTACAATACCTGATTGTGAAATATCTACAGCAGCTATATTTGGCGCTAAAGATTTACCAAGAAACACCCCTGCCATTAATGTTAATAACGCCGTTCTGAATGAAATAAACATTGATCAATGTCATAACGATTGCGAAAACTTAGTGATTAAACTTTATCCTGAGGTTGCCAACCTTATGTCTTGGTTGTTAGAATACGCACCATCAAGATTGACAGGTACTGGTGCATGCATATTTTCGTCTTTTCAGGATGAAGAATCAGCATTAAGCTTGCAGTCTAAATTGCCAAATGGCGTCAAGTCGTTTGTCTCTAAAGGTTTACAACAATCTCCAGTGATTCATGAGTTATTGCTGGATGTTGAATAATTACAGTTAGAACTTAGCCATAAGCTTCTGACTTTGCTAACATTTGTTAGTATACACAGCATAGATATTAACTTTTAAATATCCAATGTACTTAATTTTTTGTCAATGTTTCTGAGGAACTGACAGTGCCTGATATGAAGATTTTTACGGGTAACGCCACCCCTGAACTGGCTAAGAAAATCGCAGACCGCTTATACATGAGTTTAGGTGATGCGAAAGTCGGCAGTTTTAGTGATGGTGAAATCAGCGTTGAAATTACCGAAAACGTTCGCGGTGCGGATGTTTTTATTATCCAATCAACTTGTGCTCCAACCAACAATAACTTAATGGAACTTATTGTTATGGTTGACGCTTTACGTCGTGCCTCTGCAGGCCGTATCACTGCAGTAATCCCTTACTTTGGTTACGCTCGTCAAGACCGTCGCGTACGAAGTGCTCGTGTACCAATCACAGCGAAAGTTGTTGCTGACTTCCTATCAAGCGTAGGTGTTGACCGTGTTTTAACAGTTGACCTTCATGCAGAACAAATTCAAGGTTTCTTTGATGTTCCTGTTGATAACGTTTTTGGCTCACCTATTCTTCTTGAAGATATGCTGAACAAAGATTTAGACAATCCAATCGTTGTTTCTCCTGATATTGGTGGTGTTGTTCGCGCCCGTGCAGTAGCAAAACTTCTTAATGAAGCTGATTTAGCAATTATTGATAAACGTCGCCCTAAAGCTAACGTTTCACAAGTAATGCATATTATTGGTGATGTAAAAGACCGCGATTGTATTATCGTTGATGACATGATTGATACTGGCGGTACATTATGTAAAGCGGCTGAAGCTCTTAAAGAACATGGTGCTCGTCGTGTATTTGCTTATGCTACTCACCCTGTTTTATCAGGCAATGCAGCTGAAAACATTAAAAATTCAGTAATTGATGAAATGATAGTAACCGATTCAATTCCACTATCTGCTGAGATCCAAGCATTACCAAATGTACGTCAATTAAGCCTTTCAGGAATGTTATCTGAAGCGATCCGTCGTGTAAGTAACGAAGAGTCTATTTCGGCTATGTTTGAAGCTTAAAGCTAGCTTTACTTCAGATTTACAAAAAGTTTCAAAAAAGTGCGCTTATTAGCGCACTTTTTTTTTATTTGTGCTGTGCAAATTGCGGGCGAAGTGTTATCATTCGGCGCCTTTTTTAACTAAGCTTTAATTTTTATTAGGCTGTATTGTTTAAGAAAGAGTAGCCAAGATTGGCAAAAACGATTATTCCTGGTCGCAAGGAGTAATTAAAATTTTACTATTAAATAGAGAATCATTATGGATTTATTTACATTAGATGCTGAAGTACGTACAGATTTAGGGAAAGGTGCGAGCCGCCGCCTACGTCACGCGAACTTAGTTCCAGCTATCGTTTACGGTTTAGGTGAAGAGCCAGTATCTATCACTTTAGCGCACAATAAAGTTTGGCGTGCACAACAAGAAGAAGCTTTTTACTCTCATGTTTTAACATTAAACATTGGTAAGAAAAAAGTTAAAGTTGTAATCAAAGACATGCAACGTCACGTTTTCCGTGATGAAGTTATGCACATGGACTTTTTACGCGTTAATGCTAAAACAGAATTACACACTTCAGTTCCTCTTCACTTCATCAACGAAGAAGAAGTAACTAAAGCGGGTAACGTTGTTATTCACAACTTAAATGAAATCGAAGTTGCATGTTTACCGAAGAACTTACCTGAGTTCATCGAAGTAGACGTTGCTAACTTAGAAGTTGGTCACCCATTACACATCTCTGACATTAAATTCCCTAAAGGAGTTTCATCTGTTGAGCTTGGTAAAGGCGAAGATCACGACTCAGCTGTAGTATCAGCTAGTGTTCCTAAAGCTGCTAAAACTTCTGATGAAGATGAAGCTGCTGAAGGCGATGCAGAAGTAGCAACTGAAGAATAATCGCTGAGGAATATCCTTGACGACTAATATTCAGTTGGTTGTGGGCCTGGGTAATCCAGGCCCCGAATATACCAAAACCCGTCATAATGCCGGAGTCTGGTTCGTAGAAGAACTAGCAAGACAATACAACATCTCATTATCTCCCGATAAAAAATACAGTGGCTTATATGGTAAAGGGCTCATTGGATCTAATGTTGTACATTTACTTATCCCTACTACCTTTATGAATCGCAGCGGTAAAGCCGTAGCGCCTCTAGCAAACTTTTTCCGTATTCCAGTAGAAAATATTTTAGTTGCACACGATGAACTAGACATAGACCCTGGTGTTTGCAAAATTAAACAAGGTGGTGGCCATGGTGGCCATAATGGCTTACGCGATATTATTGCGTGCATGGCAAATAACAAAGATTTTTATCGACTTAGGATTGGCATTGGCCATCCGGGTCATCGCGACCGAGTAACCGGTTTCGTGCTAGGCAAAGCGCCAGCAAATGAACAAAGCTTACTTGAGCAAGCTATCGATGAAGGAGCTCGTTGTTTCGAGATCTGGGAAAAAGATGGTTTAAAGAAAGCTCAAAATAGATTACATACTTTTAAAGCAACTAATTAATTTAACATCATAGGAACATATCATGGGATTTAAGTGCGGGATTGTTGGTTTACCTAACGTTGGTAAATCTACCCTTTTTAATGCATTAACTAAAGCTGGTATTGAAGCAGCTAACTTTCCTTTTTGTACGATAGAGCCAAACACTGGTGTTGTTCCTGTGCCGGATCCTCGTATGGACAAATTAGCTGAAATCGTCCAGCCACAACGTGTATTACCAACGACTATGGAATTTGTTGATATTGCAGGTTTAGTCGCGGGCGCTTCTAAAGGTGAAGGTTTAGGTAATAAATTCTTAGCAAACATCCGTGAAACTGACGCTATTGGTCACGTAGTTCGTTGTTTTGATAATGAAAATATTGTCCATGTTGCCGGCGGTGTTAACCCTGCTGACGATATTGATGTGATCAATACTGAGCTTGCTTTATCTGATATGGATACTGCTGAGCGTGCTATTTTCCGCCAAGCTAAAAAAGCGAAAGGTGGTGATAAAGACGCTAAACTTGAAATTTCTGTTTTAGAGAAGATTCTTAAGCACGTTGAAGAAGGCGAGATGATCCGCTCATTAGATTTAACTAAAGAAGAAAAAGCAGCAATCGCTTACTTTAACTTTTTAACGTTAAAACCAACTATGTACATTGCCAACGTAAATGATGATGGTTTTGAAGATAATCCATATTTAGACCAAGTTCGTGAAATTGCAGCCAAAGAAGGTGCCGTTGTAGTTGCCGTTTGTGCTGAAATAGAGTCTGAATTATCAGAAATGGACGAAGAAGAACGTGCAGAGTTCATGGAAGACTTAGGTATTACTGAACCAGGTTTAAACCGAGTAATTAACTCAGGTTACGGTTTATTACACCTACAAACTTACTTTACTGCTGGTGTTAAAGAAGTACGTGCTTGGACTGTTAAAATGGATGCTACGGCGCCACAAGCAGCTGGCGTTATCCACACTGATTTCGAAAAAGGCTTTATCCGTGCTGAAATTATTGGCTACGATGACTTTGTTGAATTTAATGGCGAAGCAGGTGCTAAAGATGCCGGTAAATGGCGTTTAGAAGGCAAAGAATACAAAGTTAAAGATGGCGATGTAATTCACTTCCGCTTTAACGTATAACACGTTAAATAAAACAAATAGAAAAGCCGGGCATGCCCGGCTTTTTTGTGTCTGCAAAAGCAGGCTCAAGAAGCTAGATCAACTTGCTATTACCTTAAAATAAGTTCAAGTTGATCTGACCCCCTTGATTTTATTCGAAGATAATGCGTTTTTCTGGAGCCTCAGGTAATAGCGGCGAAAAGTGGCTTTCAATACTATTACGCTTTAACTTAAGCGTTGGTGTTAATAACTCATTATCAACGGTCCAAGCTTTTTTACATATATAGAGATAATCTAGGCGTTGATGACTCTCTAAGCCCTTATTTACTTTAGCAAAAGTTTTTAATAGCTCTTGTTGCACATCATCGCTTTTAGCATTAATGCCTTCAGCTAAAACCACTAAGGCAATTGGTTGCTTCATGCCCGCGCCCATCACACACACTTGTTCAATATCTTCATTAATACAAAGTTGCTTTTCAATAGGTACAGGGACAACATATTTACCTTTTGATGTTTTAAACTGTTCTTTTATTCGGCCAACAATTTTAAACACACCATCAACATCGACATCACCACAGTCACCGGTTTTAAACCAGCCATCGACAAAGCTTTCTTTCGTTGCTTCAGGGTTAAGGTAATATTCCTTAAAAACGGCATCACCTTTAATTAAAATTTCTTTCTCGTCTGATATTTTCATTTCAACACAAGATAAAGGTACACCGATAGAGCCAAGGCGTTCACCATTAAATGGAATATTGCCACATGACAGTCCAGAGGTTTCACTCATTCCCCAACCTTCCATGATGTTAATGCCTAAGCTTTGATACCATTGCAATAAAGTCACAGGAATTGGGGCTGAGCCAGAAGCAAATCGCGTTGTTTGCGCGAGGCCTAATTGTTTACGTATTTTTTTAGCCACTAAGCGCCCAACTATTGGCAAACTTAACAATAAGTTCAGTTTTTTCTGTGGCAGCTTAGTTATTATTTTAGCATGGAACTTCATCCATAGACGTGGCACCGATAAAAATAAGGTCGGCTGGGCATGTTGCAAGTTATCTACAAACGTATCTAAGCCTTCAACAAAGTAAATTTGCATACCTGTAATAAGAGCTGTGCCCTCAATTAAGCTACGTTCAGTAATATGCGCAAGTGGTAAATACGACATACATCGGTCATGTTCATAAACGGTTATGGTTTCAACCGCAGAAACAGCAGCGCTATTAATATTTTTATGAGTAAGTACTACACCTTTAGGATCACCTGTAGTGCCCGAGGTATAGACAATTGTCATACAATCATCTTCATGAGCTTGGTGCAATTCTTCTAGTGGCGAGTATTTTTCTAACCAAGCTTGCCATTGTACCTTGGTTTGCATGGTAACGTACGGAAAATCTATCGTTAACACGTCGTCAGGGATCCCCTGCTCTGCGGCTTTTGTTGGTCCTAATTTACCAACAAATATAGCTTTCATTTCACTGTGTTTTATAACATATGAAATGGTTTTTGCACCTGCCGTTGCATAAATAGGCACACTAACCATACCGGCCATCATTATGGCTAAATCGGCAATGAACCATTGAGCACAATTTTGTGACAAAATACCTATTCTATCGCCAGCAACAAAGCCTTGGTCAAGTAAAGCTGACGCTATGGTTCTAGCTTGTACTTCTACATCTGAAAAACTAAATGTTTGCCATTGTGAGTTAACTGGTTGATGTAAAAACGGCTGCTCAGCATGTGTATGGCTGATAGCTAAAAAATTTGCAAGAATAGTAGGTTGCATCATAGCAAAGGCTCTTTATTTAAGATTTACTAAGTATAGGATAATTATAAGTAAAATAGAGTTATAAATTGTTATAAACAAATGTTTTTTTTGAAATAAGACGATTAGTGTAAATAAAGGGGAACTATTAATTGATAATTTACATCCTTTCACTTCCGATACTTAGCTCCCGGCGATATCGGATTACGACCATCCTTAGTCGTAAAAAAAGGCCAGTGGGATAATCCGCACTGGCCTTTTTTATAAGTAGCTAAAGCTTAAAGAGGTTTTACGTTCTCAGCTTGTGGACCTTTTTGGCCGTCAACTACTTCAAATTCTACTTGCTGACCATCAGTAAGAGTCTTACGACCTTCACCTTGGATTGCACGGAAATGAACAAAAACGTCAGGACCTGAAGATTGCTCGATAAATCCAAAACCTTTCTCGTCGTTAAACCATTTTACTGTGCCGTTTTTTACGTCAGACATAATATCTTCCTAAATGTATAAATTAAATGTATTGCTACTCTCGACATGAGAGTTTTGAGCTTATATATGTTTTACTTATTATGTCGAGATGTAGGTACATCTATGGAACTTTTTTATATCGATATAAAACGTATTGCATTTCAAGCTTGCGAAATTGAGTATACCCAATATCAATAACTTGGCAAGTTTTTAATCAGTTAAAAATGGCATTATTTAAATAATTATTCTGTTTAACTCTGATTTGTTATTAAACCTAGCCTTTGCATAAAACCATGTACCTATACTATGCTAATAGTATCCTGGTTAAGGAATCAGCATTGGATGCTTATTTACAGGATAAACTTTTTATATAATGGAGAACTGAATATGGATATTCAACAATCAATGGAAACAATTAACACTTTAGCAAATGGTGTTAATCCCTGCACAGGAGAGAGTTTTTCTAGTGACTCGCCTTATAACAACCCGGAAATAATACGAGCTTTATTCGCTTGTATTGAATACATTAATAAATCCCCAAAACCTAAACTAAGCCCAATAGAGCGCCAACAAGATAACATCAAAAAAGGCTTACCGAAAAATTGTGGCATGCTTTGGACCGATGGTACTAAAGAACAATTAGAGCAGGCATTTAATAACGGCGCGAGCTTTGAATCTTTAGCTTCTACGTTAGAGCGAACCATTGGTTCAATTAAAGCGCAGTTGCAAAAGCAAGGGTTGATCAGCGAAGAAGAGTTACGTAGATATTAATCTATTGACTAAAAGGGATAATATATTAACTTTATTATCCCTATATTTTCTTTATAAAAGCTTACTAAGCTACTCTTAGGAGTAAAGCTAAACACTCCAATTAAACTGCTCGAATAAAGCTAACCAGTCATCATCAAACTCAGCTGAAATTGATAGCGGCACTGATGTAATTGGGTGGCTAAACTCTAGTTTTTGAGCATGTAGCATTAAGCGTTTAAAACCAAAATGTTTAGCGAAAAATGGGTTTTGTTTATTATCGCCATAATTAATGTCACCAATAATAGGGTGGCGTAAATGAGCTAAGTGACGACGTATTTGGTGACGTCTACCTGTGTGTGGTTTAAGCTGAATAAGTGAGTATCGAATACTTGGGAATTTACCTAAAGCGATAGGTAAAGTTGCTATGCCAATACTTTGATAATCGGTAACAGCATCTTGCGGTGGCTTATCGGGGCTCACATTCTTGTCACCAAGTTTATCGAGCTTTTCTTTTAACGCATAATCAACTCGGCCAGCATCCATTAGGTGGCCACGGGTAATTGCGTAATACGTTTTTTGTATGGTTTTATCCGTAAACGCCTGCCCCATTTTTCGAGCAACATCTTCAGATAAACCGAACAAAAGCACACCTGATGTTGGTCTGTCTAAGCGATGCAAAGGGTAAACGTACTGCCCTACCATATCGCGGACTAATTGCAGTGCAAAATACTTCTCATCTCGATCCATAAATGAGCGATGCACAAATAAACCGCTAGGTTTATTTACTGCAACTAAATGCTCATCTTGATATAAAATGGTTAACTTCGGAGGTTGCTCAAAATCATCAATGTCATTTAAATCGGACGTTGAGGTAGTCGTTATATCACTCATATCTAGTTTGCTCTCGCTTGCCACTTAATAACTCATCGATATCACCAAGTGTATTGATCAGTTTTACTATACTAGCATCATGCTGTTTAAAGGCTTCTTCTGCCATAGGACATAGTGAAATAGCATTAGGTAATGGCATTTCATTTGCAATCATAGCTTGCATACGCTCGATGAAGATAAACTGTAACCACTGGGCAAAAGACAAGGTGTCGTAGCAAAATGGAGCCGTACTTGCTAAAGCTTCTGCACTTGGCGATTGTAGCTGCCATAACTTGTTTATTTTCAGCTCTTGCCTTAAATCAGTAAGTGATTTTGCCAACTGTTGATGAATTAATGCCATGTTTGTCTTAAATAAATTAACTTCTACCTTCATTATATTTATAATGGCGACATTATTCGACGACAATATGCAAAAAAGCGCACTATGAACCAAGTTTCTACAATTTCTGAATTATTAAAGTTATCCGACTCGTCTTATCGTATTTTCGATATGGGCCGAAAAGTCAGTAAAATAGCAAAGCAAGATTTTGAAAAAGTAGAGCAGGCAATGCAGCCCTACCCTTACCCTGCTCAAGGTCATGCTGAAATAGCGATTATCTTTTGGCAGAAAAAAGCCGCAACACCTTATATTTGGTTTGTTAAATTTCCGTTAGATGAACGTGGTTTATTAAACCAAGCCGCTCGTAATCATTTTATTGCAATTATTCTAGAAGCACTTGGTAGCGATTTAAGCCAAGACCCAAGCGAGAAACAAGAAGAGTTATTAAAAGCTAACCCTTATAATTTTACGCCGGCTCAATATAAGCTAGCATCTATGAACAGCATTATTAAGCGTGATTTAAAGCAAGCTGCGTCACAATATTACGAACACTGTCAGCTGTATTTTTCTGGTCAACTTGGCTTTGATAACTGGCAAGGTGTTGCTGTGCAAGGGATTTGTGACTTTGCTGCTCGAATTAACGAAGACAAAAATGAAACGTATTTAGTGGAAGCCTTAGCTCAGTTACCTGAACAGGTATTTACCCCTCTGTGTTCAGCTTTGGAAAATCAAACATTATCAATCGATGCCATTAATGCGTTTATCGCATTAACAAAATCCACTGAGTTATCCGCTGCTAAGTTAACTAATATTTTAAGGGCGCTATCAGCCAATGCCTCACATCCGAATGTGCAAGCACTGATTATCGATACCTTAAAAAACTATGAGCACCTTGATTTAAATATATTAGTGACAATTTCAGCTAGAGGTTGGTTAGCGATTGCTGAGGTTGAATCTTTATTAGTGTACTTAGAAAAGCTAGTGACTTGTGTCGAACAAGATATTTTTGTCAGTATATTTCAAGATCTAGTTGCATTACCGGCAGTACGCCCAGCATTACTGCAAAGTATTCGAAGCCCAGAGCGCAGTGCAGCTCTGAGTAATGCAATTGGTTTATTATTTTCACAAGTAAAAGGATAGCCCCTTGGCTGATATCTATATTTTATTACTGGTTTGTCTGATTATTTGGTATTTTTGGTTTCTGCGTAATGTCTCTGAAAAAGCGAAAGTGCTAACAGAGAAGTATTGTGAAGATGCAAGCTTGCAATTTATAGCCATCGCGCGCGTTAAAACCAGATTTAGTGCATCGAAGCGTTTAGGTATCTTTATAAAAACCGTTTACGAATTTGAATTTAGTGGTGATGGCGAAAGCAGCTATGTTGGTCATTTAACGATGAACGCATTAAAACCAGAAGGCTTTGAATTACCTCCATATAAAGTTTAAATGAGTAATAAGCCTACCTCGTTAATTCTTTACATCAATTTAACAACATAAGTTGACCTCAATCAAAACCTAACAGCTCAATCGGGTGCATTCTTAACTTAGTATTAACTCACTGGTTTAGAATGCATGGGCAAAAATATTGAGCTGAAAGAGTACTCAAAGCAAGACTTTGATGAATTCCAGCAACTACTAAAACAGCAATTAACTCAACTTAAAAGTGTTTTAAAAAAAGAGTCTTTTGGTGATGAGCCAATGCTATTTGGTGCCGAACTTGAAATGTACCTGGTAGATGAGAACGCTCAAGTTAGCTTGTCTAATCAATTATTACTGTCCAAATTAAACGATCCTCAATACCAACCAGAGCTTAATCAATATAATTTAGAACTCAATCTATCGCCTGTACTACAAGCAGGTAAGCCATTTTCTAAACTACTCAAAGAAATGCAAAACAAAACTAGAGTTTTAGAAGAGCTTGCCCAGAAGCAGAACATTACTATCGTACCTATAGGTATATTACCCACTCTTCGAGCTGAGCATATTAAGAGTGAGAATATGACCGACTTAGGCAGATACCATTGCCTTGCCAAACAATTAAACCAACAAAAAAATGCTGGCTTTGATATCAATATAGATGGTGACGAGCCGGTCAAAGAAAGCTTTAAAGATATTTGCACCGAAGGTGCTAATACGTCATTCCAAGTACATATGATGACGGACTTTGATCGCTTTAACAATGTGTTTAATGCGGCGCAGCTCACCCTACCTCTAGTAACAGCAATTGCGGCTAACTCACCAATATTATTTGGTAACAGTGTGTGGGATGAAACACGTATCGCTTTATTTAAACAATCTTTAGATGTACGCCATCGCGATAAGTGCCAATGGCAACAACCAACACGTGTTAATTTTGGCTTTGGCTGGCTAAGGCATAGTGTGTGGGAGTTATTTGCAGAAGCTGTGTCTTTGCATCACCCAATATTACCAGTCACTATGCCTAATAGAGGCGCTACAGAGTTACCGAGATTTGAAGAGTTGAGTTTACATATGGGAACTTTGTGGCCTTGGCATAGACCTGTTTATGATCATCATGGCAATGGTCATATGCGTATTGAATTTAGAGCGATCCCTGCCGGTCCAACAAACTTAGATATGGTTGCGAATGCAGCTTTCGCCATAGGTTTAGCCAATGGATTAGCTGAGAGTATTGAAGAATACTTACCTTTAATTCCATTTCGTTTTGCTGAATATAACTTTTATCGTGCGGCCCAGCATGGTTTAGAAGCAAAAATTCTATGGCCAGATCCTAAGCAATATCAAACCAATGAAAAATCGATATGTGAAGTTATTGAACAAATGTTGCCGATAGCTAAGCAAGGGTTAAAAAGTTTGAATATTTTAGACGAAGAAATCGATACTTACTTAACGATTATTAGCACTCGCTGCCAACAAAAAATGACGGGTGCCATTTGGCAAAAACAAACGCTAAAACACTTTAAGAAAACATTAGACAAAGATTCAGCCTGCAAAGAAATGCTCAAGCTTTATATTAAAAATTGTAATAGCGCACAACCAGTTGCCACTTGGAGTAGATCATGGCTATAGACTTTTCTGAGATAAATTATTTATCCGAACCAGACTCTTTTACTTTAAAAGCGGATCATGTGCAGTTTTTATTATCAATCAGCGGTCCAACTGTTATCGATATTTCCGGTAAAGATACCAGTAGAACAAGAGTTATCACTACCTTGATCCACGGTAACGAGCCTTCGGGATTAATTGCTCTGCATCGCTGGTTAACAAATCTAACAGCAGATAACCGGCCAGTAACGAATATGCGTTTTATTATTTGTTCTCCTGATGTTGCTAGTCAATCCCCTACATTCGGCCATCGCTATTTAGAGGATGGTTTAGATCTGAACCGATGTTTTGATCATAGCCTAGATTACAGTTATTTTAAAAGAGCAAACTTGATCAGTGCAGCAATAAATGAAGTATCACCAGAGATTTTAATCGATCTGCATAACACCTCTGGTTGTGGGCCTGCTTTCGCTGTAAGTGTAAATAAGACCGAGTTAGCGTTATCACTCAGCTCTCTATTTTGTTCATCATTAATACTTTCCGAAATAAAGTTAGGTGCAATTATGGAGCAAGACTTTCGCTGCCAAACCTTAACGGTTGAATGTGGTGGTAGCCAAGATCAACAATCCCATGAAGTTGCTTATCAAGGGATATGTCACTTAGCGAGTATTGATGATGTTCAAGCATGTCATTTTCACCGAGATGTTGATGTTTTTTTGGCTCCTTTACGACTACAAATTAAACCAGGTGTTGATCTGAACTACGCAGATATTGATGAAGGATTTGAAGGTGTAACTCTTCTTAGCAATATTGAACAATTTAACTATGGTATTTTACGGGCTGAACAAATGTTAGGTTGGGTAGACCAGCAAGGTTTAGATAATTTACAAATTATAGATAAGCAAGGTAACAACTGTATTGGTCAATACTTTACTCTACGCGGTAACCAATTAATTAGTAAAATAGACTTAAATATTTTTATGGCAACTAAAGTAACGTCAATAGCTAAAAGCGATTGTTTACTGTACTTAGTTGCTCATACAAACCAGATGTAACGTTTAATAGCCCATCAAAATACAAATACTTAAAAGCAGTGGCGTAACATTGGCTGCTACAACATTTAAACCAAGAGCCTTAGTCATAGGCTCTTTTTCTATTTGCTCATTAATTAATGACTGGCCTAATGCTTTAACTAAAATGTGCCAAGCTGCAATACCAGCTAACATTGGTAACAAGGCAAAATAAGCTAAATTGGGCAACACATCAAACACACAACTTAATATAAGAGTTGCTGCTGCCAACAATAAAAAAATCAAATACACAGTTAACGAAAATGACTTACCGTAGACGATAACAATATGGTTGCGGCCAACCGTTTTATCAGCTTGCGCATCAGGAAATTGACTTAACAATAAAACGTTACTTACTAAGAACAAACAAATAACTGCACCTGCCATTGCCGAGAGCGAGTAATGGCTAGTTAAAATATAATCTGTCGCCACCACCATCAGCAAGCCAAATGCTATACCTGGTGCTAGCAAACATAACCAAGGTTGAGTATTAATATAACGGGTATAGGTAATAATAATGGCCACACCAATTAGGCCGAAGGGTAAAATAGCAACGCCTGTTTGATAAATAAAATACAAGCCAATTAATATCACTAAGCCAATACAACAATAAGTAAACTTCAATACTAAAGGCGCAGCAGAAGGATTTTCAACAAGCCCGCCACTACCTCCGCTAAACGGTGTTTTCTCGGTTTTAAAATCTAAACCCGACTGAAAGTCTTGGTACTCATTTAAAGTATTAACTGCAATATGGGCAGTTAAAGCCCCAAGTAAACACAAACTAAAATGCAGCCAATTAATCACTGCACCAGAATGAATTGCGGTTGCGAGTCCAACTAACACGCAAAATACCGTTAATGTTAAAAACGGCAAACGCATGGTTCTCAATAAGGTATTTAAATTTGCACTTTTTTTTGTATTGCCACGTTTAATATTTGAGTGGTTATTCATAGTAGTACACAGCCGTAAGATTAATGTTTGTTCCAAAATCTTTGCATTTCTAAAAATAAGAATGACGCTGTCCAAGTAATTAAAACCAAGCCGGTTAATGATTCAATTCCAGTAAAAAACCGAATAGCTCCGTGCGGGGTAATATCACCAAAACCTAGGGTGGTATAGCTGGTAAAAGAGTAGTAGGCACAATCTAATAAACTGCCATCAAAGTTCCCTTCCAAATGGCCAAAATTTTCACTTTTGAACATATAGTAATAACCTAAAGCAAAAATCCAGATCTCTAAACAATGGGCTATTAATGCCCCAAATACGCCAATGACAATTTGATATTTATTCTTATAATGAATGTAAGGTAATTTACGAGAGAGTCCGAGTAGCACTTCGTAATGAAGCAATACAACCAAACCAACAACAAGGATATTGATCAAAGTTAAAGTAAGCATATTTCACTTAATTGACAGCAGTTTATTAACTGTAATATTGTCTTATTTAACGCCATTTCTCAAGCCAAAAATAATGCAACTTATTAAATACTCAGATAAAACGATACTTTGCTAAATCATTATTTATATAGACTAAAGTGCACTCGCGATAAACAACTTTAATTGCTATGGTTATTTATACTTAGAACGGCGAATTAAGAGCTCCTATTTATGTCTGAAACCACAACATTTAAAGCTTTGCTTGTACAAGAGCTTGCTGATAAACAATTTAGTAAATCGATAGTTACGCGAAATATTAGCGATTTACCTGAAAATGACTTACTTATTGAAGTACACTATTCTTCTTTAAACTTTAAAGATGCGATGTCGGCATCAGGAAATAAAGCCATAACCCAACACTACCCTCACACGCCAGGCATTGATGCGGCGGGTATTGTGATAAGTGATAAATCAGGTACGTTTACAAGTGGCGAACAAGTTGTAGTATTTGGTTATGATTTAGGTATGAATACCTCTGGCGGCCTTGCACAGCGTATACGTATCCCTGCAGATTGGGCTGTAGCCTGCCCTAAAACGTTAACATTAAAAGAAGCAATGACCTACGGAACGGGTGGTCTAACCGCTGCATTATGTATTGAGAAATTAGAGAAGATGGGCGCGACGCCTGCTGATGGCCCGGTTGCGGTTACTGGTGCTACAGGTGGTGTTGGTAGTATAAGTATTGCCCTGTTAAAACAACTTGGTTATAACGTTGTGGCGTTTTCTGGAAAGCCAGAGCAAAGTGACCATCTTATTGAAATTGGCGCCGATGAAGTGTTACACCGTGATGTCATTAATAAAGTAAATGATAAACCTGTAGGGCGTCCATTATGGGCAAATGCCATTGATACTTTGGGCGGTGATTATTTAGCGAATATGGTTAAACAATTAAAGCCTGGTGGCGCAGTGTCTGCTTGTGGTTTAGCTGCCTCACCGTTTTTCTCGCTGAATGTTTTGCCCTTCATCACTCGTGGTGTGTCATTACTAGGTGTTGATTCGGTTTATATCCCACTAAAAGAAAAACAACATATTTGGCAGCGTGTTGCTACTGATATGAAACTGCCTAATTTAAGCGAGCTTTGTGAAGAAATAACGCTAGAGCAAACACCTGAATATTTAGATCGTTTTATCAATGGCAAGGTCGTTGGTAGGTATGTGGTGAATTTACAAAGTTAAAAGCTGTAACTAAAAAAACAATATAAACAAAAGAGTTCTAATTAAATAGAACTCTTTTTTATTCATAAAAACAGTTACTTATTATATATATCTTGAAATTTCTTTATTGAAAAACCATTTAAAAACTCATCACCAATCTTAAGTAATGGTACACCACGAAACCCAGTGCCTCTAAACTCTTTCAATCCAGCCGGTATACTGGTATTACACAAACGATATTTTATCCCCTGCTGGTCAAGATATTTTTTCGCTGTTTCACAGTGGGGGCAACGGTTTTTCGTATATAAGGTAATTCTTTTCATAAATGCTCTTTTTAATAATTTACTACTAGTGATTATAACAATAAAAATAAAGTGATCTAAACATAGCTGATTTTCGTTTAATCAAGCAACTATATTAGGAGATTGATATGTCTATCGTTTGTTTAAAACAAGTAACTATTATTTATTATGACAATAGCTCTTTAGAGCTTATGCATAACACTTTACAGCTTGAACAAGGTAAAGACGGCAGAGTGATCATCCCAGAAAGATTCAAGATGAACAAATCAATCGTCACTATTATTGAAGGTAAAGCAAAAATATTGAACAGCATGGGCGATAGAATAACTGCCGACATTAAGGTCGCTTAATAATTTTTACTAGCTTTAGTTAATAACTAAAGCTGGTAAATCTAAGTTTATTTCCAACCCGTCTTCCAAACCTTCGGGTCTTTTAATTGCCGCCAATTAATCTGATATTGTTTATCATTAATTTCGGCTCGTATAATACACTTCACCACTTTTTGATCTTCATCATATTCAACATCAATAATACTAAAGTGCTTTTCTTTGTTGATCACTGCAATTTTAGTCCATTTGCTATGCAGTAGTTTTTTTGGTGATACTAGATTCATCGCATTGCCTTTTATTCAGTAATAATTGCTTATACGTATTAATGTTTGATTAGGATTTGCAGATATAAAAAAAGCCCCTAAAGGAACTTTTAATAATGAATTAACCATCTAGCTAACAGAATATATTTAGCCTTGCTTCATTTCTAATGCAACAGCTTCAACAATAGCATCAGGCTTAGTTAAATATAAATTATGATTTAATAAAACCAAACGATCATTTACAGCTAACAAAACAGCTGGAAAAGCAGTCGTATCAATTATTTCTTGGATTTCAGCAATGTCACCTAAAACGTATTGCGCTTCTTTGCTAAGCTCGCTTTTAAACACTTTCTTTGGCGGTGACAAATTAAACTGTGATAAAACACCATCAAAGTCATCTTTATTATTAAAGGCATTGCCGTCACAAAAATGTTCATTTTGAATTGCAGTTAAAACATCTAAAGATTGTGTAGCATTTTTATTTTGCATCCACGCCATAAAATTCGCTGTCATAGTCGCATCCTGTGGGCTGTCAGCAAAACGTGTGTAACTGTCATCAAATTTAGCAACCGATTGCTGAGCTACTATATTTGCGGCATTCGCCCCTGCACTATCACTACCATTGTAATGGGCACAGTGCCATAAATGCATAGGCATATCTGGGTAAACCTTAGCAATTTCGTTTACTAATTGTGTCGTTGCGTAACTCCAAGGACAATGCGAGTCATAGATAAAAAATAATTCTGAGTTCATCGGCTTACTTCTTGATTCAAATGGGATTAATAAATGTAATTTTAAATAGTTTAGCAGCAATAATCTATATCAGTTTGTAATCGAGGGGATTATTTATAGAAATCACTCAATTTATTCGATGTTATTTAAGTATATTTCTAAAAAACCCCCACAAATTAGTATTTAGCAAGAGCATTATCACTTACAGACTATAGTGCAAATAAAAAGTTATTTCACTCAAGTATTTAAATTGCGCGCAAACTAAGGTATAACGGCGCAATGAAGATACCAAAACGAATACAACCCCTTGTTGATGATGGCTTAGTTGATGAAGTGATTTGTCAACTAATGAGCGGCAAAGAAGCAACTGTGTACATGGTACGCACCGGTGAAGAAATCATCTGTGCGAAAGTTTATAAAGAAGCAAATAAACGTAGCTTTAAAAAAGCAGCCCAGTACCAAGAAGGTCGTAAAAGTAAAAACAGTCGCAGAGCTAGAGCTATGGAAAAAGGCTCTAAGTTTGGCCGTGCGCAACAAGAAGAAGCTTGGCAAAATGCCGAAGTAGATGCTTTATATCTACTCGCTGATGCAGGTATTCGCGTACCTCAAGCTTATGGTTGTTATGACGGCGTGCTATTGATGGAGTTAATCACCGATGACGACGGTGATGTGGCCCCAAGATTAAATGACGTAAGCATGTCTGCAGAGCAAGCAATTGAAGATCATGAAGAAGTAATGATTTATGTTTTACGTATGCTTTGCGCTGGTGTGATACACGGTGACTTATCTGAATTTAATGTATTAGTTGATGCTTATGGTCCGGTGATCATCGATCTGCCACAAGCAGTAGATGCAGCAGCCAATAATAACGCAAAAGCGATGCTGATACGCGACGTTGATAATATGACTAATTATTACGGTCAATTTGCCCCTGAGTTACTTGGTAGTAAATACGCCCAAGAAATGTGGGCTTTATATGAGAAAAGTGAACTGACACCTGAAAGTGAATTAACCGGTTACTTTGCTGAAGCAACCGAGGAAGCCGATGTTGGTAGCGTAATAGATGAAATCAAAGCTGCATTTGAAGAAGAAGAGGCGCGCTTAGAGCGTATTCAAGAAGCCAATGAAGTAGATTGATTTCTACTTATGTTCCACCCAAAATCATCAAAAACTAGAGAAAACACCTCTCCTCGTCATATTTCGGGGAGGAATTTCCTCCCACAAATAGATAACCTATAAATTAATTTTCACTCTTGAATTGACATATTCAATCTATCTGTTCAATGCTACTTTTTGCCATACAACATTAGAAAACTACTCCGTCATTCCACCGTGCTTTTGGGTGGAATCTCATGCAGTTTGAAGGTGACTCGAACGGCAATTCAGTGCCAGGAGCTGCCAGTCGATTGAAGCTAATATGCTTTTTTAACTTTGCTATGAATTTTAATATCAGCTATACGTTTTAGCGTAACTATCCAGATGATTGGTAATATCAGAATCTCCATGAACACACCAACAGAACCTATATCCCCATTGATTAGTGTTTCCTCAACAAATCTTATTACACCATATGGAGATAATGACATTTCATGAGCGTTACCGTGTAGCATCATTGAGCATACAATGATTATAGAAAGGCTTACCCACTTCCTTTCAAATTCATAGTTATAAACCAATAAAGATGGAATAAATGCAGCGAAACCAATACCAATAAAGTTCTTAGTAATATGGAGTAAATGATGATTACCACCCATCTCTATCCACCATGATGTATCAAGTGCTGATGTTATTCCTAGTGCTGAAATTGAGAATGCGTAGTAACAAATACCGACGCAAAAACTAAATAATACTAGCTGAATGATTTTCATTGCTTACGACTCCTTGTAATTTAATAATCCTTAAATAACCTTTAGGTCTGGTTATCGCTCAAAGCGGAACCTTTTCATTGTCATCTTCAGAATGGATAATTAACTTAGGTTTGAACTTATACTGTAAAGCTAATCCAATGAAAGATACACCTAATATCAACAAGTCCAATAAGTTTGGAAAGTCGAAGGACAATATCAGTAACAATGATGCAAACGGTACGAAGAAAAATAATTTAGAACGTTTGTAATTAATTTTTTCATAAGTCAAAACTGTTGAACAGTGAGGACACGGAGCTTTGTTTGGTTTACTTAAACTACCGTTAACCTTGCTTTCAAAAAAACCAGATAATATTTTATTACATGATGGGCATCTAGTTAGCATTTTTCTTCCTTGTATCTATGTCCGTTGCTCGCTCTAACCAGCCCTTGGGCAAAGTTAAATATTTGTAAACTTACAATACATGATGTTATTGTAATTGCACAAGTTTTTTAGCGACCATCACAGGCCGTTATGAGCGAGCAGCAGACGTTAACTATATAATAAAATGAAAAAGGATTTTTATGAAAAACATAACTATTACCATGTGTCTTATAGTTCTTTTATCGGGCTGTCAAAGCATAAATATTGAGACAGAACCTGATAGTTTAATTGTATTAAATGAAAGCCCTGTTCTAATGGTACTACCTAAAAATGTAGCAAAAGAAGTCTGGGTAGATTTTGGAGTGAGCTTAGGTGTTAAGGTAACAAAAGGGGGAAATATCTATTATTCTCCGCGAGATATTAAGTATGTAAATTCCAACTTCCCTGACATGCATAATTATATTGAAAATTCAAAAGTAGCACTAAAAAAATGGAGCTACTCCATGAAAGATATTAATAAATATGGAGATGAACGTTTTTTAATAAGAGTTGAAGCCAGCCCTTCTAGAAAGAATGTAATAGATTGCACTTCAGGTTCATGCAATTCACAAAAAAGAAAGCCGCCTAAAAAAGAAGTCTCCTATGTCCATTTTGTTGGGGTAGATGCATTAATCGATGTGTGTCTTCATCCTACAGAACAAGAATACAAGAATTTTACAAAAAATTATATTTATGCAGCATCGCTATTGAGTCAAGGTGAAAGAAATCGTGTAAAGAAGCCCTCAATTAAGTTTGTTAACAGCATCGTAGATTCAGGAGGTTGTGAGGGTGAAGGCGTTAAAAAGCTAATTGAAGAGCTAAATGTTGAAAATAAATTTTCATCGAAATCACATTCCTAGTCAAAAATAAATTAATTTGATAAAAGGGCTGTTATTGGCACTTTTCAGACCATCAGCACGTTCAAGGAGGTCCCGTATCTCGCTTTGGCTCGTACAGGATGACGGTGTACTTTCTCTACTTCCGTTTGTGGCACTGAATTGCCGTTCGAGTCACCTTCAAACTGCATGAGGTTCCATCCAAAAGCATGATGGAATGACGGAGTATTTTTTCTAATATCGTATGTCGGCGAATGGCACTAAATTGCCGTTCGAGTCACCTTTAAACTACTTAAGGACACCTTCTATTATATGACGGCGTACTTTTTCTAATTTCGTATGACTATACATGGCATGGAGCCGATGGGTTTTTGTTTTTCAACTATAAATCAAAATAAAATTTATCAATGTACAACATATTGATAGAGCAATAAAAAAGCACTCTTGAGATATCTCAAGAGTGCTTTATTTATATGGCGGTGAGTGAGAACGTCACACAGGGGTTCTTAGCGTATTATACAGACCACAACAAACACCTAACTCATTGAAATATATAAACTACCCTTCCATAGTGATCTTTTCCGTACTATACTAACAACTGAAAATGACGGTCTTTCTGACGGTCTTTTGATTAGCCCACACTCACATAATTAAAAGTAGGTGAATATAATGTCGCTAACAGATACTGCAGTTAAAAATGCCAAACCAGAAAATAAAGCACGAAAATTATCAGATGGTGGTGGCCTATATTTACTTATTAAACCTACAGGTTATAAGTGCTGGAAATATGACTTCAGACTCGATAACACCAGAGGTAGTTATACTATTGGTAACTACCCTGATATTGGATTAAAACTAGCACGACAGGAACACAGAGAAGCACGTGAACTAGTTGCGATGGGAATAAACCCTAAGCAGATTAAAATTCAGCGTAAAGTAAAAGACGAGCTTAAAAACAAACGTTTCAGCTTTTACATGAACCAGTGGCTAGATAAACAAGTTCTTGCAAAAACAACCTACTCTGATTTAAAACAGCGCATTGATAAGAACCTAATTCCCTATTTAGACGGTAAGTATATCGACGAATACACTACTCCAGACTTACTGGGAGTAATGCTACGCATGAGCAATCGAGGAGCTAAGGAAACAGCAATACGCTTAGCTAACATTTTAAGACGAGTATTTAATGAAGTTTTAATATTAGGCATTATTGATACTAACCCCGCACAAGGCTTAGCTGAATTATTACCTAAACCAGATAAACGGATAGACAAAAACTTCGGGCACGTAACATCTGAACAAGATTTAAGAATATTACTACAACAGATTGATTACCCTACTGCTAATCAAGATATTGCAGTAACACAAGCATTAAAACTGATGCCACTTGTTTTTTTAAGACCATATAACATTAGGTTTTTAAAATGGGAGTACATAAATTTCAATGAACGTATCATTAACATTCCTGCAGAGGAATTGAAAAACAACAAGTCTCTAGATGTACCATTATCTAATCAGGCGTTCTCAATATTAAAAGATATGCTACCAGTGACCGGTGATAAAGAATACGTGTTTGTTACTAGCAGAGGTAAAGATACACCACTTAGCGAGAATACAACTACACAGGCTTTAAAGCGCTTCATAAACCCCGTAACTAATGAACCATATGGTTCAGGTTTTATGACTTCTCATGGCTTTAGGCATACAGCTAGTACAATGCTAAATGAGCTAGGCTTCAACCCAGATATTATTGAACTTCAGTTAGCCCATATTGATAAAAACCGTATTAGAGCTACGTACAATAAGGCTCAGTGGATGGAAAAACGCATTGATATGATGCAATCTTGGGCTGATTATCTTGATGGGTTAAAAAGCCAAGGAAACGTTACACCGATTAATAAGAAAGTAATTTAATAAGGAACTAAAATGCCTGATGACGAAGAGTATCAATACCAACACCCAGATGTATTACCGTTAAAGCTGGAAGTTAAAGATATCCATGAATACATTTCACGCCATACCAAGTACGGAGGTGAACGCTATATTCTAGACAGGATAAATGATGACAGCATGCCTATAAGAATTAAAATAGGCGATAATTCTGAGCTAGCAAGATATAACGCCTGTTTGATTGATTCAATCGAGATCCATCAAACCGACAGCAAAAGATCAGCCTTTAAAACTCATCAAAGATTCAAGCGTTACACTTTTAAAATACTTTCAGTTAAACACAACCTATCTGATAAACCCATTGATGTATCAAGTGATAATATACTTTTAACTGCTAGTGACATGTATGCTGATAGAGACGAAATAAAGGAATACAAAGCAAAAGATTTAGCACTACCTGATACTAAAAAAACCAAGAGCAGAGCATCTAGTAAAAAGGAGGAAAAACAAGAAAGGATAATTGCTATTCTTGTTAATTTATTAGCTAAAGAATCAGTTAAAGCTAAGTCAAGTAAATACATCAAAGGTGAAGGCAACATGAATACATTAGCAATAAGTAAAACGATTGTTGAGCTAGCTGATGAATATAAAATAAACAATGGTTTAACCAGTGATACCAATTTAGCTATAGAAATAAACGCAATCCTAAACCAATATCCAAACTTAAAAAACATATAAAACTTCCTTGTTTCAAGCTTTTTTAGCTTTTCCTCAGGATATTATTTACTCCGTAGAACACGATAAACACTTAGGAGTAAATAATGTCCAACACTACAAAACCATTAAAAATCATTCGTATAAAACAAGTTAAAGCCTTAACGGTATTTTCTAAATCTTACATATACGAACTTGCAAAAAAGGGGCTGTTTCCAAAAAACTTGACACTAGTTAAAGGTGGGACTGCAGTTGGCTGGCTTGAATCTGATATCACCCAGTGGATTGAAGACTGTATAGCTAACCAATAGGAAGCTTAACAATGATTCATTCAAGCGACATATGCTTTCATTTTGTGTGTAAGTCTGTGTACTTAAGATAACTACGCTAGAACCCCTTTAGTTGTACTTAATGCCCTATTTCGATTTGGCCTTGATGAGAACTAAGGGGGGGGTAGTAAAATGACCTACATGGCGTAAAGGAAGTACTTTTGATCTAAAAAATGCAGACATATTTCAATATAGCGAGTGTGTACGTTCACGTACGTTATTAGCTTAAGTGTAGTTTGGCGTTATTATTTCACTAAAAAAAGTGAAGATACAACTAGTATCCGCAACCCCGTAAAACCTTAACACTGTACGTCGCACCATGAGCAGAAATTGAGCAAAAATTGAGCAAACGGAGCTACGAATAAATGAGCTTGCGAAGCAAGTGAATGTAATGAGTAGTTAGTGCAGCGAAATATTCTGTGAAGTGGATGCGTAAGGTTCAGTGTTGAAAAGCCAAATGCTAATGACAAAAAACATAAAAATAAAAGTACTGCGTATGTAAATGATTAACGGTCTTCATAACTACGGGTATTGATAGGGTTATGGATTACTAGTCGCTTAACTACAGGTATATGAGGTCGCAACTTACACCACAAGCTTAAGTGCCATATGTACCCGTAGATATGAGAGCAGTCTTCAATAGTCTTTTATTAAATTCTCTCTAATTAAATAAAACAAACAGAAACTCAACAAAAACAAGGCGTACAAGTATTTTTTGTGTGTCATATATAAGAAATAGTGATGCACTTTGATTCATATGTAAGAGGTTATGTGGCACTTTTTGTCATATATAATAAATTATTTCAACACTTAAGGAGGCACTATGGCTAAGAAAAAAGTACCTTCAGGATACTTATCAGTAATACATAAGTGCTTTAATCCTGATAAAGATTTGATAAAATATGTAAGAGGAGATTATGTTTTGAAGAATGAGACAAAACAACAGCTTGTAAGAGAGGTGGGTTCAGATGCCTTCGTACTGTACGACTATTTTTATGACAAAAGAAATGCTGGAACATTTGCACCTACTAAGAATGAGTTGATTGGACAAGCACTCGGATGGAGTGCGTCTAAAGTGGCTAGAGTAAAAACTACGCTAGTAAAAAATGATTTGTTATACATATCAAAAGAAACTACTAGGGAAGGCACTACGATATACAAGACCGTATTGCACCGTGAAGTGGTTAAGTATATAAAAGAACATAACAGGATACCTGATGACGTGGATTTCGAGCTAACAGATATGCCTAAAGACAAACAATAACCAATAGTACCCGTCCGTTAACGATTAATACTAGTGATTGGCGGCTCCCATAACTACGGGATATAGTTATGGTATGAGTGACTGCCAACTAGAGCGTAGTTAACTAATAATTAAATATTAGATGCTAAGTTGCTTAAAACCTAGCATCTAACGGTAAAAACTACATCTCAATAAAGATGCCATCACCAGCACTTAAGCTAGTAATAACACCGATGTTCTTGTCCTTCATTTGTTGAACCGTATTAGAGTTTGAGCTGTAACCAGTCCATGCTTGAGTTTCATTGCTAAAGAACCATACAATTTTAGCACCATCAAAAACACTTAAATCAGTAATATCTTCAGGTATAGAAATCATCTTCCAACCAGTAGGTAATTGAGCAATACCTTCTTTAGATAAACCTACAACTATATTAAGGCCATAAGCCACTGGGTTATTGATTACATTATTTTCACCTGAGGCAATACCAGTTGATGTTGCAGTAGCTACAGCTATTGTTTGAGCTGCTTCAGTCACTAAACTGAACTCAGATAGGTTATCTTGTACGTACTGTTTACCAGTAGATATACCAGTTGATGTTGCAGTAGCTACAGCTATTGTTTGAGCTGCTTCAGTCACTAAACTGAACTCAGATAGGTTATCTTGTACGTACTGTTTACCAGTAGATATACCAGTTG
>JAQWHD010000037.1 GCA_029237915.1 Thalassotalea sp. | reverse complement strand
CACGCCAGTGGCATTGCCCGGTAGCTATGTTCGGAACTGATAACCGCTGAAAGCATCTAAGCGGGAAGCAGGCTTTGAGATGAGTTCTCACTGGGACTTTAAGTCCCCTAAAGGGTCGTTGGAGACTACAACGTTGATAGGCAGGGTGTGTAAGTACTGCGAAGTATTGAGCTAACCTGTACTAATTGCCCGTGAGGCTTAACCATACAACACCCAAAAGGTTTTTGTATGGTCTGATAAAATCACGCATTAATAGAATACTTGAGAAGACAGGACGAAGTCACTAAAACGTCATGCTGACGAAGGTCAGTATCTAATATCCAGCTTTCAAAATTGTAATGTTTTTTGTCTAGCGACAATAGCACTGTGGCCCCACCTGATCCCATGCCGAACTCAGAAGTGAAACGCAGTAGCGCCGATGGTAGTGTGGGAGTTCCCATGTGAGAGTAGGTCATTGCTAGGCTCCCATTCCGAAAAGCCCTTCGCATACGCGAAGGGCTTTTTTCGTTTGGGAGCCGTGCAATGACCTACACCGTTTCAGGCATAACACAGCGTACCCAACAAAAGCACGCCACTGCCGCAGGAGGTCCCTGATATCGCTAAAGCTCTTCAGGGATGACGTGGTGTAAGTTAATCAACATCGCGCATCAACGTTAAGTAAAAACACCGCGCATACCCAACTATATTTAGAAAAAATACGCCGTCATCCCGTACGAGTTTAAACGAGATACGGGACCTCCTAAATTGACAGCGTGCTTCTAAACATTATTATACTGCGTATCCAATGAATACACCGTCATCCCATCGTGCTTTTGGATGGGCCTCCCTTATTCACAGTGTGCTTCTAAAAAATTATCCCACAGATGTACGTGGTGTAAGTTAACTAACATCGCGCATCACCTCACTTAGAAAACATTAACCGTCATTCCATCGTGCTTTTGGATGGAACCTCCCTAATACACAGCGTGCTTCTAAAAGTATAAATAAAATCAAGGGGGTCAGATCAACTTGAAATTATTTACTGCTTCTAAACGCTGTCAGTTGGCTGTTTTTATTTTGGTAATTGTTAAATCTCGTTAATAATGCTTCTGACAACTGTGATGTGTCTATTTGTTCATAACTATTAGCCGTGTATAGGCTATTTAAAGATAGATCTGCAAAGCAGTATATCATTGAGTGTTTAGAGAATGAGTGGGCGAGTAATTGGCTTGCTAGGCCTTTGTGCTGATATTCTTTGGTAACAACTAAGCCGTGTAAAAAATTAATATCATCAATGTTAGAAATAATCACTGTCGCGATAATTTTATTCTCAACTTTTATCAGATAGCAGTGATCATTACCCATAAAATTTGCAGAGTAATTATTGGCTTTGTAAAAACGTTTAACACATTTTTTATCAGATCTATCAGCTAATACTAAGTTCATTAATTTACTACTCACTTTTAGTGGTTAAAATGTATAACAACTGTGTTATAAAATTTATAAGTACGAAAGCATGGATACTGCAGTTAAAGCGACGCAGGATGCCAAAGCCGAGAATGACTATTTACTATATGTCATACCTTGTATTTGTCTGTTTTTACACATGAAAAAATACAAAAATTAATTAAGTAAAATGGATATAAGATCATATTCATTTATTTAAACTAACTGTTTTTCATAAAAAATGCCAGAACGAGTCTGGCATTTTTATTGTTTAAATTGAGTTCACTATTAAACTCTCAAAGCTTTTTCGCCTCGAGCTATACCAACAGTGCCTGAGCGAACCACTTCGATGATCTCTGTCTCATGATTTAAGACATCGATAAATGATGAAATTTTATCTTCGTCGCCAGTTAACTGTACTGTGTAAATTTGTTTACCCACATCGACAATGTCACCACGAAAAATGTCGGCAATTCGCTTAACTTCAGTGCGCGTTTTATTATTCATCGCTAACACTTTAACTAAAACAATTTCACGTTCAATATGAGGTCGCTCTGTTAAGTCAGCAACTTTAATTACATCAATTAACTTATTAACTTGTTTAGTAATTTGTTCTAGTACTTTATCGTCACCAAAAGTTGAAATAGTTATGCGAGATAGGGTTGGTTCATCCGTTGCAGCAACACATAAGCTTTCAATGTTAAAAGCACGCTGTGAAAACAGTCCTACAATTCGAGAAAGAGCACCAGGTTCGTTTTCTAATAATATTGATAATATACGGCGCATTATACTTTCTCTCCTTTTTTAAGCCACATTTCGTCTACTGCACCAAAGCGTATTTGCATAGGGTATACATGTTCTTTTTCATCTACTAGTACATCGACGAACACTAAACGATTTTTAATCGAAAATGCTTTCTCCATTGCTGAATCTAATTCATCTGGGTGGTTTATTTGCATTCCTACGTGGCCATAAGCTTCAGCTAACTTAACAAAGTCAGGTAAAGATTCCATGTAAGATGATGAATGACGCCCGCCATAAATCATATCTTGCCATTGTCGTACCATACCGAGTGAACGATTGTTTAAAGCAACAATGACAACTGGGATGTTGTATTGCAAACAAGTCGACATTTCTTGAATATTCATTTGAATTGAACCGTCACCTGTTACACAGACAACATGACTATCTGGGAAGGCAACTTTTACGCCCATAGCAGCTGGAAAACCAAAGCCCATGGTGCCTAAACCACCAGAGTTAATCCATTGGCGTGGTTTTTTAAATGGATAATATTGAGCCGCAAACATTTGATGCTGACCAACGTCTGAACAAATATATGCATCGCCTTGGGTATGTTTATAGATTGATTCGATTACCTGTTGTGGCTTAATCAAATCTTTTGATGTTTCATAACTAAAGCTGTTTAGTGCTCGCCATTTGTTAATCTCGCTCCACCATTCTTTAAAGTCATCTTTATTTGGCTTGTGGCCAACTGCATCAAGTTCAGCTGTGATTTGATCAATAACAACATCAACTAAACCAACAATTGGTACGTGGGCATTAACTGTTTTAGAAATTGAAGTAGGGTCAATATCTACATGGATAATTTTGGCGTTTGGACAGAACTTTTCTACTTTGTTGGTTACACGATCATCAAAGCGGGCACCTAGTGCTAAGATAATGTCAGCATTAGCCATTGCCTTATTTGCTTCCACCGAACCATGCATACCTAACATACCGATAAAGTTATCATGTAAACCGCTGATGCCACCTAAGCCCATAAGGGTGTTGGTACATGGTGCATTTAAGCGCTCAACTAATGCGGTTAACTGCTCCGCTGCATTAGCAATAACAATTCCACCACCAGTGTAAATAACTAAGCGTTCTGCTTTTGTTATTTTCTCAACTGCTTTTTTAATTTGTTTGGTATGACCTTTCACATTTGGATTATAAGAACGAATTTTTACGTCTTTTTCCATTACAAATGGTGCAGTGTTATCTGGAATAAGAATATCTTTTGGCAATTCAATAACAACAGGTCCTGGACGACCTGTTTCAGCTAAGTAAAATGCTTTTGCAACAACATTTGGCAATTCTTCAACGCTGCGACAGTTGAAGCTGTGTTTAACAATAGGACGAGAACAACCAACAATATCTGTTTCTTGGAAAGCGTCGCCACCGATAAGATTAGAAGCAACTTGTCCCGCTAAAACAACCATTGGGATGGAATCCATATAGGCTGTTGCAATACCCGTAATACAGTTAGTGTTACCTGGGCCAGAAGTTGCAAGAACTACTCCACATTTACCCGTAGCTCGAGTATAACCATCGGCCATATGAGTAGCAGCTTGTTCATGGCGTACCAGTAAATGGCTAACAGCATCTTGTCTGAAAATTGCATCGTATATATCTAACACTGAACCACCTGGGTAGCCAAATATATACTCAACATCTAATTCTGCTAGAGCTTTTATTAGTAACTCTGCCCCTGAAAAACGTTCTATTGTCATTTTAATGCCTTTTTTTAAAATTTTTTTTCGTCCAGAAAAAACAAAACCCTCGATTATTTAAGCGAGGGTTTGTGAATTATTATGCTATTTCTAATTATTCAGTCAAAACCCATGCCTTGGTAATAAAACCAAGACCAGCAGGAGTTTAAGTAATAAATGAGTAATTTGCATGAATAATTTTTTATTTGTTTAACGTTGATTTATATTTAATAAGTTTGAGCATAAATGTCAACAAGTAATTTACAATACCGCGCAAATAAGCGTAATTTAAGGGGTTCTGCCATTTACTAGTAGCAAAAAGTCGCTACAATAGCCGCAAAGTATAAAACTTAAAAAATACGTTAGGGAGTAAAAATGAACAGTTTTGAAGCGAATTTTGATGGCTTAGTTGGCCCAACTCACAATTATGCCGGATTATCGGAAGGGAATGTTGCCTCGAAATTAAGTGCTAACGACACATCAAGTCCTAAAAGTGCTGCATTGCAAGGTATTGCAAAAATGAAAGCGCTGCATGATCTTGGTATGACTCAAGGTGTTTTTGCACCGCAGGAGCGTCCAGACATTTTCTCTCTTCGTCGTTTAGGTTTTTCAGGAACGGATGCAAACGTTTTAGAGCAAGCTCATAAAATCGCGCCAAGTGTATTATCAGCTTGTTGTAGTGCTTCAAGTATGTGGACAGCAAATGCTGCTACCGTTTCTCCATCAGGTGATTCATTAGATGGTAAAATCCATTTTACTCCTGCCAATCTTACCAATAAATTTCATCGTTCATTAGAGCCTGAAACAACTGGTAATATTCTTAAATCAGTATTTAGTGATGAAAAATATTTTAACCATCACCTACATTTAAATGATAACGATCATTTTGGCGATGAAGGTGCTGCAAACCATACTCGTTTATGTGGAAGTTACGGCGATAAAGGCGTTGAAATTTTTACTTTTGGTAAATATGCATTTAATGCGAGTATGCCTGCTCCTAAAAAATACCCAGCCAGACAAACATTAGAAGCCAGTCAAGCGGTTGCTCGTTTACACGGTTTATCAGATGATGGCGTAGTTTATGTTCAGCAAAACCCTGACGTTATCGACCAAGGTGTTTTCCATAACGACGTAATTTCTGTCGGTAATCAAAATGTACTTTTCTATCATGAACAAGCCTTTTTAAATACCGATGTGTTCTTAAATGAATTAAATGAAAAGTTTGCTAAAACAAGCTCAGAGACCTTGCATTGCATTAAAGTACCGACCAGTGAAGTTAGCTTAGAAGATTGTGTTAAAACCTATTTATTTAATACTCAAATTATCACCTTAGCCGATGGTAGTATGACGATTGTTGCGCCTATGCACTGTCATGATAATCCAAGAGTTAAAGCTTACTTAGATAAGCTAGTAACTGAAAACACACCTATTAAACACGTTAAGTATTTTGATGTGAATGAAAGTATGAAAAACGGTGGTGGTCCAGCTTGTTTACGCTTACGTGTCGCGATGACGCAACAAGAGCTCGGCGCAGTAAATCAAAATTGTTTAATGAGTGATGATCTTTATGACAATCTAACTGCTTGGGTAAACAGACATTATCGTGACAGTATTTGTTTTGATGACTTGCGCGATCCAAGTTTGTTAATTGAATCTAGAACGGCGTTGGATGAATTAACTCAACTGTTAAAACTTGGCTCGGTATATCGCTTCCAACGCAACTAGTTTTATCAAAACGTATGGTTACAAAAAAAGGATCTCACTATTTAGTGCAAGATCCTTTTTTATTTTGACGGTGTTAAGTTTATCTCAAGCTACTGTTGCAGTGCTTCACTTATTAAATTTAAAACATCTTTAATGGTATCGGCGGTATAAATAATGTCGGCTTTATCAATATTTAAATGTGTTACTAATCGCAAGGTTTGTCCTACCGATACTTTAATTCCTTCTTGCAATAATAGTTTTGCCATAAGTTCGCTATTTATGCTTTCATCTAAGTTGATATAAACCATATTAGTTTGTGGCTCAGTGATAGTTAATTCATTGCAATCAGATAATAAATCAGCCAATAACTTAGCATTTTGATGGTCATTAATTAACTTAGGCACATTATTATCTAGCGCATAATCCATTGCTTTTGCAGTAATTCCTGCTTGACGAGTACCACCGCCAACCATTTTTCGAATTCGCCTTGCTTTATCTATTAAGGTTTTAGAGCCACACAGTACTGAACCCATTGGCGTACCTAAACCTTTTGAAAAACAAATTGAGATAGAATCTACATAATTACAAATATCACTTAATTCTATTTTTAACTCAGTCAAAGCATTGAATATTCTTGCGCCATCTAAATGGATATCCAAGTTGTGTTTATCTGCAAATTCACGAGCTTTAACAAAGTAATCTAATGGGATAACCTTACCGCAATGAGTGTTTTCTAAACTTAATAATTTTGATTTAGCAAAGTGTTGGTCTTCTTCTTTAATCACAGCTTCAATATCTGCAAAGGCGAGCTCACCACTTGGTTGAACTTTGATAGGTTGTGGTACCACTGAGCCTAACACTGCTGCGCCGCCTGCCTCATAAAGATAGGTATGATAGCCTTGGCCAACAATATATTCTTCTCCGCGGCCACAATGAGCGAGTAGGGCGCATAAATTAGATTGAGTGCCTGAGTTCACTATCATAGCCGCTTCAAAACCACTGAGCGTCGCCATCTTTTGCTCGAATGCATTTACTGTTGGGTCATCACCGTAAACATCGTCGCCTAAATCTGCAGTGATCATTGTCTTTAGCATTTCTTGGCTTGGTTTTGTCACTGTGTCTGAGCGGTAATCTATCATTTTTTAATTCCGTAATTATAGAGCAGATAAAATTATACCTTAATCAGCTAATAAACATTTATCAATTGAATCATTATTATTTCGGACTTAAGTAAAGGTGTTAAGTTTTTGAATATGTAGGGTTAAATAATTATAAGGTAAATGTTGATGGTTGGGTTTTCACGCTATACAATAGCGTTGTTAATTAGGTGGTGCAGATGAAAATTTGCATCTTAAATGGGAAACAGGTTCAAGTCCTGTGCTGCCCCCGCAACGGTATATGGATTTATATTTTATATAATTTCCACAAGCCCGATACTAGCCAAGTTAATTTACGTCAAATTTTAAAAATTTGATTTCGATGAAGCGGAGGGCTCCATCGGTGAACTAACAACTGTTAGTATTCGCTGCCCCTCCCCCAAAATATGGGGATTTCCATGCATAAAAAAATAATCGCTAGTTCGCTAGCAAGTATCCTATTTCCACTCAGTGGCGTAGCACAACAACAATCATCTGATACTGGTATTCACTCTGATATGGATGTTATATCCGTTAGTGCAGCTCGTACTTTATTGTCCGATAATAACCTAGGTAGTACGGTAAGTACCCTTAGTGAAGATGAATTAAATTTACGACCTAACATTTCAGTTGGTGAATTACTTCGAACTATCCCTGGTATTTCGGTAAGTCGCTCTGGGGTTCATGGCTCACAAACTCAATTGCGTATGCGCGGTGGTGAAGCTAATCAAATTCTTGTTTTTATTGATGGTGTTAAAGCTAACGATATTGCGCAAGGAAGTGAGTTTAATTTCGCTCATTTACTTAACTACGACATTGAATCAATTGAAGTTATTCGTGGACCGCAAAGTGCCTTATGGGGTAGTGACGCACTTTCAGGAGTGATCAGTATAACTACTAGACAAGCGTCGCAAGGCTTTAAAGCGGATGTGTTTGCAGAAGCCGGTAGTAACGATTGGAAAAATGCCGGGGCGACTATGCGTTATGGCAGTGAAAAATTTAGTGGCAAATTAAGCGTTGCTAGCATAGATACACAAGGTGAAAATATTTCTCGTCAAGGCTCTGAGGATGACGGTTATGAAAATGATACCGTAAGCATAAATGGCCAATATAATTTTTCAGAGAGCTTTAACGTTAACGCTATGGTTCGAGGCGTAAATAGTAAAAGTGAGTTTGATGGCACCGATTGGGCTACAGGATTACCTGCAGATACTAGTGATTATGTTGAGTCTGAACAATTATATTCAAATATTGGAGCAAATTGGAGCAATTTTGATAATCGCTTAACCAGTAAACTTAGCTATAGCTATGTCGAATCAGATAATAAAAATGTTGTAGAAGATAGTTTTGCGGTGACAGGCTTTACTACTACAAAAGCTATTTCAGATAGTACGACTATAGGTTATCAAGGTAGTTATCAATTTAATGATAGCTACCAATTAACACTTGCTGTTGAAAACTTAGAAGAAGATTTCAAACAACGCGGACCTGCTAGCTTCTATGGCGATCCTAACCGTGATGAATCTGTAAGCACCGACTCTTATATTGTTGAACTTCAATCTATGGTAACGAGCAATGTTACATTATTACTTAGTGGTCGCCATGACGATAATAGTGATTTTGGTGATAGTACAACTGGCCGTGCAACCGCCGCTTGGATGTTAAATAACAATAATACCAAGTTACGTGCATCGTTTGGTACTGGTGTTAAAAATCCAACCTTTAGTGAGCGCTTTGGCTATTTTACTAACTTTGTTGGTAATCCTAACCTTGAACCTGAAGAATCTACTGGCTGGGAAGTTGGCATTGATAATGTGTTTTTATCTGGTGATTTGAATATTAGTGTTACCTACTTTACAGAAGAGTTAGAAAATGAAATAAATGGTTTTGTGCTAGCAGACCCTGTTTTATATACCTATACATCTGCTAATGAAGATGGCATCAGCGAACGTTCAGGTGTTGAAATTGAAAGTGACTGGCAGTTAACTCAATCAGTAAGTTTAGGTTTTGCTTATACATTACTTGATGCAACTGAAGACGATGGCAACGGCTCGCAACAAGATGAAATTCGCCGTGCAGAGCACAGTGGTAATATGCATTTAACTTGGGTATCAGAAAGTGAACTTGCTAACATCAACCTGAATGTTGATTACAATAGTGAGATGGATGATTTCTTTTATCCGCCAACACCTCCTTACTTTGAACGGGTAGAGCTTGATGCTTATACGGTAGTAAGCATTGATGCTAGTTACCGTTTTACGCCAAACTTACAAGCTTATACTCGTATTGAAAATGCTCTCGACGAAGACTATGAAGAAGTCTTTGGTTATCAAGCACCAGGCAGTAACGTCTATGTCGGCTTACGTTATTTACTTAACTAAGCATAGGTATATGAAATTATGAAACTTAAAAATTTACGTGAAGAGCATTTGATTTTTGCATTTATTGTCGTCATCGCTTTATTGAGAATGATCCCGCATCCATGGAACTTTACTCCCGTTGGCGCATTAGCATTGTTTTCAGGCGCTTATTTGTCGAAAAAAGGCTATTTCATTTTACCCTTAGGTGCATTATTGATTGGTGATGCTTGGTATGGTTTTTATAATGGTATCGTTTTCACTGCGGTTTACTTAGGCTTTATTGCCAGTACCATCGTTGGTCGTAAACTGTTAGCCAACAATTATAGTCATGCCCGCCTAGGCTCATCAATTGGCTTAGGCGCTCTTAGCTTTTGGTTAATATCTAATGCCGGTTCATGGTTAGCCTTTTATCCGTTAACCTTTGAAGGTTTAATACAGTGCTATGTGAACGGTATTCCATATTTGGGGCGTAGTTTAGTTGCCGATGGTTTGTATGCAATATTGATTTTTTCAGTGTTTTTCGCGCTTAAAAATAAAGTATTTAACGCCAAACTATCTACCTTCAATAGCAATGCCGCGCAATGAAAATAGTATCTTTATTACCAAGTGCTACAGAGATCATCTGTAGCCTTGGCTTAGAGCAACATTTAGTTGGTGTTACTCATGAATGTGATTTTCCGGCAACGGTACAAGGTTTACCAGTTATTACACAAACTCGTATCCCCAAAGGTTTAGCCAGTAGGGATATTGATGATATTGTTCGCAACCAGCTAGCAACTGACAGTGCGTTATATACATTGCGTATGGATATATTAGAAGAGTTGCAACCTGATATTATTGTTACCCAAGCCTTATGTGATGTGTGTGCTGTATCAGGAGTTGAAGTAATACGAGCCGCTCAACAATTAGCTAGCAAACCGCAAGTGGTTAATCTTGAGCCATCTTCATTAGAAGAAGTGTTTGCTACCATCAAACTTGTGGGTAGTGCAGCAAATGCTGAGCATGAAACTGCCGTATATCTACACTCGTTACAGCAAAGGGTTACAGCAATAACTAAGCAAAGTGATTTAATTGCAATATCGCAGCGACCTAAAGTTGCCATGTTAGAGTGGTTAGAGCCTTTGTTTAATGCTGGGCATTGGACTCCGCAATTAGTCAATATGGCTGGGGGAATAGAATGCCTTGGTAAAATTTATCAAGCATCCCATACTATAGATTGGCAAGCTCTTGCAGATTGTGACGCTGATGTGATTTGTATTGCTCTTTGCGGTTTTGATATAGAGCGAAGTAAACAAGATTTAGCTTATTTAACCCAACACGCCGGTTGGCAATCGTTAACAGCGGTTAAAAACAAACGTGTGTACGTGGTTAATGGTAATGCTTATTTTTCTCGCTCAGGTCCAAGGTTAGTTGATTCACTTGAGTTAATTGCGCACTTGTTGCATCCGCAATTATTTACCTTACCTAGTTACATTGAACCGGCGGTTAATATAATTGAAGGTAGTTAATATATTTGAAGTGGCTAAGCAGTTTTATTATCAACCCTGCTAATCCTCTTCAATATTAATTTTCATCATTCTTTTTAGCTTGGTTAAGCTGCTGGTAATACTGGCGGCTTTTATTTATCTGGATACATAGCTTTTCTAATTCTGGTAATAGTCGGTAACTCATACGATGTAATAAATCGGCATTGGGATACAGTATTTGCTGATGAATACTCGCTTGCATTTTCGGGTATTTAAGCCAGTTTATGGCGTCTGCATGTGATTCACCCTTTGAATTTGGCTGAATAATTAATTGTGGATTGGCTATTATTACTTCTTCTAGATTTACTTGCGGATAATCATTGCTAATTTTACTAAAAGGGTTGCTCGCCCCACAAACGCTTAATTGTTGCTGTGGCCATGCCATATTAGCTATGGTAGTGACCGGCTTTGACCAAAGTTCATAAAATACTGTAACTGGGGTTTTATTGGCGTAATTTGAGGTTAGTAGCGCCAGTTGCTTTTCAAATGCTAAGGCTTTTTCCTCGGCTAATTTCTCGGTACCTGTTAAACGGCCAATTTGACGATAATCTTTACTAACATCGGCAAGTAATGTTGGTTTTGAATAAACCACCTTGATGCCAAGTTTTTCTAACTTTTCTAAATCAGCAACCGGATTACCTGTGTGCCAAGCAATGACTAAATCTGGTTGTAAGGCGATTATTTTTTCAATTTTTAAGCGCGCATAATTACCAACTCGGGGAATGTTTAATGCCTTTGCCGGAAAGTCTGAAAACTCTATAGTGCCAACAATTCGCTCGCCAATACCTAAGTCAAATAACAGCTCGACTAAATGCGGACCTAAGGTAATAATTTTTTGCTGACTATAATCTGTATTAGCCTGCTGCTCCTCTTCAAACTTAGCCTCTTCAAGCTTAGCCTCTTCAACCTTCACATCAACTATAACGTCAGCTACTAAGGGGGTTGCGGCATTAGAGGCAAAAAATGTCACTTTAAAAACCCAAACTGCAATGATTAGTGCAATAAAAGTAATTAAAGTTTTATGTTTTTTATTCATCAGGCTTACCAGTCAATGCCTGCTTGTGCTTTTATCCCATTGTCAAAAGCGTGCTTGATTGATTGTACTTCAGATACCGTATCTGCCAATTCGATAAGTTTACGGTGGCATGCACGGCCGGTAATGATCACGTGTTGGTGTTTAGGGCGGTTATTAATACATGCGATAACCTCTTCTAAATCAATGTAGCCATAAGTCACCATATAGGTAAGTTCGTCGAGAAGGACAACATCTGTTGCATCATCACTAAGAAGTTTTTTTGCGTCGCTCCAAGCAAGCTGCGCCGCAGTTGTATCACTTTCTTTATTTTGTGTATCCCAAGTAAACCCGGTCGCCATCACATAAAAGTTGACCCCGTGAGACTCTAATAAGTTTCGTTCACCGCACTCCCAGCTACCTTTAATAAACTGCACTACATGAGCGGTTAAGCCATGACCAACAGCTCTGGCTACTGTGCCAAATCCGGATGTGCTTTTACCTTTGCCATTACCGGTAATAACGATAACCAAGCCTTTTTCATTGGTGGCATTAGCTATGCGTTGATCAACCTTTTCTTTTAACCGTTGTTGGCGCTCTTTATGGCGTTGATCTTTACTTGTATCATTCATTGTTTTGCTCTCTGTTTGATTTTTATAACAGTCGTACTGCTAAAAGTGATGACTAGTCGCGTTACATTTTTCGCATTAATAATAAAAAGAACACACTACCTAATGCCGAAGTGATAACGCCTATTGGGATCTCTTGCCCGGCAAGCGCGGTGCGAGCAATAACGTCGACAATCACTAAAAAGCAACCGCCCAATATGCCCGAGCCAATAATGAGTTTGCTGGTTGTTATACCTACATAGTGGCGAATAATGTGCGGGATCATTAACCCAACAAAACCTATACCACCACAAAAGGCAACAATAACGGCGGTACTCGCGGCACAAGTTATTAGTACCAGCATACGTAATTTTTTGACATTTACTCCTAACGATCTAGCACTTTCATCACTCAATAATAAAGCATCGAGTTGGCGTGCTAGCGTTATAGATACCAATGTCGATAGTAATACGACCGGAGCTATCCAGCTAAGCGCATCATAATCGGCATTAGATAAAGAGCCCATTAACCAAAATATCACTCGGTTAGTAGCAAAGGCTTCGCCCGTATATAAAATGAAGCTAGTTATTGAACTTAACAAAAATGAAACCGCCACACCCGCCAATAATAAGTGTTCTATGCGTCGCCAATTATTATTCAATACCACTGCTAATACGATAGTTATAGCCGCTAGTGCTCCAATAAACGCCGCTATTGGTGTTGATATAAATGCAATACTCGCCGGTAATAAACTCGCTAAGGTAGCACCAAGCCCTGCGCCGGCAACAATACCAAAAAGGTAGGGATCGGCTAATGGATTGCGTGTCACGTTTTGCAATAATGCCCCTGCAATCGCTAAGCCAAAACCAGCCAAGAAACCTAATAGCACTCGAGGTAAGCGTATATCAAATAAGATAGTTTGGTATATGTCTTGCTCACATTGCGAAGTAAAACATTGCCAAACAGCTTGATGACCAACACTGCTAACCCCAAAACCAATTGAGAATACAAAAGTCAGCAAAACTAATAACAGTAATAGACCATAGGCATATTTACTGGTTAGTTTGTGTTTCATTACCATGCTTAAATATCTCCTTGTAGACGGGGGATATTATTTGCAAAGGTGATGCGTGGTTTATTGGTGAAAGGATTTGCATCGATTGCACATTCAAGGTTAAACACTTTTTTAAGATTTTCTGAGGTAAACACCTGCTCCGGTGAATCGTCTGCTATCACTAAGCCTTTGTCCATCAGTACTATTCGGTCGCAATACTCGGCTGCTAAATTTAAATCGTGTATGGTTATTAATAGAGTGATATTTAAACTTTTTACTAAATTAAGTATTTGGTGTTGATAGTAAATATCTAAATGATTGGTTGGCTCATCCATAATTAATATATTGGCAGCTTGAACAATTGCTTGCGCGATTAATACTCGTTGTTGCTCACCGCCTGATAGGGTATTGAAAACTTGTTGCTGTTTTGCAAGTAAATCGACTTTGCTAAGGGCAAATTGAATTTTTTGCAAATCGCTTTGATTATCACCGTCAAAGAAATTTTTATGTGGGATCAAGCCCATACGCACTATATCAATAACAGATAAATCAAAGGTCGATTGATTTTGTTGGCTTACTACGGCTATTTTTTTTGCGACATCTTTATTTTTAATCGTACTTAATGGCTTACCATTTAAGGTTACTGCGCCGCTATAATTTTGGTGTTCGCCATGTAAACATTTTAGCAATGAGGTTTTTCCAGCACCATTGGGGCCAACAATAGCAACCGTTTCACCTTGATTTAAGGTGAAATCGATATTTTTGATAATAGTTTTATCAAAAACTTTCCAGGTTAGTTTTGCGGTTTGTAGTACTGCTTTTGCCATGTTTTCATTCTTTTTAAAATGTAGGCAAAAGAGAAGGGAGGTTATTTAGATAAAACCAAGGTCACTCATAAACTTGGTATAAATAGCCTTGATCTTCTTCGTGTTACCCGCACGTGTTAATCTGATTTATTTAAGGCAGGTATTCTGGCTTACAACTCAATAGTTAAAATACACTATTGTGTTATTTACAGTTGCGGGAACAGCTGTGGTCTTAATTAGCCAAATTATATCGGTAATTGCACCACATTCCCTTTTAAGTCAGAGGAAAAAGTAGCCTCTTAACACCTTAAAATGAATATTGATATTAGCAGTTTAGTTATTGTTTTAACAATTAAACTTTAACTCTTACTTGGTATAGATTGCTCTGACTTGCTCTAGCGAGCTAGTTTTTTATGAGCTTTAGCAAAGTGGCCGGCGCAAAAAGCGCCTATCATAGATAACTCACCAGCTAAACACAGTCCGGCGCACACTTCTGCAAGTGCTTGGGCATTGCCAGAGCCGGCTAGACCAAGTAGTTGTAAGTTGGCTTGTTGTGAAGGTAATCCCGTTCCGCCGCCAACGGTACCCACCATTAAGTTAGGCAAGGTAACCGCAGCATAAAGACTACCATCATCGTTTAATTCCATACGAGTAACACCTACAGCAGATTCCGCCACACAGGCTGCATCTTGACCACAAGCTATGTATAAAGCCGCTAAACCATTAGCATAATGGCCTTGTACGCCAACAGAGCCACTTAATACGCCGCCAACAGATGACATACGCCAAAAATCAGCCATACGCTCTGGTGTGGTGTGTAGGCGTTTATGCACAAGTTCAGCCGGGATATGTACTTCGGCAGTTACTTTTTTACCACGTACGCCATTAAGTGCTTGTGAGGTCGCTTTTTTATCGCCCGATAAGTTAGCATCTAAAAAGGCATATTTAATATCAATAGGAGAGTGTTCTAAAATATGCTCTAACACTGCATTGGTAGCAATGGTAACCATATTTTGTCCAGCAGCATCTCCGGTTAAATAATCAAAAATAAGATAAACGTGATTACCTTCAATATTAATTTTTATATCTTTTAAAGTCAGATGATTTGATGTCTGCTGTGCAATATCGGTAAATAATTCGGTTTGAGTGCTAACCCAAGCAACAAATTTTCCTGAATGGATTAATGACTCAAAAGCAAAGCCTGGCGTGCGGCAAACCCCTTCATTAAGTAATAGTGCGCTACAACCGCCGGCTTCAGAAATTAATAGCGCGCCGCGATTATATGAAGCAACTAAAGCCGCTTCAGTGGTAGCTAAAGGAATAAAGTAATCATCTTGGGCATATAAACCATTAACTCGCAGTGGACCGGCAACGCCAACAGGTATTTTTACGGTGCCAATAAAATTTTCAATATTTTTTTGATATTGCAACATTGAGTCTTGGGTTGGCGGATCAAGTAGTTGTGCTTTTGCTTGTTCACAATCAATCGCTTGCCAACGTTTAGCTACAGCTTTGTCACTAATAAACATATTAAGAGGCTGACGTTTTTGCAAAGGAGTGTTATCTGCTGATAACTGCTCTATTGAGTCTTGCTTGTTAAGTAGGGCATGGCCCTCGGCATTTAAGTTACCGTGATTATTTTTTTGCATATGCCTTTACTTATTACCCAAGCTAGACCGCTTTAATGTCTGCAGCTTATTGGTTGAGAACTATTATTTTAAAAGGCTATATAAAAGATTAAGCCTTATACAAGCGCTGCATTGTATAAGGCTTAAGCTATGGTGAAAAGAGTTTTAATTAGTGAATTTATTAACTGTGCTTGGTTAAATTATCGACAGATGCAGTGCAAAAACGTAAAAACGTCGCCATAAAGTATTCAACTTCGGGCATCGTCTTGGAAAAAACGTCTAACTTTGCTTTTAATCTTTGCTCAACGTGTTCAAATTCAGGGTTGTTATGGTTTAGTTCATCAAGTGATTTAATATATGCTACTAGAATATCAGCTGCTTTAACTATGGTTTTGTATTCTTCTTCAACATTGTCTTGCACTATGATGTCGGCGAATATTTCTCTAAATTCCTCTGGTAGTGAATCTAAACACTCTTGCTCAGCTAGGCGTTCAATTTTTTTAAATTCACGAGCAATTTCCGGATTAGCGTACTTAGTTGGACTTACAATATCACCATAACGAGTTTCACTTGCTTCATGATATAAAGCGGTGGTGGCAACTTTATCGGCATTAATTTTACCGTTAAATTTTTTGTTTCGTATTACCGCTAAAAGATGGGCAACAATGGCAACCTGATGGCTGTGCTCAGCAATATTTTCCTCTTTAACGCAGTACATTAATGCCCAACGTTTAATTAAGGGCATGCGAAACATCCAAGCTAAGAATGTACTTTCTGTTAATGAACCTTTTATTGCAGAACTTGGCATTACTAAATCCTATTTATTGCGAGTAGTGACTGAAAAAATGCTTTAAGCGAGTGATCGCTTGGACTAAGTCTTCACTGTGCGGTAAAAACACTAATCTGAAGTAGATCCCTTCAGTTAAGTTAAAGGCACTGCCTTGAACTAATAGAATTTTCTCTTGGCGTAGAATATCTAACACCATTTGTTGGTCATCATGAATCTTTAATTTATCTGTATCTACTTTAACAAATAAGTACATCGCACCTTTGGCTTTATGACAGCTTAAACCATCAATGTCATTGATCATTTTATGAGCTAGATCTAATTGTACTTTTAAACGGCCGCCTTCGGTGACAAGCTCGTTAATGCTTTGATAACCACCTAATGCTGTTTGGATTGCGTGCTGACAAGGAACGTTTGCACACAAACGCATAGAGGCAAGCATAACTAAACCTTCAATGTAGTTTTCGGCTTGATGCAAAGGCCCGGTTAACATCATCCAACCGGCCCTAAAACCGGCAATACGGTAATTTTTTGATAGTCCGCCCATAGTAACGACTAAGACATCTTCAGTCAGACTTGCTGTTGGTGTATGAGTAGCACCATCAAAAAGTACCTTATCGTAAATTTCATCCGAAAATAAAATTAAGTCGTGCTCTTTTGCTACCGCAATGATTTGTTCAAGCACTTCTTTTGGGTAAACCGCGCCTGTTGGGTTATTTGGATTTATTAAGACAATCGCTTTGGTATTTTTATTAATTTTACTTTTAATATCTTCAATATCTGGATACCAAGAGTTTTCATCATCACAACGATAATGCACCGCATTACCACCAGACAATGATACCGCGGCTGTCCATAAAGGGTAATCAGGAGCCGGAATTAGCACTTCGTCACCACTGTTTAACAGCGCTTGCATCGCCATAACGATAAGTTCACTCACACCGTTACCAATGAAAATATTATCGACACTGAGATTAAGTAAACCAAACTGCTGGTAATATTGCATAACTGCAACGCGAGCCGAGTAGATGCCCTGTGACTCACTATAGCCTTGTGCGGTAGGGAGGTTATGTATTACATCCCTTAAAATATCATCCGGCGCTAAAAAACCAAATGGCGCAGGGTTACCAATATTGAGTTTTAATATCTTATGGCCTTCTTCTTCCAAGCGTTTTGCTTCGGCGGCAACAGGGCCTCGAATGTCATAACAAACACCGGATAATTTTTTTGATTTTAAATATTTACTCATTAGGGTCTACTTACTGCGTTTAGGTTATTCTTCTATAGAATACTTAAATACTAGCCTTTTGAAACACTTGCTGACACTTTTTTTGTGATATTTTGTGTTTTTTTGCTTATAACTAATACTAACAGAGCGATAAAAGGGGGATTTATGCCAATACCACTGTTTTTATTAGGTGCAGCAGTGATTTCCGCAGTTGCAGCTAGCGAGCTAAAAGAGCACCAAAAAAACGCTGATAAAGAGCGTAAGCTAAATCCTAATAAAAGTATTAGAGATGAATTTGACTTGCACAGTAGTGGTATTGCCAAATACCCATCTGAAGCTTTTGACTCAAAACATTTTGCCAAAATCAAACCTGGTGCTTTGGTTTGTTGTGGCTTAGGTGGCATGTTAGATCATACTGGTATATTAGTTGATAAAGATACCATAGTAGAGTTACACGGCAGTGGCTTAATTAAGGCAATCTCACCACAGCGTTTTTTAAAAGAGCGTTCGGGTAATGAAATTTTTGTTGCTTGCGATGCTAACGGTAATGCCCTTACCAACGACTTAATTGCACAACGAGCAATGAAACAAATATTTAATTATCAAGAATATGACTTAATCAAAAACAATTGCCACCGTTTTGCTTGGCAATGTATTAGTGGTACTAATGCTGAACTAACTACCTTTCATCAATTGAATAAAATGTTTTCAAAATATTTTAAGCAAAAAATTTATTGGGATAAGTGGCAATTCGATACTAGATATTAAGTTAACAGTAAACCTTGCACATACAAAAAAGCCCTGCCTTCAAATTGAAAGCAGGGCTTTTAGTTATGTACGGCTGAAGTTACTCTTTACCGTAGACGTTATTTTCTTGCTCTTGTACGCGAATAAATGTAGTGCGCTTCGTTAGCTCTTTAAGCTTAGCAGCACCAACATAAGTACAAGTAGAGCGTACGCCGCCCATGATGTCTTGAATAGTACCTTCAACGCTGCCACGGTATGGTAATAATACAGTTTTACCTTCCGCTGCACGGTAAGTAGCAACACCACCAGAGTGTTTATCCATGGCACTTTGTGAAGACATGCCATAGAACTTCATGAAAGACTTACCGTCTTGCTCAAAAACTTCACCGCCACTTTCACTATGGCCGGCTAGCATGCCACCAAGCATAACGAAATCAGCGCCGCCGCCAAAGGCTTTTGATACATCACCGGCACAGCTACAACCGCCGTCACCAATGATCATACCGCCAAGGCCGTGAGCAGCATCTGCACACTCAATAATTGCAGATAGTTGTGGGTAACCTACACCAGTTTTTACACGAGTTGTACATACCGAGCCAGGGCCAATACCTACTTTTACAATGTCAGCACCAGCTAAAATTAGTTCTTCAACCATATCTCCAGTAACAACGTTACCAGCACTAATGATTTTGTCTGGAAATTCACTACGCACACGCTGTACGTACTCTACTAAGTGTTCTGAGTAACCATTAGCAATATCGATACAAATAAATATTAAATCATCTGAAAGCGCCATTATGTCTTTAGTTTTTTGAAACTCAGCTTCAGAAGTACCCGTAGATACCATCGCGTTGTTTAATACACTAGTGTCGTAATTTTTAACAAATCCAGCCCAGTCTTCTACTGAGTAGTGTTTGTGGATAGCTGTCATTACATTATGTTTTGCTAAAGCTTTCGCCATATCAAAACTACCTACAGAGTCCATGTTAGCGGCAATAATAGGTACGCCTGACCATTTACGGCCACTGTGTTTAAAAGTATATTCGCGATTCAATTCAACTTGGGAGCGACTTTTTAAAGTCGAACGCTTGGGACGGAAAAGCACATCTTTAAAACCTAATTTTAAGTCTTGTTCAATACGCATGGTATGTCCTTTAATCTTTATATCAATTTTAATAAAATACTTGCTCTTTATCGGCCTAATTTAAAACACCGAAAAAAAAGCAAAAAAAACCGGGACATCTGATTAGCAGATGCCCCGGTTTTCAGTATTATATGTTGCGATATTAAAATTACAACTTATTCAATAAAATAGATCGTAACCAATTGTTAAGTTGTTGAACTAACTATTTAATTGCGGAAACTAAATAATCAATAATTTGTGTATCAGCTGTCGGTTCAACCGTTAACGGAAACAAGGGTTTTGCCTGTGGAATAAATCCACGCTCAATCATTTCACTAACAACAGGTAAATCAAGTAAGCCTGTTTTACCGACTAATAAATTATCAAGTTGTTGACTTTTACTTAAATTTACTATGTCTCTGAAACCTTTTAAATAAAGGTAGTCTTTAGTAAAACCACCACCTCGATATGCCCTTGTTGTTAAGGTAAATGCTTGTTCTTTACTTATCTCATAATTATCAACTAGGGCTTGGAAGGTTTTAGTAAAATCATTGTGCTCAAGCATGAATTTCACCGCCATCACTCGAAGCGCCAATACCTTTAAGCGGCTTAAGGTTAAGTTACCTGAGCAATATTCGCTAAATATCGCTAAACCTTCTTGAGTGTGAGTATTGCCCACTAAGCCTAACGAAAAGACCTTAAGTTTTTGTTTTTTTGCATTGATGGTTGTCAGCATATGTATGCCGAGCTCGTGGTAAGCAAAGGCTTTTAATTCTTTATCGGAAAATAGTGCATCTTTGTTTACCAGTAATAAGCCTTTTTCATTATTAACCATAGCCTTAGCTACAATGCGAGCTGACTTTTCAATCTTACATTTTAAGCCCCATTGTTTGGCCATTTCAGTAAAATATTGCACTACATCATCGGCATTATGAGTGGGCGTTTGCGCATCCCCTGCAAGCATTGGGGCACGCAAAATAAATTCAGCATTGGCAATGTCATTGTCATCTGGCTCACCATAATATTTTAGTGAGTTATAAACAAAATCATCGTTACCTATTGAACTGAGCAAATCAATTTTAGCAGCGTAATTCTCGATTACGTGGCGATATAAATGATTAATATCTGGGTCAATTACATCATCGACAGGTAATTTATACAGTTTTTCTCTAAATTGATGAGGATTAATATTTAGCTGTTTGTATCTAAATTGAGGATTTCTTAAACCTTTACCAGATAAAAACTTTTTGCGCTCGCTAGCTATATTTATTGGATTGATAAAGTTTAAGGTTTCAACTTTTCGACATAAGCTATAAAGATTTTTATCCAGTGTTATGATCTCTGGTGCTAATGCTGATGAAAGCATATCAACTTTACTAATCGATTTACGTTTAGCATAACGACGCATAAAAAATGCAGCGGTTTCAGAAATGGCATTTTTAATGCCTGTCTGAAGTTCTTCTAAAACTAATGGGTAAAGTTCGCCATTAGTTTCATTCATAAATACTTTCTTGACCTCAACGGGTAAGACTAAGGTATTGTCAAAGTGAGCGTTTACATGCGTAATTAAGTAACCACGGCCTTGAAATACTTCATCGGTGGCCGCCCTAGCATTAAGGTTAGGCAACTCGATTTTATTGAGTTGTTTTTCAAAGTGATTGGCAATTGAGCCCCAACGCTCAATATCAATTTGCGCCGAACCTATATTAAAGGTTGGTGTATCTTGCTCAATTCGCTTGAAATTATAAGAATGAATATCAAATACAATGCTGTTTTTAAATTGCTTTTCAATCTTAGTAATAAGCGCTTCTAGGACATTATAAAATGATTGATGCTTAGCATGACTTACCGCACGTTGTTTTGGCGTTAACGGTTTTTGCCATACTTGCTTATCCCAAGCGGTTTTAAAGTAGGTTGATAGTGTTTTGGCTCGGTTTAAATCGTATTCAAAACGAGAATCATTGCCGCAAATAGTTATCGGGAACGAAGAAATCAGATCGTGTGTGTAGGGATCTTCTTCGAAAAAACGTTCGTCATCGGTTAACAAGAAGGCTTTTTGCAGATCGGTGCGAAGCCTATGGCCATTATGAATAGCAGCACAGACAACAGGACAATACTCATCAATTTTAATAATAAAGGAAGCATTTTCAACTTCCGCATGAAAACACTCACCCTTATTAATTAAATCAATACACTGTTTTTCAGATAGCGTGAGCATCTTTTATCGCCTTTCTAAATTCAGTTTTACGTAAGGTTAATGCTTCTTTGGCGTTGATCACGCTTTCGATAAAATCAATCACTTTCTTTTGCAGCTTAACGTTGTTTAAACGGTTGATACGCATAATGCCACCTGGGCTTTGCACGTTCACTTCAATGAGTTTTTCACTGATCAAATCAATGCCAACAAAATATAAACCATCACGAACTAATTTAGGGCCAATGTGCTTACACAGAGCCTTTTCATTTTTTGTGAGGGTATGTTTTACAACGGTACCACCAGCGTGTACATTTGAGCGTACTTCTCCGTCACAAGGGACGCGTTTCATTGCACCAATTGGTTCGCCATTTAACATCAACACACGCACATCGCCTGCATCAGCGCCTTCAACATACTCTTGTAAAATAACGTAGTTACCACCTTTACCGCTATTAATGTAAAACTCTAATAACGAATGGAAACTTTTTTGCGCATGTTTTTCAACCAAAATAACACCAGCACCACCATAGCCATCGAGTGGTTTCATGATCATTTTATCGGTTGCCGATTCGCGTAATACTTCTTCTAAGTATTCTGGTGTTTTTGATACATGGGTAACCGGAATAAACTTATTATTAGGATCGTCGAATGATGCAGTGTAAAGCTTGTTATTTGCTATACGTAAACCGTCAATATCATTCATGATGAAAACGTCTTCACGAACTGAATCTAAGAAGTTTAAAGCAATCGGATCTAGTGGAGGATTGGCACGCATAATAATGGTGTCAAAACCGGCAAGCGGTAACCTAGATTTTTTAAACTTAGCTTTTTTATAAAATGACACAATATTTGCAGGCGCCGGCGCTTGTGAAAAAACCTGACAAAAAGCGCTAGCAACAGAGTCGCGCATAGTTAGATTGTTTGGAGTTGTGATCGCAACTGTGTGGCCACGAGATACACATTCATGTATTAAACGTAATGTAGAATCTGTTTCAGGATCAATTTTATCCCATGAATACATCAAAAAAAGTATGTTCATTTATAACGCCTTGTAAAAGGCAGTCTTCAGAGTTTCTCTGTTTAAGAAGAGGATATGTTTGTTAATGAAGACCGCAAAGTTAAAACAACTAAGTCATTCAGTTACTAACGCTTTACTTGTTGAAAGTGTGTGTAACTGTGATGAAATAAACAATTAAAGCAAAAATCTAAATGATAATTAATGAAGACAAATTTCTTCTACCATTTAATTTAGATCAATAATTTTAAAATGTAGAATTAATGAGTAAATATTTTCAAAAGGTAAGTACCTGTTATATTTATCTCTACATTCGATTTATTTGTTCTCCATTAAAAATAGCTAAACTGTCTCTTTAAATAAGGATAAAGCTTAGTTATTAAAAAATTATTTACTTAAAGGTTGCATTGGAAATGCATAAGTAAGACCTTTATGAAGGCTAATATCGATTTAATAAAATTGCTATAAAATAAGCCCTGTTCATATTGGGGCAATATTAAACGATTTATAATTATAAAAGCTAGTAATAATTTGTATTACATTCTAAAAAAATTCCATAAAAAAAGAGCACCATAAGATGCTCCTTTATCATTGAATTACTGTTTGATTATTTTGTAGAAATAAACTCAACAACATCAGTAATTTTTAATGTTTCTTTATCACCACCACGGCGGTGCTTGTATTCAACTTCTTCATTGTCTAAGTTGCGTTCACCAATAATGATATTGTGCGGGATACCGATTAATTCAGCATCTTTAAACATAACACCAGGGCGTTCTTTGCGGTCATCAATGATTACTTCAACACCGGCAGCTAGCAGTTCGCTATAAAGCTTTTCTGCGGTTTCTTTTACGCGTGCAGACTTGTGCATGTTCATTGGGATGATCACAACTTTAAATGGTGCAATTGCATCTGGCCAAATAATGCCATTTTCATCATTGTTTTGTTCAATGGCTGCAGCGACAATACGGGAAACACCGATACCGTAACAACCCATAGTAAGCGTTTGGTTTTTACCATTGTCATTTAATACTGCGGCGCCCATAGCTTTGGCATATTTATCACCTAATTGGAAAATATGACCGACTTCAATACCGCGTTTAATGGTTAACGTACCTTGACCACATGGACTTGGGTCGCCAGCAACAATATTACGAATATCGGCAACTTCAAAGTCAGTGATGTCACGTTCGAAGTTAGCACCAGTATTGTGGAAACCTGTTTCGTTAGCGCCACAAACAAAGTCAGCTAAATGTGCTGCTGTTCGGTCAGCAATAACGCGGATGTTTAAGCCTACAGGTCCAATAGAACCAGCATCACAGCCGGCAGCGTCTTGGATTTGTGCATCACTTGCAAAAGTTAATGGCGTGGCAATACCAGCAATTTTTTCAGCTTTAACTTCGTTTAGTTCGTGGTCGCCGCGAAGCACAAGTGCAATTACTGGCGCTGTTTCACCGTCTTCACATTCGCCTAACACTAACAGTGTTTTAGCAACTTTATTAGCTTCAACATTTAAGAAATTAGCTACTTCTTCGATAGTGTGTACGTTAGGTGTCGCAACTTTTTCTAATGCTTGAGTTGCCGCTGCACGCTCGCCTACTGGCGCTAATGCTTCTGCTTTTTCAATGTTGGCTGCGTAATCACTGCTATCACTAAAAGCGATATCATCTTCACCTGATTCTGCTAATACATGAAACTCATGTGAGGCATCACCACCAATAGAACCTGTATCAGCTAATACTGGGCGGTAATCTAAACCTAAACGGTCGAATATTTTACAATAAGCAGCATGCATTTTTTGATAAGTTGTTTCTAAACACTCTTGGTCTAAATGGAATGAGTAAGCATCTTTCATTAAGAACTCACGGCCACGCATTACACCGAAACGAGGACGAATTTCATCACGGAATTTAGTTTGAACTTGGTAAACCGATAATGGTAATTGTTTATAGCTGTTAAGCTCAAAACTGATTAACTTAGTGATAACTTCTTCATGAGTTGGACCAAGTACAAACGAGCGATTGTGTCTGTCTTTAATGCGTAATAGCTCTGGACCGTAGTCTTCCCAACGACCTGATTCTTCCCATAAGTCGGCAGGTTGAACTAGTGGCATAAGCATTTCTATAACGCCGGCACGGTCCATTTCTTCGCGTACAATGTTTTCAACTTTCCTTAGTACTTTCAGGCCAGTGGGTAACCAAGTATATAAACCTGAAGCTACAGAGCGAACAAGACCCGCACGTAACATGAATTGGTGACTAATAACTTCAGCATTTGCTGGTGTTTCTTTTAAGGTAGAAAGTAGGTATTGGCTGGTACGCATTGCTGTACAATTCCGAATAAAATGAATAGAAAATTGCCGCTATTCTATCAGCCTAGCGAGTAAGGAAAAAGCACAATTTAATGTTTTTATTTTTTGCTTAATTTTGCTGGCGATTAACTAGTGTTTTCGGCGAATATGGTTACGCTTGATAGTGCTGTGTTTATGGCATCGGCGGCGGATATTTAGCCACCACATAGAGGGGTGTTCTTCATTTTGAGAATGTTCAATATCATTGCAAATATTGTTATTTAAACTCTGATTTTCATCCTTTAAATCATCGGTATTCGAATTATCGTCGGCCATAATAAAACTTCGAAAGTGGTTAATTAATGTACAATTCTAATGCATAATTAAATAAATTTCAAATGTCGTAATAAGGTATTGAAATAGCAATAAAAAGGCCAGCATATTGCGCTGGCCTTGAAGTTTAATATTGCATTAAAAGATTAAGAACTCGTTCTTTGTTGCTCAATTCTTTGCTTTTTAATCGCTTTACGATTTTCAATGGTTTTTGCTGCGCCGCTGCCAATATGCTCTTCACCACGGAGTTTAGCTAAGTTCATTTGCTTTTCACGTTCAGCATAACGTGCGCGCTGTTCATCGGTAACTTTATTAATACAACGATGACAACTAACGCCTTTTTCATATTCAGGTAATTGTTTTTCTTGTTCGGTAATAGGCATACGACAAGCGTGACATTGATCGTACTTCCCTTTTTCTAAAGAGTGATCAACCGCAACTCTGTCATCAAAAACAAAGCAGTCACCTTGCCACATAGTGTTTTCTTCTGGCACTTCTTCTAGGTATTTTAAAATACCACCTTCAAGGTGATAAACTTCTTCAAAGCCTTGCTCTTTCATATAGGCTGTGGATTTTTCACAGCGTATACCGCCAGTACAAAACATGGCTACTTTTTTGTGTTTAGCAGGGTCTAAATTATCTTTTACATATTGTGGAAATTCACGAAAGGTTTCGGTATTAGGGTTTACCGCGTTTTTGAATGTACCAATTTCAATCTCGTAATCGTTACGAGTATCTACTAATAACACCTCAGGATCAGAAATAAGCGCGTTCCAATCTTGTGGTTTAATATAAGTACCAACGACTTGTTTAGGATCTATACCTTCAACACCCATGGTAACAATTTCTTTTTTAAGTTTTACTTTGCAGCGCTTAAATGGAGGGTGATCGGTAAATGATTCTTTATGTGAAAGCTGAGCTAAGCGCTCATCACTTTTTAAGTAAGACAAAACATTGTCTATGCCTTGACGTGAGCCTGCGATAGTACCGTTGATACCTTCTTTAGCTATTAGTAGGGTGCCTTTAACATCATTTTCTTCCATAGCGTTATGGATAGGTTTTCTTAATTCTTCAAAATTTTCAAGCGTGACAAATTTGTATAGTGCGGATACGACTATATTGGACATGGTATTTCCTTGTGCTGACCAGAACGTAAATCTGGCGCGGTTAATAAATTAGTTATCTTTGTTATTTTATGTAAACAAAGCGGCGCAATTATACACAGGGCAGAAGGTAAAGCAAAATTAAGGGATGTTTTTATTGGTTAATGATTTTTGCGCAGCTAATACTGATAACCGAACATTGACTTTCTTTAACTTGCCACCTGATATTTAACTCATATAAATTCATCCCGTATTCCTGCATCTCATCATTGAGTTTTTTATAAGCGGGGCGGGGATCTTGTGCAAGCACCTGTCTAATAAATGTTTCTAAATTTGGATGAATAGTTTTTTGTTGCTCAAGCTCTGCTCTTGCTTGTTCGTTAAAACTTACTATCAAGTCTTGCTGTGGCGCATTGCTTGCCATTTCTGAGCGAGCACTGACAATCGAATCACTATAGGGAATATAAGGTTTAATATCTAACACTGGTGTGCCATCTAATAAATCTAACCCAGATATATTAATGTATATCTTGCCATCTTGTTTAGTGATGTTTTCCAGCTTAACTACTGACATGCCGATAGGGTTTGGTCTAAATGTTGAGCGAGTTGCTAGTACTCCTGTTTTCTTGTTACCGCCTAAGCGAGGAGCTTTAACTAGAGGTTTCCAACCTTGCTCTAAGGTTGCATGAAAAACAAAGATAACCCACAGATGACTATGTTGCTCGAGATCTCTGACGAGTTCGATATTATTATAGTCTGCAAGTAGCTCTATCTTTCCATGGGCTGCGGTTACTAAACCGGGCTGGCGCGGAATGGCAAATTTTTGCTTATAGGGAGAGTGTACAATGGCAATTGCATCAAAATTAAATACACTAGGCTCAGTTAAGTTAGTCATTATAAATTAAATCGTAGAGTTAATCTTTATTAACAACTTGGTAAGCTTTGCCATAACAGACCATCATTTCAAGGCATTGTTGATCTTCAATTAGAGTACATGAAGTGAAAATAACGGCATTAGCATTTAGCTCAACCGCTCTTTTACGCGCTTCTGTTCTGGCATCAGCAGCGTTTGCTGGTACGCTATTCTCTTTCGCTTTACAGCTTTCTCCTTCAACAATACCAACAAAGTTTGATGGACCGCTAAATTCACTTTCGTCTTGATAAACAACAACCGAACCTGTGGCAAAGTAACTCTCAAAGTTTTCTGCATCTAAATTAGTTTCCACGTCCATATTTGAGCTACAAGCGCTAACTAAGCCAATACTTATAATTAATAATAAGCGTTTGTATAAAGAGTTTGTCATTGTTTTTAATGGTTTCATAAAAGTGTCATATTCTTTTGCTAAGTTAAATTCTATAGCAAGGTAATTACCTTACTATAACGCCTACACACCCCGTGTGATCGTTTTAGCTAATGCCCTGCATTAGCTTTTTTTACTTTAAGTGTTTGTGAATTATCTTTTCAATGTCGGCAAGCATAAAGGGTTTCGACAAAAAGTCATTCATGCCCGAGGCTATACACTTTTCCATATGTTCTTTTTGTGCATCTGCTGTTAATGCAATAATAGGCAAATCATCAAACTGAGTTTGAGATCTTATTTTTTTAGTGGCTTCATGCCCATCCATTACTGGCATATGAACATCCATAAAGATCATACAGTATTTATTTTCTGCTATGGCGTTCAGCGCTTGCTGACCATCTTCGACAATATCTACTTGCAAGCCAAGCTTTTCTAGCAGCCCTTTAGCGACGATCTGATTTAATTTAAAGTCTTCAGCAAGCAGCACTCTAATACCACTGAATACTTGTTCAGAGTCAGTGCCGGCAGTTTTTTTCTGTGGCGCTTTTAATACATCTAATATTTCAGCAAATAGCAAAGGGCAATGAATATTAACTTTATCGTTTTTATAAGCAAATTGCTCTCTATGCTCACTTTGGTTGATATTGGTTAAAATAGCTAATTTAACCTTGCAGTTTTCCAATATTGATTGTTGCTGTTGAGCAATATCGGCAACCGTTTTTATTGCTAAAGAATGACAATCTATTATCACTAAACAATCGTCATTTGCCTCTACTAGAGGCTGCTCTAATTGCTTTATAGGAAAGTGATTAAATTCCATATTATGAAACTTAGCGTTACTTTCACATAGCCGTTGGTGGTGCAAATTATCAGAATATAGAGTCAGCGGAGTTTTGTTTAGATCTGAAGCAACACTGCTCAATGTTTTGCTGATTGGAAGGGTTAATGTAAAGCTACTACCTTCTCCTTTAGTTGAAGTAACCGATAGCTCACCATTCATTAATGCAGTTAAGCTTTTGCAAATGGTTAACCCTAGGCCAGTGCCGCCAAATTTTCGAGTTATCGAGTTATCCGCTTGCGAGAATGGTTGGAATATATGTTTAAGTTGTTGCTCACTCAAGCCTACACCAGTATCTATAACCGATAATAATAGCTGGTTATTTTCATTTCTCAGCTTAATTGTGATGTTACCTTGCTCGGTAAACTTAATCGCATTCGATGTTAAGTTCATTAATACTTGGCCGATACGAATAGGATCGCCAAAATGCAACATAGGTAACTCAGCAGGGATGTCGTAAATAAGTTCTAAATTCTTATTACTTGCCTGAACAGCCAACACATTACTGATCCGGTCAAATAGGGTTTTCAGGTTAAATTCAATATTTTCGATATGCAATTTATCTGAATCTATTTTAGAAAAATCTAAAATGTCGTTAAGAATATCTAATAATTGTTGCGCAGATAAAAGAATTTTATCTACGTATGCCTGCTCTTCACTTGCTAACTGTTGCTGCTGTAATAATTGACTTAATCCTATTATGCCATTCATCGGGGTGCGGATTTCATGGCTCATATTCGCTAAGAATTCACCACGACTTTTATTCGCTGATTGTGCTTGGTGTTTTGCTTGCTCGGCAAGTGTCGTTTGAGCTTCAAAACGAGCTAACGTTTGCGCTATGTCATCTTGCATCTGCTGCATAGACTTTGCTAGTAATGCAATATCAGCAGTATTTGTTGTTACCCTGATAGGGCTAGAAAAATCACCTTTAGCAATATGTTTGGCGTATTGGGTTAATGCCGTTAGCGGGCCACTTACATTTTTAATTAAAAAGAAGCGGATCGATAAAAGCGTTAGTAAAAACGTTATTTGAAAAATTAGCTTAGTAAATTTAGCCCACTTGATTTGCTGCTCTAATGTTAACATTTGTTGAAAATGCCATTTATCGTAAGCAGCTTCAAAAACGTCAATTTGTTCCATCATTTCACTTTTAAGCTTTAAATAGTGTTTTCCATAAAGTAATTCTAATGCTTGCTCTTTACTGGTAGCTTGCTCTTGATCGTATAAATTAACAGCCTGTAGCTCTATCTTGTTTATATTGTTGCTAAGCGACACGGCATTTCTTAATATTAATAAATGCTCTTCGGGAGTGATCAAGCTATTAATTATCTCTAGTAAGGGCACTTCTCTATTTATTTTTCGTTCTGTTCTAGTGTGCAGTTTGTCCCAATAAATACTAAAGTAATGCGCTGGGCGAGGGCGCTTACCACTATGAATATCTAATATCTCACTAAAGTACCGTGCGTAGGTTTTATCTCCGGTGACCACATAAGTTCTAGAGGTTCTAGTAAGTTTATTTGAGGTGTCACGTACTTGTGCAGACAGCTCCATTATCGCCAAACGGTCGTTTTGTAGGTCGCTTAATTGTTGTTCAGATTGTTGGTAAAAATAAAATGCAGAAATATTTGCGGTAATAACAAACAGTAGAAGTAAAAAAATACCATTGAAATAGCGATTTATAGTCATAAAAACAACAACAAGGTGATAAGTATTATTGATTCTAAGTTTATCATTAGATTACTTTTTTTGCGAAAACAAATACAAATTTGATTAATTAATCACGATTTTTAAGCATAAAAAAAGCCGCTGAAGCGGCTTTTTAATTTATTGTTACTTGCTATGGTTATTATGCTGACTTTTTAGCCGCAATATACTCTTTAACCATTTGCTCTACGATGTCCATTGGTAAAGGGCCATTTTTTAAGTAAACATCATGGAATTCACGGATATCGAATTTTTCACCTAATTCAGTTTTAGCCATATCACGCAGGCGTAGTATTTCTAACATACCCACTTTATAAGCGGTTGCTTGTGAAGGCATTACTGCGTGACGTTCAACCATTTTTACAGCATCAGATTTAGCGTTTGGTGTGTTTTCTACATAGTAATTAATGCTCTCTTGACGAGTCCATTTTTTCACATGCATACCGGTATCAACAACTAAACGACATGCGCGCCATAACTCCATAGCTAAACGACCAAAGTCAGAATAAGGGTCAGAGTACATACCAATTTCTTTTGGTAAAAACTCAGTGTATAAGCCCCAACCTTCGCTATAAGCTGTATAGCCACTGAACTTTCTGAACGTAGGAATACCTTCAAGCTCCTGCGAAATAGCTAATTGCATATGATGTCCTGGAATACCTTCATGATAAGCTAAAGCTTCCATTTGATAGGTTGGCATAGCTTTCATGTCGTATAGGTTTGCATAGTACATACCTGGGCGGCTGCCATCTGGTGCAGGGCGATTATAAAAAGCTTTACCCGCTGATTTTTCACGGAAAGCTTCCACTCGTTTAACGATTAAATCAGCTTTTGGCTTAACTAAAAATAATTCGTCTAAATGAGTTTTCATCGTATCGATTAATGCTGTTGCTTCATTTAAATAACGTTGTTTACCTGCTTCGCTATCAGGGTAGTAGAATTGTTCATCGCTACGCATAAATTCCATAAACGCAGCTAAATCACCTTTAAAGCCAACTTTATCTTTAATTACGCGCATTTCATCATGAATTCGAGCAACTTCACTTAGACCTGTTTGGTGAATTTCCTCAGCGGTAAATGTTGTTGTGGTCGTTTTCGCTAATGCATTGTTATAGAACACATCACCTTCAGGGAACTTCCAAGCACCGGCATCAACGGTTGATTTGGCTTCAAGTTCGATTAAGTAATCAACAAGATCTTGATACGCTGGACGAACTTTAGTTAATAATGCTGAGCTCGCTTGGTTTAGTAACTCAGATTTTGCACCATCTTCAATTTCTAAGGCATTCACTTTCTTTTTAAAATCGGCTAATAATGTTGAATCATCACCGTTATCGAAAGGGGCGCCAGCAATTAAGTTTTGTGAATCACGAATTACATGAGGAAATACAAAGCTTGGAGCTATTATGCCCATATCTTCACGAATTTTTAATTGTACAATCAATTGTTCAATAACAGTATCTACGCCATTTAAACGACTAATGTAAGCTTGTGCTTCTTCTAAGTTTTTAACTGTGTGCTGATTTATCAAAAATGAAGGGATACTCGAATGAGTGCCGAACATCTGATTAACTGGGTAGTTGTGGTAGCGCCATTTGTAGTCCGCTATTTCTCTTTCCATTGACTGTTTAGCCAAGGTATAGCTGATTTTGGTTTGTGCATCTAAGGCATCATAATTGAATGTTTTTAACAGCTCTAAATTGTCTTTGGTGATTTGTAACTCTTTTTCAGCATTCGCTTCTGAGTCATCATCCCATTTATCATAATCATCTTTAATACCTAAATATGTTTGGTATTCAGGAGAGCGCATTACTGCATCCATAAACACTTTTTCAAACAATGCATTTAAACGCACAGATTCAGACTCAACTTGCACTGCTGTTTGAGCTTGTTCAGGAGTTTTCGTTTCTGGTGCCGTGGTATTGTTACAGCCACCAATAAATGCTGCCGATAATGCCAATGCCACAATAGACTTTTTAACTTGCATATTCACTCTCTATAAATTCGATGATTAGATATTACTTAGCTAGTAACTTATTACAAACACTAGCAAGTGTAAAATTTTGTACTAAATTACTCGATAAACACCCTAATTTATAGGGTATGTAACATATAGTTACATTTGCAGGGGGAGGGAGTGTAATGAAAACGATACTTAAGGTTTGATTAACTTGAGTTTAAAAATGCTTTATCTATCTCAACCCAAGTTAATTACATTGCTAAAATTATGACGGTTCTAAAAAATTAACCTTTGCTTTTTCGGCTTAGGAAGTTCGATCCTCGATGGTGTGTCGATTCCATTTACTAAAGATGCAGAGCCATGAGCAATAGAGTTAATTATCTCGGTCATTTGCTCTAAATCTAATGACGCTAAATCATCACTTGCTTGATGATAGTCATCATCATTACTTATTTGTGTGCTTGAAAAACTGTGCGCGGCAACGCCTAACTTTGCTAAAGATGCATTGTCAGAGCGATAAAATAAGCCATATTTTAAATAAGGGTCTGCATAGACTTGGTTATCATTTACTTTTAGGTTTTGATTGAAAATATCGGCTAAATTTGAACGTTCAAACCCAGTCATCCAATATTTACCGGCACCAAATTCAGAGGATTTGCCAATCATTTCAATATTTATCATGGCTTTTATTTTGTTTACATCAATAAAATCGGTAAAGTAATTTGAGCCAATTAGACCGCTTTCTTCTGCGGTAAAAGTAACAAACATGATAGTGCGCTTATGTTTGTTCTTACTAAAGTGTCTTGCTAAATTCAGTACCGCGGTGACTCCTGATGCATCATCATTAGCGCCATTATAAATTTTATCTGCGCTAGTATTTTCTTTGACACCTAAATGATCGTGATGAGCAGAATAGATAATAAATTCATCGGCTTTATCACTGCCAGGTAATACAGCAACCATATTGGCGACATTGAGTTTGTTATGTGCTATTTCGGCTACAACCTTAACTTCGGTTACCGCAGTAACATCTGTTAAAGCTAAAACTAAGCTCGCAGACTTCTTTAGTTTTGTGGTTTTAATGCCTCGAAGAAATGATTTCTGATAACGTTTAAATAGCTCTGCATGGCTTGGGTGAACTAATACTAGAGCATTTTCCCCTGCGCTATTTAATTGTGCTAATACCTGTTGAAGGTCATCACTTGCTGAAATAGTTACGACATTAATATTACCTATATTCCAAGAGATATGTGCTTGCTTACCAATAAAAGCGAGGTCTTTAGTCGCGATAGCTTTTTTATTAAGACTAACGCTAATCTCTTTCGGGGCGTAATGATGAATCTGAAATTTTTGCTTAAAGCTTTCATTATCGGCAAAAGTTTTTAAGCCAAGTTTTTCGAATTCGCTGGCAATGTAATCTTCAGCTTCGGTGATCCCTTGGCTCGCTATGGCTCTGCCTTGGCGTTGGTCCGACGCTAAAAAATGCATATCTTGTTGTACAGCGTGTAAGCTGATGATGTTATCAAGATTAGTATTAGTACTTGGGCTATAGGTTGCACTTACTGTGGTAGTAAGCAAACACGCAATAGCGGCAATGGTAAGTGGTAATTTATGAGTCGGCATCGATTATTCTTATTGTTTTATTTCGAGAAGTTTTTCAGGTTCAATGTGTACAGTATGTTCGTTATTACTTAACCATATTTGCCCAGAATCTATAGAACATTGTAAGTCCATAGTACGAGAGTGTAATTGTAATAATTGCTCACAGGTTTCTTCACTAATATGGGTTACACTTAAATTATTAAAACCGCTAAGTTTGTTTTTGATTTTCTGCCACCAAGTAGACGCTGATGAACCATAACTGTAGAGGTGCATCTGTTTCGCTCTAGAACACCCTTTCTTGATACGTTTTTCATCTAATTGACCAAGCTCTATCCAAAGTTCAAGTACGTCAGAATAGTTCTTAACCCACATCTCAGGCTCGTCATCTTCGCTTAAGCCTTTGGTAAATTGTAAACCTTCTTGGGCATTAAGGATGTAGGCAAGAATACGTACCATTAACCTGCGCTCAGTTTCTGAAGGATGCCTTGCTATCGTTACATTGATAGTGTCGTAATAATGCCTGTCCATATCAGAAAGTTGGATGGTCGCTTTATATATAGTTGCTTTTATTGCCATAGTTTTATATTAAAAATTGAGTAACGTCAGTTAGTCTTCTTTAGCCTGTATTAATTCGATGGCGTAACCATCTGGGTCTTTTACAAAAGCGATTTCAGTAGTGCCGCCTTTAACTGGTCCAGGCTCACGTGTGATCACGCCGCCTAAGGTTTTTATTTTTTCACATGCGCTATACACATTATCAACTTCAATGGCTATGTGACCAAAAGCGTCACCAAGATCGTATTCAGTTACGCCCCAGTTATAGGTCAACTCTAGTACAGTCGAGTGCGCGATATCATCGTAGCCAAGGAAAGCTAATGTGTATTGGTATTGCTCATTTTCGCTGCGTCTTAATAAGCGCATACCAAGTACATCTTGATAAAAATTTATAGCACGGTCTAAATCACCAACTCTAAGCATGGTATGTAAAATTCGCATTTTGATTTCCTATTCTTAAATTTATATCGTATTTTTAATTTTCAGATTTATCTTTAAATTCACATAAATCTTCAATGATGCAAGAGCCACAACGTGGTTTACGAGCAACACAGGTGTATCTGCCTAGAAGTATAAGCCAATGGTGAACATCTACCTTAAATTCTTTCGGTATCACTTTTAACAACTTCTGTTCAACGTGGTCAACAGTTTTACCCATTGCTAATTTAGTCCGGTTTGAAACTCGGTAAATGTGGGTATCTACCGCTATTGTTGGCCAGCCAAATGCTGTATTTAATACCACATTTGCTGTTTTACGGCCTACACCGGGTAATGCTTCTAATGCTTCTCTATTTTCAGGCACTTCACCATCATGTAAATCCACCAACATTTGACAGGTCTTTATGGTGTTTACGGCTTTGGTATTAAATAACCCTATGGTTTTGATATAACTTTTAAGTTTATCTAAACCCAAATCTAAAATAGCTTGCGGGGTATTAGCTACTGGGTAAAGTTTATCTGTGGCTTTATTGACGCTGACATCCGTTGCTTGTGCTGAGAGTAAAACTGCAATTAATAATTCAAATGGCGATGAAAAATTTAATTCGGTTTCAGGTTTCGGATTATCAGCACGCAAGCGCGTGAGTATTTCTATTCGTTTTTCTTTATTCATGCGACTAATTCTTTATTAATATTATTATGGGCGTCGATAGAAGTATTCAGCTAATGCTTAGCCTTCAAAGTTTACGCGTACACGTTCAATGGTTTTATCCGTTTCAACTTTAGGCTGTTTTTTAGCAATATAGGCATCGATGGCATTTTTACCTGCAATTAAAAAACCCATCGCTATAAATGCCCCAGGAGGCAATATGGCTAGTAAGAACTTGCTGTCAAAACTAAATATTTCAATTCTGAGTACACTTGCCCAATCACCTAATAATAGGTCGGCACCATCAAATAATGTGCCTTGCCCAAGGATTTCACGTACAGCACCTAGTACCATTAGGACCAATGCAAAACCTAGCCCCATCATTAAACCATCGAAGGTGGCTTGTTTTACTGGGTTTTTAGAAGCATAGGCTTCAGCGCGGCCGATGATGGCACAGTTAGTGACAATTAAAGGTAAAAAAATGCCTAAAGATTGGTATAAACCGAAGGTATAGGCATTCATTAATAACTGTACACAAGTAACGAAAGCGGCAATGATTAAAACAAAAATAGGTATGCGGACTTCTTTTGGTACCCAGTTACGGATAGCTGAAACCGTAGCATTAGAGCACACTAATACTAATAATGTGGCTAAGCCTAAACCAATGGCATTGGTTAGGGTGGTTGTGACAGCTAGTAAAGGACATAAGCCAAGGAGCTGTACTAGGCCGGGATTGTTCTTCCACAACCCTTGCCAGCTTAATTCTTTATATTCACTTCGTTCAGTCATTGTTGTCTCGACATGTTGATGTTTGAGCACTTAAAATGCTGTCTTTATTTTTATTAAAGTACAGAGCTGTGTTTTTAACTGCTTTTACAACGGCTCTTGGGGTAATTGTAGCACCGGTAAATTGATCGAACATACCACCATCTTTTTTTACAGCCCAGCGTAGGTCATTCTCAGCTTCTACTGTTTTGCCATTGAAACCGTATATCCAATCATTTTTTCTGGTTTCAATCTTGTCACCTAAACCTGGTGTTTCTTGATGTTTTAATACGCGTACGCCGCTTACACTGCCATCGACATTTAACGCTACAATCAGTTTAATTTTACCATTGTAGCCATCTGGTGCTGCAGATGTAATAGCTACAGCTACAGGCATGTTATCCATACGGGCAATATAAGCCATTTGCTCATCATCACCGCCTAAATAGTCATTGCCAGCGATAACTTGGCAATCATGATAAAGATCATTGTTTAAGCGCTCTGCAGGGATCACATCATATAACGTGCTGAGTAACTGCTGTTGTTGCTGACGGATAATCGTATCTTTGGTAAGCCAATTAACTACGCTGACTAACGCGGTACAGGCAATAGCGAACAGAGCTAAAACTTTTGCATTATTTTGAACTGCAACTTTCATCTTAATTTACCCCCTTATGACCATAAGTACGCGGACGACAATATTGATCAATTAGCGGCACGGCCATATTACAGAGCAATACGGCAAATGCTATAGCGTCAGGGTAACCACCAAATTTACGGATAAGGTAAACTAATAGTGCAGCTAAAGCTGCATAAAGAACTCGGCCTTTTTTTGTGGTGGCAGCTGAAACAGGGTCGGTTAAAATAAAAAATGCACCAAGCATAGTACCACCAGACAACCAATGAAACATAGTTGAGGCGCTGCTATCTGGGCTTATAGTGTATGCAATAAAAGAAAATATTAATAAAGAACCAAGGAAGCTGGCAGGGATAACCCAATCGATGGCTTTTTTAGCAATGAGTAAAAGGCCGCCTAACAAAAAGCCAATGTTGACCCATTCCCAGCCGAGTCCTATAAATTCGCCAAATACTGGGTTAGCAAAGCTTTCGTTTACAGTTAGACCTAAAGTTAAATCTGTTTTTAAAGTATCAAGGGGGGTTGCCATGGTAATGCCATCAACACTCATCCTTATCTGCTCTACCGAGAAACCTTCCCAAGTATAGCCGGTTAATACCAACCATAGATTATTGAAAAAACTAATGTCATCTACTAATAAACTGTTAACCGGCTGCCAAGAGGTCATTTGTAAAGGGAAAGATATTAACAACAATACATATGCTGCCATTGCCGGGTTAAATAAATTAAAGCCTAAACCACCATAAAGTTGCTTAACAACACCGATGGCAAAGATACTACCTATAGCAGTGATCCACCAAGGCGCTAACGAAGGCACACTAATGCCAATTAACAACCCCGTTAATACGGCGGAAAAGTCGGTGATTTGCGACTTAATATTTTTATCTCTTATTGCTAGGAATGTTATTTCTGCCAATACCGCGAATAAAATAGCCAATGCTATTTGTACAATAGTACCCCAACCAAAGAAATACCACTGTGCGAATACGCCAGGAATAGCGGCCATGATAACGAATCGCATTAAAGAAGGCGTTGCTGCTTTTATGTGATTATGAGGAGAGCTTGCTATCCAAAATGTCATAATTATTCTGATTCTTCTTTATTAATAGTTGCCGTTGCTTTTTTTGCTTTTGCTTTTGAGATTGCAGCGGATATTTTTTTCTTTTTGTCATCATCAGAAATAGATGATGAAGGCTTACTTACTGAGCTCTTATTCGCTTTTGCCTTAGTTATAGCTTTCGCTATTTTCGCCTTTTTTTCATCCGCAGGGCTAAGCTTAGCTATTTCTGGCTCTGCTGTTTCTGGCTCTGCTGTTTCAGGCTCAGCTACTTTAGATTTAGCTGCTTTAGGCTTAGCTACTTCAGGCTTAACTGTTTCTTCCGTTATTTCTGAAGCTGCTTGCGCTGCTTGCTCTTTGGCTAATTTTTTAGCTTTGGCTTTCGCCACTGCAGCCTTAGCTTTGGCCTTTTTCTCATCCGCAGGACTAAGTTTTACGACTTCTGGCTCAGCTGTTTCAGGCTCAGCTACTTTAGATTTAGCTACTTTAGATTTAGCTGCTTTAGACTTAGCTATTTCAGGTTTAACTGCTTCTTCAGTTATTTCTGTAACTGCTTTCGCCGCTTGTTCTTTGGCTAATTTTTTAGCTTTGGCTTTCGCCACTGCAGCCTTAGCTTTGGCCTTTTTCTCATCTGCAGGGCTAAGTTTTACGACTTCTGGCTCAGCTGTTTTAGATTTAGCTACTTTTGACTTAGCTACTTCAGGTTTAACTATTTCTTCGGTTATTTCTGAAGCTGCTTGCGCCGCTTGCTCTTTGGCTAACTTTTTAGCTTTAACACGAGCAATAGCAGCTGCGGCCTGAGATTTACTATCACTTTCAACAGTGACAGGTGTTGAAGTTGTTTGCTGCGCCGCTTTTTTAGCTTTGGCTCGGGCAATAGCTTGTGCAGCTCTGGATTTTACATCGCCGCCATCAACGCTGCTGTCAATACCTGTAGTTTCTGCCTCACCGCCTTGGGCTTTTTTCGCCTTAACGCGAGCAAGAGCAGCAGCAATTGCTGAATTATTTGCTTGGCCTTCGCTTGTTTTTGCCGCCGCTTTACGAGCAGCAAGTGCTTTTTGGTGTTTTTCTTCGCGAGCCACTTTTTCTTTTTCTAAACGTACTTTTCTTGCTTCAAATCTTAGTTTTGCTCGATCAGCTTTAAAATCTTGAACTCTATTATGTCTGATCTCTGCTTTCGCCACTCGATAGTATTGTACTAAAGGAATTTGACTTGGACATACGTAAGCACAGGCGCCACATTCGATACAGTCAAAAAGGTTTAATTCTTCAAGTTTATCGAACTCTTTTGCTTTGGCTTGCCATTGCAATTCTTGTGGTAATAATGAGCTAGGGCAAGCATCTGAACATTGACCACAGCGAATACATTCTAACTCTTTGCTCGCTGGCGAAATTTCGATATTAGTTGGGGCTAAAATACAGTTGGTGGTTTTTACTACCGGAACTTGCAGGGTAGGTAAGGCAAAGCCCATTAGCGGCCCACCCATAATTACTCGCTGTTGCTCAGTTTCATTAAAACCACATTGTTCAACTAAATGTTGAATTGGGGTGCCAATAAGCGCCCAGACATTTTGCGGTTTTTGTAGTGCCTGTCCGGTAACCGTGACAACTCTTCTCAGTAAGGGAATATCGTTAATTATCGCTTCTGAAATTGAAAATACAGTGGCAATATTTTGTACCACTACCCCTAATGATAACGGCAATACTCCGCTTGGAACTTCTTGGCCGGTTAGTGCTTGAATAAGCTGTTTTTCACCGCCGGTAGGGTATTTAGTTGGTAATACACAAACTTTGATTTTGTCATTTTTTTGACTAGCGGCTTGTAACGCTGCAATGGCTTGTGGCTTGTTATCTTCAATACCAATTAGAATTATTTCAGGTTCTAATAAATGGTTAAGAATATCAATGCCATTAATGATCGCGGAAGAATGCTCTCTGATCAATAAATCATCAGCTGTGATATATGGTTCACATTCTGCTGCATTGATAATTAAATATTTTAAGCCAGGTGAAGTATTTACTTTGATACTCGTTGGAAAACCTGCGCCGCCCATGCCGGCAATACCTGCATCAGCTATTTTCTCAACAATGTTTTTCTTCGATAGACTATAAAAGTTCTCAACAATATTTCTTGCTACCCATGTCTCTTGACCATCGGGAGTCAAAAATACACATAACTCTGACATACCTGAAGGGTGAGCAATGATTGAGTTCTTTATCGCCGAAATAGTGCCTGATGTCGGCGCATGGATAGGCACACTCATAGGATTGTCACTACGAGTAAGTGCTTGTCCTTTTAATACTTTATCACCGGTTTTAACCAGTAATTCGCCGCCATTACCTATGTGTTGTTTTAAAGGCAATATTAATTCTTTTGGCAGGCGTAAGTTTTTAATGGGCTTATCATTGGTTAAAAACTTTTGCTCTGGCGGATGAATACCGCCTGGAAATTTCCAAAAATGGTTTTTATTGATGCGCTCTAGTACAGAATCCACAACAACCTCTCTAATCTATCTGTACAACATCAATTGACTGTAAATCCCACTGCCAAGTCTCAGGCGTTTGTTTAATCGGGATCATAATAATACAGTCAACGGGGCATGGGTCTACACACAAGTCACAACCGGTACACTCGTCGGCAATGATGGTGTGCATTACTTTAGCTGCACCTGTGATGGCATCTACAGGGCAGGCTTGAATACATTTAGTACAGCCTATACAGTCTTCTTCAATAACAAAGGCAACTTTAGGGGTATTATCAACACTGTGATTTTCGTCTAAAGGTTGTACTTCAACCCCCATTAAATCAGCAATCTTTTTAATGGTGTCGTCGCCACCTGGGGCACACTTATTGATAGCTTCGCCATTGGCTACGGCATCAGCATACGGTTTACAACCAGGATAGCCACATTGGCCACATTGAGTTTGCGGTAGTAATGCATCAATTTGTTCAACTAATGGGTCACCTTCAACTTTAAAGCGAACTGATGCGTAACCTAATAAGGCACCAAAGCCAGAAGCGAGTAGGCCGAAAACCAGAATAGAGATTAATATTTCCATTATAGTTTAACCAGACCAGTGAAGCCCATAAAGGCTAATGACATTAAACCGGCGGTGATCATTGCAATAGCCGCCCCTTGGAAAGGTTTTGGTACATCGGCATTAGCCAGACGTTCGCGCATCGCGGAAAACATTATTAACACAATAGAAAAGCCGACCGCAGCGCCAAAACCGTAAACAATTGACTCAAAGAAGTTGTGCTGCTCATATAAATTTAATAGTGCTACCCCAAGAACGGCACAGTTAGTCGTTATTAGCGGTAAGAAAATACCCAATAAACGGTATAAATTGGCACTGGTTTTATGAACGACCATCTCAGTAAATTGCACAACTACGGCAATAACGAGGATAAAGCCCATAGTGGTTAGATGTTCAAGGCCGAGAGGTTGTAATAAGTAGGTACTAAATAAATAACTTAAAAGTGAGGCTAAGGTAAGTACAAATGTTGTGGCTAACGACATACCTATAGCGGTTTCTGTACGAGAAGAAACCCCCATAAACGGGCATAAACCTAAAAATTTAACTAGAACAAAGTTATTTACGAATACTGTTCCAATTAAAAGAAGTAGATAATCAGTCATTTATAATATTTTTATATGAGGTTATTTAAATTAATAAACTATTATCCTAGTTTATCGACTAATAAACAACTTGTTGTTTGTAGGGGTATTTCAGTTGTTTAATTAATGCCCAGTGATTTTCTTATAACTGAGCATTAATTTATTTCTTTATAATATTTAAAGATTCTCAGGTTTACCTAAATAATAACCTTGGCATCCATCCATAAATATTTCATCAAAAGTATACTTTTCTTCCTGAGATTCAACACTTTCTGCGATAACACGAATACCCAAACGATGAGCAAGGTCTATCATTAAACGTAAGAAGTATTGGTTATTCTTATCGTGCTGAATATTGCGCGTATAACTACCATCCATTTTTATGTAATCAGGGGATAATTCTCTGAAGAATTTAAATGAAGTAATACCAACACCAAAGTGCTCTACACAAATACGAGCGCCCACTCTGTGTACCATATCAATGAAGTGTGAACTGCCTTTAATGTTTTGCTCTAAACCATACTCACTAATTTCAAATACTAAGCGGGTTGCAATGTCGTGATCTCTGAGTAAGCGACGTTCTAGCCAAATAACAAAATGTTCATCGTGAATAGAGCGGGTGCTTAAATTAACGCCAAATGATTGCTGGCTTAAATTTTTATCTTTAATTTCAGAGATGGTTTTTTCAATGACTAAACGATCAATAAGGACGATTTTATCTAATTTCTCTGCCATGGCAATAAATGGAGCTGTTGGCAGGACATCACCTTCAGAACTCGTAAATCGAGATAAAATTTCATGATAAATTTTATTATTACGACTGCTAGGGTGAATAATTTGCGAAAGTAAATTAACACTTTGATTTTCAATTACATAGTTAATTTCTTTGGTCCAATTTTGGTTACCTAAGCTACTGGTTTCATTTTGCAATAAAGTGGTATCAGTTTGGATAAACCAAGAGTTCTTATGACGAGTTTGCGCCATGCTAATCGCAGTATCTGCTAAAGCAAGCATTTCACCCAATGGACGAAGAGTGTCAAGTTTAACGATACCTGAATACGCCACTGAATCGAAATCAGCTAGTTGTTGGTATTCGTTAAATAAATTAGTGAGCTCATTAGCAACTCGTTCGGCAATATTTAACGTTATATTTGGTAAGAACGTGGCAAAATCTGAACCATTTAAACGGAAAACTCTTGCTTGGTCAAAGTTCATCACTTGCGTTTTTAGAATATTTGCAACTTGGCAAATGTAGCGGTCGCCTTCTTGATAACCGTGCACTTGGTTAATTGTCATTAACTCTGAACAGCGGGTAATGATTAATACACCAAAGCCGGTATTCTTATTGTTCTCTGTATACTGACCAAAAAAATCAACAAAGCCACTGCGGTTTTCTAAACTGGTTAGCTGGTCAATGTAGGCTGTTTGTTCAAGTTCTTGAGTTTTTTCAAATTTGTTACTTACGAATATTTTTAGTTGCGATAAAACTTTATTCACTTCTTCAAATTCGGTAGGTAAGTTTAAGGTGTTGGCGTTATTACCATCGCGATTATTGATTGCCGATTTAATTTCATCGGCAATAAGATCGGAAATATTCTTCGAGGCTTTTCGGTTAGCTCCGGTTGTGATTGTACTAGTAATAAATGTACCAACTAAAATCACTAACAAGGTAACTATCATAATAAATGTAGTTAGGGTGTAATACAGAGAAAATAATTCATCATTATTTAACCGATAATTTATGTATATACCTAAACTATTATTTTTTAACTTACTCAGCTTTGGTGCAGAGCCAAACATAGTTAAAAAGTTAAAGGTAGGTTTGTCATTTTTATAGGTGTATATGCCATTATTATCAAGGTTGGTAATGAGCAGTTCATCGTATTTAAAAGCAAGCTTAAGCTGCCTTGAAAACCCCTTTAAATCATCACCTTGGTAATGTTCGGTAATTTTACTTAATGCAACATGATGACTTTTTTGTTTTTCATTTATAAAGCTCTGCAAACTCAAAATGCTGAAGCTGAAGTAACAAATACAAAATATTATCGCTATTACGATATTTTTGATTAATATGCGCGAGAAAGTCGACATAAAAAATAGTATTCCTTTAAAATTATTCTTATTTTATGCAAAGCAGTTAAACAAACTAGTTTAAAACAGAAGCTTAGATAGATTTTTATAACTATACAATATGCAAACTGCTCATATAAAGCAATATAAAAAAAGTATCATAACCTTTATTGATATGCCGCAAACAGCTTTGCAGGGTAGGCATTAATATATCAATTATAGATACAATTTGATTCAATCTAATTGTTTACCTGATTAAAATCTAATGTATAATAATAATCATTCTCATTTACGGGTGTTTTACCATGACATTGTCAGAAGTTGGCGTAGGCTCAAAAGCCATTATTAGTTCATTATCATCAAATCAACTTATTAGAGCAAAATTGCTTGATTTAGGCATGATCCCTGGTACGCAATTAACAATAAAACGTCAGCTGTCATGGAGTAAATCAATACAAGTTAATGTTCGTCAGGCTAATTTAATTATTCGCCACTCAATGGCAGATGAAATTAAAGTGCAGGTTGTTAAGTAGTATGCAAAGTGAAGTCCTTTTAGTTGGTAACCCTAATGCTGGGAAATCAACCTTATTCAATCAGTTAACTGGCTTAAAGCAGCACGTTGGCAACTTTCCCGGTATTACCGTTGAAAAAAAATTCGGTTCATTTAACTCTAGATCTAATGAAAATGATTTTCAGGTTGTTGATTTACCTGGTGTGTATTCATTAGTAGGGCAGCAACAAACTTCTGAAGATGAACGTGTAACCTTAAAGTACTTACTCAATTCGACTAATTCCATTGTCTTAAATGTTATTGATGCAACGTCTTTAGAGCGTCACTTGTACTTGACTCTGCAATTAAAAGAATTGGGTCTACCTATGATTATTATCCTAAATAAATGGGATATGGTAGAAAAATCAAATTTAAAAATAGATGTCGACACACTTGCCAAAGAACTCGATTGCCGAGTCATTACGTTAAGCTCATCAGGGCAGGTTAATGTCGATGATATTGCAAATTTAGCCACCGAGGTTGCTAACACTGCAGTTAAGCCTTTTCAAATTCAATATACAGCAGATACAGAGCAAAAATTAACTGGCTGCGATAATCGTTTTGTGGAAATAAACCGCTTAATCGATCAACAATATTTAGGTAATATCACAACGGATATTGAACTTGATGTTGCTTCAATGCGTTATCAGCGTTGTAATGAAATTTGCCAAGCCAGTATCATTCAGACTCATAATGCTGTGCATAAGTTAACTGAAAAGCTAGATCATTATCTTATGCGTCCGCTAGTTGCCTTACCTTTATTCTTACTCTCTATGTATCTAATGTTTATGTTTGCCATAAATGTTGGAGGTGCTTTTATTGATTTCTTCGATATTGCCGCTGGCGCAATTTTAGTTGATGGCTTGGCTTATCTACTTAATTCTTGGTCTTGGCCACAATGGCTTGTCGTTTTATTAACGGATGGTGTTGGCGCCGGTGTACAGACCGTTGCTACTTTTATTCCTTTAATTTTTTGCTTGTACTTGTTTTTAACTGCACTTGAGCAAACTGGCTATTTAGCTAGGGCTGCTGTTGTTACCGATAGGTTAATGCAAAAAGTAGGCTTACCTGGCTCTGCATTTGTACCAATGATCATGGGCTTTGGTTGTACTGTACCTGCGGTTATGGCTACTCGTACCTTAAAGCAAAAACATGAACGAATACTTGCCGGCGCTATGAGTCATTTTATGGTGTGTGGTGCGCGTTTACCGGTATTTGCTTTATTTGCTGCTGCATTCTTTTTAGAAAATGCATTGCATGTAGTGTTCCTGTTATACATTTTAGGTATTGCTGCCGCAATTCTAACTGGCATTGTCTTTCGACGTACGGTGATCAAAGGCGAAGCAAGTCCTTTTGTTATCGAATTACCGCAATACCAACTGCCACATTTTGCTGATTTAATGCATAGAACTTGGCAACGATTAAAGTCGTTTGTTTTTGGTGCAGGTAAAACCATTGTTATCATGGTTACTCTACTAGGTGTATTTAACTCATTAGGTAAAGACGGTAGTTTTGGCAATACAGGTACTGATAATTCACTTTTAGCCGTGACAAGCCAAGCCATTACACCTGCGTTTGCTCCGATAGGAATAGATGAAGATAATTGGCAAGCAACGGTAGGTATTTTTACCGGTTTGTTTGCTAAAGAAGTGCTAGTGGCAACATTAAATAGCCTTTATCAAGACCCTGAAGACTCTTCTGATGAGTTTGATTTAAGCGAGCAACTTGCTGAGGCAGTTGCCAGCATTGGTGATAATTTAATGGACATAGCCGATTTATTATTAGATCCATTAGGTTTGTCTAGTGCCGATGTGAGTAGCGTTGAAGAAGCCGCTGAATCACAAGATGTTTCAATGACAACTATGGAGCGTTTAGCGAGTCATTTTGATGGTAAACATGGTGCATTTGCTTACTTGTTATTTATTTTACTGTATGCGCCTTGCGCCTCTGCTCTTGGGGCTATGGCTCGTGAGTTCAACGGTCGTTGGGCATTTTTTATTGCGCTGTGGACCACTGTACTCGCTTATGTTGTGGCTGCCTCTTATTACCAAATGGCAACTTGGACTGGCTTACAGTCATCTCAAACATTGACTTTATCTATTATACTTATCATTAGTTTCATCTTGTATCGATTGATGAAAGTACAGTATTTAGCTGATTGGCTTGATAGGGGGGCTAAACGTGTTAAACCAAATTCAAACGCTGCTTGTCACTAATGAAATAATGACAGATAAAAATTTAGCCACTAAGTTAGGTGTGGAGTTAACTGCTTTGCAAGGCATGCTTAAGTTATTACTAAAACGAGAACAAATTGAATTAGTCGTTGGTGGTGAGTGCGAAGGGAGCTGTGGTTGCGTAAATGCTAAAGTCCATGCATACCGTTGGCTTGAGAAAAAGTCTCAGTCGACACCATTAAGTATTATTTCAGTGAGTTAATTTTTAAGTTGTTTGGCAGGAATTAATCCATAAATTGTTCAGCTAATCATCAAGTTATTCACTAGCTAGTGCTAAGTAAACTTGAACCTTAGGTCAATGTCGGGTTTAATAAATGCAAAAGTTCTTTGCTCGTCGCTAAAAGGTCTAATCATGTCAGGTAAACACGCTACAACAAACAAACCAAACGGTACTGGCATAACTCGATTATTCAAAGCCACTCGGTGTTCAATGCAAGGTTTCGCTGCCGCGTGGCAACATGAAGCCGCTTTTCGTCAAGAGTTGGTACTAACCCTTATATTATTTCCTTTTTCATTCTTATTAGCATCTTCGCTTAATCATTGGCTTATTTTATTCTTCAGCTTATTATTTTTATTATTTGCAGAGGTAATCAACTCAGCCCTTGAAGCCCTCGCCGATAAAGTTTGTTTAGAGCATGATGTGTTAATTGGTCGAGCAAAAGATTTAGGCTCATCTTTAGTCTTTATTGCGTTAATCTTTATGAAAATCGTCTGGTTACTAGCCGTATTACAATATTTCAATATAATCACTTAATCACCACACGACATTTGTTTGATGTACATTCGGTTGTTACATCTTATAAATCCTTTATTAGATTTAACGTAGCATTCAATGTCTTAAATTTGCGCCTATACTGACTAATATTAGTTCGGTATTACTCTAGGTAAGCAAATGAAGTACATCATAATCTGTATTCTGTTTTTAATATCTCTAAATTCCTATTCTCAGGAGGCCCCTGTTGAGCAATCCGTTGCGACAACCATAGATAAAAACCAATCGTTATTTTATTTAGGCGGTCTCTTAGGTAATGCTACAACTAAAGAGCAATTTGAAAATACGTTTACTGCTGGAGGGCAAGAATACCGACAAGAGGGTGATAACTTTACCTTTGGTTTGTACGCAGGTTTTAATTTTGCCAAGGTTTGGGCGCTGGAAACATCGATAACGATCACTTCGGGTTTAGACAAAAGGCCTTCTTCGCTTCCTCTTGATGATGTATACCTTACGGCAATTACCCTAACTCCGGTTATCCATTTTGATCTAACCGAACGTATAGCTTTGTATGCAAAGGCTGGAATTGGCTTTCTAATATATGTAGAAGATTATAAAAAGCACAGCGTGTTTAATCATCAAGATGGCGATTATTGGGCTGATGTTGGTTTTGCTGTTGGCGCAGGGCTTGATTTTAAAGTAAGCAAGGACATTAACTTTCGTTTAGGTTTTGACTACATCGAAGCCGAGATGGACGCTGATGAAGAAAATCACCACATCAACTTAGACGATATAGATGAAGAATATTCACTAGTATATATGGGGATGCAGTATAATTTTTAACGTATAGAGCGTTTAATATCGATACGTTAAAAACTGTTTAGGCTTACCGCATGAGCATAAATTTGATATTTATGGCGTATATTACGCACATAATTTACCGGCTCTTTTCCTCGTACATAGCCATAACGAGCTTTAGATGAGTACTTTCTTTGTGACAGTAACAATATCGCTCGTTCGACATTATCGAACCAGACATCATCTCTCCAACCTTTTTGTCTGGCAAGTCTTCTTGCATCATTAACATGGCCAAAGCCAGCATTATATGACGCTAGAGCAAACCACACTACTTGGTCTTCTTGTACGTTCCATGCTTCTACTCGTTCAGTCACCCAACGTAAGTATTTAACCCCTGCATGTATGCCATTTTCAGGGATATACATATTGGAAATCTTGAGCTCTTTAGCTGTTCTTGGCATTACTTGGAATAACCCTTGTGCGCCAGCATAAGAACGAGCTTTAGGGTTAAAGTTACTCTCTTGATGCATTTGAGCTATTAATAAATGTTTATCAAAACCGTATTTTTTTGCGTATTTTTCTACCACGTCATCGTAAGGTGAAAGAGCGCCTCCAGATTTTTGTAAATTAAAATCTTTATGGTGACTAGTGGTTAGTTTTTCATTTTCAAAATACTTGTTGTGCAGCATATTATAAAATAAGCCACGATAAGTTCGCTTAATATAAGCGTCTACATTAGAAAGTAATGCGGTATTACCGGTTTTAACTACCCAACTCTGTGCTTTTTCTTTACCCATATTGATACTTGCAACAATATCATCACGTAAGCTTAATTCCATATCAATTAAGTGATTGTCAGCGATAGTTAAATCAAATTCTCCGGAAGCAACACCGGCAATAATTCGTTCAGTATCATATTCTTCTGGAGCTGGGGTTAGAACTATCTCAGGGATTAGGGTTTGTAAGTCTTTAATCGTCTGCCAATATGAACTTGATTTACGAACACTGATATTTCTGTATTTAAGGTCCTCAACTGATTTTATGTTGAGGTCTGTGTTACCTATGACTAATTGCTCTGTGGCGTAATGATATGGCCTAGAAAATGTTAGCCCTTCTTTAATTCTTTCCTGAGTCGGAGTAAAAAAACCTAACGCAATATCTGCTTTACCGTCACGAACATATTCAAACATTGCTTGATTATCGGGAGCTACAATAATTTCGAAACTGAGTTTGTTTACTCTAGCAAAATTACGCGCAAGTTCGTAATGAAAGCCCATCAGTTCGCCTTTCCATAGGTAGTATGAAGCGATGTTATTACGCATTACAAAGCGAATGTTTTTACGTTCTTTAATTAAGTCCCAATTAGTTTTAACTTTAACGGTTTTATTAATAGTTATTTTTTCTAGTAATAAAAAATTATTCAAAGCCGTTTTAAGTAACTTATTCCGTTTATGAACAGCCCAACCTATTTCTTTGGCGCTGTTGGCTTGTAAACTTTGTTTAAGATCACTGCGATACGCTAATGTGGATGCAATAATATTATCGTCATTTATGGTGATGTCATATTCGCCACTAGCAATTTTATCGAATATTTCATCATGACCCATATTCGGTGGAATTTGGGTTATTTTCAAACTTGGATAAACTTTTGCCAAACCTATCGCCGTTAATGCAAAACTAGTACCCGATTGTACCGCTATGCTGCGATTAGCTAGGTCTTTAGATGAGTTTAAAGGCTTGGAATTTTTACCCATCACCATATATTCAGTGGTTTCAACTAGTGGTAAAGTGAAATCAACTTGTCTCTGACGTATTCTATTAATCGTGATGTTAGATGCAATAACATCGCCTTTACCTGCAATTAGCGCAGGGATCAAATCTTCAAAGCTATCAACATAAACCATTTCAATTTGAAGTTGATTTTGCTGGGCAAAGCGAGCGATATATTCTTTATCTAAATTTGGTGGTGAACCGGCTCTTGGCAAGTAACCGTCATTGCCATTCCAGGTGAGAACTCGTAATACTTGAGCTTGTTTTATCTCGTCAAAATCCAATACCTGAGCATTACTTACAGGAAGTAATATATTTCCGCTAAATACAAGAATTAAAAGAGAAAAGATAAATGGGCGCAAATGTATAGTCCATAATTAGATGTTATTCTTTAAAGTTTAACATATAAAAAAATAAGCGAAATAAAATTTAGTAAGCGTTAACAATTAAGCGCACCCGTTAACACTTGGTTAACTGTCAGTATGGGTTATGTTAAATAGATAGCAATTAATTTACTCGCAAATACCGCATTTAGAATGAAAATGGGTATAATCTTATTAATAACAATATTTATGAACGAGCATTCGTTTTGTCAGAAAAAAAATTACAGCATTTCTATATTGCTGAAGAACAATCTATTTATCTACTGAGCCATAAAGACGCGACTAAGTTAAAGCAATGGCTAGAGTTATGTCATGCGCAATTAGCGCAACTTGGTTACCAGCATATAGAGTTGTTAGGGAAGGGGGCTTATGGCTTTGTTTTCTGCGGAGTCAATTCGTTAGGGCAACAACACGTATTTAAGTTTTCTAGGGTAACCTTACCTCAGCATGTGCAAGACAGATTAGCCGACGAAGCAGAAATGCAAGCAATGATTAACCATCCTAATATTCCAAAGCTTATCGAATATATGAAAATTAAACGTCAATCAATAGTTCATATGGCACGTTCTCCCGGGCTTGATTTAGACGTTATATCGCACCAACAAGGACCACTCGCTGTAGAGCAAATTGTCCATATCACTATACAGCTAGTGGAATTATTAAAGTTTATTCGCGATCCAAAAAATAATACTCGAGCTAAACCCATAGTCCATGGCGATATTAAACCGTCAAATATCGTATTTAACCTTGAAGATGACAGTCTACAATTAATTGATTGGGGATCATCCGTTTGGGCACAATGTGACAAAGATGGCCATAGCACATCGACTAATGTTATGGACTTAATGAGTGGTGATTTACAGCAAACTAACTCTCGCATGGGTGATATTTACTTTATTGGCGAAGAGCAATTAAATGGTGGTTTATCGACACCTAGATTTGATGAGCAAGGCATGGCTGCCACTATATACGCACTAGCATCAGGACAATCAAGTCGCTATGGTTACAAGGTTATAACTGCATCTTCGTTAGGCTTACCGCAAATGTTAGCGAAAGCACTTGATGGCATGTTAGGTGATGATGAAAAGCTAAGGATTAAAGCTGGCGATTATCTTTTCAATAACCTTAATTTATTGAAAAACACAGTGATGGCATCAACCCCAACAAAGCCTAAACTTGCTAATGCCATCCCTATATGGTTGAAATCAACCACAGATGAAATGGATACCGTAGTGTATGGCTCAAGAAAGTCATTCTTAAGAGAGAGTTCCCTTGAAGAGAGCTTAGTCGATATTGATGATGTACAGCTTGAAAAGTACTACAAAAACTTTTTAGTTGGTATGGGAGCAACAGAAAAAGCCTTTGTTGCCGCGGTGAGTCGTTTAGCTAAGTACCCTGTGGTTGGTGGTTTGGCCATTCGCTGGGAGAAAGATGGCGTATATGTAGACTCAAATTTAACTTTATTTGACCCGAGTCTTGAGTACGCGTTTAAATCAGCGATACAAAATATGATCACCTTAGCTCGTGGTATTTTTAGAATCGGCATTTTTAAATCTTGCTTATTTAATGCCCGAAAAACCTTGCATGTGGAACGTCAAAACAGTGCACAAGCTTTTATTGCCGCGAAAGAACAGCACATTCCTTTTGAATTAAGCAAGCTCAGTGATCTAGATAATGCCACGCAATTACATTCTTATTTTGAGGATGGTAAAGACCCGGATGAATACTTGCGCTTGCCTGATGAAATGATGGCTGTATTGAAACGTATGAATCCTATTCATCATACCGGGTGCATTATTTTTGAAGTACTCGAAACCCATTTAAAGATCCATAGTCATTTAATGTTATTAAATCATCAAATGAAAGATGAGTTTGAGCAATGTTTAAAAGAAATATTAGAGCTATTGCCTACGATTAAAGGCATAGGTATCTCTGGATTTATGAAATTACCTTATAAAGACACTCGATTCTTTGAACATGTTAATGAATTACCTGAGCACTTTTATCCGAAAAATCCGAAATTAATTAATTAGAGAGGAATACAAATGGCAGACTCGATTGGTGATATGGCATGGCTTGATTTAACCGTAAGTAATGCTGAGCAAGTAAAAGATTTTTATGCTGATGTGATCGGATGGCAAGCTGAAGGTTGTAGCATGGGCGATTATGAAGACTTTACCATGATGAGCGCAACTACTGGGGAAGCTATCGGCGGTGTTTGTCACGCCAAAGGGGTTAATGCCGATTTACCACCAGCATGGATGCCATATTTTTTAGTTGCAGATATCGAACAATCAGTCAGCGCCGTATTAGCAAAGGGCGGAAAGCTTGTTACTGAAATAAAATCAATGGGCGGTGATGATAAATACGTCATTATTAAAGATCCAGCTGGCGCGGTGTGCGCCTTATATTATAAAGCTCCCTGATCAAGGGGGTCAGATCAACTTGAAATATCAATTTAACAAGTTAAGGACAATGAATTGACTAAAGGGTTAGCTGTATATGCAGGCAAGTCTGCATTAGCGCACATTAAAGAGCATGGCTTAGGCCAAGAGCAAATCAACATGATGGTTGGCGCTAGTGGCGGGCCTAAATGGTTTGTACTTGCAGGTTTAGACCGATTCTTTTGTGGTGATTATTTTAAAGGCAGAACGGCTCCTTTATACACTCTTGGCTCTTCTGCTGGCGCATGGCGTTTTTCTTGTTATGCTCAGCAGCAACCTTTAGAAGCCATCAACCGTTTAATTCATGGTTACTCGCACATGTCTTATCCTGAAAAGGCGACTATTGCGCAAATAACAGGGCAAAGTGAGCAGTTACTTAGCCACATACTCGGTGAAAACGGCGTTAATGAGATATTAAGCAATCCTATTGTACAATCGACAATCATAGTGGCCAAATCGCTTGGTTTAACTAAATTTGAGCATAAAGCATTGCAGTTACCTGGCTTGCTCACTTCTGCAGTAGCGAATCGAATTAATCGCAAGCACTTAGGTAAATATTATCAACGGGCAATATTTACCAGTGATCCGAATAATGTTCCATTTGATTATGATGATGGTATTAATTCAAAGGTAACGCCAATCACTGTAGACAATTATCAGTTGGCCCTACAAGCAACCGGTGCCATTCCATTAGTGATTAATGGCGTTAAAAATATCCCCGATGCGGGTAATGGTATGTTTCGCGATGGTGGCATAATTGATTATCATTTTGATCAAGCATTCTTAACTAATGCAAATAATCAGGATAAAAAGGGGCTTGTGCTATATCCGCATTTTTATAATGAGTTTAAACCAGGCTGGTTCGATAAATACATTAAACATCGTTTTGCTAATAAACAAAATTTCGACAATGTATTAGTGCTTGCACCAAGCCAAGAGTTTGTTGCTAAGTTACCCTTTGGTAAAATTCCAGATAGAAAAGACTTTACCGAGTTAACTGAAAAAGAGCGCATAACCTATTGGCAAAAGGTTGTCAGTGAAAGTGAGCGCTTAGCACAAGAATTTTTTGAACTCGTTAACAGTGATAACCCCGCAGATAAAATCAACTTAATCTAAGCTCTCTAACTTCTCTAATTTCTCAGGGTTTATAAGGGTTTATAAGGGTTATAAGGCTTAAAATCCGTGTTCATCAACAGTGTGATTTGCGTTGGCTAAAAATAAGCTGTTATATACTTTTGTTGCGTATTCATCTGTCATGCCAGATAAGTAATCAGCGATAACTCTTTGTGGATTTTGGCTATTTTCACAGGCATCAAGCCAGCGCTTGCAAGTTGCTGTAGGCAGTAAACGCTGAGGGTCGCTAGCAAAGGCTTCAAATAACTCCATTACTACTTGTTGGCCTTTGTATTCCATGCGCTGTATATCGGTTTGCTTGATCACAAATTGGTAAACATAAGCTTTAAATATTGCTAATGCTTGGGCTACGGTTTCTGGCAGAGCCGCATTAAAACGTAATAATGGCTCGTCAAAATTTGTCTGCTGGGTTTTATTTAAATCGACTAATTCAATGGCGGTTATTAAATAGTTAACTAAAGAGCCAATCGCTTCTTTTTGTAGGTGATGTTGTTTTGAAAATAACTTTTCAGCTAACGTGTTGATTGCATTATCCAGCCATGAGTCATTTAACTGTTTAAGGGGCTCTATTACATGGGTAATGAAACTATCTTTACTGACAATGCCGGTAACTATGGCGTCTTCCATATCATGAATACCGTAAGCTATATCGTCAGCGAGCTCCATAATTGAACAGTCAAACGATTTAAATAGTGTCTTCTGGTGCTTGTTTACTTGTTGTGTATACTGCTGGAATTGTTGTTTGTCGTCTGTTGATAATGGCTCTAATACCCAGTTTAAACAGTCCATATCATCAGCATACAAGCCTTTTGGAGGATGCCAGTCACTGGCTTTTAATTGGCGAAAATTAACAGGCGATGTTGGGATCTCATGCTTGGCTAATTTATCTATTAATTGTGGGTATTTAAGTAAACCTAATAATGTTCTACGGCTTAAATTCATGCCAAAATGTTCAGTATATGGCTCTAAATTGGTAACAATACGAAAGGTTTGCCCATTACCTTCAAAGCCGCCAAAGCTATGCATCATGTAATTGAGCGCTACTTCTCCGCCGTGGCCAAATGGTGGGTGGCCAATATCGTGGGCTAAACAAATCGCTTCAATTAAAGAATCATCTGCCGGTAATAGTTTTTGGCTTTGCTGTGGGTATTTAGATCGTAGCTGTGCGGTTATGCCAGAACCAATTTGTGAAGCTTCTAAAGAATGGGTCAAACGAGTACGATAGAAGTCTGATTGGCCAACGCCCATAACTTGCGTTTTGGCCTGCAGGCGACGAAATGCTGCTGAGTGCAATATACGAGCTCTGTCTCTTTGAAAAGGAGAGCGATGATCTTGCTGCCTTGAAATACTGCCGTTTAATCTTCTCTGAAGCCAATTCTCATTCATTGCAACCACAACCCTGTATGTTAAATACACTCATTGTAGTTAACATACTGAATTATTGGTGAAATACCAAGGAAATTGTTATAGATAGGCTATATGTTAGCTACGATAATCGCGCGTAATGGTGCAGGGTGACCTTCTATTGTTTTACTTGCATCATTTGGGTCAAGGAAGTCTTGTAATGACTCGGTATCAATCCAATCAGTTTTACGTTGTTCTTCATAAGCGGTTTGATCAGTATTTACCACACGTACATTTTTAAAGCCAAGACGCTCCATCCAGTGCACTAAAGCGTCGCCACTTGGTAAGAACCACACATTGCGCATTTTTGCGTATCTTTCACCAGGGACTAAAACTGTGTCCTTATCGCCTTCAATGATCAGTGTTTCTAAAATTAACTCCCCGCCAGGTGCTAATTGTGCTTTTAGTTGCTGCAGAAAATCAATAGGTGATTTACGGTGATATAATACGCCCATTGCAAATACGGTATCAAATGCTTTTAATTCAGGCAGGTGTTCTACCCCTAACGGTAATAAATTAACGCTATCATCTTGGATAAAGTGCTGCATTGATAAAAACTGCATCATGAACAACTGAGTTGGGTCAACGCCAACAACAAACTTTGCACCATCGCCGCGCATGCGCCATAAGTGATAACCACTACCACAGCCAATATCTAAAACGTAACGACCTTTCAAATCACTAATATGTGGGCGCAGGCGGTCCCATTTAAAATCGCTTCGCCATTCTGTATCAACGTGAGTACCATGCACATGATAAGGGCCTTTTCGCCATGGTTTAAAGTTTTTTAATAGGTTTTCAATACGCTTTTGTTGACCAGCTGGAATGCTATCGGCACTGCCAACACTAACACTATTTTTTAAATCAACATTAGATGGTTCAATATTTGGCAGAGCATCTAGTGTTTTTTGCCACTTAGAAAACTCTCCATGTAACTCATTTTTTTGCCAATCAGCTAATTGCTTTGGTAAGCAAGTTAACCAATGAGATAGGCGATTGGCGGCAATTTGTTGATAAAAACGGTTAAATAAACTCATTTTAAAAGGTCACTTTATATTATTTGATAGCGATAAGAGAAAAGAAGTTAAAGCATTGGAACCAAGGTGTCGCATGGCTAAAACCTGCGGTTGATAATCGTTGTAAATGAGTATCAAGACTGTCTGGTAACATTACGTTTTCAATGGCAGTACGTTTTTGAGAAATTTCAAGGTCGCTATAGCCATTCGCTCGTTTAAAGTTATGGTGTAAGTCGTTCAGCAAGTCTTTGCATACATCGTCTTGGTCATAAATTTTTTCAGATAGAATAAAAATACCACCCGGCACAAGTGCTTTAGCAACTTTATTCATTAGCTCTTGGCGTTGCTTGGGAGCGATAAATTGCAGGGTGAAATTTAATACGATAACCGACGCATTATGCATTTCTTCAACTAAGATATCGCCTTGTTTTACTTCACAAGGAGTATCAGCTTTAAAGGCGTTCACGTGGATTTCACAGCGCTGCGCCATGGCCTGAGAATTATCAATGGCAATAATTTTACAGTTATCGGCTTTTATTTTTTGACGCATCACTAAACTGGCGGCACCTAAAGAACAACCTAAGTCATAAATGTTGGTATTGTCTTGCGCGTAGCGCTCACTTAATTGACCAATCGTTTCGATAATGGTGTTATATCCTGGTACCGATCGTTTGATCATATCCGGGAATACTTCAACAACACGGGCATCAAAGCGGAAGTCTTCTACTTTTGCTTGTGGTGATGAGTAAATTAAGTCTTTGTCGTTTGCCATTGCTAATACTGTAAATAGTTATTTAATCTGACTATTTTATCTTAAATTAAATTTAATACCAATTAGCATTCATTCTATTTTGCAGGTAAGCACAATATAACCGATAAATATTTGCTTAAGGTGCAACATATAAGAGGTATTTATATATTTGTACAAAACATTGCAGTGATTATCTTTATTTTAATTATCAATTAACTATAATCAAAATATAAAGTATCTAAAATTCATTCACTTGCTACACTTTAGTGGTTAACGATTGTTCCGATTAAACAAACTTATTGAGTAACTTTGAAAGCTTTTAAATCTATTACATATTTGTGTTTGCTATTAATAACTGTGCTTAGTGCTAGCGCTTTAGCAAAAGATACATATAAAGTGGCCATTTCTGAAACCTCTTATCCTTTTCATTTTGTTAACGACAATGAAAAGCAAGGTTTAATGGTTGATTTTTGGCAGCTTTGGGCGCAGAAAACTAATTCCACTATTGAGTTTGTACCATTGCCTTGGCTGGAAAGCATACGTTTAGTGGAAGAGGGTAAAATTGATTTTCATGCGGGTCTTGCTTTTACTCAAGACCGTAGTGAGCAAATGAGTTTTACCCAAAATATTTTTAGTAATCAATCTTGGCTTTTTTTCCCAATCGGCTTTAAGCCAGCTAATGAGATTAAAAGCTTACAACCATATACTATTGGCCTTATTGCAGGAGGTGTTGAAGAAGATATTTTCAGAAACCAGTATCCTGAGTTAAATATAGATTCGTTTAAATCGAGAGCCGAATTGTATGATGCTGTATTAGCTAAAAAAATTCTTATCTTTGCTGATCATAACAACAACAATAAAAACTATGAGCACTACCTTACTTTAAGGAAACGTTACCCTTTAACAAATCGAACAAGTATTTCGGAGCAAAATTTTGGTGGTGCGGTTAAAAAGAATAACTACTTATTAATACAAAAAATAAATGATGGCATAAATTTAATAACCCCTGAAGAGAAAGATAATATTTATGAAAAATGGTATTCATTCTCAAATTTTGATGGTGCTATCACACTCGGTTATTCTGATGATGTACCGCCGTTTATGGACTCAGATGAGCAGGGTAATGTGCGCGGTATATTTATTGATATTTGGCGCTTGTGGGCAGATAAAACAGGGCAACAGATTGAGTTTATTCCGGTTAGACCTCAAAATGCTAAGGAGCTAGTTGCACAAGGCAAAATAAACGCTCATGTGGGGCTGCCATTAACCAAAGAAGATAGTGCTAAGTTTAATATTGCAGCTACAACGTTTAATACCATCTCCTCTATTTATGTAAAAAACACCCGCACTGATATCATTTCCGTCAACGATTTGAATGGTAAACGTTTAGGGGTATTCGGACACTCTAGCTATTTAACGACTATAGAAGAGCAGTTTCCTGAAGTTGAACTTGTGCGCATGACAAATATCCCTCAAATGATAACGTCGATTGAGTCGGGCGAAATAGATGCTTTTTGTGCTTCTTTAGAGACAACAAATCGCTCGTTAAACCAAGCTAACTTACTCGCGGAATACAAAACCTTACTTGCACCTAATTTTGATATAAGTTTCGTCAGTTTTAGTCAATTACAAAACATTGAACTTTATAATATTTTATATGATGGTTTTAAGTTGATCACAGCCCAAGAAAAACAGTCGATAGTAAACCGCTGGCAAGTTAAAAATCAAACGTCTTTAAAACAAATTAATTCATATTTAAAGAATTTAGACAACGATGAAATTAACTTTTTGTCAAAAAACAAAACCTTTTCGGTGGGCGTTTTATCTAACTATAAACCGGTTGAGTTTATCAATGAAGATGAAGAGTTTAGCGGTATCAACGCCGATATTCTTGACCATATATCGAAACAAACAGGGCTTGTGTTTGAGTACCACTACTATGATAGTTGGAGTAATTTGTATTATGACTTTATCAACGATAAATTTGATCTTTCGCTTGGTTTAACACCATCGCAAGAGCGAAAAGGAAAAATGCACTTTACTAAACAGTATTGGCAAACTCCTTGGGGAGTGATTGGCGCTGAAAAATATAAAGATAAAATATCTGACTTAGCCGATTTACAAGGTTTAGATGTAGCGATTATTCAAGATTATAAAAGTATTGATTACATTAACAAAAACTACCCTTTAATTCGTCTTCGACTTGTTGCTGATATCGAAGAGGGCGCTCAGTTATTACTCGATAATGAAGTCGATGTTTATGTTGATTTCTATCCTATTTTAACTAATATGCTGCTCGATTACCCTATTGAAAGTTTCAAGATTAAATATCTAAATAAACTCCCACCTGAACAAAATCACATCGCAGTGAATAAAGAATTGCGACCCTTGGTAGGAATTATTAATAAAGGTATAAATACTTTATCCAAATCTGAGCTTGAAAGTATCAGAGATTATTGGTTAAGGGTAATAATAGAAGAGGGTTATGATAAAAGTGTTATTAATCAAATTGCACTTTCATTTGCCATTATCGTTGCCGTTATTATCGTTAGTATCTTGCTGTGGAACAGAAGATTAAAAAAAGAAGTGGATATACGTCGTAAGCTCGAAGATAAACTTAGACATTTAGCCACTCATGACGGATTAACAAAGTTAGCAAACCGGGGCTTATTTGAGCGCTATTTAGCTAAATCAATTTCTTTTCATAAACGGCATAAAAAGTCACTTGCGGTATTGTTTATCGATATTGATGGCTTTAAAGCGGTTAATGATACTTTTGGCCACGCATTAGGCGATGAGTTACTGGTTACCCTAAGTAAAATACTCACTGATAACGTGCGCGAGTCAGATGTGGTTTCTAGATTTGGTGGTGATGAATTCGTAATATTATTAAAAAATATTGATAATTATTATGGTGCACATCAAGTGGCTAAAAAGATAATCGACAGTATTAGCCAGCCTATCGATTTTTCAGGTAAGGAAGTCAATGTGGGTGCTAGCATAGGTATTTCACTCTATCCTGATGATAACAGCAATGTTGATACCTTAATTGCCCATGCAGATGCCTTAATGTATGAAGTTAAAAAGAAAACTAAAAATAGCTTCTTCTCTAATGCTAATCGTTAAGTTTATCTCTTGCTAAAAGTAATACTCGCCTTGTGTTTTTCAATAACCTCACTTGTAACTTCTAGGTTAAACTCTGTAAATTTAATAACTTATAATGTTTAAATTCGATTTATAGCTTTGATATTTATAAATCATTGCTAGAATGTGAGTAACCTATGAAATTATAATTTGATATAAATGCTCCCATCTTTTCGAATATTGATACTGTCTATGCTCTTAGCTATAAACTTTTTTATAGTTAATTCTTATGCACAACAACAAAGTTCGGCAAGTACGGTTATTGATAAAAATCGAATCTATACAGTCGCTTATGCAGAAGACTCTTATCCCTATTATTTTACTAAAGATGGCAAAGCAGAAGGTTTGATTATTGATTTATGGCTACACTTTGAGTCAGAGACCGGCATTAAACTTAAGTTTGTTTCCCTCAATTATGAACAGGCTATAGAAAAGATTTCGCTTGGCGAAATTGACTTTCATGCAGGTCTTATCCCCACAGCAGAGCGTAGTAAGCAAATTCATATAGAGCCCTCATCTTTATCTGCCAAAAGTTATTTTTATCTCTCATATAGAATGCGAGACGTACGCTCAATTTCAGGATTAAAACCATTTACTATAGGCGCTGTCGAAAGTAGTGTTGAAAGTGATTATATTAAAAGTAATTATCCTTGGCTGGCAATTAAGCACTATCCAAATAAAGGGGCTATGTATAAAGCGGCACTTGCTGAAGATATATTGGCTTTTGCTGATGATAACGAAGGTGATCGACTCTACTTTGAATACACCAGTTTAAGAAAACTCTACCCACTAGCAAATCGTTTAACCTTACTTGATAGAAAAATTGGTATAGGTACATCTCTCTCCGATCCGCACTTAATTGCCATTGCAAAAATAGAAATACAGCGTTCTAATTCAAAATCGATTAAAGGGTTAGAGCGAAAATGGCATCAATACAAGAATGATTCATCAGCGGTGACTTTAGGTTATACACCTAATAATGCACCTTATATGGCTCAAGACTCCAAAGGTGAAGCGCAGGGGATTTTTATTGATCTGTGGCGAGCTTGGGCTAAAAAAAATAATCAAAAAGTTGAATTTATTGCAGTAAGCCGCCAGGAAGCGCTAAGCCTAGTGCAGAATCAGTTATTAGACTTTCATGCCGGCATTGCTTTTGCAAAAGGTAATGAAGAGTATTACAGCAGAATATTCCCTATATACTCTGCAATTGCTCAAGTGTATGTAGCGAAAAAAAATAATCATATTAAAGTAATGTCAGATTTGAATGGTCATCGTCTTGGTATTTATGATGAATCTCCTTATCTTGAAAGCATTCAACAACGATATCCTGAGATAGAGTTGGTTAAATTTTTTGAAGTAAAAAGAATGATCAAAGCTGAGCGGGAAGGTGAAATTACTGCTTTTATTGCTAGTGTCGATGTGATTGAAACAGAGATCCGTAAAGCTAATTTAAATACCGTTTACCGGCGGTTATTATCGCCAAGATACGATATACACTTTGACGCAATTTCAAATATACAAAATGAAGATTTGATAAATCTTTTCAATAACGACCAAATACCTAGTGATGAAGAGCGTCAGATAATTGCGGATTCTTGGCTTGAATATGATCAATCATTGTTGCTTAATTCGTCAGACTATATGGCCGACTTATCAAGCGAACAAATTAAGTTTTTATCAAAAAAATCGCAATTTGATGTCGGCATATTAGACAGTTACAAACCGTTTGAATTTTTAGATAACGGCGAGCCTAAAGGCATCCACATCGACATATTAAACCTTATAGCCCAGCGAACAGGTGTCGAGTTTAACTATAAGTTCTATCCAAGTTGGAACTTACTGTATTCCGATTATTTGAATAACAAAACTGATCTTATCTTGGGGATGACGCCAACCAAAGATCGCAAAGGCACTATGCACTTTACTAAAGAATATATGTCAATTCCTTGGGGTGTTATCGGGCGCAATAGTTTGAACGATGAAATTGATAATGTCGACTCCCTCCATGGCTATAAGGTGGCAATTCCTTATGGTTATAAAGCGATTGATTATTTGCATAAGTATCAGCCTCAAATTCAGTTAACCATTGTTGATACCATCGAAGAAGGTGCAAAGCTGTTAACCGAAGGTGAAATCGATTTATACATAGATTTTCATCCGGTGTTAACCAATATGGTTATCGATTACAGTATTAATACTTTTGGTATTAGGTATTTAACGGATATTCCACCAGAACTAAACCATATCGCAATTAATAATAAATACGATCAGTTGGCGGCCATTTTAAATAAAGGAATTAATAATATTTCTGCAGCGGATATGGATAATATTAGAGATTTTTGGCTACGATCAATTATTAAGGAAGGACTAGATCGCGATACGGTAGTGCGAACGTCACTTCAAGTAGGCTTTATTGTATTATTTGTTGTTGCTTGTATTTTATTCTGGGCCTATAAAATGCGCACGGAGGTCAATATTCGACGAGTGCTCGAGGAAAAACTACGACATACAGCAAGCCATGATTTATTAACGGGCTTAGCTAACCGTGGTTTGTTTGCCAAGTTATTATCTAAAAACATCTTACTACATAAAAGACAAGAGCAAATCCTTGCTGTACTGTTTATTGATATTGATGGCTTTAAAGCGGTTAATGATAGCTTCGGCCACAATGTTGGCGATGAACTCTTGATTGAAATTGGTCGGATATTACAAAGCTCGGTACGTGAATCCGACTTAGTATCTAGATTTGGTGGCGATGAATTTTTATTACTACTCAATAATATCCACAATATTGAAGGAGCTACAACGGTAGCCCAGAAGATAATTAATTTGCTCTCTACCCCCATACAATTAAAGGATCACCAGGTAAATATAGGTGCCAGTATTGGCATCTCTATCTACCCAAATGATGGAACTAGTGAAGAACAGTTGATTGAAGCCGCAGATACCTTGATGTATAAGGTCAAATCCACTGGCAAAAACAGCTACTTGCTCAATGATTTAACGCCAAAAGCAGATTAACCTCTGCCAAATTAGTGCTTATATACACCTTTGTTAAGTTAATTGCCTTTATCTAAAGTTAATTGAGGTGACATTAGCGCTAGTTGTTATATAATACGGCGCTTAAAAAGTGCTCCCGAATTTGTAATTGTGTTATCACAATCAATACTCCATTTTCGAATGAAATTGACGAATGTTAATTAATATTTTTCGGTTTGAGCCTCAATCAAATTTAAATTGTAAGTCAGGATAAATAAACAATGCGAAGCCTATTTTGTGGTGAGGTAAATGAATCTCACGTTGGTCAAGAAGTTACACTATGTGGTTGGGTAAACCGTCGTCGAGATTTAGGTGCGGTGATCTTCGTTGATTTGCGCGACCGTGAAGGTATTGTACAGGTTGTTTTTGACCCAGATTTACAAGAAGTATTAGCAACAGCAAATACATTACGTAATGAGTTCTGTGTACAAATTAAAGGTAAAGTTCGCGCTCGTCCAGAAAGCCAAGTAAATAAAGACATGGCTACCGGCGCAATTGAAGTACTTGGTTTAGAATTAAATATTTTAAATAAAGCTGCTCCTCTACCGTTAACGTTAGATAATCATCAAAAGAACTCTGAAGAGCAACGTTTAAAATATCGTTACTTAGATTTACGTCGCCCAGAAATGACTGAGCGTTTACGTTTTCGTGCCAAAGTAACGTCACAAGTTCGCGCTTCATTAGAGAACCAAGGTTTCATGGATATTGAAACACCAATTCTTACTGCAGCTACGCCTGAAGGTGCTCGTGATTACTTAGTACCATCACGTACTCAAAAAGGTAACTTCTTCGCATTACCACAATCACCTCAGTTGTTTAAGCAATTGCTAATGATGTCGGGTATGGAGCGTTACTACCAAATCGTTAAATGTTTCCGTGATGAAGATTTACGTGCTGATCGTCAACCTGAATTTACTCAAATTGATATCGAAACATCATTCATGAGCGCCGAGCAAGTGATGGATGTAGCTGAGAAAATGGTCCATGAATTATTTAGATCATTACTTAATGTTGATTTAGGCACATTCCCGCAAATGACTTACGCTGAAGCGATGACACGTTTTGGTTCAGATAAGCCTGATTTACGTAACCCATTAGAAATCGTTGATATTGCTGATATTGTTAAAGACGTTGAATTTAAAGTCTTGGCAAATCCTGCAAACGACCCTAAAGGTCGTGTATCTGTGATTAAAGCACCTGGTGCTGCGGCACAATTTTCTCGTAAGAAAATAGATGATTTAACTAAGTATGTTGGCATTTACGGCGCTAAAGGTATGCCGTGGTTAAAAGTTAATGACTTAGCAGCTGGTCGTGATGGTTTACAATCACCAATTTTGAAATTCTTATCTGACGACGCGGTAAACGAGTTATTATCTCGCACTAATGCTGCTACCGGCGATATCCTTTTCTTCGGTGCTGATACATACAGTATCGTAACTGAATCATTAGGTGCGCTTCGTCTTAAGTTAGGTGAAGATTTAGATTTAGTCTCTGATGAGTGGAAACCTCTTTGGGTTGTAGACTTCCCTATGTTTGAAGAAATTAATGGTGGCATGCACGCATTGCATCACCCATTTACAGCACCATCTAAACTTAATGCACAAGAGTTAGAAGCAAACCCAGTAGGCGCATTATCAAATGCTTACGACATGGTATTAAATGGTTGTGAGTTAGGCGGTGGTTCAGTACGTATCCATGATGCTGACATGCAAGCTGCGGTATTTAGAATTCTAGGTATTAGTGATGAAGAAGCACAAGAGAAATTTGGCTTCTTATTAGAGGCATTACGTTACGGTACGCCTCCGCATGCAGGTTTAGCGTTTGGTTTAGACCGCATTGTTATGCTTATGACAGGCGCAACATCAATTCGTGACGTTATGGCATTCCCTAAAACGACAACAGCGGCTTGTCCATTAACGAATGCACCAGGCAGAGCAAACCCTGCACAATTAGTTGAGCTAGGCGTACAAGCTATTCCAGCAGAAGAAACTGAAGAAGCATCTGAAGAAACTGACGCAGAGTAGTTTTATTTTAGTTGGCTGATAGCCCTAAAATAGATTAGATAAATTTAAATGGCTGATTATCATAATCAGCCATTTTTTTTATCTATAAAATACCCTACTATGATGGTTATATGGCAACAGGCAAACATAATTGATTTGGCATAAAAACAAATGAGCATAATTTTAGGCATAGATCCTGGTTCGCGTTTAACCGGGTACGGGGTGATTGAAAAACAAGGTAGAAATTTTAACTACCTTGGCAGTGGCTGCATTAAAACTTTATCAGCCGGTGATAATCATCCGCAGCGCTTACAAATTATATTTGCCGGTGTTTCTGAGCTAATTTTACAATTTAAACCAGATATGTTCGCCATTGAGCAAATCTTTATGGGCTTAAACCCTGGTGGGGCGTTAAAGCTAGGCCAAGCTCGTGGCGCTGCAATCGTTGCGGCAACTAACTGTGGTATTGAAGTTGCTGAATACTCGGCCAGACAAATCAAACAAGCTGTTGTAGGTACTGGTGCCGCGGATAAAACTCAAGTTCAACATATGGTCAAAGCGTTTTTAAAACTACCATCAACACCGCAAGAAGATGCAGCTGATGCGTTGGCAGTGGCAATATGTCATGCACACAGCAATGACTCACTTATAAAACTTGCTGGTAGAGCCAAGAAAACAGTTCGAGGCAGACTGCGCTAGCTGCCAACCTAGCTAATATCAATTTAATAAAGTAAACATTTACAGACACAATTAAAGATTTTTGCAAACAGTAGATTTTATATTTACTATATATTTATACAGTGTTATTGTGTGCCTATATAAAACTATAAAAAGCGAAAGGATAGTCTAGTGATTGGACGTTTACGCGGCATTCTTGTTGACAAGCAAGCCCCTGAAATACTACTTGAATGTAATGGTGTAGGTTACGAAGTTACCTTACCAATGACCAGTTTTTATCATTTACCCGCTCTCGATAAAGAAGCCATTATTTATACTCACTTTGTTGTGCGCGAAGATGCCCAACTACTATATGGTTTTGCTAATACTACCGAGCGAAAATTATTCCGCTTACTCATTAAAGTTAATGGCGTAGGGCCTAAGCTTGGTCTTGCGATTTTATCAAATATGTCTTCATCGCAGTTCGTTCATTGCGTAAATCTTGATGACGTTGCCACCATAGTAAGAATACCTGGGGTTGGTAAAAAAACAGCTGAGCGTTTACTGATTGAAATGCGCGACAAGTTAAAAGATTGGGGGCAAGACATTGCGACCCCTGTAACCGATGGTATGGCTATTGATACCATTAGTACAGAGTCTAGTATTGTTAGTATAACTAATCACAAAGACGATGCGATTAACGCACTAGTGTCTTTAGGTTATAAATTAAACCAGGCAGATAAAGCCGTGAGGGCGATTTATGCTGATGACAAAACTAGTGAAGAATTAATTCGTGACGCCTTAAAGTCAATGCTATAGCCTTGCACTAAATAAAGATATAATGCTCAAAGCAATGACACAGAACAACCAATCAAGCAGAACAACAACCGAAATAAGAATTAATAGAATATTATGATTGAAGCCGATCGCATGGTACAGCCAGACAGAATAATAGAGCCCACAGCCAGTCGTGAGGAAGAAACGATTGATCGTGCAATTCGCCCTAAATTACTTGCTGATTATACCGGTCAAGACCATGTAAAAGAGCAAATGGAAATATTCATTCAAGCGGCGAAAAATCGAAATGAACCTTTAGATCACTTACTTATTTTCGGCCCCCCTGGTTTAGGTAAAACCACATTAGCGAACATTGTGGCCAATGAAATGGGCGTTAACATACGTACTACATCAGGCCCCGTGCTTGAAAAAGCTGGAGACTTAGCTGCGCTTCTAACTAATTTAGAAGAAAATGATGTACTTTTTATTGATGAAATTCATCGCCTTAGCCCTGTAGTTGAAGAAATTCTTTATCCCGCAATGGAAGATTACCAACTTGATATTATGATTGGCGAAGGGCCAGCTGCTCGTTCAATAAAATTAGACCTACCTGCCTTTACTTTAATTGGTGCAACCACCAGAGCTGGCTCGTTAACGTCACCGTTAAGAGATCGTTTTGGTATAGTGCAACGCCTAGAGTTTTATAAAGTAGAGGACTTAACCGATATTGTAGCTCGCTCAGCGCACTTTCTTAATGTTGATTTACAGCAACAAGGAGCGCTAGAAGTTGCTAAACGCTCTCGTGGAACGCCTCGAATTGCTAACCGATTATTACGCCGAGTTCGCGATTATGCAGAGGTAAAAGCGCCTGGCTCGGTTGGTAACGATACTGCCTCGAAAGCGCTGAATATGCTTGAAGTTGATACCGAAGGTTTTGATCTAATGGATCGAAAATTATTACTCGCAATTATTGATAAGTTTGGCGGCGGTCCTGTTGGCCTCGACAACGTAGCCGCAGCTATTGGTGAAGAGCGAGAAACCATTGAAGACGTTATTGAACCATTTCTAATCCAACAAGGTTTTTTACAGCGTACGCCACGCGGACGTATCGCCACGGATAGTGCTTATATTCATTTTGGTTTAGATAAAAAATCGAGTGCTGATTAATTCATTAATAAATAGGCTGAATAAAAGCTTAACTTTATATGATGATGATATTTTTACATATTATCATTATAACTAATTTACCCAAAAATCAGCTGACTAGGTGCTTTTTATAGTAAATTAATTATTAAGGTATTATTCACCTTTTACTCATAAATTTTAACACGACTAACTTAAAATTATACATATCACGGATTTATTCTGTAATAAGAGAAGGGTATGGATATGAAACATTTCAGCAAATATTTACAACTGCTTGTATTATCAAGCGTATTTATCAATTCGCATGCTTTGGCTAGCGATTCAAATGTCACATTTCAAGCTGGCGATAATAGCCTAGCGACGAAAATATGTGTTGCGGCTGCGCAAAATGATCTAAGTACAACAATGAAACGAATTGATTTAGTCTTACCTGGCTCTAAGGTATCTGACAATAAAAAAGCTAAGTTAGTTACACGAAATAATCGCTGTAATGGTATGAATATTGTTGCGTTTACCGCTAAGTATCAAGCCAATGATACCTTTGATTATTTGAATAAACGTTCGGTTAAGAAATATCAAATGAATACTCAAATTACTGACTTGGCACATATCAAGGTTCCACAACTGATTGTTGTTACCAGTAAATAGGCTATTATGGCCAATCTTTAGGCCTGTCTATGTCTTTGATACAACCTGCATCGTTTACATCGATAAAGGTAAGTTTTTTCTGATTGCTTTGTAATACTTGCTTAGCTCCTTGATCGCCTTCAAGTAAGCTAAGCTGTTCAAGGAAACACTTACCAAATATCACAGGATGCCCTTGTTGCCCACGGTAACAAGGCCTTACTATGTTATCCCGCTCAGCAGCTGCTAATAACCCTTCTATGGTAGAGTTTTGTAAATAAGGCATATCTGCTAAAAAGATACTTAATGTTGACGCATCTTTGTAGGCGCTATTATTTAAAATATATTTTGCTACAGACGCTATTGATGAGCTCAGTCCTATAGAATTTCCTTGGGCTGGAATTAAATCTATATCTAAGTGTTTTAAGCATTCAAAAAATTGTAAGTTTTCATCATGTCTATGCACAAGAATAACATCACAATAATGTTCACATATTGTTGTTACGCTTTGCACAACAAGCGGTACTTCCTTGCCAGACAAACGTTTATCGCTGCCGTATCTTGTTGAGTAACCCGCAGCGAGTACAACTGCAACATCAGATTTCATCATTTATAGCAATTACACTTCTTGTTTATTTACGTTGTTTTTAACTCTGATCACGTCGGCCATTATTGAGATGGCTATTTCCATCGGCGTTTTACTGCCAATGTGTAAGCCTATAGGTGCATGCAACCGCTTAAGTTGAGTTGGTGTTAAACCGCATATCCTTGTTAATCGCTCAAGTCGGTTCTTGGTCGTGCGCTTTGAACCCATAGCGCCGATATAAAAAGCCTGCGTATCAAATACACTCATTAGCGCCACATCATCTATTTTTGGATCGTGAGCTAATGCTAAAACGGCGCTTCTTTTTGTGGCATGTTGTTCAACAAATAAATCTGGCGATTGCCAAGTTATATCGACGCCATTGTGCTGCGCAGCAAAATTCCAAGTAGGGGCTAACTCCTTGCGCATATCACATACTTTTACGTCAAAGCCAGCCATTAATGCTAGGTGAGCAACATGTTGAGAAACCTGCCCAATGCCTAAGATTAATATTGACCAAACTTGCGCATACGTCATAGTAATAAATTCACTCGTTTGTGAAATTTGTGAAGATGAATCATCGACATTGAGGTTGACGCTTTTATTGGCGTTAGATAAATGAACTTTACGATTAAAAGGTTGTTGTTTATTTGCAATTAACAGCCACTCATTTATGTGCGCTAAATGATCAGATGTTGCAGGTATATACTCAACCAGCAATGTGATTGTTCCCCCACAAGGCAACTCTTTGACAATATCTTGTTCGCTGGCGTGATCGCCATAAGAAAATATCTCAGCCGATTGAGTAAAGTGCTGTTTATTTATAAGTTCAATAAAAGCATCTTCAAGACAGCCACCAGAAATTGAACCTGAGCGCTTAATGCCATCAGTGGCAAATATTGAGCCGATAGGTCGAGGTGCTGAACCATATGTTTTCAATACAGTGCAAAGCCAAATGTCTTTTCCGTTATTAAGCCATTGTTGTGCTTGTTTGATTACTTCTAGATCGGTTAACTGCATAACATCATTATTTTTATTTTAGATGGTTAATAATTTACTGGTTATGAGTTGTTTAGGCAAAAGTAATTTATTAATTTTAGACATTACTTAGTTTTTTAGATAAAAAAAAGCCCGCTAAAGATAGCGGGCACAACAAATATGTTGAGTATAGGAAGTTAAATAAATCCAGGAACATTTGTGAAAACATGAGATGTTCAAAAGATGGCGCTATTGTATTTGTTAAACTTTAACTTAACAAACTAATTAATTTTCATTTATCCATTAGAAAAACTAATGTATTCATGTGTCGGCTTTTAATCTTATGCTGATACGGTAGCGTTGTAGCACAGTTTTATAGGTTTTTTATTTATTGATGTTTGATTGTTTGGCTTAATAAAAATAATCTTAAAATGTAAAATAATAGTTATATGTTTCGACTTAGTAACCCAGGTATTAAAAAATAACAAAAAAAGTAGCCATTAAAGCTTTCTATTGCTTGAGTGTAATACCTTAAATCGCGTACTATAAAGCGATAATAATTTAATATACTAGCTGCATGACAGATAATAATAAAACCTTCCAATATCAAGTTCGCGTTTTTTACGAAGACACCGATGCCGGTGGTATTGTTTATTATGCCAATTATTTAAAATTTGCCGAACGTGCCCGTACTGAGTGGTTACGTAGTTTAGGTATAAACCAATCTTTATTTTTGGAACAAAACTTTGGTTTTGTGGTCAGAAAAGTTGAAATGGATAATAAGGCATCTGCAAAGTTAGATGATTTATTAACAATCCATTCATCAATAACAAAAACGAAAAGAGCAAGTCTCGTTTTCAATCAACAAATTTTCAATCAACATTCACAACTTTTATGTGAAGTATCAGTGCTTGTCGCTAGTGTTAATCTTGAATTAGCCAAACCATGCGCTATACCCGAAAACATTTTAGGAGCTTTAACTAGTGCACGCTGAAATCTCATTTTTTGACTTGTTTTTACAAGCAAGTTTACTTGTAAAGTCTGTAATGCTTTGTTTATTAGGTTTTTCGATAGCCTCATGGACTATGATCATTCAACGCAGTAAAGCCATAAGTAAAGCACAACTGCAATCGATGAATTTTGAAGATAAATTTTGGTCAGGCGCTGATTTAAGTCGTTTATATAAAGACATTTCAGCGAAAGGCGAAGCCGAAGGCATTGAAAGTTTATTTGTTGCTGGCTTTAAAGAATTTGCCCGTTTACGTAAAACTCAGGATGCATCACCACAAGCTGTAATGGACGGAACACATCGTGCCATGCGCGTGGCTCTTTCTCGTGAAGTCGATAAGTTAGAAACCCATTTATCTTTCTTAGCAACTGTTGGCTCTATAAGCCCTTATATTGGTTTGTTCGGCACAGTTTGGGGGATCATGAATTCCTTCATTGCTCTTGGCGCGGTTCAACAAGCAACACTGGCGATGGTAGCTCCTGGTATTGCGGAAGCGTTAATTGCAACAGCGATGGGCTTATTTGCTGCGATCCCTGCGGTAATGGCATTTAACCGATTCTCGCACAGTGTTGAAAAACTTGAAAACGGTTACGGCAACTTTATGGAAGAGTTCTCAAGTATTTTACAACGTCAATCAATTGCCTTAAACAAACAACAAGCTCAGTAGGTTTATCATGTACGTTAGAGTTAAGCGCAAACGAGTGGCAGAAATTAATGTAGTTCCTTACATAGATGTTATGTTGGTGCTACTTATTATCTTTATGGTAACTGCACCTTTAGTGACGCAGGGGGTTAAAGTTGATTTACCTAAAGCTGAAGCACAAGCTCTAGACCAAGATACTAAACCGCCTTTAATTGCTAGTGTCGATATTGACGGTAAGTACTACTTAAATGTAGGCGATAGTAAAAGTGATGCGTTAGAGCCAGATGAATTAGCCACGTTAGTAAGAGCTAGATTAACCGTAGATCCTGATACACCTGTGGTTGTTAATGGTGATGGTAATGTTTCTTATAACTCTATTATTCAATTAATGGTGCTGCTACAAAATGCTGGCGTCCCTTCAGTTGGTCTTATGACCGACTCTACAGAGAGTTAAAGTAGATGTTGGTATTGAAAAAATTTATTGCTGATATCGTCGATAAATGTATGTCGGTGTTTACTTATTTGCCTGATGGCAAAACGCCAAAACAAACGCTTTATATAGCGATTGCTGCAGCGGTAATTTTGCATTTAATGTTAGCAATATTGTTATCGCTAAATTCAGATAGCGAAACTAAGCCAAAGCCCATGCCGAAAAAGCAAATGCAAGTTATTGACGCGGTTGTTATCGATGAAAGTAAATTAAAGCAACAAGTTGATAAGATAAGAAAAGAAAAAGCGGCTACTCAAGCTCGAGAAGACAAGCGCATTAAAGACTTAGAAAAGCGAGCTGCAGATGCTAAAAAGAAACGTCAGCAAGAAGCAAACCGAATTAAGAAGCTTGAAAACGATCGCAAAATAAAAGAAAGAGAAAAGAAAAAAGCCGACGACGCGGCTAAAGTCTCGAAAGCTAAAGCTGCTAGCGCAGAGAAAAAACGTAAGCAAAAAGAAGCCGAGCGTAAAAAATCTGAACAAGCAGCGGCGAGCGCCAAAGCAAAACGCATAAAAGAAGAGAAGGCTGCTGCAAAAGCTGCCGATGATCGCCGCAAGAAAAAATTAGCCGATGAGAAGAAAGCAGCTGACGATCGTCGTAAGAAAAAACTTGCTGATGATAAACGCAAAAAAGAAGCGGCGGAACGCGCTGAACAAGAACGTATGTTAGAGCAACAAATGCAAGAAGAAATGGCCGCACGTCAAAATGCTCGTAGTCAGCAGGTAATGAGTGAAGTTGATAAGTATGGGGCTTTAATTGTTAGTAAAATTAATAATAATTTAATTAGCGATGAAAGTACCATGAAAGGCAAATCGTGCATTGTAAAAGTATCTCTAGCATCTGACGGTTTTGTGGTTAGCGCCACGCCAGATAAAGGTGATAGAGTCGTTTGTGACGCTGCGGTTAAAACCATCTATAAATTACAAAAATTACCGGTATCTAGTGACCCGGCTGTTTTTAATGAAATGAAAAATTTAAAATTAACTATTGCTCCAGAATTTAACTAATTGGAATATGAACTCGTATTATGTTTAAAAAGATTTTAACCTCTCTCGCTATACTTTGTTTAACAGTATCTAATGCTCATGCTGAATTAGAGCTTGTTATCACCGGTGGTGTAAATACCGCACGCCCAATAGCTGTTTTACCTTTTAGTTATGAAGGTACGTCGCAATTACCGGAAAATATTGCCAAGGTGATCAGCGATGATTTACTGCGTAGCGGTAAATTTAATCCGATCAGCTCATTAAAAATGCCACAACAACCAAAGTCTATCGCTGAAATTGATTACCAAGCTTGGACTGATATAGGCGTTGAAGCAGTTGTTATGGGTAACATTAAAGAAGTATCACCTAATAATTTCTTAGTTTCATTTCAATTAGTTGATGTTATTCGCGGCCAAATGACCGGCGGAGCAGGGCGTTCTTTACAAAATGGTCAATTAGTAAAGAGTAACGATCATATATTAATAAACTCTAAACCGAACCAGTACATCCCTTCGAAACTTTTTCGACCTAAAGCTCATCAAATCTCTGATAGTGTTTTTGAAAAGCTTACCGGTACACGCGGCGCTTTCTTAACTAAAATTGCTTATGTGATTGTTCGTGACAGTGGCGTAAATAAATACCAATTAGTGATTGCCGATTATGATGGTTATAATGAGCAAGTATTATTAAGCTCGCCAGAGCCGTTAATGTCGCCAACGTGGTCACCTGATGGTACCAAGTTAGCGTACGTAACATTTGAAAAGCGCCAAGCACAAATATACATCCAAGATATTTACACTGCTAAACGAGAAGTGCTAAGTACATTTAAAGGTATTAATGGTGCGCCGCGCTGGTCGCCAAATGGTAAAGAAATGGCTATGGTGTTATCAAAAGATGGCAATCCAGAAGTTTATGTAATGAATATTGCTACTAAAAAATTGCGCCGTGTAACACGTCACAGAGCCATCGATACCGAGCCAAATTGGATGCCAGATGGAAAATCTTTAGTAATAACATCAGAACGGGGTGGAAAACCTCAGTTATATCGCGTAAATTTAACCAATGGTAAAGTGGCTCGCTTAACATTTGATGGTGAAATGAACCTTGGTGGTTCAATTACCCCAGATGGAAGTCAACTAGTAATGGTTAATCGTACACAAGGACAATACCATCTTGCGAAGCAAGGATTAGGTTCAAATAACTCGATGCAGGTTTTAACCAAAACTCGATTAGACGAATCACCAAGTATTGCCCCTAATGGTGGCATGATAATTTATAGCACCTTACATAATAATCGTCAGGTGTTAGGTTTGGTATCAGTAGATGGACGCTTTAAAGCTCGATTGCCCGCTAAAAACGGACAGGTTAAAGCACCAGCTTGGTCACCATTTTTATAAACAATAATTATAAAAATAATTATAACAATAACTAAAATTTAGCAATTTTAAAATTCACTAAAAATAAGGAAAACTAATGCGTTTAAATAAACTAGTTAAAAGCATTGCAATTGCACTACCATTAATGACTTTAGCAGCATGTAGCTCTAATGATACTACTGATGAAGAAGCGCAAATTGCAGCTAACCAAGCCGCAGCTGATGAAGCTGCAGCAGCAGAGCAAGCAGCAGCACAAGCCGCAGTTGCTCAAGAGCAAGCACGTTTAGAGCAAATTCAAGCAGAAGAGCAAGATAAGCTACAAGCTTCTAACACTATCTACTTCGATTTTGATACGTCTAAATTACCAAGTTCAGTTGCTGAATTACTAGATATGCATGCAGCATTCTTAGTAGCTAACTCTAACTCTCGTGTTGTTGTTGAAGGTCATGCTGATGAACGTGGTACTCCAGAGTACAACATCGCACTTGGCGAACGTCGTGCTCAAGCTGTTCAAAAATACCTAGAAAACTCAGGTGTTTTACCTTCTCAAATCGAAACAGTAAGTTACGGTGAAGAAAAGCCAGCAGTTAGTGATCGTACTGAAGCAGCCTTCTCTAAAAACCGTCGCGCTGTATTAGTATACTAATAGCATTTATATCTTCGGATATAAATTTTAGGATAATAAATGAAATCGTATAATCTATTATTAGGTTTAACGGTTACTGCTTGTGCACTTAGTGCACAAGCAGCTCAACCTGCCCCTGTTTCTGATATAAACCAACAATCTGCTTACACCTCTCCAGACGTTGAAGCGTTACAGAGAATGCTTGCCACGCGCAATAGAGCATTAAATGATATGCAACAACAGCTCGAAGAGCTGCAAACAGAAATCAGCGAGCTTCGCGGTGTTACCGAAGAGCAAGCAAATACCATTAATCAAATTCTGCAACGTCAACGTGAGTTGTATCAAGAAATTGATCGTCGCTTAGCGGCCGTTCCAGCGACACCTGCTGCGAATACAAATTCTAATGCATCTAATAGTGTCAGTTACTCAAATAATTTGAGCGAAAACGAAGCCTATGATCATGCGGTAAATTTAGTATTAAAAGAAAAACGCTACGATCAAGCGATCACAGAGTTCTCTGCTTTTAATAATAAGTACCCAAATTCAAGTTATTCAGCTAATGCTCATTACTGGTTAGGTCAGCTTTTATTTAATAAAAATGATTTAAATGGTGCCGAAAAAGAATTTAGTATTGTGATAAATAACTTTGAAAGCTCAAGTAAGCGCAGTGACGCAATGCTGAAATTAGGCATGGTTGCTCAAAAACAAAACAATAATGCCAAAGCTAAGTCTACTTACAACAAATTAATTAAAGAATATCCTGGCACTTCGGCAGCACAATTAGCAAAATCTCGTTTATCAACTTTGTAATTTGACTACAAATAGTTACATTTATTGACGGTAACTTGCTCTGTTTGCTTTGTTTTTGTACAAACGAGTTTTTTTTTAAGAAAAAACGAAATTTGTTGTTGCACTAAGTTTTTTTATGGGTATTATATGCCCCGCACTGAAGCAGGAACTCAGCGCAATGAAAAATTACGGCGGCCGTTAGCTCAGCTGGTAGAGCAGTTGGCTTTTAACCAATTTGTCGAAGGTTCAAATCCTTCACGGCCGACCACTTTCTTTTCTTTTAAAGAAAGCTATAATTTTTCTGTTAAGTATTTATGTCGGCCGTTAGCTCAGCTGGTAGAGCAGTTGGCTTTTAACCAATTTGTCGAAGGTTCAAATCCTTCACGGCCGACCACTTAATCCCTTTAAGTGGTTCGACACTTACTTAACAACATTTAGAAATCATGGCGGCCGTTAGCTCAGCTGGTAGAGCAGTTGGCTTTTAACCAATTTGTCGAAGGTTCAAATCCTTCACGGCCGACCACTTCTAAACTCTTTCTTAAAGTAAAAAATTCCCAAATAAAGTATAAAGTAAACAACAAATGCTAAAAAGTCAGGCTTTTAACGTTTAAACCAGTTTGGGTCGAAGGTTCAAATCCTGCACGGCCGAGCACTTCTAAACTCTTTCTTAAATTAAAAACTCCAAAACTCCAAGCAAAACTTTCAAATATCAAAAATACCTCCAAACAATATAATTCTTAGTTTCCCCAGTAATTAATAAAATTTAAATTGACACCACAAAGGTTCAACTTATCCTGATAGTCGTTCCTCGTTCCTCGTTCCTCGTTCCTCGTTTCTCGTTCCTCGTTCCTCGTTCCTCGTTCCTCGTTCCTCGTTCCTCGTTCCTCGTTCCTCGTTCCTCGTTCCTCGTTCCTCGTTCCTCGTTCCTAAATCTCCCTAGTTCCAATTTGCCGTTTAATCTTTTATAATGCGCGCATAAATTAATACACTCCAAACGAGCTTCATAACCATGTTAGAAACCACTTTAGCAGTAGACTTTGATTACACCTTTCCAGCTA
>JAQWHD010000001.1 GCA_029237915.1 Thalassotalea sp. | reverse complement strand
GAGCCAGAAATGTTTTACTGTCAACCGCCATCAGATTACTTGCCTAATCCTGGTGCTTGTATGGTTACTGGTATTACGCCGCAAAAAGCGCAGCGTGATGGTGTAACTGAGGCTGAGTTTGCTGCCCGTATTCAAAAACTGTTTACTGTGCCAAATACCTGTGTTGCTGGTTATAACTCGATTCGTTTTGATGATGAAGTATCACGTTACCTGTTTTACCGTAACTTTTATGATGCCTATGCGCGTGAGTGGCAAAATGGTAATAGCCGCTGGGATATTATTGATATGGCGCGTTTATGTCATGCATTAAGCCCTGAAGGCATTAATTGGCCAGTTAATGATGAAGGTCGTGTTAGCTTTCGTTTAGAGTTACTTACCGCAGCGAATGGCATTAGCCATGAAGCAGCGCATGATGCTATGTCTGATGTTTATGCAACCATTGCCCTAGCTAAACTGATCAAAGAAAAGCAACCAAAGCTTTATAACTTTGTGTTTAATCTGCGCAGTAAAAAAGAAGTGTTAAAACACATTAACGTGTGGGAGATGACGCCATTTATCCATACTTCTTCTAAGATCACACCAGATCAGCGCAATACCAGCTGGTATATGCCAATAGATGAGCACCCAACCAATAAGAATGCGATTATCTCTATTGATTTATCTTCTGATATATCGCCTTTATTAGAGTTAGAAGCTGCTGAAATTAAAGAGCGCTTGTATACTCGCCACGATGAATTAAAAGCGGAAGGTAAACTACCGGTTCCGGTTAAGCTAGTACATATCAACAAGTGCCCTATTGTTGCACCTGCAAAAGTATTAACGCCTGAGCGCGCCAAATTAATTAATGTTGACCGTGAGTTTTGCTTAGCTAATTTCAAATTAGTAAAAAGCCAAGCGAATGCATTAAAAGAAAAGCTGACTGAAGTATTTAATGCTGAGTATGAAAAAACTGACGTAGATCCTGAACATGCTTTATACACGGGCGGATTTTTCAGCCATGCAGATAAACAGAAAATGGAAATGATCCACACCATGCACCCAGAGAAGTTAGGCTCACACCCTTTTAATTTTTCAGATGCTCGCCTTGATACCTTACTGTTTCGCTATAGAGCTCGAAACTACCCGCACACTCTTACTAGTGAAGAGTTGCATAAATGGCAACAATACTCGCAAAACAAATTACAAAGTGGCGATAGCGGTTTAAGTTACGATATGTACATGATGGAAATTGAAAACTTCGCGCATATGTACGAAGAAGACAAAGGTAAAATGGCGGTATTAAAAGCTTTATATGATTACGTACAAGGTTAATTATTAAGCGATTATTTTACTAAAGTGTTATCAAGGCTGATTTTTAAACGACTTAATAACACTTTTCAAACAAAAAAAGGCTACATTAGATTTACATCGCTGATATTATCCCCGCCATACAAACTTATCTTAACTTTTTCCGAGAGATCTATATATGAACTTCAAAAAAACAACATTAGCTATTTTACTTTCTGCTCCATTTTTACTTATGGGTTGTGATGACGATGACAATAACTCATCTAACACAACTGAATTTAATTTAAGTGTGTCAGATGCACCAGTTGATAATGCATCAGAAGTTGTTGTTTGTTTCAGTGAAATTACTTTAAAGAAAGACGGTGAAGAAACATTATTAGAATTAACAGAAGATACTGTTGGTCTTTACGAATGTGTAGATGCAGATAAAATGCCAATTCCAAATACTTTAGCAGTTAACTTATTATCAGCTCAAGGCTCTCAGTCAATTCAAATATCTGAAGGTATTGAAATTGAAGTTGGTGATTACGCAATGCGTGTTGCTGTTCCAAATGACAGTGGCTCTTACGTGATGACTGATGAAAATGGCGACGGACTTGATGAGAAAGTATTAGTTGAAGTACCTTCTGAAGAATTAAAATTCTCTAAATTTACTGTTACCCAAGGCGGTACAGCTAACTTTACCTTAGAATTCGACTTACGTAAAAGCATGAACATTCCAAGTAAAGAAGGTGCTGCTTGGCACTTAAAACCAAATGGTGTTCGTTTAATTGATAACAACGAAGCGGGCCACATTGCAGGTACTGTAAGTGAAACATTATTATGTGCGGACTCAGCAACGTTCGTTTACCTTTACCAAGGTGTTGAACTTAACGAAGCTAACTTAGGTGATATGAACTACCATCCTGAAACTGGTGCTTACCAAGGTGAAGGTACTGAGCCTTTAGCTTCTACAGAGGTTATGGCTGAAGTACAAGCAGATGGTTCTTACGAAATTGGTTTCGTAAACACTGGTGATTATACTCTTGGTTTAACTTGTTCTACAGATAATGCAGAGACAGCTGAAGTTTTAGATTTTGCGCAAGTAATTGAAACTCAAGTTGTTGAAAAGCAAACAGCACAAGCTGATTTCATTGCTCAGTAATTAACCTTAGCGGTTAAAAAACTAAGCCTAGCAATGCTAGGCTTTTTTGTGCGCGTTTATTAGAGGGCTAAGATCCTGAACTAAATTCAGGATGACGTATACTGTACTTAGTTAACCTAGGTGGTCATTGTGGCGACGGCCGCAATCTTAAAAGAAAGATACTGACCTTCGTAAGTATGAGAAGATTTTCTAGTGACTGGATAATGGATCCCCGTCTGCACGGGGACGACGAGGTTTGAGCACCTCGACGACGATGGGTTGTGCACGAGATG
>JAQWHD010000060.1 GCA_029237915.1 Thalassotalea sp. | reverse complement strand
AAAGAAGAAGGTAAAGAGTTTACTCATAAGTCATTAACCCAAGCCATTATTCAAGGGGCCGGTTTGCGAGTAAGACCAGTGATGATGACCGTAGCGACGATTATTATCGGCCTATTACCCATTTTATATGGCACAGGAACTGGTTCAGAAATAATGAGCCGAATCGCCGCGCCGATGGTTGGTGGCATGATAAGTGCGGTGGTACTTACCTTACTTGTCCTGCCTGCGGTTTATTTATTGTGGAAAGCTCGGGATATAAACAATCAGAAAAAGGCACCTTTTTCATTGTTAAAAAGCGCTCGAAAATACCATAAATGGTTGATGTTATTCATTGGTTCTCAGTTTGTGATCTGGTCGGTAACCGGTGCCTACATGGTTTTTTTCGATATCGATTATATTCATGGAGATAGCCTAGTTGTTAACCATCAAAATAAAATTGATGCTAAAAACATCCACTATTCAGTGGCTGACTTAAGGTATCAATACCCCGATGCAACCAACATTAGTATTGGCAAATTTATTGATAAAAATGTGTATTCATTTACCAATAAGGAGCAGGTTCATTTAATTGATGCCAACAACGGAAGTTTACTTTCTCCCTTAGATGAAAAAACAGCAGTTAAAGCGGCCAAATACTATTATTCGAATGATGGAAATGTGCAAGAAGTAGAATTAATCACCGACAATCCACCTTTTGAATTAAGTGCCAGAGCATTACCAGCATGGCGCATAAATTTTGATAATCTTGGCGCGCCGTCAATTTATGTCTCAGCACAAACAGGCAAGTTGGTTGGTAAACGTCATGAGTTTTGGCGACTGTTTGATTGGATGTTTCGTTTTCATACCATGGATTACGAGGAAGGCGAAATTGATAATTCATTGTTATTTTGGTTCACCCTATTTGGTATTATCGGCTCAATTTCCGGTTTAGTGCTAGCGTATTTTCGAGTATTTAAATTACGAGAAGATAAAAACAACCTAAGCATAGAAGGCGAAATATAATGCTTATTATAAGAAAAATCCATAAATGGGCCTCAATTATTGTTGGTATACAGTTTTTACTTTGGCTTGTTAGCGGTATATTTTTTAACACTATGGACCATACCAAAGCGATGGGGCATAGCTATAAAAATCATGCCCACCAACATGTCGAATTTAACCAGTCATTATTTGCTGATCCTGTTGTCGTATTAAATTCAAATAGAGCAAGTATTTCTTTAACCCATACCCAATTATTAGGTAAGCCGTATTATTTACTTACCCATACAAAAGCTTTATATAAAAATTTTAAAAATGACTACACCTTAGTGGATGCATATACTGGTGAGTCAACAATCATAGATGCGCAACATGCAACCGAAATAGCTAAGCAATCTTATAGTGGCCCAGGTGATCTTGTATCAGTAAAAACGTTACAATATCCGATGGATGATTTTCCAAAACAGCAAAACGCGGTTTGGCAAATAAACTTCTCTGATGATATTAACACCAGTGTTTATATTGAAGTTGGTTCCGGACGTGTCGTTGGTCACAGTGATGATGACAAACGATTCGCTGACATTTTCTTTATGTTGCACTTCATGGATTATGGTAGTGAAGGTAGCTTTAATAACGTACAAATAATCTTGTTTGCGTTTGTTACCCTGTGGCTGGCATTTACAGGCTTAATTTGGACCATTGATTTAGGTTTTCGCGGCCAATATAAAATAAAAGCACTTGCTGGCACACAAAAAATCAAGCTGTTTGATAAACACCAAAAAAGTATGGGGAACATTACATTATCCACACACAGTAATTTACTTGATGGCTTAATTGAACACGATATTGCCCTGCCTTCTAGTTGTGGTGGTGGCGGAACTTGTGGCCGCTGTAAAGTGATGATCACTCCACCTGCTAAGATCACGAGTGCTGATCATCAACATTTTAGTGATGGTGAATTACAACAAGGATATCGATTAGCATGCCAACATTTCAGTAATGACGTGCAGAATATGACATTGATTGATGTAACCGATGCGCAAAAACATACACTAACATTAACGGCAAACCAATTTATTAGCCCGACGATTAAAGAGTTACGTTTTCAAGTAAAAGATGTTAATAAATTAAACTATAAAGCCGGCGCGTTTATGCGTTTCTTTATTCCTGCCAGCACAGGGATTTCTATCCCATTAAACTTACCCGAGCAACATAAACCACATTGGCAACATATTGAGCACCTAGAATATGAGCATTTGGCCTGCACCCGGAATTACTCATTATCTGAAAGTTCACTATCAAGCGATGAATTAGTCTTTACAATTAAGATACAAGCTGCCCCCCATAATGATGTATTACCAGGTGTTGGTTCAAATTACTTATGTAACTTACATCCCGGCGATAGTGTTGATGCAATAGGTCCTTTTGAAGAATTCTTTGCCAAACGAAATAGCACAAAAACGATGGTGCTATTAGGTGCTGGCTCAGGTATGGCGCCACTAAAATCATTGATAAGTGAACAAATCGCCTTGACGAATGCTAACCAACAACAAACTCGTGATATGCATTTCTTTTACGGAGCAAGGCAAGAACATGATTTGCTTTACGCTGATGAATTTTATCGATTGGCAAAAAGTAACGAGCACTTTCATTATTATCCAACGTTATCAAAACCTAATGAAGATTGGTTAGGTTCTACAGGTTATGTACAACAAATTTTGCAACTGAATTTAAGCACTATGGGAGACGTAACTAATATTGAATTTTATTTGTGTGGCCCACAAGCGTTAATGACAGAAACAATAGATTTATTAAAAGCTAATGGTGTTGAAGATAACCAGATAGCATTCGATTTATTTAGCTAAAACCCAAACCAATAGAAATAATAGAGAAACTTATGAAAAACTTAATCAAAACTATAACGTTAGTAACTTTACTTTTATCTGCACAAGTATTTGCACATACAAAATTAGAATCTTCAATACCCAAAAGCGGCGCGATGTTAATGACTAGCCCAAAATCGTTACAATTGAATTTCAGCGATAATATTAGATTAATGAAGGTTATGATAATGGCATCAAAAGGTAAACACATTGATGTCAATTTTAAACCATCTGCAACTGCACAAAAACTTTTTAACATTGACCTGCCAAATTTAGCAGCGGATACATACAAAGTAACTTGGACTTCAATGGGTAGCGACGGCCATAAATTGACAGGTAAATTAAGTTTTATGGTGCATTAACCGCATCTAATTGATGGTGAAAACACTTAATGTTCCTCAATCTTTAGACTCAAAAAATATCAAAAAATAGGAGTTATAAAAATTGCAAATATCACTTTGGGTAATCGCAACTTTAATCAGTAAATACATGATTTACTTAGGGCTTGCAGGAACTGTTGGTGGCATTTATATAAGCCAGCTTTATAGTAAAGAATCGAAAGCGCTAAATCTGTTAGCTTATTGCTTTTATACTATTTTAGCTGGCCTTATTGGTACGATAAGCTATTTTTTCATCCAAGTTGGAGCTTTTAGCGAAAATGGCTTAATGGGTATGATTCAACAGCCATATTTGAGCATTTTATGGCAGTCAAATGTCAGCTCTGTAATGCTACTACAGGCCGCAGGATTCATACTAGCATTGGGGGCTTTAGCTTTAATTCAAGCGAACTTGCTGATATATAGAAAAGGGAAGTGTGCATTCTACTTTCTATACATTGTCAGTTGCCTATCAATTGCCGCTTCTTTTCCATTAAGTGGCCATACAACAGAGCTTAATCTTTTTAGCCAATTTTTATTGGCGCTGCACATACTCATGATTTCTTGGTGGCTTGGAAGTTTATGGCCATTGTGGAAATTGTGCCAGATTAATGACATTGACAAAGTAAAATGCTTAATGGAAGATTTCGGCAGAAAAGCTATATTAATGACGGGTTTGCTAATTGTTTCAGGTGCTGTTCTAGCTATAGAGCTTGTTGGCGATTTTGAATCATTATTTTATAGCGAATATGGTCAAGTATTGCTTACCAAAATATTTTTTGTATCAAGTATGTTGCTTCTAGCAGCTCAACATAAACTTTGGTTAGTCCCGCAGCTAAAAGAAAAAGGTCTTAAAACGTTATCTAAGTCGATCAGTATTGAATTACTTTTTGCATCTTTAGTGCTTTTTTCTACCCTTATATTGTCAACATTTGTTGGTCCATAGTGAGTGATATATTATTTTTGGAATCCTACTTAGGCTATACCAAAATTATATCAATAGATGTGACGTTACGCGATACTTGTCGGCTGGGTAATATAAATAGCATATGCTAATTGGCGTGTGACTTGAAAAGGTTGTTCTAGTGATTTTCAAGCAAGGTACATTCTCATTTAAATTTAGGTGATGACTTAAAATTTTACTTGGCATAATAGCTTCTACCATCATTTTAGCCTCGGATAAGGGTGCTACTTTATTTAAATATTCGCTAGACGTTTTTTTTGTAAAATCTTGATCTAAAAATTCGGGTACGAAAGACGCATTAACATAGCGCTCTTCTAATTGAATTGGGGTATTATTTTCAAAATGAAGAATGACAACTTTGTAGACTTTTACATCCCAAGAAGATAATTCAAGCGCCACTTTATCATTAGGCACTAATGAATTTTTACTCAAAACAACTACTTTGTGTTCGTGACCTCGTTCAAGAATTTCATCCCTGATATTCTTAATTTCTAATAATGAGCTTTGTGCTTTTGGGGCTTTTACAAATGTACCTATACTGGGGGACCGTTCCAATAAACCCTCAGCAACCAACTGCTCAACTGCTTTTCTAGCCGTCATTCTGCTCGCCAAGAAAAGTTCAGATAATTCAGTCTCAGAAGGAATCCTATCCCCCTCAAGCCATTGTTTACTCACTACTTTATCTCTTACGTGATCTGCAATTATTTTATATTTAGGTTTTGTCATATATCAAAATTAACTCAGTTAAACAGTGCTTTATTATAAAGATAATCAATAACCTCATCTAAAACGTCGTACCAGTATATATAGGAAAATCTATTTTTCTACCCCCTATTAGCATTAATCATCATTGGATTTAAATTTGTAAAGGTTTTGTAAGATATTTGTTGTATATACCAGTATAGTGCTGTATAAAAATAGGACAGTCAAATAAATGTAAATTTATAAATACTGCATAAATATTAATTGAGGAATTCTAAATGAAAATTAACCGCATACAAAAAGCATTATGCATTGCAGGAATAATTACAATTCCAGCCTTTGCCAATGCCGAACAAAATGTTGAAGAAGAAAGCGTTGAACGTATTGAAATAACCGGCTCCCGTATCAAACGTGTTGATATGGAATCAGCAAGCCCGGTAACTGTTATTGATGCCGCTCAAATTAGTATGTCAGGTATTTCCAATGTTGAAAGTTTACTTCAAGAAATGTCTTTCTCTGCTGGTGTTGCCGGTAATGCAACCAATGCCTATTGGACCAGTGGTGGGTATGGCACAGCACAAGTTAACTTACGTGGATTAGGTATTAAGCGTACTTTAGTATTATTTAATGGTCGTCGTGTTGTTGGTGGTGGTACAGGTGCAAACAGTTCGGTCGATTTAAATATGATCCCTACCTCTATGATAGAGCGCATTGAAGTTCTAAAAGATGGCGCTTCTGCCATTTACGGTGCTGATGCGGTTGCTGGTGTTGTCAATATCATCACAAAAAAAGAATTTGATGGTGCTGAGCTTAGTGTAAAAGCTGGTATCACCGACGAAAGTGATGGCGAAAATCAAGATGTTAGCTTAACTTTAGGGGGCAATTTTGATCGCGGTAATGCAGTATTAAGTTTAAGCTATACCAATACTGAAGCAGTTAAACAGTCTGATCGTGTTGATTGTCCTAAGTTTGGTGATGAAAATGGTGATTTCCACTGTTTTGGTAGCTCAACAACTGAAGGTGGTCGAGCTCTTTTAGCCGATGGCAGTGGCGTTCAATTCAACCAAGACCCAAATGGTAATGGTGATGCTTTCGAAGAATATAACTCAGCAAAGCATGGTTTTGATTGGCTACCGTATTTAAATGCTGTAAGCCCAATGGAACGTATTAACATTTCAAGTTTTGTTAACTACGAGCTAAACGACTCGATTAATTTATTTACCGAGGCAATGTATACCAAACGTAAAGGTGAGCAAATTGTTACCCCGAGAAGACTTACTGGTGTACAAGTTTCATCTGATTTTCTTTACAATCCAACGGGGCAAGATCTAGAACTTAATAGCCGACGTAATACCGAATTAGGAGCACCATTCTTTTTCCAAGAAACTGATACTGTTCGTATTGTTTTAGGTTTAGATGGTGAGTTTAACAATGGTTGGTCGTGGGATGTTGCCTACAACTATGGCCGTAACACGGGTACAGATGGTTGGACGTTTGATATTGATCCAGCAGCAGCAGCGCAAACATTAGATGATAGTATTTGTACTTTTGATAATAGTAATGGTATTCCCTGTGGCGATTGGTTTGGTGTCGATGAGTTAAGCCCTGAAGTTATAGATCATGTTAAATATCGCCGAGAAGGCACCGGTGGTAATGAAATGCGCACCTGGACTGCAAACATTGGTGGTGATTTATTCGAATTACCCGCAGGTACATTAGCATTTGCTGCCGGTGCAGAAAGACGTTGGGAAGATGGCTGGCGCGATCCAGATTCAACCGTTTTACGTAATGGTCAAGAAGATGCTATTGCGGGTCATTTTGATGTTAGCGAAGCTTATGTTGAATTATCGGTACCATTATTAGCGGACTTACCATTTGTACAAAACTTAACCGCTGAAATGGCCGCACGTTACTCTGATTACAGCACTGTAGGGGATGAAACTACTTATAAACTAGGTTTGACCTGGAAAGTATTTGATGGATTAATGCTTAGAGGCGTGCAATCAACATCATTTCGTGCCCCTGTAATTACTGAGCTTTTTGGTGGTACAAACGGTGAAAATTTACGAACCATAGATCCTTGTGAAGGTGCTTCTGGCAACATTGCTACAAACTGTTTGGCTGATGGCGTACCTACTGATTTTGTTCAAGATGGTACAACCGTGTTAACCAACGTTGGTGGTAACCCTGAACTTGGTGCAGAATCTGCCGATACGACTACGGTAGGAATTGTATGGGAGCCGGGATTTGTTGAAGGACTATCAACTACTCTTGATTATTTCAATATTGAAATTGAAGATTCTATCACTTCCGTTAATGGCTCTGATTCATTGAAGCTTTGTTATGAAGATCCTGCTGGCAATGCTGATTTCTGTGACACCTTCACCCGTCATCCGGTTACAAAACAAATCAATGAATTAAATCAGCGCCCTGTGAATGCAGCTGTTGAAAAAGTAAGTGGTGTTGATTTTAATATTACTTATAAATTTGATATGTTTGGTATGAGTGCGAAAACAAATCTAGATGTAACAAAGCTACTCGACCATGAGAGCACGCCTTTTGATGGTCAGCCAACAATTGATAAAGTGGGTTTTATTACTGAAGATCAAGGTAGCTATACCGAGTGGCGCAGTAACTTAAATTTCACCTTAGCAGCAGATGACTGGTCTGCAACTTATTCGTTACGTTATATTGGCGAAGCGGATGATGTTAATGGTGGTGATTTTGACCCACAAGGTAAGTCAGTAGATGCAGTATTCTATTCAGATTTACAAGGGGGTTACCAAATAAACGATTCTTTAAATTTATCGGCTGGTATCGATAATTTATTTGATGAAAAAGCTCCGTACCTTACTTCCTGGAACGATGCTAATACTGATGTAATGACTTATGATTTATTAGGTCGACGTGGGTTTGTGAAGGCAACTTATCGTTTTTAATTACTAAACTGTATTATTAGTTCAAGCTTGCCTACATCTTTTAGGCAAGCTTTTTTTATTATATAGCCAGAAATAATATCTTAAATTAGCTCTTAACATTCCAAAAAAATTGATACCTTAAAAACTAACATACACACTATGCAACAAGCCTAGCATCAAGTATTCTGACCTAATAAACAGTACACATAAATAGTGGATAATAATCCTATCAACTACGAGATGTGTCATGGCTTCAAAAAGTTGGCTGTTCTATCATTATCAACTTGAGCTACGACTTAAATACCAACTATTTACTGTCTATATTGCAGCTTTAGATTTTACCATTTGTGCATATTTATCAATAAGCTCTACCACTGATTTGGAGTAGACCATAGAAGTATGAGTTTGCCTAACGACAATATGTTCATGCATGCCCTGCACTTTAGTTTCTTCAATACTCACCGTGCCATCAGATTCTTCAACCCCATCTCGCCATACCCTATCAAGTAAAGGTCGTGCACCAAGTTTAACGTTACCGGCGATAGATATTAATTTTTGTGGTAAATGCCAAGATGACTCAAAATCATCAGGTAGTAGACCAAATTGAACCGATGAGCCCAATAGCTTTTGAATATTAAATTTATCCATATCTTTGGCTATTTCAGCACCTTGGTGTGGCGTACCAATAGTTATAACTAAAGGTACTTTGTCGGCAGAAACTTTACGTGCGGTTAAATAGTTTTTTATCACTAGTCCGCCAAGAGAATGGCCGACCATTAATACTGGACCATCACTAATTATTTTATCAAATGTATTAAACAAGCGACGTTTATCTGTGCTTGTACTGGGATAAGACAAATTTTCGACTTCCCAACCAAGTTTTTGTAACCGCTTCGCCATAGGTGTCATGATTAAACGATGCATAAACAAGCCGTGCAATAAAATAATTCTCATCAGTTAACCCTTAAACTTCCTGAAAGGTATTATCAGCTGTATGCTCGATAGGCTCTACCGATTTTTTCCTAAATAACTTAGCAATATCTTCTTTGATCAAATACAAAGCCGGAATTAAAAATAAAGTAATTACCGTGGCGAACATTATGCCAAAGCCAAGGGAGATGGCCATAGGAATAATAAACTGTGCCTGCAAGCTGGTTTCAAAGTAAATAGGGAATATGCCAAAGAAAGTCGTTAAAGACGTTAATAATATCGCTCTAAAACGTTGCGTGCCGGCATTGACTACCACATCGAATAATTTTTGCCCTTTGCCTTTTGCTTGGTTAATAAAATCAACCATGATCAAACTGTCATTAACCACCACCCCGGTTAAAGCAATTAAACCAAATAAAGACATCATGTTAATTGAGCGCCCGAATATCCAGTGGCCAACAATGGCGCCAATGATACCAAATGGGATCACCGACATAATAACTAATGGCTGTGCATATGATTTAGTTGGAATGGCAATTAAACCATAGATAAGAAATAGCGATGTTAATCCTGCTACCGACAATTGTGCTAAGAAGTCAGCTTGGTCCTTAGATGCACCTTCTGCTCCGTAACTTACACTAGGATATTCCGCTAAAATTAACGGCATAATGTCCTCGGTGATCTCTTCAACTATTTTTCTAGATTCAACTTTATCCGGGTCATTTTCAGCAGAAATCGTTATTGAACGCTTTTGATTAATACGGGTTATGGTAGAGAAACCTTGACCAATTTCGATATCGGCCACTTGGAAAAATGGCACTTCATCGCCACTCGCAGTTCTTATCCACATATTTTCTAAATCGGAAATAGATGTTCGATCTTCTTCAGGATAGCGCACCATGACTTTAAGCTCATCACGACCACGTTGGATACGCTGGGCTTCTTCGCCATAAAATGACTGACGTACTTGTTTTGCTAAATCCGCCAAGGTTAAGCCTAAAGTTTCAGCTTCAGGTCGAATGCTTAATTTGATTTCTTGGCTGCCACGGCTGAATGAGTTACGAATATCAAAAACACCATCAAATTCACTGAGTTTTTGTTGTAATTGCAAAGCAGCAGCTTCTAATTCAATGTCATCAATACCTGTTAACTGGAATTCAAGCCCAGCACCACCACCAGCATTGGTACCTGCAAATAATCGTAGTTCTTTAACACCAGCTAACTCACCAATCTGATCTCGCCAGAGTTTTTCAATGTCATAGGAAGTTAAGTCTCGGTCTTCGCTTTTATTAAGCTCCATCATAAAACCCGCTTGCGTATCGCCGCGGGTGAAAAACATTAAATTACGTATAAAGCTTTGCCCATTGATATTATTTTGTTGCGCAACTTTAAATCCAGAATCACTGATATGTTCAAGTGCTTTGTTTCGTTCATGCGGCGCAGTACCATCAACCATGGTCAAGCTACCTTGAATAAAATCACTAGGTACATTAGGAAAAACTTCAACCTTTACAAAAGAGCCGGAAACTAATCCCATCGATATTAGAAATATCGCAATAAACGAAGCAACGGTGTTATATCGCGCTCTTAATGCTTTTTCTAAAAAAGGTTTGTAATGATTATGAATAACCTTGTCGAGTGAACTTTTGAATTTAAGTTGGATGCGATGAATAAGTTTGGGGTTACTTTCATCAATTTCAGTGTATTTCATATGGGCCAAATGCGCAGGTAAAATCCACTTTGACTCGATCATAGAGAAAATTAAACATAAGGTCACTACCATAGCAATAGCGACAAAAAATGGTGCAAAAGTAGCATCAATAAACAACATAGGTACAAATGCAGCAATCGTTGTTAAAACACCAAATGTGGCTGGCATCGCAACATGCTGAGTACCTATAATTACGTTATCTCGAGAGTGCCCATTACGTTGCATTTCGCTATAGGCACTTTCACCAATCACAATGGCATCATCAACGACAATACCCAGCACCATAATAAAAGCGAATAAGCTCAGCATGTTAATCGATACGGCTAAATCTCCCATTAACGGCATTAAAAAGATTGCACCTAAAAAGCTAATTGGGATACCTAGCATTACCCAAAAAGCAATTCGCACTCTGAGGAATAAGGTTAAGATTAAAAAGACTAATGTTGCCCCCATTAATAGGTTGGAAATCATCATATCCAATCTGGTAGATAAGTAATGGGACGAATCCGCAAAAGTAGTTAATTCTACCCCTTCAGGTAAACTGACTTTTTTATCAATAACATACTGCTTAACTTGCTCAGCAATGGCTAAGTCATTTTGATCGCCTGTTGACTTAACCCTAATTGATGAAGATGCCTGACCATTAAAGCGGGCAAAACCATTATCTTCAACGAAACCATCGGTTATGGATGCAATATCACCTAAAGTTAAATGAGTACCATCGGCATCGGTTCTTAAAACAATCTTACTGTACTCTTCCCCTGTGTATGCTTGGCCTTGGGTACGCAGCTGTATATAACCACCAGAAGATTTAATTGTTCCACCTGGTACATCAATTGATGAGCGTTTTATTGCTTGTGAGATCTCATCAAAAGTCAGTCCGTATTCAATTAAACTCAGCTCTGAAATTTCAATACTAATTTCATATTCAAGATTACCTACAATTTCTGCAAGGTTAACTTCGGATAAGGCCATGATCTCATCGCGAATATCCTGTGCCATTTCTTGTCGGGTCAACCTATCCATTTTTCCGTATAAAGAAACCCAAAGCACATCCGCTTCAAACTCTTGCTTAACCACCATAGGACGTTCAGCCTGTTCTGGCATAGTGGTGATAGAGTCAACTTGCATTTGAATTTCATTAAGCTTTTCTTCTAACGAATAGCCCGAACTTATCTCTATAGTAACGCTAGCAAAGCCCTCTTGTGCTATCGATGTATAACGCTTGATGCCTTGTACATTCTCAATTGCTTCTTCAATTTTAAGGACAACAGATTTTTCCACATCATCAGGAGATGCCCCAAGATGAGCAACGGTAACTTGAATTGTATTCAAGCTAAATTCAGGGAACATCTTTTTATTTATGGTGGAGTATGAGTAGAAACCCGCAGCAAGTATGAAGATCATCATTAAATTTGCCGCCACACTATTGCGAGCAAACCATGAAATCAATCCAGGTTTAGGTTGTTTTTGATCTCTGTACATAGTTACTGCTCACCTATTTCTTCAGGCTCTTCAGGCAATTCAGGAGCTACCCATTCACCAAAAATACGCAGTGGCATATTCTCTACCGGTTTAGATATTTTAGTTGTAACTATGCGCATATCTGTATCGATAGTATCCGCTATGTAGACAAATTTTTTCTCACTACGAATAATATCAACATCAACAATATGTAGTTTATTTTCAGTATCGACTAAATGAATAGAGTTAGCACTTCGAACAACCTCTCTAGGGAGTACAACTACAGATTCTGATTGCATACCTTGAATATAAGCATTAACAAATGTACCAATTCTAAGTTCATCATCGTGCTGGTAAAGCCCGGTTAAATTGTAAGGGTCATTAATTTTTGCAATTAGGTAGTGAACTCTAGACTGTTGATTAATTTCACCTTCAAATCTACTTATAAAAGAATCCCACTGTTGGGTAGTGCCACCTTTACGGGAGGTGATTTTTACTGGAATTGTTTGTTCTATATCTTGGTTCACTTTAGGCAATTTAATAAAGGCTATGTCTTGCTGTTTTACCGGTAAACGAACTTCCGCATAATCAATGGCAAATGTTTTAGCTAGTTGAATACCAGATGTAACGTATTGTCCTATATCGACATGTTTTTCTTTTACGAGTGCGTCATAAGGAGCGATGATTTTAGTACGTTTGAGCTTTATTTGCGCTTGTTTTAAATCAGCTTCGGCAGCGAGAACGTCGGCTTGAGCTTTTTGTAACTGCGGTAATCGTAATGCCAAGATAGGTGCTTCTTCAACAGTCATACCAGAGAGTAACCACTCATCTTCTGCTTGATCAGCGCGAGCTTGCTCCTCAATTAATACTGACTCTGCTGCGCCTAATCTAGATTGAGCCTGCAGTACGTCAACCTCATAAGTAATAGGGTCTATTTCTAATAGAACATCACCTTTCTTAAAGTAACCGCCCACTCTGAAGTTTTTAGCAACGTACGTTATCATTCCAGATACTTCGGTGATTAAAGACGTTTCAGTACGAGGTACAACACTACCTTGACTTTCAATACTAAAAGCAACGACTTTTCGCTCTGCAGAGAATACCTTAACTAAGGGGGCTAAGCTGATTTCCTGCTTTTTTTCAGGTGGCGTAGCAAAACTGCCCATATAGGAAGATATAAATATACCTGCGATGATAATTACGATCGGTATTAAAATTAATTTAAGTTTACTTTTTACTGCACTCATTTACTTATAACCTATATGTATTATTATTTTAATCGTTGAAATGAATCTTAGTTTAGCGTTTGATAAATTCGTACCATGATTGCAACATAATAATGAAATCTTCTCGCCCACAAACAGCTGAAGTATTCTGCTCAAAATCATCAATGTCATCTTCTAACTGTTCCGGTACGGTTAGCGGGTCTAAACTATTATTAGCAACAACCTCAACATCGTCATAGCTAAAGGTAACACTGTATTCTTTACCTATAATTTGTTCTGTAGACTGACTTTTATTATTAAAGTTCTCTAATTTAGCTAATAATGAATCTACTTTAGTCAGATCATCACCAACTTCTTGTTCAAGCCAAGGTGAAAAGGCTTCGTGCCCCATAGTAAAATTGGCTATGCTTTTACCATTGATAAAGTCACGTCTAAACTCGTATTCCATTATTTACTCAATTAACCCCAAATAAGAGGGCTTTGTTATATAAAATCTATTTACTAGTTTAACTCATATTGAAGCTAACATATTGAGGTATGGCATTTTTTCGCATCATAACGAACAAAAAAGCAACTAATATTGAAAATACAGGTCATAATTAAAAAATAATCACCCATTGTTAAAGCTACATAAGGCCGAGTATTTAGTGATACCAGTTAATCGTATGAAATTATCAAAAGGATTAATTTTATCATTAATAATTCATGGCCTATTACTTTGCGCACTATTCAACACGTCTATTGGTAATAAAAAAATGCAATTGCCGCAAGAGAAGAATAAACCAATTAACAGTTATATTTATACAAAAAAAATCAGCGTTGATAAACCCAAAGTTGAAATTGCAAACCAGACAGCCGAACAAAAAACAAAACAAACACCTATCCAGCAAAGCGAACAGCTAGAAAATGAACGGCAACAAGAAGTAGTAGCGACACCCTCGATAAATACAGTAACGCCTGAAACAAAAGATATTAGCAATCAAGCGATAGAAATAAAAACCGAATCAGTAACTAGTATTAACCATAAAAAGAATAGTGAACCAGCTAATGCTATTTTTAACCCTTATGAAAGTATGCTTTCAGTGAATAAAAATTTAGATAAGGCAATGATTGCAGATCTAATTAAGGATCACAGTAAAACTAAAGGGATAAGCCCATTACAGGGTTCAATGCCTGCTGTACCAGTTCGGGAGTATGTAAAAAGCTCTTTACAACAACGAGAAGAGGCTACAACCATAGTAGGTAATGAAACATTTATAAAACTCAACGGTACGTGTGCACAATCAACAGACTTAACCTTCATAGATGAAAACTTAGGAAGTGTTACATCATATAGTGATTGTGGTGAAACTGACGATGAAAAATACTTTAGAGAGTTTATGAAAAAGCGAATGGATAAATGATGCCATCCTTAGATCATTATTTTAGACGCACGATGTGAATTTAGAAGGTTCCATCCAAAAGCACGATGGAATGACGGTTAATATTATCTAAGTTAGTGCGCTATGTTGGTTAACTTACATCTGTGGGTGTATTCGTTTGAAGCTCGCTGTGAATAAGGGAGGTTCCATCCAAAAGCACGATGGAATGACGGTTAATATTATCTAAGTTAGTGCGCGTTGTTAGTTAAAAGCACACTGTCAATTTAGGGGGTCCCGCATAAAAGCACTGCGGGATGACGGTGTATTTTTTCGCTTCAAGTTGATGCGCAATGTTAGTTAATTTACACCACGTCATCCCTGAAGAGCTTTAGCGATATCAGGGACCTCCTGAGGCAGTGGCGTGGGTACCGTCCCAATAAGTGTGTCTACCCTAATTTAATTCAAACAGTTTTTACCCCATTAATTAAACAGTTCACTTTTAATAAATCGACTTACCGGATATTGATATGTATTGTTGTTTATATCAATTGCCACTTTACTTAGT
>JAQWHD010000047.1 GCA_029237915.1 Thalassotalea sp. | reverse complement strand
GTTTTGACTAACTGATTAAAATTTATAATATTTTTAGGCAGATTTAGTAAAAGCAGACTAAATTGTATATAGGCTTAAAAGGCATTTATTGATATTGATTTAATATAAAAAAACAAATTAAGTAACCGATTAATATCAATTACTTAAGTCTGTCACGTTATTACTTTGTAAATAAAAATAAGCAAGGTGGTAACTCCATAAAATAAACATAGGAAATATATTATGGGTTTAACAAATAAATTAGCTGCCGAATTTTTTGGCACATTTTGGCTAGTATTAGGTGGTTGTGGTAGTGCAGTTTTAGCTGCAGGCTACCCTGAATTAGGTATAGGTTTTGTTGGTGTTTCATTAGCATTTGGTTTAACGGTGTTAACTATGGCATATGCAATTGGACACGTATCGGGTTGTCATTTAAACCCAGCTGTTTCATTTGGTTTGTGGTCTGGCGGACGCTTTCCAGCAAATGAATTAGTGCCTTATATCGTTGCTCAAGTTGTTGGTGGTATCGCTGGTGCTGCAGTGCTTTACTCTATCGCAAGTGGCGCTCCTGGCTTTGATGTTGCTGCTGGTTTTGCTTCAAACGGTTTTGGCGAGCATTCACCAGGTGGTTATTCAATGACGGCTGTACTTATCTGTGAAGTCGTAATGACATTTATGTTCTTAATGGTAATTTTAGGTGCTACAGATAGCCGTGCTCCTGCAGGCTTTGCGCCAATTGCTATTGGTTTATGTTTAACTCTAATCCACTTGATATCTATCCCAGTAAGTAATACGTCAGTAAACCCTGCACGTAGTACTGGTGTAGCAATCTTCGTTGGTGACTGGGCAACAAGCCAACTTTGGTTATTCTGGGTAGCTCCTATTGTTGGCGCTATACTAGCTGGTAAAGTTTATTCTTGGGTAAGCGCTGAGAAATAGTCGCAGAGACATGAGCATTAAACAGTAATATTTTAAAATAAAATGGCGAGTTAATACTCGCCATTTTTTTATTTTTAATTAAGCTAATCTCGGCTCAATATAATGTACTACTGCTGCGAAGCGTTTTTATAAAACTCGATTAAATTTCGAGTAGAGCTGTCATGACCATTACTAACATTATCAGATTCAAGCTCTTGCTGAATGCTTTCAGCTAAGCCTTTACCTAACTCAACCCCCCATTGATCAAACGAACAAATCTCTAAAATTATTCCCTGTACAAATATTTTATGTTCATAAAGCGCTATCAACATACCTAATGTTTTCGGAGATATTTGTTTTAATAACAAGGTATTCGTTGGTCTATTACCCATGTGAACTTTGTGCGGCGCTAACTTATCTATAACTTCTTGGCTGCGCCCTTTTGCTTTTAAGTCAGCCCTAACTTGTTGCTCATTCACACCCGTCATCAAGGCTTGAGTTTGCGCAAAAAAGTTCGACATTAAGGTTGTATGGTGGCCAGGGACAGGCGTAACACTCTTAACCGAACCAATAAAGTCTGCTGGCACTATGTTATTACTTTGGTGCAAATATTGATAAAAAGCGTGCTGACCATTAATGCCTAACTCTCCCCAAATTGACGGAACCGTCGGGTAAGTGATTTGTTCACCTTGCCATGAAACGGACTTACCATTACTTTCCATTTCAGCCTGCTGTAAATAAGCACTAAGCATATGTAGGGTTTGATCATAAGGTAATATTGCTTGCGATTTAGCGCCTAAAAAGGTGCAATTCCAAACACTTAATAACGCCATTATCACTGGCGCATTTTCTGCCGAAGGTGCCTGTTGAAAATGCAAATCCATTTCATGTGCACCTTCGAGAAGTTCGATAAATTTATCAAAACCTAAATCTAACGCTATAGGTAAGCCAATAGCTGACCATAATGAGAAACGTCCACCAACCCAATCCCACATTGAAAATATATTTTCTTCGGCAATGCCGAATTCTGTAGCATTTTTAATATTGGCCGATACAGCAACAAAATGTTTGGCAACTGCTGATTTATCTGGTGCAGACTTTAATAACCAATTGGTCGCGGTATTAGCGTTAGTCATTGTTTCTTTCGTAGTAAAGGTTTTACTAGAGACAATAAATAAAACTTTTTCAGGATTAAGAGGCGCAAGTACCTCAGTGATTTGGGCACCATCAACATTTGATACGTAATGAATGTTCACACTTTGGTCGCTATAATGTTTCAATGCTTCAGTAACCATTTGCGGGCCAAGGTTAGAGCCGCCAACACCAATATTTACAATATCGGTAATGCGTTTACCGCTGAAGCCTTTCCAGTGCCCTTGCCTTACCTGCTCAACAAAACCTTTCATCTTAGCTAATTGGTCTTCAACATCTTGGGTAACATTTTCACCATCAAAATACAGCGGGGTTTGACTGCGATTTCGTAGCGCAGTATGCAATACCGCACGATCCTCTGTCATGTTAATACGCTCTGCATTAAACATTTTTTCGCGCCAAACCGGTAACTCTACGTCTTCAGTAAGCTGTAATAATGTTTTTAGTACCGTGTCATCAATTAAGTTTTTGGAATAATCAAAGAGTAAATCAGGCAATTTAAGTGAAAATTTATTAAAACGCTGAGGATCTGATGCAAACAGATCATTCATGTGTGTTTGTTTCATTTTTTTCGCGAGTTGTTCTAATGATTTCCAGCTCGATAAATCAGTACGGTTGGTCATTTTTCACCTTAATTAATCATGATACTTGTAATTTATGAATGTTAAGGTAAAGTTAAATGACAGCGCTGTCAATTTGATTTTGTGAAATAAAATTTAATATATATGAAACTTTACTTCTATTTTTTTTAGTAAATGCTTTATAGTGCCGAATAGGACAGCAAAAAAATAATAACAGGCAAAGGCACAAATAAATATGAAAGTGACCATTAATGACGTAGCGGATCTTTCTGGCGTTTCAATGAAGACGGTTTCAAGAGTCATCAATAATGAAGCTTCAGTAAGACAAGCAACCAGAGATAAAGTCATGGCTGCAGTTAAAGAGTTGAACTATCAACCTAACTTAGCCGCACGCTCTCTTGCTGGCACCAAGTCATATACCATTGCCTATATTTACGATAACCCAAATGCCTATTATGTGATTGATATGCAAAATGGTATTTTATCGGAATGTAAAAAACAAAACTTTGAATTGGTGATCCATCCGTGCAACTCTAAAGCTGATGATATCATTGAAGAAATCGCAAATATGATCAGGCACTCAAGAATTGCGGGAGTTGTACTTACCCCGCCATTTTCAGAAATGCCAAGCGTTGTTGATAGATTAACCCAAATTGGCGTAAAATTTGTACGTATCTTATCAGGCCATAAAGTACCAGATACTAATTCACCATGTATTATGGTTAATGACTTTGATGCTGCAGCTGAAATAACTCAACATCTAATCGATTTAGGCCATACAGATATTGGTTTTATTAGTGGTGGCAAAGAGCATAAGTCTACATTCGAACGCATTGAAGGTTATAAGTCGACTTTAACCAAGAATAATATCAAGGTACAAGATGATTTGATCATTGATGGTGAGTATTCATTTGAATCTGGTGTATGTGGTGCGGAGAAGTTGTTAAGTAAGAGCAACCGCCCTACCGCTATATTCTCTTGTAACGACGAAATTGCAGCCGGTGCATTATTTGCATCTCGATTACAAAATATTGCTATTCCTGAAGAACTATCCATTGTTGGCTTTGAAAACTCACCATTCTCAAGACAAACATGGCCCAAAATAACCACCGCTGATCAGCCAAACCAAACCATAGCTAAAAATGCGACATCATTATTAATAAATGAAATTAGAAATCAGCAATCTGATGACATTTGTGAACAGTTTACGCCTAAGTTATTAGTTCGAGATTCAACTTCAGCAACTAAAGCACCTTAACTATTTTCAATATGTTTTATTAAAGTCAAAACCATAGCCAGTTAAAAACAGCTCTATGGTTTTTTCAATATAGTTAGATATTTCACATTCGGTTAATTGCAGTTCAGTATTGTATTCACGGCGCATCATCGCCTCGCCTTTTATCATAGATAAAAACTGAATTGCGGCCATATGCGGATCGCTTATTTTTAGTAAGCCAATTGTTGTGTAATGCTTAAAGATGTCAGCCATTTCAGCAATTACAGGCTCGGGTCCAGCAGCAAAAAACAGCTGCGAAATTTCAGGGTTGGTTTGCGACTCAAATATACAAATGCGATGAATGGCTAAACCTTCCTTAGATAAAATCAAATCAATAAAATTATTAGAGAAAGCTTGCAACGCCTTTTGAGGGTTATTTAACATCTCTGCTGGCATAGCTGACATTCTAAATAAATTACAACGCGAATTAATCGCGGCTTTAAATAAATCTTCTTTATTACCAAAATGACTATAAACCGTTTGCTTAGAAACGCCTGCTTGTTTGGCAATATGATCCATACTCGTCGATAAAAAGCCTTTATCACAAAATAAGTCCGTCGCTGCAGTTAATATTAACTGGCGTTTCTCTTCACTTTTGCTTCGAGTTTTATTTGCCACTTTACTTGTTGTTTTAATTTCAGTTTTACTCATTGATAACCTTTGTTTCACAACCTTAATGGTAACTCATCTGTACAGTTTGTGAATAATATATAACTCAATTGTAACAAATCACACTAGACAGTCTAGTTTAAATTACATAAACTAGACTACACCGTCCAGTTTAATTTAAAAAATTTGGTACTAAAAAATATTATGCTTACGTTAAGTTCATCTCATTCCTCATTAAAAAGCTTTGTTAAAACATCTTTAACACTTCTCTGTTATGCCACGATTAGTTCAACATTAATGGCATGTTCACCACAACAAGATCCTGAACAAGTAAAGCAAACAGCAGATCACCAGCCATATTATCATTTAGTAAATGCCCAAGAATTAAAGCAAGTCGATGGCTATTCAGTATTACGTAAATTTTCAGGGACTGTAGTAAGTAAGCAAACCGCACAACTGAATTTTGAAGTTTCAGGGCGAGTAGATAGCATACTATTTTTTGAAGGTGACGTAGTTAATAAAGGTGAAGTAATCGCTACACTCAATACTGAATTGCTCGATATTGAGAAGCAACAACTAGCGGCTCAGCTAAAACAAGTTGATGCTGAGATAGTGTTAGCGAAAGCAAATTTAGAGCGTGTTAATTCATTAATCAGTGATGGCTATGCATCGAAACAAAATTTGGACGAATTAAATGCACAGCAGCAGATTTTAATCGCGACTCAGCAGCAGTTAGCGGCAACGATAAAAGCTAAGCAATACCAAATCACACATGCCGAAGTTATCGCCCCATTTTCTGGCATAATTAATAAACGTAATATTAATATTGGTGAGGTGATCAATAGCTCTAAAGTCGCTTTTGAATTACAAAAACAGCAAGAAAGTGAGTTAAAAGTTGGTGTGCCTCAGCATTTAATAAGTCAAATTAGAACACGTAATAGCTTTAACTTATTTATTAACGAGCAAAATGTAACCGCTGCAGAGCTGGCCATTAATTCTCGTGTAAATTCACAAAATCGTACGATTCAATTGCGCTTTCCCTTACCAAGTTCATTAATTTTATTTGATAACCAATTAGGTTACTTCGAGTTTGAACAGTTTTATCCACAAACGGGTTTCTGGGTACCTATTACCGCTTTAACCGATGGCGTTCGTGGCACTTGGAATGTTTATACTATTGAGCATACTGAAAATACTGAACTTCATAAGTTAGTAAATCATAGTGTTGAAGTAATTCATACAGAACAAGATAAAGCCTTTATTCGCGGGGCTCTGAAATCGCAACAACGCCTACTTGCCGATGGATTACAGCGAGTTGTACCTGGCCAAATCGTTAAAATTTCAAAGTAGACTGAGCATATTATGATTGAATTATTCGTTAAAAATGGTCGGTTAATGGTGTTAATGATCGCCCTACTCATTGTTTCTGGGCTTGCATCATTACACAGTTTACCTCGTGCAGAAGACCCAACTATGGTCAATCGTACTGCAAGCATCATTACTAAATACCCAGGTGCAAGTGCTGAACGTGTTGAAGCATTAGTTACAGAAGTGTTAGAGCAAAAAGTTCGTAAATTATCCGAAATCGATTTTATTACGTCTAATTCTCGTGCTGAGATATCAGTAATTATCATTAAATTAAAAGGCGAAGTTAAAGATTCTGATCCGGTATTTTCTAGGATCCGTGATTTAATTGCGGATGTCAGTGACCAGCTCCCCAAAGAAGCTTTAGCTCCTTATCTTGAAGATGAACGAAGTTTTGCCTTTACCCAACTAGTCGCCCTTAATTGGCAAGCTGATACAGAGCCTGATTTAGTTATTTTAGGACGCTATGCAAAAGAGCTTAAATCGCAATTACGCTTGGTTCATAACACAGATATTGTTGAAATTTACGGACAAAATCCAGAAGAAATATTAGTGCAGGTTAATCAAGACCAAGCAGCAATGGCCGGTATCTCTTTACAACAAATAAGCCAGGCAATTTTAACCGCTGATGTGAAAATTCCTGCGGGTAAGTTAGTCAATAACTATAACCAAATGCAAATTGAATTAACTGGCGCTCTGGATTCATTAGATAGGATCCGCAATATACCGATAGTATCGAATAACAGTAGCTCGTTAAAAGTGGGTGATATTGCGCTAGTAAAACGTCATATCAAATTACCTATGACCGAAATGGCGATTGTTAATGGTAAGCCGGCGCTGGTTGTTGGTACTCGTATGGTCCAAAACATTCGAGTAGATACTTGGACCAAAAATGTAGAAAAACAATTAGCGATATTTGAGCCAATATTACCTAGTTCTATCAAGTTAGAAGTGTTGTTTGATCAAAACACCTACACAGATAAACGTTTAAATGGCTTAATAAGTAACATATTTATTGGCTTTGCCATTATTGCCATAGTGTTATTTTTTACTCTAGGTATACGCTCAGCAGTTATTGTGGTTATCTCTTTGCCATTAACTGTATTTTTTACCTTGTCTGTAATGAATATATACGGCCTACCAATTCATCAAATTTCAGTTACTGGTTTGGTGGTAGCTCTTGGTATCATGGTAGATAACGCCATTGTTATGACCGATACCATTCAACAGAAAAAACAACAAGGTATTAACGGTCTTAAAGCCGTAGTCGACTCGGTAAGGCATTTATGGTTGCCATTGTTAGGCTCTACAGCCACTACGGTACTGGCATTTATGCCGATTGTATTGATGCCTGGCGATGCAGGTGAGTTTGTGGGCGGCATAGCACTTAGTGTTATATTTTCTTTAATTGGCTCTTATTTAATTTCTCACACCATTGTAGCTGCCCTTGCCGGTCGATTTATTAAGGTAAAGCTTAACCAACAAGCTTGGTACCACAATGGCTTAAAGTTTCCTCGCTTAGATAACTTATTCAAAAAATCGTTAGCGTTTACCTTTAACAAACCACGAATCACCATTGTATTGGTATTTATATTACCTGTTACCGGTTTTATCATGGCGAAACATCTAGATGAACAGTTCTTCCCTGCATCAGAAAGGGATATGTTTCAAATAGAGTTATTTATGCCTGCACAAGCAAGTATTGTTGCGACCAAAGATATGACAGAAAAAATTTCTAGCAAATTAAATGAACATCAAGAAATAGAACATTTACGTTGGTTTATCGGCAAAAGTGCGCCCTCTTTTTATTACAATTTAATGAGTAATAAAGATGGCATGCAAAACTATGCACAAGCGATGATCACGGTGACCGATTTCAGCGCTGCCAATAAACTAATTCCCGAGCTGCAACTCATTTTAGATGAAGAATTTCCTCAAGCACAAATTATAGTAAGAAAGCTAGAACAAGGACCTCCATTTAATGCACCAATAGAAATCCGTATTTTTGGCCCTAACTTAGATACCTTACAAGTACTCGGTAATGAAGTAAGACGAGTATTTTCAGAAACTGAAGATATTATGCACTCTAGAGCGACACTATTACCTGGTACACCAAAGGTATGGCTTGCAGCCGATGAAGACGCAGTTAACTCATTAAACTTAAATCTTGCGACCATAGCTAACCAATTACAAGTAGGCTTAGATGGCGCGGTACAGGGTTCAATTATAGAAGCAACAGAGTCTATTGATGTGAGAGTTAAAACCGACAACTCACAACGAGCTGACGTTGGCCATTTAAATAACTTCCCAATAATTAATCAACAAGATGGGCAATTCATTCCGCTTTCCGCCATTAGCCAGGTAAAAGTTAAGCCTAGCCGAGGTGCTATACCGCATCGCAATGGTAAACGAGTCAATGTTATTGAAGGTTATGTACGTTCTGGGGTTTTACCTTCGGTGGCGTTAAGCGATATTTTACAAAAACTTGATGAACAAAATTTTACATTACCTAATGGTTATGAATTACAAGTAGGCGGAGAATCAGATGCACGAAATACCGCGGTAGGTAAA
>JAQWHD010000035.1 GCA_029237915.1 Thalassotalea sp. | reverse complement strand
GCACCTAAACCTGAAGCTCGACAGATGTGTTCAAGATCGGCTAACAAGCCATCTGATACATCGATTGCCGAAGTTGCATATTCTCGGATCAATTGCCCAGTAAGAACATTAGGTTTAGGATAATTTAGTTTTTCTAAAGCTTTAGCAAAGTCTTGCTCGTTAAGCTCGATTTCGTTATTCATTGCTGCTAGCGCTAAACCCGCATCACCAAGGTCTCCGGTAACATAAATATAGTCACCATTTTTAGCGCCACTACGACATAATGCCTTACCTGCAGGCACAGTACCTTGGGCGGTAATGGTAATACTCAATGGGCCTTTGGTCGTGTCGCCACCAATTAATTGCACATTAAAGTACTCGGTCAACTCAAAAATGCCGGCAGTGAATTCTTTAAGCCAAAGTTCATCAACTTCAGGTAAAGTAATTGCGATAGATATCCAACACGGCTCTGCGCCCATTGCTGCGATATCACTTAAATTTACCGCGACAGCTTTATGGCCTATGGCTCTTGGTGGAGTATTGTGAGGAAAATGAACGCCAGCAACTAACGTATCAGTTGTTACTGCGATTAATTTATCATTATTTGCATGAATAAGCGCACAATCGTCACCTATTCCCATTGCAACGTCTTTACGGCTCACAGGTTGAGCGGTAAAGAATTCCTTTATTAGTTCAAATTCTTTCATATTGGTTTTACCGGGGTAACTCTTATTCAAAAGCGAATAGAGTTATATAAATAGCTTACAAAAATCAAAATAAAAGCCTAACCAAATAAGTTAAGCTTTTATTTATACCAGTTCATCTAATAGTTGAACTGATGTTGGTTCTAGTGAAATAGAAAATTCTATAGATTACTAGAGTTATTCGCCTGGACGTAAGCCTTTAACAGCTTTATCAAGAACGCCGTTAATAAACTTATGGCTATCATCTGCAGCAAATGATTTCGCAAGTTCAATAGCTTCATTGATCACAACTTTGTATGGTACGTCATGACAATCACTCAATTCGAATACACCAACACGAAGAATTGCTTTTTCTACATGGTCAACTTCTTCTAGTGGACGATCAACGAAAGGACGGATCACGTCGTCTATTTCAGTAACTTTTGATGCTACACCACGTAATAATAACGAAAAGTATTCTGTATCTAAACGGCGTTTAGCATTATCCGTTAAGAAGTTTTCTTCAACTTCAGCGATATTATTATTGGTTAGTTGCCATGAGTAAACTGCTTGCACAGCGATCTCACGAGCTTTTCTTCTAGGTGTCGGTTTCACTAAGCTATCCGCCTATAGTTGCTCAAGAACATTAACCATTTCAAGCGAACTAAGGGCAGCTTCTGCACCTTTGTTACCGGCTTTAGTGCCAGCGCGCTCAATAGCTTGTTCAATTGAATCAGTAGTAATTACGCCAAATGCAACAGGAGTATCAAACTCCATAGCAACTTGTGCTAAGCCTTTGTTACATTCGCCAGCAACAAAATCAAAATGAGGTGTGCCGCCGCGAATTACTGCGCCAATTGCAATAATTGCGTCAAAGTTGCCTTTTTTAGCAATACGTTTTGCAGCAACAGGTAACTCATATGCACCAGGTACACGAATTACAGTAATATCAGCATCAGCCACTTGGCCGTGACGTTTAAGTGCATCAATAGCACCTTCAAGTAAGCTTTCAACGATAAAGCTGTTAAAACGAGATACTACAATTGCAAACTTCTTGCCTTGTGCAGCAAAAGATCCTTCAATAACGTTCATTTTTCTTAACCTATTTTCAAAAATTGGCGCAATTCTAACAAAAATCAAAATAATAAGGTACTGGTTCTTATTATAAAGTTGTTATTTTATACGACAAATGACAATTTTATGTAATTAATCACACTTTAATAGTGAGCAGATCGCTTTATATTTTATAAAAAGATAGAATGGCAACTATAAATACTTAACCAATTTTAGTGCGAATCCATCATTATGAAATTTTACTTTTCTAGCAAACAATTTGAACAACTTAATGATTTTCCCTTTAATGAAAAGCAGCAAATTATCGCGCTAGCAACAAGTAAAATGTCGCCAGCAGCTAAAGTTTTTCTTAACCTGTTAAAGCTTTGTATTCTTACGCCACCGTTTTTAATGTTGGCAAATATTGATTCATGGTGGTTTTTACTGCCAATATTTTTTGTATTAATTGGTTATTTTATTGTGCTTAGACCGCTATCTTTATATTTCGTAAAGAAACATTTAAGCCAAGCAATTACTGAGTTTTTAGCGGCTAAAAAGTAAACTTAACCAATTTTAACTAGGTTTAAAAAGAAGCATATCTGTTAAAACTGTTTTTTTAAAAGCAGAAAGGCGGGATATACCCACCTTTCTATTTTACTAACGACTACTTGTTCTGCTGAACTTAGATTTAAAACTCTTCTAAAAAGTCATCAATTTCATCTTCTTCTTCTTGGTCTATTACTATTGGCGGATTGCCATCATAGACACGATATTCAATGTTTTGAAAATAAGCATTTTTAACAAATTCATAAGGGTCTAAAGATTCATTTAGTAAGGCTTCTTGGTCACCTAAGTTACCTCTAACTTCTAATGCTATGACAAGTCTTCTCGCCACGTTTGGCCAAAAATCTATAATCGCTAATGGCCAATAATAACCATCAACAAAATCACCCACCTCGTCACGTACCGAGCTTGGCCCTAAAGCAGGTAACATGAGGTATGGTCCATCACCTACCCCATAATAGCCAAGCACTTCACCAAATTCTTCTTCTTCTCTTACAAGCCCTGCATGTTTGGCGATATCAAACCAACCAAGTAAACCCACGGTACTGTTTAATACAAAACGTCCGGTAGCTTTTGCGGCTCGTTGAAATTTTAATTGCAGTAAGTTATTCACTACAGTGAATGGTTCATTTAGATTTAATGCTGCGTTATAAACACCTGAGCGAATTGGTGATGGTACATATTCAACATAAGATGTTGCGACTGGTTTAAATACATATTTGTCTAAGTATTCCCAGTTAAAGGTCCATAACGAGCGGTTAATTGATTCGATTGGATCGCGAGGATCGCTTTCTTGCTGTTGAGTTTGATTATCGGTTTGGCTTTCGCTTTGCTCAGTAGATGAACATGCACTGAGTAAGAAGATGGAGAAAAGCAATACAAAGCTGGAGAGCTTAAAATTGGGAAACATATAAATCAATCCTCGAAATATATTTATATTATTGTTATTTAAAAGAGGTAGAACGGCAAAATACTAATAACCTACCTCGTACTGATAGTAGGTTATTTTATACGTCAATCAAGTGTTAAGACACTGTTATTTTGTGTAACGTTCAGAATTCGTGTGTATTTTTAGTTTTACACAGGCAATTGAATGCCATTCTCACGCATTTTTGCTAGTTTATAACGCAATGTCCTAGCACTTATACCAAGACGTTCGGCTACATCTTTTCTAGAACCGTTACACGCTCTTAAAGCATCTAATATAATTTGAAATTCTTGCTGTTTTAATTCGCTCTCCAAGTTTTCTTCATCATGGCTAATTTCAATAGTTTGTGTAGGTTTTTCAATAATAAAATCTTCGATAAGTAAGTCGTCACTATCAATATCAGTGCCTGATTTCATGATCAAAGCTCGCTGAATAACATTATCTAATTCACGTACATTACCAGGCCAGCTGTAACTCAATAACTTATTTTCTGCACTGGCAGTTAAAGAAACTCGCTCACTCGGACTATGCAAATTAATAATATGTTCACTTAAAGGTAAAATATCGTTAGCGCGCTTGCAAAGAGGTAACCAAGTAAGAGGAAACACATTTAAGCGATAGAATAAATCCTCTCTGAAATCACCATTAGCAACCGCCTGCTTTAAATCTCTGTTACTCGTTGCAATGACCCGCACGTTGAGTTTAATAAGTTTTCGCCCACCTAGGCGTTCAACTTCTTTCTCTTGAATCACACGTAATATTTTAGCTTGCAGACTCAAATCCATCTCGGTGATTTCATCGAGTAATATTGTGCCGCCCTGCGCTTGTTCAAATTTTCCAGGACACGCATTAACGGCGCCAGTAAAAGCCCCTTTTTCATAACCGAACAAGGTAGCTTCTAGCATGTTTTCAGGTATTGCCGCACAGTTAATGGCGACGAAGGTTTGCTCGGCTCGTAATGATTCATTATGAATAAATTGTGATAAAACTTCTTTACCAGAGCCACTAGGACCTAAGATCATAACGGATGCATCAGTGGCGGCGACGCGCTTGGCTAGTTTTAATAATTGTATACTGTGGTCATCGACAGCAATTGGTTGGGTGCTTACCACTTTTTCAACCGGCATATATTGGCTGATCATATTAAGCAGAACTTCAGGAACAAACGGCTTGGCAATATAATTACAAGCGCCATCTTTCATCGCTTGTACGGCATCATCAATGGTTGCATAGGCGGTCATGATCAGCACAGGTAAATCGGGAGAATTGGCTTTGATATTTTTAAGCAAGGTTAAGCCACTCATATTGCCCATTTGTACATCACTTACCACCATATCGATATGATGCTTTTTAAGTTGCACTAATGCAGCTTCACCAGAGTCAGCTTCTATGCATTCATAGTCTGATAACATTAAGGTATCAACAACGGCTTCTCTTAAGCCCGGATCATCTTCTACGACGAGGACCACTTGACTGGTCATATATGCCTCTTATTATTTTTATTTAATAATATCGCTCAAAGAAGCAGTATTACTATTTATTCGGTCGCTTTAGTTTGGAACAAGGGTAATTTAATACAGAACTCAGCACCTTCACCCGCTTTACTTACCAAATTTACATCACCATGGTGTGCTTTGGCAACTGACTTAACCACTGCTAAACCTAAACCCGTACCCTGAACTTTTGATGTATAAAAAGGTTCAAAGATTTTTTCAGCTTCAAGTGCATCAATACCACAACCATTGTCTTTGATATTGATAAACAAGTTTTCATCACCTGAGTATGCCTTAATAGTAATGACCGCGCCATCTTCTATTACTTGTAATGAATTATGAATTAAGTTTTGCAAAGCACCTTCAAGAGCGCTTTTATTACCTAATATTTGTAATTTATCTTGTTCTACAGTTAATTCAATCTGCGCTTTAGCTTCTTCTATTTGAGCTTCAACACCGGCAATAGCCCCTTGCAATAATTCTTGCACAGGTAATACGGCAACAACTTGCTTGCCTCCACTTTTAGCAAACAACAGCATATCATTTACTTGCTGCTCTAAATCGTGCAGGCGTGAGGTTAATTTATCTTGAAAGGTATTGCGCTTTTCAACGCTTAAAGATTTGCTGCCTAAATTTGAGCAGTACAGCATAGCCGCCGATAATGGGGTACGAATTTGGTGTGCTAACGTTGATACCATACGACCTAAAGCAGATAAACGTTGCATTTGGCTGAGCTTATCTTGCAATAGCCTAGTTTCCGTTAAGTCGGTGATTAAAATAAGCTGACCGGCTTGCGATCCAAAGGAAGATATATCTAACTTAACGCGGCGGCCATCAATTAAAGACACTTCATGACCATCATCAGCTCTTGGTTTAAACACTTGCTTGATAATATCAATCCAAGCTTGTTTAATTAAATTTCGGCCTAGTAAATCAGTAGCGACATTATTTGCTTTAACCACAATTCCATCACCATCAATAATAACCACGCCAGCAGGCATGACATCAAACAGCTGATTTAATTGATTAGATTCTAGTCGCAACAAGTCTAACTCACCGGAAAATGCCTCGGTAAGTAATTTTATGTCCGTTTGCTTAGTGACTGTCGACGATGTAGGTTCATTGTCCCCATTAGTCACGCTCATATTCTACCTCTTCACTATACTAAGTGTGTTTTGACTAAGTAATTTCTTTTTGGCCATTATTTACTCAGTGCGGTTATTGATTCTATTCAATGTTAATCCATCATAGGGTAAATAGTTAGCTAGCAAAAGCTTTATATTTTTTGACGTTATACTCTGTATCCATCAAGGTTTTCTTGCGCACAACATCGCGATATATTGATAAACATATCAACATATTTATTCATTTAATAATTCAACAATTTCAGATAACTTCATGGTTAAATCATTTTCAAAGTAAAGACGTACGTCATCACTACCACCATCAAAGGTTACCCTTATAATTTTATTGTAGGTAAGCGCTTTTAACTCTAACACTCGGCCTTTACATAAGCAGGAAACAATAAAACGATATTCGCCTTCTGGGGCAACTTCGCCTGTGCGAGTAATACCATTCCATTTAAAACTGACTTCGCCAGATAAATTATCACCCAGAGGGATTATCCGTACAATCTCTTCGTCTTCATTTTCGATGTAGACAAAAACATGATGAACGTTATCGGTTATATTTAAGCGCCCTGAAGCACTTTCACCGGCTTCGATATAAAAATACCCATCTTCAACTAAGACACTTCGACCGATCAAAGAGCTTGCTTGTAAGGCTTTACTAGAAGAGTTTTCAGGGTGATGGGTTTCAAAGCCTTCGTGGTAGTCATCGATACCTTGGCTGATAGAAGATGCTAATATCTGTGAAAATAATTCATCAGTATCCATCTCTTGTTTGGCATTTGTTTCAACTGGCTTAGGGATTAAATTGGCAAAGAAGGCCTGTAGCTCTATTGTTGCCCTTTGGGCAATAGAACTATTTTTAGGTTTTTGATTAGATACTTCATGGCTTCCTGCCACAGACTTGCTATTTTTATCTTCCACTAATAAATTCCAAGCACATTAACTTTAATGTCTATTAATCCTTCCTTAAGGTTCACTTGTGTACAACATATAATTATTAACTTTCTAGTAGCTAATTTATATACTTAAGCTTGATATTTTTAATGCAATTATCACGCCATATAAAAAACTATCATGTATTAATTTAAGAATAAAATCAATTGCTTACTATTTGTACAAAACCCACCCTTTTCAGCTAGTTTCTAGACAGGATAATTGATTTTCAATCTAGCGGCATAACTAATTATATGGCAAGAAAAGCCCAAAATCATAAAGAGGAAATAAAAGAGGCAGAGGTTTGCCACTTTTTTATCATTGATTGCCGTTTTGATATTTAACTCGTTTAGCTAACTTGATATAGTCTCGAGTAGTTTAAATCAGAAATAACAATAATAGCTTTATTTCGGGTAATCCAAAGAAAAATTAAGCGCCTGTAGCTCAGCTGGATAGAGCGACCCCCTCCTAAGGGGTAGGTCACAGGTTCGACTCCTGTCAGGCGCGCCATTGTATCACCCCATCAGAACATTAATTAAACTATTTCCTCCAGAAAATCGGCTAGCATCTGCTAGTAAACACTTTGCGACTACGTGAGCTTAACGAGGTTGGCTTTATTTTATGCGAAAAAAAACCCGCAAAGCGGGTTTTTAAAGATATATACAATAATTATATTATTATTTTTCTTGTTCAATAATTTCGTTTATATCTATATCTTGAGTTGCGTTTGAGCTCGAAAACATTGCCGACGCTCCTAAAATAAGTACAGCACAAAAAACCGTACTTAATTTTATCTCCCTCAAAGAACTTCTATTCATGATAGAACCTTTATTTTTTTTATTATTATTGGTTGAGCCAAATTAATGTATATTGTTTAACCACTGCTTTCAAGGGCAAAGATATAAAAATATAACATTTGTGCAAACTTATTCACATTTAAACAGCAAAAAACTTAACATTTAAATTACAAATCAACTAGATACAAACCAGGTCTGACCTCAAGAATAAATAATAGCCAAATAGATGAAAAACGAATGTATTTATAATGTTTAATTTCATCAAACAGATCAAATTGATTTTTCACCAAAAAACTCGTAATAAAAAACGCCCAAATACTGCTTTAATTAGATTATTAAGACAAAATTTATCTATCTGTCCCCAAATTTAAACGGATGCATTTAGAATAATTAACGATATCCATCTAATGACAGTCTAAACAAAACAAAAGGTAGGTAGTTATGAAATATTACATAGAACCGTTAACAAAAACCAACCAAAGCCTTAATGCATTGTTTTAAAAAAGGTTTAAGTAAGTTTAACTTTCTCTGATATATAAAAATAACACAACAAAAAATAAGCAAGTTAATAATTGGTTAAAAAAGAATGAGATTTCGTTGCAGAACACAAAGATATAGGTGAAAATGTGCGCGTTTTAATAATATTGACTAAGACAGCTTAGTATTTAGTAAATTTTCACAATTTGGCATATCTAATGCCCCATAGATCTCGATAGAATGAAATATTAAATGCTACAATTAGCAAAAAATGAATTAGCTTACAAAAATGACAATTAAAATTGCAATAAATGGTTTTGGTCGTATCGGACGTAGCGTACTTCGCTCTCTGTATGAATCTGGGCGCACAGATGAATTTACTATAGTTGCCATCAATGAACTAGCCAAGCCAGAAGGTATTGCCCACTTATTAAAATATGATACCAATCATGGTCGTTTTAGCTTTAATGTTGGCATTAAAGATAGCACGTTAACCGTATCTAATGACTCAATCCCCCTATTCCATCATAATGATATTGAAGACTTACCATGGCAGCGCCTTGATGTTGATGTGGTTTTCGACTGCACAGGCATTTATCACGATAAAGAGCATGCTCTAAAGCATATCCAGCAAGGGGCTAAAAAAGTACTTTATTCTCAACCGGCTTTGAATGATGTCGACAATACTATTATTTTCGGTATAAACGATGACAGCCTAAAAAAATCGGATATTATTGTTTCCAATGGCTCTTGCACTACCAACTGTATTGTTCCTGTGATCAAAACCCTTGATGATGCATTCAGTGTTGAAAGTGGCACTATTACTACCATACATTCTTCAATGCATGACCAACAGGTTATCGATGCTTATCATGATGATCTGCGCTTATCGAGAGCAGCTAGCCAGTCTATCATTCCTGTTGACACCAAACTTGCCGCTGGTATTGAAAGAATTTTACCTAAATTTTCAGGACGATTTGAAGCTATAGCCGTTCGAGTACCGACAATGAACGTTACGGCGATGGATTTAAGCGTTACGTTAAATACCGATGTTGATATCGATAGCGTAAATCAAGCAATTATAGACGCGCAACAAGGTTCCCTAAATGGCATATTAGGCTTTAGTACTGAGCCATTAGTCTCTAGTGACTTTAATCATGATCCCCGCTCATCTATCGTTGACGGAAATTCAACTCGAGTAAGCCATAAGCGCTTAGTAAAATTACTTGTTTGGTGTGACAATGAATGGGCCTTTGCTAATCGCATGCTAGACACCTGTAAAGCAATGCAAAATAACGAATAAATACACAAAAATACAGTTCGACATATAAAAATAGTCGATACTGATTTTAAAGAATAATTATATTTAACATCCTAAAAACGGAGCTACATTATGTCTGTCATTAAAATGACCGAGCTTGATCTAACAAACCAACGCGTATTGATCAGAGAAGATTTAAACGTACCGGTTCAAGATGGAAAAATCACATCTGATGCACGCTTGAAAGCCGCATTACCAACAATTAAATTGGCGTTAGATGCTGGTGCAAAAGTTATGGTTATGTCTCACTTAGGTCGACCAACCGAAGGTGAATTTAATGCCGAGTTTTCAACCCAAGTAATCGCTGACTATTTAACACAAGCATTAGGCCAAGAAGTAAAATTAGTTTCAAATTACTTAGATGGCGTTGATGTAGCTGCAGGTGAATTGGTTATATTTGAAAACATCCGTTTTAATGTTGGCGAAAAGAAAAACGATGATACTTTAGCTAAACAATTAGCCGAGTTATGTGACGTCTTCGTGATGGATGCTTTTGGTACTGCCCACCGAGCGCAAGCAAGTACTCATGGTGTTGCTAAATACGCACCAATAGCATGTGCTGGACCATTATTAATTGCTGAATTAGATGCTTTAGGCAAAGCAATTGATAACCCAGCTCGTCCTTTAGTTGCTATTGTCGGCGGCTCAAAGGTTTCAACAAAATTAACTGTATTAGATTCTCTTTCTAAAATTGCCGATACGTTAGTTGTTGGTGGCGGTATTTCAAATACTTTCGTTGCTTCTGCTGGCTTTGAGGTAGGAAATTCATTATATGAGAAAGACTTAATACCAGAAGCACAACGCTTACGAGCAGAAACAGAAGTTATTTTTGCTGATGATGTAACCGTAACTCGCGATGGCTTTAGTGACTGGAAACATGATTCTGCAACTGAAATCAAAGCGGCTTCAGATGTAAGTGCAGATGATGACATTATTGATTATGGTCCAGAAACTGCCGCTAAAGTTGCTGAAATAATTAAATCTGCAGGCACTATTTTATGGAATGGCCCTGTAGGAGTATTTGAAATGGATGCTTTTGCTAAAGGTACTGAAGTTATTTCTCGTGCTATTGCCGATAGCTCTGCATTTTCAATTGCAGGCGGCGGCGATACTTTAGCCGCTGTTGATAAATATGATATTGCCGATCAGGTTTCGTATATATCAACTGGCGGTGGTGCTTTCTTAGAATTTTTAGAAGGCAAAGAGTTACCTGCAGTTGCTATACTTGAAGAACGCGCGGCAGCGAAATAATATTTAATATAAAAATCTATCTTAAAAATACAGGGTAACCTGTAACTATCAAACACAGAAGGAGTGTTGGTAATGGCTTTAATTTCTATGCGTCAAATGCTAGATCATGCAGCGGAATTTGAATATGGGATCCCTGCTTTTAACGTAAACAACTTGGAACAAGTTCGTGCGATAATGCTTGCAGCTCGAGATACCGACAGCCCTGTAATTTTACAAGCTTCTGCAGGTGCTCGAAAATACGCTGGCGCTCCGTTTCTTCGTCACTTAATTTTAGCTGCAATTGAAGAATTCCCTGAGATCCCAGTGGTAATGCACCAAGATCACGGTACATCGCCAGCAATATGTCAACGCTCAATTCAATTAGGATTTTCATCGGTAATGATGGATGGCTCTTTACGCGAAGATGGTAAAACACCTGCATCTTACGAATACAATGTTGATGTAACCCGCTGTACGGTAGAAATGGCTCATGCATGTGGTGTAAGTGTTGAAGGTGAATTAGGTTGTCTTGGTTCTCTTGAAACAGGTATGGCTGGGGAAGAAGATGGTGTTGGTGCAGAAGGTGTTTTAACAAAAGAACAAATGCTTACTGACCCAGAAGAAGCAGCTGATTTTGTAAATAAAACGCAAGTAGATGCTTTAGCTATTGCTTGTGGTACCTCGCACGGTGCATACAAATTTACTCGCCCGCCAACTGACGATATTTTAGATATAGAGCGTATTAAAGCGATTCACAACCGTATCCCTAATACTCACTTAGTTATGCACGGCTCTTCATCTGTACCACAAGATTGGTTAGCTATTATCAATGAATTTGGTGGCGCGATACCTGAAACTTATGGTGTACCTGTTAACCAAATTCAGGAAGGCATTAAAAATGGTGTGCGTAAAGTTAACATCGATACTGATTTACGTTTAGCTTCAACCGGTGCAGTACGTCAATTTTTAGCAGAAAATCCTGCTGAATTTGACCCTCGCAAATACCTACAAAAAACAACTGATGCTATGTACGGTATTTGTAAAGCCCGCTATGAAGCTTTCAATACTGCAGGTCATGCAAGTAAAATCAAATGCATCTCATTAGATGCTATGTATGAAAGATATATTAATGGTGAGTTGAACGCTTTAATTAAGTAATTCAATAACTTAAACATTAATCATCAATTAAGGGCTTTTTAAGCCCTTTTTTTTGTTAAATCATGTTAAAATTTTGCTCAATTTAGTGTCTTGTCCACTAATTTCCAAATAAGAATAATATAGAAGAGCAAAGAATAGATCAGCTAATGCTGATTTAAGTAGTAATATGAAAAAAATAATTATCATAAGTTTACTGGCTTTAAGCCCATCGATTTTTGCTGCAGAATCATCTTCCAATGCAGAAGCTATTGAAGCGATCCTAACGTCGCTAAATCCTCCAAAAGAAATAGATTGTTATCATTTTACTGATGAAGTACCGCCAGAAGAGTTTATTGGTTTTCCTGAGTGTGATATCACTCCATCGGAAATAACCGGATCCGTCGAAGTGGGTGCATTTTTTAACACTGGCGATAATGATTATGCCATCGCTAAAGCTAAATCAGATTTAGTCCATGACATTGGCAAACTAAGCACCAATTGGATCATCGACTTATTTGGTCGTCGTGCTGAAAAAGAAAATGCCGAAACAGGTAAAAAAGAATATGTAACAACCGATCAAAAGTGGTCAACGTCACTGCAAAGTAATTACACCTTAGAAGAAGGCGGAAAAAACTACGTATTTGCATATGGTTCATACGAATCGGATAGGTTTAATGGTTTTGATTACCAATCCTCAGTTGCCGGCGGTTGGGGACGTCGTTGGTACGAATCTAAAGATGCTCACTTTGATGCGGAAATGGGGCCAGGTTATAAAATTGATGAACTTGCCCAATCAGAGCAACACAATAATGAAACTCAAAAATCTACAATCATTCGTGCAGCAGCGACCTATGAACGAAAACTATTTGAAACAATGGAGTTTAAACAAACATTAAGTGCTGAGTTTGCGCCAAAATCTGGGGATAATAGTAAATATAAATCAGTTTCATCGATCAGCACTAAATTAATTGAATCACTTGCATTAAAATTCGCTTTTACTGTTGATCATAATACAGAAGTAGAAAGCAACATATCCAACACTAGAACTGAGACCTCTTTAACCTTGGTATACAGTATTTAGCAGAAATCACCTATAAAGGTTCAAACAAGAGCCTTTATAGGACTATTCATTTATCTTTAATATTTACACCTAGTCAACACACAAAAATTCATGTAATTTATCATAATCATTAAAGGTATCAATTTCATGAATATAGCTAACATAGATCTCAACTTACTAGTCGCTCTCGATGTATTATTACGCGAAAAAAATGTTACTCGTGCGGCAAATCAATTAAATATCACTCAACCAGCAATGAGTAACAGCCTAAAAAGGTTACGTAATTTATTAAATGATCCGGTATTAGTAAGAACTTCAGAGGGTATGGTTGCAACTGAGCGGGCCAATCAACTAACACCAGTTATAAGGACCATTCTACGAGATTTAAAAGAAGCCCTACAACAAGTTGAAGAATTTGAGCCACTAATTAGTAAGCGGGTATTTAGGCTTATGGCTAGCGACTATGCTGCTTCTACTTTACTGCCTAAATTACTTGAAAAAATCAATGTAATAGCACCAAATATTACCATAGACATTATGACTCCTAGTGACGTGACCTTTCATGATGTTGAAGACGGTAAAATCGATATGGCGATTAACTTATTCGACCTACTGCCCCAATCATTCCATCAAAAGGTTTTGTGGCGGGATGGATTTTCATGTTTAACACGTAAATCAAACCCTATTTTACAAGACTTTAATTTAGCCAGTTATTTAGCTAGTAAGCATGTTTGGGTGTCAAAAACAGGCTTTGGTGTTGGTTTAGGCATGAACCCTAAAGATATCCAGAAACTTGGCTGGGTGGATGAAGCATTAGCTGCAATTAATGAAAAACGGGATATTAAGATATTTACTCGTAACTACCATGTTGCTATGCAGTTAGCCCATGACGATCAAATTATGGCAACACTACCGAAAAAAGCAGCAATGGTTCACGCTAACGATCCTGGTTACGCGATTTTAGAGCCCCCTTTTGCGATACCTGATATTGAACTTAAAATGATCTGGTCACCATTACTGCACCATGAAGCTAGTCATATTTGGTTTCGTAACTTGGTGGTTGAAGCTGCAAACCAATGCTAAAAAATCAGCACAAAAAAACGTCTGTTAATTAACAGACGTTTTAAATAAAAAAGTATCTAAGATTTAAATTAGTTTCTTTTTACGTGCAGCGATCAAGATAGCACATAAAGCTAATATACCTAACGAAGATGGCTCTGGAACAGGCTCATCATCAGGTTCACAAAACTCTTCTACACATCTTGAACTAAATCCACCTATATTAAAATATATGCTTTCAATATAAAACGTACCTGAATCATAAGCTGTAGTATATTTTTTACCTAAACCGGCATAAGTGTATGTAGTACCTTGACTTGGGTTAAATTCTTCTAAATTAAAAGCTCCTCCGTCGTCCATCCAAGTCAAATCGATGTTGTCATCGCCTTTTATGCCATCATCGTGATTATCATTAACTGTGATCATAAAATCATCAACATACACCTCATAACCATCTAAAACAAAGCTAAACATTAAGCTTTCGTCAAGACTAACATTATCATCATTTGATGGGTTACATTGCATACTGTCCGTTAGGTTTGTACAAACACCGAGACCGCCAAGACCTTTCGAATTTGATTTATCTAAGTAAGCATAACCTCCTTCGGCTGTGATTTTTAATACAATGTCTGTTCCATCAAACGTAATTGTAAACACATCAAAGCCTTGCTCATTATTTGTTCCCATTGTATAACCATCGAAATAATAAACTCCCGTATCTGAGTTATAGGTACCATCAGCTAGGGCCGCGAAATCAATCAACACTGCGTTAGCAAAACCTGAAATAGAGAATAAGATACTTATTGAAAATATTTTCAACCAATTTTTCATAACAATTTCCTTCTGATATTACTTTATTAATAACTTACATCTAACAAGCAATAACTAAGCCAAAAATCATAACTAACAACATTTAGTAATAAAAAACAGGAACTTAACAGCACTTGACTTTATAGGTAATTATAATTAAAAATGCGTTTGTAAAATATTCTGACAGTAATAAATGCCTACATAATGAGCAAATTAAAATTTAAGCTGGACTCGCAATTCGTCGCTGGATTATACCTTTTCGCCTCATCGCCCTAGCACTTAACAAGATTTTAACATATGGTGATATCATTAAATTTATATTCAATGCCAGTAGAAGGAATTTAAGATGAAAAGTAGATTATCATTAACTCATACACTGATTAGCTTAGTAATGGTTTTAGGCGTATCACTTTCTGCCAATGCAATGGAAAGCTCTAAGTATAAATTTAATAAAGAAATGCAAATTACCATAACCACCGTTACTGGTAATTACTTTAGAAGTTACGAAGGTCTTGTAAATAAGCCATTAGCGCAATTAATTGAACTACCACCGCAAAAATCATTCACAAAGCTTAAAGATCACAATAATAGTAACTTCTTTGAATTAGCAATGCAGATGCAAGATAAAGTGCACTATTACATTGCTGTTGTTGATGATTTATTTAATGAAGATGAGCAAAAAGACGGTAGTACGTGTGAAACCAGCCGTTTTGCTAAGTTTGTGAATATTTTCTAGCACTAGCGTTAAGCCAATTAGTCTTGCTTAGTACGCTGCGGATTAACTCTACCACCTGTAACTTTATCAGCACGACCCTCTTCTTTTGCTTTTTCAGCTCGACGCTTACGTACTTCTTTTGGATCGGCGATTAACGGTCGATAAATTTCAATTCTATCGCCTTCTTCAAGCTCTTGAGTTAATTTGGCTGCTTTATTCCAAATACCAACCTTATTAATCGACAGATCAATTTCAGGGTACTGCTGACAAATGCCCGACTCCACAACGGCTTGCTCAATCGTCGATTTTTCATCAACACTCAAAGATAAAAGAGTTTGCTCATTCGGTAATGCATAAACCAATTCTATTGATATTTGTTCAACTGACATTTTCTGGGTAAACCTCTTTTGCTCTATTGGTAAAAGCAGACACCATATTATTTGTTAATGTATTAAATACTTTACCGAACGCCATTTCAATAATTTTACTCGAAAATTCATAATCTAATTGTAATGATACTTTACAAGCCTCTTCACTTAACGGAGTGAGTTGCCATTGCCCGACTAAACTTTTAAAAGGGCCATCTTTAAGCATCATAGACACCGAAGTGTTTTCAACTAATGTATTTTCCGTTGTGAACCACTTTTCCATACCCACTTTCGATACAAGTATGGAGCCAATCATCTTATCAGCAGACGCACTAACAATCTTAGAATCCTTACAGCCAGGTAAAAACTGTGAATACGCAGACACATCATTAATTAAATCATACATTTGAGCGGCACTGAACATGACTAAAGCACTGCGATTTATTACTGGCATTTATACCCCCTAAAGCAATTACGGCTATCATAGCAAAGCAAAATTGAAAGCTCACCCCTCGCGAATAATAAAAAACGTAATAAAAGTTAAACTAGCTGTTCTAAATTAGTCATTCTTCAGTATAATGACGCCATTATGGCAAAGAAAAATTCAAAAAATAAAACTAACAGTAATACTATCGCTTTAAATAAAAAGGCGAGGCACAATTACACCTTATCTGACAAATACGAAGCTGGCATGAGTTTACAAGGCTGGGAATTAAAAAGTATTCGTGATGGTAAGGTAAATATTTCTGACTGTTACGTTCACGTAAAAGACCGAGAAGCGTATTTAGTTGGGGCAGAAATTCATCCCCTTAATTCTGCATCCTCGCACGTTATTTGCGATCCTGTTCGTCCGCGTAAATTATTATTAAATAGACGCGAACTTGATCAAATAGTTAGTGCGGTAGAAAGACAAGGTTATTCTTTAATCGCTACGGCTATGTATTGGAAAAGCTCTTGGGTAAAATTAGAATTTTATCTTGGTAAAGGTAAGCAAAGTCACGATAAACGCGCTGATATCAAAGACCGAGAGTGGAAGGTTGATCAAGGCCGCATCATGAAAAAGTCGACTCAATAAATTCATAACAAAACGCCAGCATTTAGCTGGCGTTTTAGTTTTAAAAATAATTAAACCTGTAAATTATTTTTTATCAGGCTTTTTACTCACCCAAAGTTTAATGTGTCCGGTTACAACCACAACATCATCTTTGTTGTATGCATTAACAGGCACTAACAAATCCCCTTCTTGCCATTGCATCTCTCCTAAGTCAGCTACACAACGAATATCTGAATCCGCTTTAGCTGTGTAGTCTAATGTCATACCTTTAGGGATCCAACGTAAATGCGATGGAATAGAAGCTTCTGAAACCGCTCCCATAGCCATTTCCAGCCCATTAGCAATCGCGATCACATGCACAGTTCCAATATGATTTTGTACCGACTTTCTTTTCTTAATCAATACTTCGCAATATCCTGGCCTTAAATCCACCACATAAGGCTTAATCGTCTTAAAATATGGTGCCATATTGGCAAAGAACCACGAAAATAATCGATTACCAAATGCAAATACATGCCATTTGTTATAAATAGTAAGAAGTCTACTTTGCGCCATAATGTCCCTTAAAGATAATACAAATAGATACTGGTCTAATGAGTAAAGCCATAATAGATGCAATACGAACTAAAAAGCAACGTTATTGTCCAACTAATTAGCATTAGCTGTATAATTTTTACTCGCGTTGTTAAAGATGAAAATAACAGTTACAATACACTCCTACTTTAGTTATTTCGTTATCTAAGTAGACTTTGGGGCGGATCCAGGATTCGACGAGATTCATGAAACCCAAGGTGCATGCCCAGGGGCGGTTGGCCTGGTAAAAAGCCGCAAAACTATAATTGCAAACGACGAAACGTTCGCACTAGCCGCTTAAGGCTAGCCATCGCCTCATAAACTCGCCTATTGCTTAGAGGATCGATGGTCACCCCAAATAGGTTAGCGAGGGAACTGTGTCTGACGGTGAACCGCGAAATAGTATCAGACTCACCATGACGAAGCCTGTCGCTTGGCGTCTAATTGGTTAAACAAATAAGCGACTAAGCATGTAGTACCGAGGATGTAGGCTTTTCGGACGGGGGTTCGACTCCCCCCCGCTCCACCAAATAAAAACACAGTAAAATCAATAAGTTAGACTTAAAAAAGCCCTGTTTCAGGGCTTTTTTTTTGCCCCTCAGACAAATAAAAAAAACAAATAAAAACAAACACTTAAAAGTCAGACATTTAGTGGTCGACCAGTTATAAAGATAAAGTATGGTACACAAATGGTCCATAAAAATGAGCTAACTTACCCGGTTTCTGTACCTCTTTTCATTTATAAAAGTTAATCCGCTTTATTAAAGAAAACATTAGAACATCCCTGTAAATACTTGAAGTAGTGCATCTCGATACTATTGATACTTTTCTACTAAAGCGTATTATGGGAAACATATAATCGATTGACTAAGTTCCGCTTTGAGCGATTAGGCGAAATTGGTTAAAGCAGGCTAAAATTTATGATGGTCAGGTGGTTAATACTTTCGAAAGGAAAATCGTGAGCTTGATTGATTATTTTAATTAGGGGAATACAGAGGAAAATACTATGAATAAATTTGGTTATTATAAAGTTCTACTTTTGATAGGATGTTTGTCTTTATCAGCTTGTGATGGCGATGATAATGGTTCCGACGGAGCTGTTGGAGCAACTGGAAGTATAGGTGCTACAGGGGAAGCAGGAGCTACAGGGCCACAAGGTGTTGCTGGCATTAATTGCTGGGATCTAGATGGTGATCGAGTTGACGATTCCGATGAAGACATCAATAAAGATGGTCTATGGGATGCATCTGATTGTGCTATCGCCGCTAGTTCTGCACAAAACAAGACGGTAGAGCTGAATCATCAGCATATGTGCGAGGCTTTAGCGGGAGCCAATATATATCCAGTAGGCTGCCCATCCGCTATTCATATAGTCCCCACTGGCACATTAACAGATATTACAACTCCTACCTTTTTTGATGATGGTACAGGGAATAGACTTCAAAGCTGTGCTCTTAGCCCGGACAATGGGTTGCTAAGCATAAGCCTTAGAGACTTCGTAAACTCAGATGGTGATACCGTTAAGCAAGGTTGGTTTGAGTTAGAGGGTGGCTATATCGTTAGTGAGGGCGTTATAACAAGAAATGCTGGAATTATCGATAATCAATGCTTTAAAGACTGTGAGGCTGATTCAAACTGTATTGCTTCTGTCGCTGTTTATAAAACATCAGAATCTTTCTCCTGCCGTTTATTTTACCATTCAGATACCGCCGGAAAATATGAGCGCGTTTGCGGTCTTGATGTCCCAGGTTTTACCGCAGAAGAGCAATGTAAGTTAACTTTAGGCGGCAACACTCGCTGGGCAGCTAGGTGTCCGTAACAACGAACACTTAACAAGTTGCTTAAACGGAAAAATAACAGTTGGCCATCGCTTCGCTATTATAGCCAACCGTTATTTTCCGCTTAGCAAAGCGTTACGACTGGCGGTTAATGGCACAAAACGGTCGTTGGTGGACATTGCAGCCAGGAAATTAACGATTATATAACCATTAAGTTGTTAAATTGCATATATAGCTGATAAATAGGTATAAAAATCACTATGAATTTGGACGGGGGTTAAGTTCCCCCTCCCGACAAAAAATAGTAATTTCAAGGCAAAAAACGGGGTACAGGATGGGTACACAAAAAATGATACCCTGCATCTTTAAAGGGCTGTAGCGCATAACCCGAGGGATTCGACTCCCCCCCGCTCCACCAAGTATAGAAATTAAGACGCTTTCCTGGCGTCTTTTTTTTCGCCTGAAATTTGTTATTGCAGATAACTCTACAATAACAAATACAACAGTGAAATTACTCCCTACAAATATTTATCAAAGAAGCTTAGGTATTTATTGGATGCTTCAATACGATTAGCTTTTTTACTAAAGCCGTGTCCTTCATCATCAAAAACCAAGTAGTCCACGTATGTGCCACCTGCTCTAATTGACTCAACCATTTCATCACTTTCAATTTTTAATACTCTTGGGTCATTTTTACCCTGGACAACCAACACTGGACTTTTTACTTGATGACCAAAGAATACAGGTGAGATACTGTGTAAGCGTTCTTTGTCAGTGCTTGGATCACCTAACTCATCATATAGAGACTTTTTAAATGCTTCCCAATACGGTGGAATGCTTTCTAATGTTCGCACCCAGTTAGTTACACCGAATATATTAACGCCAGCTTTAAACTCATCAGTAAATGCCATTGCAGCCATTGTTAAATAACCACCGTAACTGCCACCAATCACACCTATCCTATCACTATCGACCCAGTCTAAAGATTGCAAATAATACTTATTATAAACAACATCTTTTAAGTCATGATCGCCATGTTTTTTATCATCTAAATGATAGAAGGTTTTGCCATAGCCGCTAGATCCTCGATTGTTAATTTTAAAAATAGCATAGCCATTATTTACTAAATGTTGAATCGTAGCACTGTAACCTTTTCTACTTTGGCCTCCTGGGCCACCGTGTATCCATATTAGTGCAGGTACTTTTTGTGTTTCAGCTTGCTTAGGTTTGTATAAAATTCCAGGGATTTCTAATCCATCGAAACTTTTAAACCGAACAACTTCTCCTAGAACTAAATTATCTTCAATAATGTTAGGATTACCTGAATCTGTTAAGCGTTTAACAACAGCTGTACCTAGTTGATGGACATATAAATTTGATGGCGAAGTATCTGAATTGATATAAAAAACGAGCTGGCTAGCATCTGCTGAAAAATTAACTCCACGTAAATCGCCACTAGGTAGATCAGGTATAACCAACAGTTTATTTGTAGTTAAATCTAGAATTTCTATTTTAGTTTGAGCATCAGCATTAACGCCTGTGACTTGATAGTTACCATCATTAGAAAAATAAGCAAAACTCACATCCCAGTCGGCAGAGTAAAATAACGCTTTATTTTTTGTTTTTAGATCATAAGCCCAAGCTTGTCTAAATTCACCAAATTCATCGGTTGAATAAATCAGCTGTTTATTATCACGAGTAAAGTTGTAGGCACTGTGCTCTACATCTCCCTTATGTTCTGTTATGAGCTCAGTTGGAGCATCTTTAATAGTTAAATTAACAAGGTATAAGTTAGAGTCGGCATTGGTATTGGTTTTACTCAGAGCTAAGTACTGCCCATTAGGGCTGAGTGATTCAACCGAATAACCATCGTTATTAGAGTAGATTAGCTCTCTTGAATAGTCACTTACTTGGTAACGGTAAACATCAAAAAACTTAGGATCTCTTTCATTGGTTGCAACAAAAAATTCTTTGTCAGATTCGTGCCAACCAACAAAATATGCTTTTAAGCCATCTCCAGGGGTTAGATCAATAACATTTCCAGATATATCTTGTACATATAAATGGTCTAATTCATCGCCACCTTGATCTGCGCTATAAAGGAATCGATCGTCATTAGGAAACCAACCTTGAACAAAGATAGATTCTTTTGTTGAATGAGTTAACTGTAAAGGTGTGGAACCATCAATTGGCATTTTATATGCGTTAAATATGCCAGATTGATCATTACTTATGAGTACAGCACTATTATCGGCATTTACTGACGAACCAAACACTGATGTTGTTTTGTAGAACTCTTCTGCATTGTATTTACTAAAAATAGTTTTTTCATTTTCGACCACAGGTTGCTTTGCAACATCTTCCATAGGTTTAGTACAGGCCAAAAGTAATAAACCGGCACACGTAGCTAGGGTTAAACGGCAAAAGTTTTTCATGAGCAAAATCCTTTTATAGTTAATTATTATTTAATTACCAACCTTTTTGACTGGCTATTTTTTATACGACAAAATTAGTATAGGGCAAATTAACGATAACTCACAATGTAAGCGTTTGAGATCAAATGCTTCTCTCCATATCCAAATATATTGAGTATCTATTTAAAATAATTGCTTGGTATAAATACAATTGCAGCAGTTATAGCAATATGAATTAAACTTGCAATACCTCCTGTTATTAATGCCGAAACAGCCAGTTCAATAACAACAATCACTAACGTTCCCCACCATCCTGAAATACCAGTATCTCTAATTCGCTTGGCCATTATATTAAATGAAGCAAATAGATAAGCCGCGGAGAATGCAATAAGCATCAATATATAAGGTCCAGCTAGCCAGTTTTCTAATTGCTGTTGGGCTTTAGTTAAATCACCACCAACAATGTGTTCGGCAACACCTATAGAAAAAACTGTGGCAAAAACAAAAACTAACATGGCTAAAGTTAATAATAATGAGTAACCAATATATGGTCCTCGTAGTAACCTTCCTTGCTTTAAATCCGAGAATAAAATTTTAAACATATCGTTCCAAGTTAAATTATTAAGTACTAGAGAATACATACGATAGCACAAGGAAATGATTCACAGAGCTATTTAATAAAAGGTAAGTGCCTAGATAAACTTGATTACTAATGGAGAATTATTAACGATTATATGATTAAAGCTTGAGTTAGCATTGCTCATTGCTCGATTTTTTGTCATTGTAGGTATTGGAAATCAAATAACTAAAATAATAAGAATAATGAGGGCTTAATTTGATTAAGTTTTTGACATTCATTTTTGTCTATATACTGTCTATAGGCGTTATGGCAACGGAATTTAAAGTAACTGATGTTTTAGGTGCTCCGGCTTCAGGCATTGCTGTGTATTTGATCCCACAAGATGAAAGTAAATTAAACGATCTTTGGGCAAATCAAACTAACACTGCCTCTACTAAAACCATAATAAGCCAAGAAAACAAAAAGTTCTCTCCCTACCTATCTGTCACTAGCAAACAAAATCCAATCGTATTTGATAATAAAGATGATATAACTCATCACATTTATTCCATAGATAAAGAAAATAGTTTCGACTTTAAACTGCGCAGTGGTGAACAGAAATCAGACATAAGTTTTGCTAAAAAAACAACAATTGCTATGGGTTGCAATATACATGACTGGATGGCCGGCCATTTATTAATTGTAGATACCCCTTTTTATGGCATAACAAACATTGATGGCAAAGTTGTGTTTTCAGATTTACCGGACATAGGTTTTAAATTGAAACTTTTCCACCCTCAATTATCCGAAGTTGATAACGACAGAGAGATAACGTTCACTTTAACAACTAAGCCATTTTTAGTGAAATTAATTGAACCAATAACAGCGACACCATTACAACAAGATACCAGTGAATTTGATTTTGTCGAAGGTTATGAATAAAGGACTTATGGCATGAAACTACAAGAAAGTAGCCTAAAAAATAGAATATTTTTCTTTTTTATTCTGCTATTGATAGCCGTTCAAGGGGTGTCATTTTATACCACTCAATATTCGAATGAACGATTAGAAGAGCAACAATTAAATTCGCAGTTATCGCAAGCTGAAACTCTTCTTAAAAATGAATTAACAAAACGTAGCTACTATTTAACTGCATTTGCGGAAACAGCAGCAAAAGATTATGGCTTAAAACAGGTATTGCTTGAAGATACCAGAAGCTTGCTAATTGCTTTAAATAATCATCGTAAACGAATTGATGCCGACATTGCTATTGCGATTAATAGAGAAGGTCTAATTTTAGCTGAGTTGCTGGTTAAAGATCCAAATCAAGAAATAAAAAGAGTTACCCCAGGTGAAAATATAAATTCAGATTTTAGTAATCCTGAGTGGCTCAGTGGTGAGTCTCAAAATGTCTATTACAGCGAAGCTGGTAATATTTTCCAATTGGTATTAGCTCCAATAACCAGTGGCGACTTACTTATTGGCCATATTGCTTTTGGTTATTCTCTAAATGATAAACTGGCTTCCGAGCTTGCTAACCTCACTGGATTTAGTGTTGGTTTTGGCGCTGTTGAGAAAAATAAATGGCAGTGGTTAGCGCTAAAGGATATATCTTCAGAGCATATTTTAGAAGAGCATCAGCTGAATGACTTTTCACCTTTAAAGGCCAAAAGTGGTGACGCATTTATATTCACCAACCATACATTAGGGCAACTTAATCATCAGCAAATTATTGCAACCACCTATCAACTTAGGTCGAGTTTAATTGCTGCGATTAAACAAGACAGTGTGCAACTATTATTGATGATATTGATCACGCTCGTTATTTCTTTGCTTGGCGCTTATTCAATCGCAAGTGGCGTGACCAAACCTCTTCGTCGCTTGGTTAAATTAAGTAAAAATATCGCCAAAGGTAACTATGATAGTGATATATATGTTGGCAGTACCAAAGAGCTTAATCAGTTAGCTGACCAATTCGGCGATATGCAATCGGCTATCCAGTCAAGGGAAAAAGAAATTACCCAACAAGCCTTTCTTGATAACTTAACTCAACTGCCAAATCGAAATCAATTTTACCGAGATATGCACGATTTAGATCAACCTTTTATTTTGTGTCAAATCAATATACGCCGCTTAGCGCAAATCAATGACACCTTAGGTCATGATGTTGGTGATGAAGTATTACAGGAGCTGGCAAAGCGCTTAAAAATATTAAATAAGCCGCTTTACCATACCTCAGGCAATGGTTTTTTAGTGCGTTTTGATAATCACTTAAAGAAACATATTAATGATGCTATCTCACTGATAAGCAAGGTAATTGAACCAAATTTCTTATATCAAAATATCGCTCTACACTTACAAGTAAATATAGGTGTAACTTTTAATGATGACTGGCCGCAAGCCAATCAGTTATTAAAAGAAGTTGACTCAGCAATGCAACTGGCGAAGAGAAACAATCAACTTTATCAACTTTATGACAGACAAATAGATCTTAATACCTTAGATAGATTGCAATTAGTTAATCGCTTAAAACAAGCAATTGAAAAAGGTGAATTCACCTTGTTTTATCAACCTAAACTAAACCTTAAAAACAATTCGATTGAAGAAGTAGAAGCACTAGTTCGCTGGCAGCATCCGGTAAATGGCTTGATCACCCCAGACGCATTTATTCACATTGCCGAACAAACCGGGCAAATGAAAGCTTTAAGTTTATGGGTAATAAACGAAGCCATCGATCAATATTTTTACTGGAAATCACAAGGTTTAAATTTAAAAATTGCGGTGAATATTTCTCCAGAAAATTTACTCGATGATGATTTCTGTGAACGTTTGATTGAAAAGTTATGTACCGAAGAACAGCTTTATAAGTCGATTAGCTTTGAGATCACAGAAGATGCCTTTGTCGACCATAACTCAAGGGCGGTAGATAATATTAGTATGCTTCGCGCCGAAGGAATTTATTTATCTATCGATGATTACGGTACCGGCTACTCTTCACTTGCGCAGTTAAGAAATCTATCGGTGCAAGAACTGAAAATTGATCGCTGTTTTATTCAAAAATTAATACAACAAAAGGTCGACCAACTTATCGTAAGTTCAACCATACAGCTTTCACATCAACTTGGCTTGCAAGTGGTTGCTGAAGGGGTTGAAGATAAAGTGACTTTACAATGGTTAAAGCAACAAGGCTGTGAGAAAGCACAAGGTTATTATATTAGCAGACCATTGCCTGCTGACGAATTCAGCCATTGGTTAGAACATTCTCAATACTCTTCTCCATCGAATAATAAAACACAAAAAGAAAAGCATGAAGAAACGAGCACTATCGCTGCTGATAACTTGCTTAGTTAGTAACGTAAGTAACTCAGCTGAGCATAAATTAACCGGGCTAATTGATAGCAGAGTTAGCCAGGTTGACGGCATTAACAGCCATGTAAACGGCAATTATGGTAAGTTTCGTTTTGATGAAGGCGACAATATTTCATTAAGCCAAGCTATAGTAAACTATCATCTTGATTTTGATATTCCGATTTCATTAAATGTTGTTGCTATTGCTTATGCAGATGGCATTGATGACTCTATAGGTATAAGTGAAGCTACAATAAAGTATCAAGCAATTCCAAACTCATCTGGGCTACGATTTTCAGCAAGAGCGGGAATTATGTATCCTAAGATCTCACTAGAAAATAATGCAACCGGTTGGACATCTCCATATACCCTTACCTATTCAACATTAAATAGCTGGATTGGTGAAGAGGTTAAACACACAGGTTTAGAATTAACCCTAGACATACTAGGTAAATTTAGACAATCAAAACACGATGTAAGTATTAGCGCATCGGTTTATAAAAATAATGATACCACCGGAACCCTGCTCTCTTGGCGTGGTTGGACGCAATCTAGTCGTCAAACACTATGGCATGAAAGATTACCTGTACCTCCTGTTAAAGCAAGGTTTGGAGGTATGTTAAAGCATCAAGCAGCTGAAACAGACCCTTTTATTGAATTAGACCATCGCTATGGTTTTGAAGCTAATGTATTTTGGCAGTGGAATAACAAATTAAAACTAAGAGTTGGCCATTACGATAATAACGCCGATACTAAAGTGTTTAAAAATGGTCAGTATGTATGGGAAACTATTTTTTCGCATTCAGGTTTGAGTTATAAACTCACACCAAGTACAACGTTGATAAGCCAATTTTTAACTGGTGATACCTTAATGACCTCGCCTTGGGGGATGCCTGTTGTTGAAAATGACTTCCAAAGTGCTTTTCTATTAATTACCCATAAAAATAAATCACACAGATATACTGTGCGAATGGAAGAATTCTCGGTTACTGATAACGATACAACGCCAGATGATGATAATAACGAATATGGCAAGAGCGCGACATTAAGTTATCAGTATCGTTTCAGTCGTCACTTATTCCTCCACGCTGAATATAACTGGCTTGATAGTACACGACCGGCGCGTACTTATGCGAACCAAGACATCCAATTAACAGAGCAACAATATCAACTAGCGGCAAAATATTATTGGTAGCTAAATTTTAGGGAAATTAGACAATAAAAAAGGCCGACTTAATTATAAGTCGGCCTTAATGTTTTTAATGACCCAAATATAATGGGCCCTATTTACAAGCTGTAATTATACGCTTTACTTAGCTGCTTGCGTTTGTGCTTCAACTTTAGCGAAATCGCCGGCTTTAAATACGTTAAACTCCATAGAGCCAATGTACTTGTTAAAAGCATTATTAACATCTTCTACAGTAAGCGCTTTAACTTGCTCAATTTGTTCATCATAGAATGCTAAGTCTTCTTTCTTCTTACTTGCGCCCATGATTACACCGTTTACTGTAGCGTCACTTGCCCAAGAACGATTACGGTCATTAATAAAACCATTCGTTGATAAGTCTAGCTCTTCTGCAGTGAAACCTTCGCTAACGACTTTTTGCACTTCTTCGTTAAAAGCAGCAATTACACCTTCCATATTTTCCGGCGCTGAAATTGCGTAGGCAAAAAATAAACCTTGAGTATCAAGTGTATTTACATTCATACCTGAACCAACAGAGTAACTAAAACCTTCTTTAACACGAATACGAGCACCGATACGTGAAGAGAATGAACTGCCGCCAAAAATCTTGTTAGCAATAGTTAACGCTAAATAATCTTCATGCTTAACATTCATTGTTATAGGGTTAATTACGTAAAGCTGAGAGTTAGCTTTATCAGGTGTCTCTGTACTTACAACAGCACCTTTAATATCTTTAAAGTCAGTTCCTATATGCTCGTATGGCGTATTGTTTACGTATGGCTTTAATACAGCATGTAATTGCTCAGAAATATCTTCTGCTTTAACATCACCAACAACCGCTATATGGCCATTGTTAATGTTAAAGTGGCTGGCAAACACAGCTTTAATATCGGCAACAGTAACCGCTTTTACATTAGCAATTGATTGGTCTAACTCAACGTAAGCTTTTGGATGACCCGCAGGGTAGTTGTATAACGTTTTGCGGAAGCTATTAGAAGCGATAGCACCAGGGTCATTACGCTGGCCTTCTATGCTTGCTACACTTGAGCGCTTCATTATTTCCAGTTCATTTTCTGGGAATGTTGGATTTGCTAGTAACTCACCTAAGAAATTAACTGCCGCTTGCATGTTGGCTTTATCAGTCTTAACAGAGATATTGGTTGAACCGGCAGAGGTAGAAACTGAGATAGAGCTTTTCAATTCATCTAAACGCGTCGCGATATCTTCTTTAGTGTACTTGTCATTACCTAACTTAATTAACGCACCTGCAAATGAAAGCGCAGTAGCTTTATTGGTTAATGTGTCAGCAGTACCTGACGGGAAGTGCATATTCATGATGATTTGCTCACCACGAAGAATTTTAGGGTAAACATTTACCTTAGTGCCTTCTGCCCAATCTAATTTAACTAAACGATTTTTAATATTGGTTACTGTGTTGTCGTAAACTTCACCAGCAGAAGCAACTTCTTTGCCTTTATAATCTTTTAACAATTCAGTTAAATCTGGTGTCGTTGGTATTTCTGCACGCACTGGTTTTTCTGTTGGAATAAAACGACCTAGTGTACGATTACTACGTACTAGATATTTTTCAGCTGCAGCTTGAACTTGCTCAAGTGTCGTATCAGCAATCACATCTCTGAAATAGAAAGCGTGACGGTAATCGCCTTTTGCAATGTACTCAGAAAGCTCCATTCCTACGCCCGTAACATTACGCATCGCCTTTTCAGCTTGAGTGGCAATGGTTAATTTCGCTGATTTAAGCTCTGCTTCGGTAATTGGGTGATCTTTAATCGTTTCTGCAATTTCAACTAACTTGTTTTCAAGCTTTTTGATATCGCCATCTTTACTGCCTTGTGCTAAAAACAAAAATTGCGAGCTGTCTTTCAATAAGAAAGAGAAGTTATTAGCACTTGTTGCTAATTCAGTCTCAACCAATTGCTTTTGTAAACGACCACGAGTTGCATCGCCTAAAATATTTTCTAACAAGGATAAAGCCGCAGCATCAGCGTGTAATCCTGACGGCGCATGATAGCTTAAACCGATATAAGGTAAATCACCTACACGGCGAATATTTACTTCACGCTCACCATCTTGAACTGGCTCTACCGTATATAAAGCTTCAATTGGAGTATCAGGTTTAGCGATAGAACCAAATTCTTTCTCGATATTTTTAATGGTATCGGCTTTATTAAAACGACCAGCAATTGTGATCACAGCGTTATCTGGACGGTAATGTTTTTTGTAGAATGCGCGAAGCTTTTCAAATGGGAAGTTTTCAACATCAGAGCGAGCGCCGATAGTTGAGTTACCATAGTTGTGCCATAAGAATGCCATTGAGCTCATACGACTCATTAACATACGAAATTCATTGGTTTCGTTACGTTCCATTTCATTACGAACTACGGTCATTTCACTTTGTAACTCTTCTTCAGTAAAGGTCGCATTCATCATTCTGTCTGCTTCCATACCAATTGCCCAGGCAAGAGATTCTTCGTTAGCGTCAAATACTTCAAAGTAGTTCGTTCTGTCTAACCACGTTGTTGCATTAGTACCCATACCGCGTTTTTTAAAGTCTTTATCAATATCTTTATAATTTGTTGAGCCTTTAAATAACATATGCTCAAGTAAATGCGCCATGCCTGTTTCGCCGTAGTATTCGTTGATAGAACCGACGCGGTAAGTAATATTTACTAATGTTTTAGGTTGTGAAGCATCAGGGTATAATAAAACTTTCAAACCATTTTCTAAGGTATATTCTTCGATACCTTCAACAGAACGAACGTACGTTAATGGGCTACTTTCTACTTTAGCAGTTGTTGTCGTCGTTGCATCGTTAGCGGTAGCACAACCTGTTAGGTTTAATGCAACAGCAACGGATAAGCCAAGCAGAGTTGGTTTAATAAATTTCATTCGAAACCCTTTATTTTAATTTTATAGTGTTAACTTTGAAGATTGATACGGATAAGGTTAGCAATAACTGTTTTAGTCATTACTCAGAAAAATTAGTTTACCCACATCATAATATGCACAGACATTACCTAATTTTTAATCCTGCGTATACGCTGTTTTTCTCAAATATTTATTAAATAACATTTATTAATTATCAAATTTATAAATGGCTTAAAACATGGCTATCTAAGATATGTAAATAACATGATGAAATGAAAGGAATTATGTAACTTTTAGAACAGTTAAAAGTGATTTTACTTATTTACTGACTAGCAAATAAACAATACGAAAACGGGTAATTATTTTTGTAACGAATCGTGTTGATTGGCAGTCATAAAATCAATAATATAAAAGTTCAAACTTAACTGTTATCTATTATCTTCTGCACAAATCAATAAATATAGGCGTTTAAATTCGATATCTTCTGCAGACGTACTTACCCCTTCAATAAGCTTTGTTGCTAATTCTTCTAATCGTAGTTTTAGTTGTGATAGTTCATTCATGTTGATTAATTATTTTATTGTTTTCAATTTTATAGCACAGATAAACCGTTACCGTTGTTAGACTTTAGTACTTTTTATGTTAAGTATTCATTAACACGAGCACTGTGTTTTAGCTTTATTGGTAATGAATTTTCGTCTTGAAACAATAAATAACCGCTTTTAAGTTTGGATATAAAAAATTAGATGGTACAATTTTTATATCCTATTTGAAAAAATTGAACACTATGACTCTTCTAGAAAAATTACGCTGCTTGTTTACTTTTGGCCAAGGTGTCGCACTTCCCTTACCTGAGATCCCAGCAAACAAATCTCCTTTTGAATTATTTCAAACCTGGTTTGATGATGCTAATAAATCCGGTATTTTACTGCCTGAGTCAATGTCAGTAAGTAGCTGTGATCAAGAGGGTCAACCATCATCGAGAATGGTGTTACTTAAGTCATGGGATGAAAACGGTTTTGTCTTTTATACCAATTACGGCAGCAGAAAATCACAAGAGTTACCTGAAGGTGCAAAAGTTGCTCTATTATTTCACTGGAGCGTACTGCAACGACAAGTCCGTATAGAAGGCGTTGTGAAGCGCACTTCAAAGCAACAATCTGAGGCTTATTTTCATAGTCGAGATAGAGGTAGTCAAATTGGGGCTTGGGCATCTAAACAAAGCCAAAAGCTCACTAACAGCTCGGAATTAAAAGACCGAGAAAACCTATATAAAGAAAAGTTTAAAGATAAGGAAGTACCATTGCCGGAGTTTTGGGGAGGCATTAATGTTGAGCCTAGCTATATTGAATTTTGGCAAGGTAGAGCGAGTAGATTACACGATAGGTTATGTTTTGAAAAAAAAGGTGGTCAATGGGATATATTTACTCTGCACCCTTAGGCGGCATATAAAACAAAACTCATTCAGTTGTTTCTGTTTTTGGCTGCCAACGTTGCTGACGGATCACACCATGTAATTCGTTATGCAACTGTTTATATTCTTGCATTTCCTCTAAAGAATTAACTTTAGTTAATACCTTCTGAGTAAGCTCTGCGAGCCTTTGGTAATCCATAATATTATCTATTATTACAACAAAGGTCAGATTCACTCTCTGCAACTAAATTACTTTGCAGTTTATAACAACTATAAAGCTCTTTAAATTCCATGTCTTCTGCTGCACTACTTGTGCCTTCAATTAATTTGTCAGCTAGCTCATTAATACGTTGTGTTAATCGATTCTTAGTCATCATATTCGCCTTAATTACAAACCTTTATTTAAACAGTGTTTAATTTATAACCAATAACTGAGACAACTTCCGTTAACAAAATGTAATTGATGTCAGTAGTTTGTTAACGAAAGATTAAACTCCTTATTATTCATTGAGTTGTATATTGGTTGATTTTACAAAGAAATGTTCATGAAAGTAATTAGAGTATGTATTTCGACTATTAGAACAATTCTGGAACAGAAAATGTGGCAAATTATGCATAACTGTAAAAAGCGAAAGAATGGCTTTAGATTGCATACCTTCATCCCTGAGGCTTACAAATCTATAGCCATCCATGGCGATTTGCATACCTTCCCCCCTGAGGCTTACAAATCTATAGCCATCCATGGCGATTTGCATACCTTCATCCCTGAAGGTAAAAAAGCGCCTGATAGGCGCTTTTATTTAAATCCTTGCTAACATTAGCAAACTACATATTTGGGTAGTTTGGTCCACCAGTACCTTCTGGTGTAACCCAAGTAATGTTTTGACTTGG
>JAQWHD010000005.1 GCA_029237915.1 Thalassotalea sp. | reverse complement strand
GATTTATACCAAGAGCTTCTTTAATTTTTTTATAGTCACAGCATGCGTGAGAGGGTCCCATCCAAAAGCACGATGGGATGACGCGGTTAATTGTTTCTTTGATTGTTTAAGCTACTAGTTTAGTAGGGCTGCAACTCGCTCATCGAAGACTGTGAGCTTTTGTTACATTACGTTATATCGTTCAGGATCACAATACTGCCAGAACCCGACCAATTAAGTTATATTTAAGCTCAATATCATCTCCATTTTAATCGGTAAGTACTAGGTTTAATATTGCGCTTTTACTTTATCAATAAAGTCCTGCCACGTAGTATTAGGCTCCCAAGTATCTAATAAGTCCCGCTTTGCTATCTCTTCAGATTCGCCTAACTGAGTTACTCTATACAAATAGGTAAAGACAGCACCGCGCCAATTTAAACGGCAATGGGTTAGTGTAATGCCGTCAGTGTTGGGATCTTGTTTCATTACTGCAACGTAGTCACTAAAATTTTCAACAGTAGGATTTTCCCAGTCAACTTGTATATTGTAATATGCTAAGCCTAGAGTTTTCACATAACTAGATTCTTCAGCTCTGTCGCCTGGGATCAGATCTACAACCTTAGTTATTCCCATTTCTTTAAATATTTTAAAATGTGCCTGGCTAGGTAATCCTGAACTGATAATAGTGCCGGTATTTACCTGATAATTTTTTAAATCTGATAATTGAGCTCGAAAATCTTTTTCTGATGCATTCAATCCTTGAGGAACAACAGTTAAAAAAATAAAAGTGATGATGGTAAAAATGCTATTTTTCATTTCAGGAGCCCTAGTTATTATAAAAATAAGTGCCTATTTTTTAAATAGTTTAGTTATTAAGTTAAAGGTAAGCAAAGCAACAGCACCTGATAACATTCCAACAACACCATTAAACGTAGGCGCGATAAACCAAGTAATAAACTCTGAACTTACACTGGCTTCAATATCAGCAAGTATGTGATGCAGAGCAGGTAAACCGTGCGCTATTATACCGCCTCCCACTAAGAACATTGCTGCGGTGCCAACGATAGCTAAGGTTTTCATTAACTTTGGCGCAAAGCTTAATAAGAAGTTACCAAAGCCGTGTTTTATTTTACTCCATGCATTCTCAATTGGTTGCTTAATTAAATGCAGACCTAAATCGTCAAGCTTTACTATGCCAGCAACTAGGCCGTAAACGCCGACAGTCATGATTAACGCTATTAGTGAAACAACACTGGTTTGCTCGATTATGCTTTTATCTTGCACGGTACCAAGCGCGATAACGATAATTTCTGCAGATAAGATAAAGTCAGTTTTAATCGCACCTTTTATTTTATCTTTTTCATAGGCCATCATATCTACGCTAGGATCTAATAAGGCATCAAGGTCTTTTTTATGCTCAGCGTCTTTATCGTCTTTTGAAGTAAATAAGCTATGTGCTATTTTTTCTACCCCTTCAAAACAAAGATATAAACCACCACACATGAGTAAAGGTGTAATAAGCCACGGGATAAATGCACTAATAAGTAGAGCCGCAGGAACCAAAATAAGCTTATTTACAAATGAACCTTTAGCTACCGCCCAAACAACAGGAAGCTCTCTGTCAGCATTCACACCTTGTACTTGCTGAGCATTCAGCGCTAGGTCATCACCAAGTACACCGGCTGTTTTTTTAGCGGCCACTTTAGTCATCAACGCAACGTCATCTAATGCAACGGCGATTTTATCAATTAGAGTAAATAGGCTTGAACCGGCCATGTGTATCCTTAATTATTTATTTAAAAAAATAAACCCTAGTATTAGCAATACTAGGGTTTATTAAAATATTTTACAATGTAAGAGCTAATCAGCTTATGTAAACTGTTTAGCTAATAAATGCATTTATTTGTTTTAAAATACCAGCATGGTCTAAACCAAGCTCTGCATGAATTTCATCTTGGGTACCGTGCTTAATAAAGCAATCAGGTAAACCAATGTTCAATGTATTCACAGCAAGCTTATTTGCTTGTACAAACTCATTCACTGCAGAGCCTGCACCACCAGCAATAGCATTATCTTCAACGGTAATAAAGTATGGGTGAGACTGCGCAAGTTCAAGGAGCAATGTTTCATCTAGTGGTTTAACAAAGCGCATATCAACAACCGTTGCATTTAGCTCCTTTGCCGCTAATTGTGCTTCACCTAATACGGTACCAAAAGCTAGAACTGCAATGTTTTTGCCTTGGTTAATTACTCTGCCTTTACCAATTTCAATGGTTTCATTAACACTAGGTAATTTAACACCTGTGCCACTACCGCGCGGGTAACGAACAGCCGAAGGACCATTATGTTGATGGCCGGTGTTTAGCATTAGGCGACATTCTGCTTCATCCGATGGCGCCATAATGACTAAATTTGGCACGCAGCGCATAAAAGATAAATCAAATGAGCCTTGATGAGTCGGGCCATCGGCGCCAACAATACCGGCTCTGTCGATAGCAAATAATACTGGTAAGTTTTGAATAGCAACGTCATGAATTAACTGATCGTATGCACGTTGTAAAAAGCTAGAATAAATTGCAACAACAGGGTTGTGACCACCAATAGCTAAACCAGCAGCAAAGGTAACGGCATGCTGCTCAGCGATTGCTACATCAAAGTATTTATCAGGAAAACGTTGGCTAAATTCAACCATACCAGAGCCTTCACGCATTGCCGGCGTTACAGCCATTAATTTGTCATCTACTTCAGCTGTTTCACACAACCAATCGCCAAATATTTTTGAGTAAGTTGCCAAGCCAGGCTTGCTCTTAGGTAAGCTTTCACTTGCTGGATCAAATTTAGGCACAGCGTGATATTTGATCGGGTCTTGCTCTGCTTGCTCGTAGCCTTTACCTTTAGTGGTAATAACGTGCAGTATTTGAGGCCCTTTAAGGGTGCTCATATTACGAACTGTATCTACGAGTGAGGTTACATCGTGACCATCAATAGGGCCAATGTAATTAAAGCCTAACTCTTCAAAGAATGTTGATGGAACAACCATGCCTTTCAAATGCTCTTCAGCTTTTGAGGCAAGTTCTTTAATTGGCGGAATTGAGCCTAAGATGCGTTTCGACTTTTCTCGCAAACCAGTATAAAGGCTGCCAGAAAGTAGCTTAGCTAAATGAGTGTTTAAGGCGCCAACATTTTCAGAAATAGACATGTCGTTATCGTTAAGTACGATCAGCATATCTTTATGAATATCACCGCCATGGTTTAATGCTTCAAATGCCATACCTGCGGTCATTGCACCATCACCAATTACAGCGACAGTTTTGCGGTTTTTACCCTCGACATCAGCAGCTACGGCTAAGCCAACCGCTGCAGAAATAGAGGTGCTTGAATGGCCAACACTTAATACATCGTATTCACTTTCTTCGCGCCAAGGAAAAGGATGCAAACCGTCTTTTTGACGGATAGTGTGCAATTGCTCGCGACGTCCAGTTAATATTTTATGTGGGTAAGCCTGATGGCCTACATCCCAAATTAAATGATCAACTGGCGTATTAAATACATAATGTAGAGCGACTGTTAGCTCAATAACACCTAAACCTGAGGCGAAATGGCCACTACTTTTACTTACTGAATTAAGTAAATAACTGCGCAGTTCATCGCTCACTTGCTTAAGCTGCTCTTGTGGTAGATCGCGCAACTGCTGTGGTTTATCTATGTTCGCTAATAATGGGTATTGAGACAGATCGATAGTCATATAAAATAAGGCAACTTAATTGGCACGTTTAATAATAAACGTAGAAAAATTCGATAAATTCTGTGTATTGTAAGGCAAACTGGCTAATGCGTGAAGCGCTTGTTGAAATAACTGCTGCTCTTTTGCCATAGCACCTTCTAAACCTAATAAAGCAGGGTAGGTTGATTTACCTGCTTCAATATCTGAGCCCGCCGGTTTTCCTAATGTTTCTTCACTACTAGTAATGTCGATAATATCGTCATGTACTTGATACGCCAAGCCTATTTTGGCGGCAAAATCTTTTAAACAATTAAACGTAGCAACTGGTAAATCACTGCGACAAAGTGTAGGCATTAAAATAGCGGCTTGCAATAAAGCGCCAGTTTTTAATCTATGTATGGTTTGTAAATGCTCAAGAGATACTTGTTTATCAGTTGCGGCTAAATCCATCGCCTGGCCACCACACATCCCTTGATAACCTGCTGCTTTACTTAAATGGGCTATGAGCTTTATCTGGGTTTTCGCATCAATTGATACAAAATTGTGATTACTAATAATTTCAAATGCTAAAGTTTGTAAACTATCGCCGGCTAAAATAGCCGTAGCTTCATCAAATTTTTTGTGACAAGTTGGCTTACCACGGCGCAAATCATCATCGTCCATAGCGGGTAAATCATCGTGCAGTAATGAGTAAGCATGGATACATTCAATTGCTGCCGCAATAGGATCGATATCAGATAATGGGATATCTAGCATTTCGCCTGTGACATAAGCTAAATATGGGCGCATACGTTTACCGCCAATGAGTAAGCCATAACTCATGGCATCAAATAAACGTTGGTCGTTAATGGCAATACTTTGTAATTGCTCAGTTAGGTAATTATCAATACGTGTTTGATAACTGGTTAAGTTTTCAAGTTGGATCACGTTATTCTGCCTGGCTCGCATCAAAGTCTTGCAGTTCAGAACTACCATCTTTATTTAAAAGGATTTGAATTTTTTGCTCTGCTTGGCTCAGCTTTTCTTGACTAGCTTGACTTAGGTTTAAACCACGTTCAAATAATGTCATTGAATCTTCTAAGCTCAAATCACCTTGCTCTAGGTCATTTACAATAGATTCTAGCTCGTTAATTGATTGCTCAAAGCTTATGTTTTCAGGTTTCTGCACTGACGTTTACACCTTTAGAGTGAGATATATTTGGAATTTTACCTATAAGCGCAACATTACATTAGAGTGGCCTTTTGGTCAATCTAAGCGCTATTTTATTTAAGCCGTTTTTGCATAAATAAATGCTTAATAAATTACGTTTTTGCGAATGAAATTATTATAAAGTTGTAATTACAAAGTGAAACGTTACTAAAGCGTTAGCTTGATGTATAATATGCCGGTTTTTTATTCAAATGGTTTAGTTAATGAAATTTATTGTAAAGTTGCAGTCTGAAGTTGCTATGAAATCGCGTCCTGTGCGCAAAAGATTTACTAAGATATTAGATTCTAGTATTCGTAATGTATTGCGTCGTATTGACGAGCGAGTAAAGACCAAAATTAATTGGGATAGCATCGAGGTAATGACTGATAATACCGATGCTGACATTCGTTTGGCCTTAATTGACACTCTAAAGTGTGTACCTGGTATTGCTTTTTTCTTAGAAGTTCAGGAACGTGAGTTTACTGATTTACATAATATTTTTGAACAAACCTTAGAAGTTCAAGCCAAGAATATTGAAAATAAAAGCTTTTGTGTACGAGCAAAACGTACTGGCGAACATGACTTTAGTTCATTAGAGCTTGAACAATACGTTGGCGGTGGTCTTAACCAAAATGTTGAAAGCGCACGCGTTCAACTGAAAAAACCAGACGTAACTGTACGCATAGAAGTAAACCAAAAGAAATTATTTATTGTGACCGAACGTCACCAAGGGCTTGGCGGCTTTCCTATTGCAACACAAGAAGATGTGTTGTCATTAATGTCAGGTGGTTTTGACTCTGCGGTTTCAAGCTATCAGTTCATTAAAAAGGGTGCTCGTACCCATTACTGTTTCTTTAACTTAGGCGGCTCTGCCCATGAGTTAGGTGTTAAACAAATTAGCTACTACCTGTGGAATAAGTTTGGCTCGTCACATAAAGTAAAATTCTTTACTGTAGATTTTGAACCGGTTGTTGCAGAAATTCTTGAGAACGTTGAAAACGGCCAAATGGGCGTAATACTTAAACGTATGATGATGCGCGCTGCTGCACAAGTTGCGGATAAAATGGGCATTCAAGCATTAATTACCGGTGAAGCGTTAGGGCAAGTATCTAGCCAAACATTAACTAATTTAAACGTAATTGACCGAGTTACTGACACCTTAATTTTACGTCCATTAGCGGCATACGATAAACAAGATATCATCGATATTGCTCGTAAAATTGGTACGGAAGATTTTTCAAAAACTATTCCTGAATACTGTGGCGTTATTTCAAAAAAACCAACCGTAAAAGCTAATTTATCTAAAATTGAAGCTGAAGAAGCTAATTTTGATATGAGTATTCTTGATAAAGTTGTTGAAGAAACTCGTATCATGGATATTCGTGATATAGGTAAAGAAACCGAAGCAGAAGTGCAAGCTGTTGCCCACGTTGAAACAGTTGATAGCGCAGGACACGACAATGTAGTTGTTGATATCCGTAGCCCTGAAGAAGAAGATGCAAATCCCCTTGATTTAGGAGATGTAGAAGTTCAGCATATCCCATTCTTCAAACTTGCTACTCAATTTGGTGACTTGGAAAAAGATAAAACCTACTTACTTTACTGTGACCGCGGTGTAATGAGTAAGCTTCAAGCATTATACTTACACGACAATGGCTTTAAGAACGTAAAAGTATATCGTCCATAAATTTTAGTCTTAATTAATTATAGAATCCTAGCTTAATACGCTGGGATTTTTTTTGCCTGCGTTTCGCTAATTTTGCCCTACCTAAATGACCTGTTTTATTTCAACTATACTGTGATTACTTACGTACCAAAAATTATCGGGTGACTTATGCTAAATACCAAATTAAGTTATACCGCTATCATAGTCTCTAGTATTCTTGGGATAAGCAGTTGTGGTGGCGATTCAGCCAGCAATGAAGCAAACATTTCAGTACCGTTCTCATTGGGAATTTCAGATGCGCCAGTTAATGGCACAGATAAAGTCGTTATAACCATAGAGCAAATTAAACTTATTCCTATCGATGATGACGATGACGATGACGATGATGACGACAGCGACGACGATGATGACAGCGACGATGATGATGACAGCGACGACGATGATGGTCGAGAAACTATCACCATAGATACATTTAATGGTATGAAAACAGTTAGCATCGATTTAAAGCAATATACGGGTAATGATCAGCTCACTATTATCAGTGAAGAAGATGGGGTTATGATCCCATTAGGTAATTACAAAATGGAATTAGTTATTGATAGTACTAGCTCCTTTGTAACATTAACTGCAGATGAATTAGATTGTGATCCAACGGGCGATTTTGACCCACAAGATTCTGAATATTTAACTAGCTTCGACGGGGAAGGTTGCTACGATCTTAAAATACCAAGCTCACGCTTAAAGCTTGGACATTTTGCTGTAGTACTCGCAGCCACAGAAACCGATGAAGGGCCAGCATACACAGTTGAATTTGATTTAACTCAGTCATTAGTACTAAGAGGTAATAACCCAGTTAAGAATGGTTATATATTAAAACCGCATGGTATTCGTATTACATCAAGCACGGCAAGTGGTGATCTTGAAGGTGATGTAGGTATGACTGCTTTAGCTGATATAGCTGATATTGACCCATTATGTACAGGGCCTATGCACACTGTATATTTGTATGAAGGGGATCAAACCGACTTAGATATTATGCTTGCTGATAATGTGGCGCCCGATGCCGTTCCTAATGACTATATAAAACCATTTGCTAGTACTTTGGTTATGCTCGATGACGATGATGATGAGCAAGAAGGAATAGAGCAAGAGTACGAATATGAATTTGGCTTTGTTCCAACAGGGATTGATGGCACCGCAGTCTATACCGTTGCACTTGGCTGTAATATAGGCAGTGAAAATAGCATTGACGACCCATTAGTGCATGATAGTTATACGATAGGACATCATGCGGATTTAAGAGGCCTAGTTACGATAACAACTAATGAGGAAACAGAGCTTAATTTCCCAATTGGTTGGGATGATAGTGATGACGATAGTGATGATGATTAATAAAAACGTTATGATTAATTAATAAAGTTACAATAACTACAGTATAAAAAGGTCAGAACGCTTACGCAGTTCTGACCTTTATTATTGGTTATGATTTTATCTTAAGCGAGCTATAAATCTAACACCATTTTTCCTTGTTTAAACTCGATATCAACAGGGATTTGAGCTTGTTCTAACTTTAATAAATCTGCAGCTAAATCTTCACGGATAATCCCCATGTCTTTAACTAGTTTATCAACGCCGTCATAATCGCCATCACCTTGAATGGTTAAAATTAATTTAGACAAAGAGTCAATGGCGTCAGTCATTTTATCCATATCAACTTTGTATAGGCCCTGGTCGTCTTTAGTAAACGCACCGTTATCTGCAAAGTAATTAAAACGAACCATATTCGCCTTACCATGAGCACTGGAAGCGCCAAAGCGAACCGAGCGGAAAATACCTGTCATAAATGTGGTGTAATAATCTTTTAATTCACCTTCAGTTATCGCTCCTTTTTTCAGAAGCTGGCGAACCATATATAAGCCTAAAATATCAGCCTTGCCTTCTTCTAATGCCGAAGCATGTTCTTTCAAAGCTTGGCGTACCATACCTTTATCATTAATAGTATTTTTAATACCTAAACCATGAGCAACTTCATGGAACATAGTATTGGCAAAGAATGCCGTAAAAGTTACGTGCTTCCTATCTTCAGGGCTAACTAATTGCTCGGCGATTGGTAACATGATGGCGTCAAACTTTGCCTGCATGGCATTTTTTAGTTGTAAACGACGTGTGCCTTTTTCAAGTTGTACTTGTTCATCATTTGGCAAGTTAATCGCAATAGTTTTAGAGCCTGCATTTGAATGACCAGCATAGTAAATAACGTCATAAGCATTTAAATCAGCATCAGAGCCAGGTACTTCATTTTTATATTTTTTCGATACCGGTAAATTCTTTTGTAGTTCAGGTAAATATTGAGCATATTTGGCTAAACGCTCGCTCCAGCTCTGATCTTTAACCAATACATAAGACTCGAATCCTGCACGATATCCAAATAGTTGATCTTCATATGTTTCAATAGGGCCAATAACCACATCGATAGGATTGTTTTTCATATCCATCCAGGCGAAATCAGAGGCTTGATAGTCATCACTTCGAAACGCTTGAGCTCGTAATTTTAAATATTGTGCAAACTCTTTATCTTCTGCAAAAGTAGAGGCTTTTTCTAAAAGAGCAGCAGCTCGCTCTAGTTGATCGCTGTATGCTTCAGAATAAGGCAGAGAGTATAGCTCGGAGTTATCGTTTCTGCGGATCAGAGAATATAATGATTTATGACCATCGAATTCTTTTTGCTCGAACTCTTCTTTAGACATATCTTCAGGATAAAACTGCGCACCAGTAGGCTTAGCTGCAACAGCCGATAAAAATGGTTTGTCACCATCTAATCTATCCCAAGGACCATAATTTAATTCTACAAATTTGCGTGCTTTTGGATCTTTTATTTTAGCTAAATAGCTTTTTTTAGACTGACCAACGGCTTGTTGCCAGAATAAATCGTCCATAATCACTGAGGCATCAATTAAGGTAGACAGTAGTTGTTTTTGATTACTGCTTAGGTGAGATAAATCTGCAGTAAGTTCGACTTCTTGGTAAATATTTAAGCGCGGCTTAGCACTATCTAATAAAGAAAATTCTTGTATTGCTGGTTCGTCATTTGAACAGCCGGTAAGTAACGCAGTAGTAAATAGGCTTGAAGTAAATACTATAGTTTTGGCTATTTTTGTAAGTTTCATGGTCTTTCCTTTTAAGATGATGAGCTAGACTAAGAAATTATCGAGACTACTGCAATCATTAGCTACAATTAATATATATTTTTCGAAAACACTTAAAAGGTTTTGCGCAATGCAATTTGCTCTGTTATTAATTAAGTAAGAGATTAATCGTATTTATAGTGAAGTACGTGAAAATAAACAAAAGGATGATATATGAGACATGTAGTTATTTCGTTTTTAGGTAAAGATAGAACGGGTATTGTTGATAATTTAGCAAGTATTATTAAAGCGCATAAAGGTAATTGGCAAACCAGTAGTATGCGTCACTTGTCTGGTCATTTTGCGGGTATTTTGGAAGTGCTGGTTGCGCAAGACAATGTTGAAAAGTTAGTTACAAATCTGCAAAACATTACTGGCTTAAATGTTCAGTGTGAAGTGAGCGAACCAATCAAACATACCGATAAAACCATTCGTTTAGATTTAACCGCCAACGATCGCCAAGGTATTGTTGGTGAGATCTCTGCTGTAATTCATAAAGAAGGTGGTAACTTAGTTAAGTTAGTGAGTAGCCAGGGTAGTGCGGCACATTCAGGGCAAACTATTTTTAAAGCCACTGCGAATATTGCCATTGAAGGAGAAGATCATATTGATGCATTGGTATCCGCATTAGAAAATATTGCCGATGATTTGATTGTCGATATTATTCTTTAGTTCCTAGTTCCTAGTTCCTAGTTCCTAAAGCCTAAAAAAAAGCCGCGTAAGCGGCTTTTTTGTTCTCTATACTCTTTGTTATCTTTATTACTGCGCTAAACCAAGCTTCTTTAATTCTTTCTGAACCACTGAATTAGGCAACGGTATATAACCATCTTTTTCAACAATCTTTTGACCAGACTGTGATAATACCATTTTTAAGAATTCCGCTTCTTTCGGTGCTAACGGTTTTGCTGGGTGCTTGTTTACATAAACATAAAGGTAGCGTGATAGAGGGTAGTCCCCTGAAATGGCATTAGTCATGTTGGCAGCAACGTACTGGTCACCTTTTTTACTTAAAGGCAATGCGCGTACTCCGGATGTTTGGTAGCCAATTCCTGAATAACCAATACCATTAAGTGAAGAAGATACCGATTGAACTACCGAAGCAGAGCCTGGTTGTTCATTTACCGTATTTTTAAAATCACCTTTACATAAGGCTTTGGTTTTAAAATAGCCATAAGTACCTGATACCGAATTACGACCATATAACTGTACGTCTTTACCTGTCCAGTCGCCGGTTAAGCCCAAAGCTCCCCAACGGTCAATATTGGCAGCGCCTTTACATTTTCTATTACTAGAGAAAATCGCATCGACTTGTTGAATGCTTAAACCTTCAATCGGGTTATCTTTGTGAACGAATACAGCTAATGCATCAATAGCAACACGCACAGGGGTTGGTTTGTAACCAAATTTCTTTTCAAAGGCTTGAATTTCTTTTGATTTCATCTTACGACTCATCGGTCCGATGTTTGCTGTAGCTTCTGTTAACGATGGCGGTGCAGTTGAAGACCCTGCCGCTTGAATTTGAATGTTTACACTTGGGTAGTTACGTTTAAATTCTTCCGCCCAAAACGTCATCATATTCGCTAACGTATCAGAGCCCACGGATGATAAATTACCCGAAATGCCACTGGTCTTATTATATTTTGGTAAATCAGCATCCATAGCGATAGCCGTTTGACTAGCAAATGTAGCGACTGCAATACCAACAGAAGTAATTAAGTTTTTAAGTTTCATCATTCTCTCCAGAGAGTGTGTAGATAAATAAAGTTTATGTGTTTTAATTTCTGCATCTATCTTAGAAAACTAATGTGACGTTTTAATGACAGCTTAAAAGTTATTTATTTATTCGCTAGTTTAATGAGTCTTAGCTTAGTTTACCTATACATTCTAAGCTTTAAAACTGAATAATACGGTAGAGTAACATCAAGCCTATTTAAATTTAACCATAAGCATAGCCACTGATTTTTATTGATAAAGTCATAAAAAATGATACTTTATGGCATCTGTCATAAAAGTGTAATGTAAAGCAGGCAAACTAGGTTTTACGTGTAGTTTATTTCAATTTATTTTAGGAACCATCATGAATCGACAAATTTTAGTTGTTGAAGATGAAAAGCCAATAAGAGAAATGATTTGTTTTGTTTTAGAGCAAAATGGTTTTAATGCAGTGGAAGCAGAAGATTATGAACAAGCAAAGGCTTTATTACGAGATCCTTTGCCCGATTTAGTCTTATTAGATTGGATGTTACCAGGCGGTAGCGGTATTCAAATAGCCCGTGAAATTAAAAAGAACGATTACACCAGTAAAATTCCTATTATTATGCTTACTGCTCGCTCTGATGAAGACGACAAAGTCAAAGGCTTTGAAGTAGGGGTAGATGATTATGTTACTAAACCGTTTTCACCAAAAGAGCTCATTGCGCGTATTAAAGCCGTTATTCGCCGTGTTGTACCAACAGCTTTAGAAGAAGTGATTAATTTTAAAGGTTTGTCTTTAGATCCTGTATCGCATCGAGTAACAATAGAAGATGATAAGATTGATTTAGGCCCAACTGAGTTTAAAATGTTACATTTTTTTATGACTCACCCTGAAAGAGTGTACTCACGTGAACAATTGCTAGATAATGTCTGGGGCACAAATGTTTACGTTGAAGATCGAACCGTTGATGTTCATATCAGACGTTTACGCAAGTCCATAACAGGTAAAGGGCACGAAGATTTTATTCAGACGGTACGTGGTGCTGGTTATCGATTTTCGAGCAAGTTAAGTTAAACATATTAGCCTTACTCTAAATAATAACAATTTAGTTTTTTCGTTTACTCAGGATCCATATGATTTATCGCTTTTCTGTAAAGCAATTTATTGTTAAACAGCTTTTGATCTTTATCGGTATTGGACTGATCGGTTATTTGTTTGATCAAATAGCGCTATTTTTATTGCTTGGCGTTGGCGCTTCTTTAATATGGAATTACCGTCATTTAACTCAAATAATTCAATGGTTATGGCAAAAAAATCTTTTACATCCTCCTGAATCAACTGGCATTTGGGGCCACTTATACGATGGTATTTACCGCCGAATAAAAAATTATCGCAAAAAACAAAAAGAGCTAAATCATCGTATCAGACAATTTCGCGACGGCGCAGAAGCACTGCCCGATGCTGCTATTGTTTTGGGTTTAGATTTTTCTATCCGTTGGTCCAACAAAAAGGCTAATCGCCTACTGGGTATACGCTGGCCTTATGATGCTGGGCAAAGAATTACTAACTTAATTCGTTCACCGCAATTAACCAAATATCTCAAAAAACAAGATTTTACTGAACCTTGTAGCATACTTGCGCCGAATAATTCACAAAAACAACTTGAGTTAAGATTTATGGTGTACGGCGACGAGCAATATTTACTACTTGCTCGTGATGTGAGTCAGCTCAAACGTATGGAGCAAATGCGCCGAGACTTTGTTGCCAATGTATCGCATGAATTAAAAACCCCTCTCACCGTAGTGCGTGGTTACGTTGAGATGATCCAAGACGATGACAGTCTAAGTGAACAATGGGGTAAGTCCTTTAAAGCCATTGAAGAGCAAGTGACCCGTATGGATAGACTGGTTCAGCAATTATTGGTACTGTCAAAAGTTGAAGTTAATGTTGAAGAAGATATCCGTAGTAAAATAAATATGCCGAAATTGATTAATACATTAATTGAGGATGCAAGTTGGCTTAATAAAGATAAACAACACCAAATATCTGCTCAAATAGACCCTACGCTTGGTATTTTAGGTATAGATTCAGAATTAAAAAGTGCGTGTTCCAATTTAATTGTTAATGCGATGAACTACACACCTAAAAATGGTGCGATTACTATCAGCTGGCAGCTTGTTGATGACAGCTGTTTATTTAGTGTTACCGATAATGGCTGCGGTATACAACAAGAAGATATTGATAGGTTGAGCGAACGCTTTTATCGTGTTGATAAATCACGTTCACGTGACACTGGCGGTAATGGTTTAGGCTTAGCTATTGTTAAACATGTTGCTAATCATCACAAAGCCGATTTAATTATTAATAGTGAATATGGCAATGGCAGTACCTTTACCTTAAAATTCTCTAAAGGTGATAGCCATCAAATTAAAGCTGCAGGTGTCTAAATAAAAATAACCGTCAATATTAAATTAATTAACGAGATTATTAATGACGCAAAAAACGTTGTTTTTAAGTCCTTAATTTCAAAATCTTCAAGTAATTGATCGGTCAGCCATAATAAAAACGCATTTAAAACAAACACAAACAAACCAAACGTAATCACTATCAATGGCATAGAAACTATTACGAGTAGCCACCACAATAATAAATCAGCAATACTGTAGACCACAGCTACACCAATAGCGGTGATAAAGCCTTTAAGCTTAATACCATCGATTAACTTAGAAACTATAAAAATAGATATACTTAATAGTATTAACTTCGTTATCATGCCTGTCCTATAAAAATATTTTAAAAATTATTATCTGAACAATTAACATACCTACTTTTAAGTGTAGGGCAAGGGAATTCACCATGTGGTTTAAAAATTTATATATTTTCTCTTTTACTCGTCCATTTACCCAATCGGAAGAAGAGTTAGAAGCAGCATTACAAGAACACGTATTTGCACCATGTGGCAAAACAGAAATGTCGCGTTTTGGTTTTTCATCAGCATTAGGTAAGCACGGCGATCGCCTAGTGCATCAAGCCAATGGCTGTATAGTGATGAACGCTCGTAAAGAAGAAAAAATCTTACCTGCGTCTGTTGTAAAAGAGCAACTTGAAGAAAAAGTTTCGCAACTTGAACATGAGCACAGCCGCAAAGCGACTAAGAAAGAAAAAGAACAATTCAAAGAAGACATTACGTTTGAGTTATTACCTCGTGCATTTACTCGTACTAGTGATGTGCAAGCGTATATTTGTGCTGAGCAAAATATCATCGTAGTTAATACCAGTGCCCGTGGTAAAGCCGAAGACTTCTTAGCCTTATTAAGAAAATGTTTAGGCAGTCTGCCGGTAACAAGTTTTGTACCAGATGCTGGCGCTGAAACTATTATGACTAGCTGGTTACTAGAGCAAACCTTACCTGAAAACTACACCATTGGTTTTGAAGGCGAGTTAAAAGCTATGGGTGATGATGCCGCAGTGCTTCGTTGTAAAAACCAAGATTTATTATCAGATGAAATACTTGCTCACCTTGGTGAAAAACAAGTGGTTAAGATTGCTTTCGATTGGGATCAAACTCTATCTTGTGTACTTTGTGATGACTTAAGCGTTAAGCGCGTTAAATTCCATGATAGCGTTTACGAGCAAAACGAAGACATTCCAACCGATGACATGATAGTAAAAATTGACGCTGACATTACCCTAATGACTGCTGAAGTGAATCGTTTTATCACCGATATGTTAAAACAATTTGGTTTAACGACCCGTTCTTACTTAGAAGAGTAACGACAACTTGCGCTTAGGTTAAATTATTGTTTAATCTAAGCGTCTAATTTCATTGATATCAAACAACAAATAAGTAAATAACTCTTTTTTTGTACACTTTATAACAGTTGTTAACTGTATGTGTATTGAACCTTCAGCGTCTAGCCATTAAAATACCGCACTTTTAAAATTCCCTAAACAGGATTGGTATTTTATGTATACACCAGAATTATTATCTCCAGCAGGCAGCCTAAAAAACATGCGTTATGCATTTGCATATGGCGCAGATGCCGTTTATGCCGGCCAACCTCGCTATAGTTTGCGTGTACGTAATAATGAATTCAATCTTGCTAATTTAGAAATTGGTATCAACGAAGCACATGCGTTAGGCAAAAAGCTTTATGTTGTTAGTAATATCTCTCCGCACAATTCTAAATTAAAAACCTACTTAAAAGATATTGAGCCGGTTATTGCGATGAAACCTGATGCGCTAATTATGAGCGATCCAGGCTTGATCATGATGATCCGCGAAGCTTATCCAGATATGCCAATTCATTTATCAGTGCAAGCTAACGCTGTTAACTGGGCAACCGTTAAATTTTGGCATCAGCAAGGTGTTGAACGCGTTATTTTATCTCGTGAATTATCACTTGATGAAATCGAAGAAATCCGTATGCGCGTACCTGAAATGGAAATTGAAGTGTTCGTACATGGTGCATTATGTATGGCGTATTCTGGTCGTTGTTTATTATCCGGTTACATCAATAAACGCGATCCAAACCAAGGTACATGTACTAACTCTTGTCGTTGGTCTTACAATGCGCACGAAGCCAAAGAAGACGAACATGGCGAAATTATAGCCGTTGCACCTCAGCAACCAATTATTGGCAGCGAAGAGCCAGAGATATGGACTCCTGAGCAAGCTGCTAATGTTATAAGTACGGAACAACCACCAACAGACGAAGTGTTCTTATTACAAGAACAAGGTCGCCCTGGTGAGTATATGCCTGCATTTGAAGATGAGCATGGTACATACATCATGAACTCAAAAGATTTACGCGCCATTGAGCATGTAGAGCGTTTAGTTAAAATGGGTGTGCACTCATTAAAAATTGAAGGCCGTACTAAATCTTTCTATTACTGTGCCCGTACAGCACAAATATACAAGCAAGCGATGAACGATGCGGTTGCTGGTAAAAGTTTCAACGAAGATTTAAAAGGTAACCTTGAGCACTTAGCAAGCCGTGGTTATACCGAAGGTTTCTTAGCTCGTCATCGTCACGATCAGCTACAAAACTATGAATATGGTTATTCAAAATCTGATAGCCAGCAATTTGTGGGTGAAGTATTAGGCCGTACAGAAGATGGTTTAATTGAAATTGACGTTAAAAATAAATTTTTAACTGGTGATTCAATCGAATTAATGACGCCGCAAGGTAACGTAAGTTTTGTACTAGAGTACATGCAAAACCGTAAAGGCGAGGAAGTAACCGACGCAAAAGGCTCAGGTCACTTTGTCCAAATTAAACTTGATACCGACTATGATTTAGAATTTGCTATTATCATGCGTTACTTAAATGAAGGTGAAAATACTCGCCATCCATTTGCACAAAACCAAGCTAAGGCTTAGTTTGTGTTAATCACGACTAATACCCTAGGGCAAGTATAACCATGGCATTGATCATTTTAGACAAATGCATTAACTGTGATATGTGCGATCCTGAATGTCCTAACTTAGCAATTACGCTAGGCGATGATATTTATGAGATCGATCCAGATAAATGCACAGAATGTGTTGGCCATTATGACAAACCACAATGTGTTATTGCTTGCCCAATCGACTGCATTAAGCCTGATCCTAACCATGTAGAGTCTGAAGAAGACCTACTGGTTAAGTGTTTTGAAATGCACGGCATCCCCGAATAAAAACCAAAAAATATCAAGCCGAAATCCAATAGAGCTGCACCTTGATATTTAGTTAGCCGGAATCGTTAATGTTAGAGTCATTCATCTCTTCAAGCTTTTTTACTTTTGTGTTAGTTTTTATTGCCGAAATGGGCGATAAAAGCCAAATCGTTTGTATGTCTCTAGCGTCAAGATATAAAGCAACACAGGTATTTCTCGGCGCTATTACCGCGTTTATCTTACTCAATATTGTCGCCGTTACTTTAGGCGCAAGTATCACCCAATTTATTCCTCCCCACATTATGGCAGCTATAGCCGCTGGGCTATTCTTTATTTTTGGTGTACAGGCATTAATAGCGAAAGATGAAGAGGATGAAGAGGAAAGTAGCCGGGTCGGTAAGAGCATATTTATCAGCACGTTATTAATTATAACCGTTGCTGAATTCGGTGATAAAACTCAACTTGCCGTGGCAACATTAAGTACTACCGAAAATCCTTTAGGTGTTTGGCTTGGGGCAAGTCTTGCATTAATTGCCACCACAGCATTAGGTGTATACATAGGACGACGTTGGATCACGAAATTAAATCCTAATCTAATAAACAAACTAAGCGGTTGTTTATTCATCCTATTTTCATTACTTATGTTAATCAGCATAGTTAATACATAGTTAAATCATAAAGTTCAAAAAACACGCAATTAGTTAGGTCTAAAGCTTTATTGTTTGTTAATAATTGCTAAAATGAGCAACCAAGTTATTTTTACTAGAGTTAAGGGCTATTTTGTCAGCTGTACGTCACATACTACTTCCATCTTTTTTACGTAAGGCATTGCGAGCTTATGAGCTCAAAAGCTTAGTGCGTGATAGTGGTTGTGAGTTATGTCGAATAGGCCGTTCGCGTAATTGGCGTTTATCGGCAACACGTGAGCAAATGACAAAAATTATTGGCTTAGTTCGTGATAGTGAAGAGCCAACTTGGCAATGGATAGTTAAATTGCTAGAGCAAGAGCGCGGTGATTTAACCCAAGCTGAAATTATGAATTTTGTGGTGCGCAATCCTGAGATCACCGTCAATGAGCTGGTAATACTGGCCGACTGTACTATAGCTGAAGCCCGTAAAGCCATTGATGCATATGAGTTTCAAGACATATAACTAGCTAATTTAGCTCGCTTGCTCTGGTAATGTATTTGGTAGCTTAATTGAAATAATAGCTGTGATAACTACAAATAAAGCCGAGATCCACAAACACATCGCTAAGCCGTATTGCTGAAATACCCAGCCAGATAAAACCGTACCTATTAATCTACCCATAGCATTGGCCATATAGTAAAAGCCCACATCAAGAGATACACCATCACCTCGAGCATAGCTGACAATTAAATAACTGTGCAGTGATGAGTTAATCGCAAAGACTGCGCCAAACACTAATAAACCGATTATAAGAGCTTGCTTAGCGTAAAAGTCAGCATCAATAGCTAATGCTATCAATACAGGGATCACAGCAAGGTAACATGCCCACAACAGTGCCGACTTACCTTCGGGAACTTTGCCTTGTTTTTTACCGGTTAAATAAGGAGCGAACGACTGCACAATACCGTAACCAATAACCCAAGTTGCCATGAAACCACCGACCCACCAATGATCCCAATTAAAACTTGCTGCTAAATACACAGGCAAGGCAACAACAAACCAAATATCACGAGCAGCAAATAAAAATAGTCGGGCGGCGGATAAAATGTTTATCGACTGGCTTTTAGAAAATATTTCATTAAATTTAGGTTTGCTTTTAGCCTTACCTAAATCTTCTTTTAACGCGTATAGACTAAACAACCACACTACAGAGAGTAGGGCTGCCATTGCGATAACCGCGCCTTTGAATTCAAGTAAGCTAAGTAGTAACCCGCCTAAGAAAAAACCTATGCCTTTTAAAGCGTTTTTAGAGCCGGTTAATATTGCTACCCATTGATACAGCTTACCTTGAGCGTTTTCTGGTACTAATAATTTAATTGAGCTTTTAGCGCTCATTTTATTTAAATCTTTGGCTATACCGGAAAGCGCCTGCGCTGCCATAACATAAACTATCGTTAAGTATTCACTTGGCACACTTAACATTAGTAAAGCGATCACTTGTAAAGCTAAACCAATATTCATGGTTTTATTTAGACCAAGCCGCGCGCCTAACCAACCACCAACTAAGTTAGTAATCACGCCAAAAATCTCATAAAACAAAAATAAAAGAGCAATGTTAAGCGGACTATAACCTAAGGTATAAAAATACAAAACCACCAACATGCGTAGTGCGCCATCGGTTAAGGTAAACGCCCAATAGTTACCTGTGATAACTAAATACTGTTTAATCTGTGGTGATAGCTTACTTAACATATCTGCTCTTTCACTGACTCTTTCATTGACTCTTTAATGCGACTCTAATATGAATGTTGGCTTAAGCTTTATCGCTGCGACCAACTATACGAGCAAGTTCAGCGGTACGGTTTGCATAACCCCATTCATTGTCATACCACACGTAAAGCTTCACCTGAGTGCCATTAACTACCATAGTTGAAAGGGCATCGATAATACTTGAGCGTGGATCTGTTTTATAATCAATCGATACTAGGGGCCTGGTTTCAAAACCAAGAATGTCTTTTAATTCATTTTCAGCAGCATGTTTAAGTAGCTCATTTACTTCTTCAACTGTGGTTGCACGCTCTACTTCAAATACACAATCGGTTAATGAGGCATTCGCTAAAGGTACTCGAATTGCGTGGCCATTTAATTTACCCTGGAGCTCTGGGAAAATATGAGTAATTGCTGTCGCTGAGCCTGTTGTTGTTGGTATTAAACTCATACCACAAGCACGAGCGCGTCGTAAATCTTTATGGGGAGCATCTAAAATAGTTTGCGTGTTGGTAATGTCATGAATGGTGGTCATCGAGCCATGTTTAATACCTAGTTTTTCATGAATAACTTTAACCACAGGAGCTAAGCAATTTGTTGTACAAGACGCTGCGGTAACTATAGGGTGTAATTCTTTATTATATAAATGCTCGTTTACACCTAAAACAACGTTTAAGATACCATCTTCTTTTACAGGAGCCGTTACCACGACACGTTTAACACCTTGTGCTGTATAGGCTTGTAATAATGCTGTAGTTTTTATTTTTCCTGAGGCTTCAATAACCACATCACATTTAGACCAGTCGGTATCTTCAACTTTAGTATTTTGCGTGCATGGAATTTTTTGACCATTAATGACCATGTCTGAATCGATAGCGGTTGCTTCATGGTGCCAACGACCATGAACAGAGTCGAACGTCATTAAATGAGCTAAAGTTGCCGCATCACCTGCAGGATCATTTATTTGGATAATTTCAACGTCATCCCAATCAAATGCTGCCCGCATCGATAAACGGCCCATACGGCCAAAGCCGTTAATTCCAATTTTAATTGTCATACTTTTTCCTATCGTTTAATTGGTTCTATCATGTACAGCAATTTTGTAGGCGCTCTGGTCGGTTGCCCATTTGCTGTAATAAAGTAATATTATTGTTTAAAAACTCTAAATTATCATGAGTACTTGTTGAAATAACCGCTTTTGCCCATAACGGCAGTGCAGCGTTTATTTGGTAATAAACCCACTGGCTTTGTTTTCTGTCCGTTAATAACCCCGATTTTTTAAGTAAAGCTAGGTGGCGAGATATTTTCGGTTGGCTAACATTTAATGCTGTTGTTAATTCACAAACGCATAGCTCACTCTCTAGCTGAATCAACATAAGTGTTTTTAAACGAGTATCATCGCTTAGGCATTTAAAAAACTGGGTAGGATCCATTAATTATCGTTCTCTTATATATATGAAAGTCATTATATATGTTTTTTCATATGTTAAAAGGAAGAATTAATTAATAAAAATAAGGCATGTTATTTTTAAGAGTTGTAATTGTAATTTTAATTGATTTATTGGCTGCGGTTTCATAATTTAAAAGCCGCTAAATTATTCATTTAGCGGCTTCAACATTTAATTGCTGTATATAATTACCAAATCTTAACGCGTTCGCCTTCACTCAAGTAAAGTGCATCATTAGTATCAACAGCAAAGGCATTATAAAACTCAGGTACATTACTTACCGTGCCGTTAACCCTAAATTTTGCTGGTGAGTGAGGATCCGTACCTACTTGCTGGCGCAATACTTCTTCACGCTGTATTTTACGCCAAGACTGCGCCCAACCAATCAATACGCGTTGTTCACCGCTAAAGCCATCTAGCGTTGGTGAAGGTTTACCTTTAAGCGATAATTTGTACGCCTTCATAGCGATACTTAAACCACCTAAATCACCGATATTTTCTCCTAAAGTAAACGTGCCGTTGACGTTTAAATCAGGGAATACTGCAAATGAATCATATTGTGCAACAAGCGCGTTAGTTCGTTCTTTAAATTGTGACTTATCGCTTGCTGTCCACCAATCTCTTAGTACACCATCACCATCGAAGGTAGAGCCAGCGTCATCAAAGCCATGGCCAATTTCGTGACCAATCACTGCGCCAATACCGCCATAATTAGTGGCATCTTCAACTGTTAAGTCGAAGAAAGGAGGTTGCAAAATTGCAGCAGGGAAAACAATTTCATTAAGCGGTGGGTTGTAATATGCATTAACCGTTTGTGGATTCATGCCCCATTCACTTCTATCTACTGGCAGATTTTGCTTATCTAAGGTTTGTTGGTATAACACTAAAGCTGAACGCTCTCTGTTGCCAAAGTAATCATTAGCATCAATCGTTAGTTTTGAATAATCTCGCCATTTATCCGGGTAGCCAATTTTAGGGGTGAATTTAGATAGTTTATCCAAAGCTTGTACCTTAGTTTCATCACTCATCCAATCAAGATCTTTAATGCTTTGCTCGTAAGCTAGAAGTAGATAATCAACCATTTCTAACATTTGTGCTTTTGCTTGTGGTGAAAAATGACGTTTAACATACACCTTACCTATTACTTCTCCTAAGTCCTGATTAACAACTGATACGGCGCGGCGCCACATTGGTCTTTGCTCTGTTGCGCCATATAAAGTTTTTATATTAAATTCGAAGTCTTGTTGGTCCAAATCAGCAGTTAATCGGGTAGCATTAGCGGATACCGCTTGCCATTTTAAATAGGTTTTCCAATCATCAATAGATGTGTTTTTGATCACCTCATTTAATGCTTTCATATAATCTATTTGCGTTATAACCAAGCCGTCAATGTCGTTAAATCCCGCCTCTGTTAAATAGCTTTGCCATGCAAAGTCAGGCATTATGCTATTCAATTCATCAAGAGGAACTTTAGTGTACAGAGCCACCATGTCGCGAGTTTTTTCTTTCTCTAAGTGGGATGTTGCTAATGACTTTTCTAAGTTGTAGATCATTTGCGCCGATTGTTTAGGTTTATCTAATCCCGCTAATTGATGCATTTTTTCAAGGTGAATTGAATATTTATCACGGAGACTTTGTGATTTTTCGCCTTCTTTAAAGTAATAGTCTTTATCAGGCAAGCCAAGACCTGCTTGCCAAGTGTAAATCATATATGTTTTTGGATTTTTTAAATCAACGTATTGCCCTAAAGCGAATGGTTGGTTGTAACCTAACTTATTGGAACTGGCAAAATAAATAGCTAAATCAGTCTGGTTAGTAATGGCATCAATTTTTGTAAATGCCGCCTTTAACGGTGACATCCCTAACTCATTGCGCTTATCCATATTTAGGTAAGAATTGTAAAGATCGCCAACTTTTTGCTCATCAGAGCCTTTGGCAAAACCGCCTTTAGATGATTCATCAATGATTAGTTTTACATCTTCTTGAGCTTTATCACTTAATTCTTGGCCTATACCTATGCTGGCTTTGTCGTCAGGTATTTTAGCTGAGGCCATCCACTTACCATTTACGTAAGCGTTGAAATCATCGCCTGGCTTTACCGAGTTATCCATATTCTCTTGAAATACACCTGAGCCAAGAGTTGCTTGTTTGTTGGTTTTATTATTTTCATCGACCGAATTTGTGCAGGCAACTAAGCCAAGCATGATAAGGCCGGGGATTAATACTTGTTTCATTTTTTCTTCCTGAATATATTATTTTACTTAACCAATATAGTCGAAGCTGTTGATGCTGCCAGTATTTACGCCAATAGCTTACAAATTACCTTAATAGTCAGTAATATACAGTAATTAAAAACCTATAGGATAAGAGTAGCTATTATGAATTCGTTACCTACATTAATTGATTGTCGACTAGAGCTAAATGGTGTAATTGCCAGTTTAATTTTTAACCGAGATGATATTCGCAATGCGTTAACTAGTACCAACATAGCCGATGATATTGTTAATACAATTGATTGGGTGAATAAAACTAAAATGGTGTCGGTGTTAATTATTACTGGTGCGGGCTCTGCATTTTCATCAGGCGGTAATATTAAAGACATGTCTACAAGAACTGGCGATTTTGCTGGTAATGTAAATGAACTTGAAAACAGATATCGCGAAGGGATTCAACGTATTCCACTTGCCATACAAAAATGTGAAATACCGGTAATCGCTGCTATTAATGGACCTGCAATTGGCGCAGGATTTGATATCTGCAATATGTGTGACTTACGAATTGCCTCAACTAAAGCAAAATTTTCTGAATCGTTCGCCAATATTGGTTTGATCCCCGGCGATGGCGGCGCTTGGTTTTTACAACGTGTCGTAGGTTATCAAAAAGCGGCTGAGTTAACATTTACAGGAAAAGTTATTACGGCAGTTGAGGCTAAAGAAATAGGTTTAGTGTTAGATGTGGTTGAGCCCGATATGCTAATGCCTACAGTTATGCAATTAGCAACCGATATAGCCAGTAAACCAGCGGCAGCAATGCGTATGACTAAACGTTTAATGAAGTTAGCGCAACGCACCGAATTACCCGACTTTTTAGATATGTGCGCTGCATTTCAAAGTTTATGTCATGACAACCCAGAACACATAGATGCAGTAAATGAGTTAATTGCTAAACTTAAAAAATAAAGATAATGACCAACGTCAGCATGACGGTTGAGTAAATATAAAGATACTGACCTCGACATTTGCTCCTGCAATGTTCTAATTAGTAGCATCCATGCAACGATTCGTCAGCATGATGGTTGAGTAAACATAAAAATACTGACCAACGTCAGCATGACGGTTGAGTAAACGTAACACTCAACTTTTGTCATTGTGACGAAGGTCGCAATCTTAGTTCTTAGTTCTAGTTCCTAGGCAGTAATACGCTTGTACTTAATACGATGTGGTTCAGTCGCTGCTGGACCTAAAGTCTTCTTCAACCATTCTTCGTATTCAGTAAAGTTACCTTCATAGAAGTTCACTTGCCCTTCATCACGATAATCAATGATGTGGGTAGCAATACGGTCTAAGAACCAACGGTCATGCGATATAACCATGGCACAACCAGGGAATTCTAAAATAGCTTCCTCTAGTGCACGTAAGGTTTCAATATCTAGGTCATTTGTTGGCTCATCGAGAAGCAGTACGTTACCGCCAGTTTTAACTAATTTAGCTAAATGCACACGGTTACGTTCACCACCCGATAATTGACCAATGATTTTTTGTTGGTCAGTACCTTTAAAGTTAAAGCGACTCACATAAGCACGAGCAGGAATTTCATAAGTACCAATTTGGATGATCTCATTACCTTCAGAAATTTCTTGGTAGACAGTTTTTGAGTCATCCATGTCATCACGGAATTGATCTACACTAGCCAGTTGTACGCTTTCACCAACAGATACCGTACCTGAATCAGGTGATTCGGCACCAGATAACATCTTAAATAGTGTTGATTTACCTGCACCGTTAGGACCAATAATACCGACAATTGCACCTTTAGGCATAGAGAAGCTTAAATCATCAATGAGCATACGGCCGTCATAAGATTTAGTTAAGTTAGCAACGTCAATAACCTTGTCACCTAGGCGCGGCCCAGGTGGAATGTACAATTCATTAGTCTCATTACGCTTTTGATTTTCATTGCTTGATAACTCTTCAAAACGAGCCATACGAGCTTTTGACTTAGCCTGGCGACCTTTAGGGTTTGAACGAACCCAGTCAAGCTCATGTTTAATGGTTTTTGCTAATGCATTTTCGGTGCGTTTTTCTTGTTCAAGGCGAGCATTTTTTTGCTCAAGCCAATTGGTGTAGTTACCTTCATAAGGAATACCTTCACCACGGTCAAGCTCTAAGATCCATCCGGCAACATTATCAAGGAAATACCTATCATGGGTAATCGCTACAACAGTACCTGGGTAGTCATGTAAGAAACGCTCTAACCAAGCTACTGATTCTGCATCTAAATGGTTAGTTGGTTCATCAAGTAACAACATGTCTGGTTTTTCAAGCAATAAGCGACATAAAGCAACACGGCGGCGCTCACCACCAGATAATACTTTAATTTTTTGATCCCATTCAGGTAAACGAAGGGCATCGGCCGCACGCTCTAAAACATTATCAATGTTATGGCCATCTTGAGATTCAATAATATCTTCTAATTGACCTTGCTCTTTAGCAAGTGCATCAAAGTCAGCACCTTCTTCAGCGTATTCCATATAAACAGCATCAAGACGAGCTAAAGCATTTTTAACTTCGCTAACCGCTTGCTCTACAACTTCTCGAACAGTTGCTTCTTCATCTAGTTGTGGCTCTTGTGGTAAGTAACCAACTTTAGTGCCTGAAAGTAATTTAGCTTCACCTTCAAATTCGGTATCTACACCCGCCATAATGCGAAGTAGTGTTGATTTACCAGAACCATTTAAGCCCAAAACACCAATTTTAGCGCCAGGGAAAAATGAAATAGAAATGTCTTTTATGATTGTACGTTTTGGTGGAACCACTTTAGATACGCGGTTCATTGAATAGATAAATTTATCTGGCAATGCCATCTTAAAGCCTTATTATTAGGGTTAAAATTTTATAACGCTTATTTTAGGCTATTCGAGGGATAGTAAGCAAATATATTGTATTGTTTGATCTGCTATGGAGTCATTTTTATTCTGCTATAACAAAGTAATGTGCAATTTAATCATCAATGGCTAATGGCATTACATCATTTATTTGTTATCGTAATGAGTAAACAAATTAATAGATAAAATAGATTATGATATTACTTAACAAACGACTGCTTAGTTTAGCTCTCATGTTTAGCTTAGCGTCGACAAGCGCAGCGGCTATTGAATTATCAGATGCTTCCCCTTGGCCAGAAATTCGTAAACAAAGAATCAATAAATTATTACCTCAGGCGATGAAAACTGCAAAGGTAGATTCATGGTTAATCGTTTGCCGAGAAAACAATAATGACCCGTTAGCTGAACATATTGGTTGTGAAAATGCCGGTTCAACAGCCGCTTATTTATTCTATGTTAATAAGGATGGTTTTCACTCTAAAGCTTATTCTCCTTCAAGCGAGGCGCAAGCACTTGCTGATCTCGACATCCACGATGAAGTTATTTCGGTGCCAAGAAGTGATTCCGCTTTAGAGTACGCCACAGCATTTATTAAAAAACAGTCATTTGCTTCGGTTGCCATTAATATGTCTGATTTAAATGCGCAGGCTGATGGCTTATCGCACTCACAATACAAAACACTGAGCCAGTATTTAGGTCCAAAATTTGCTGAACGTTTAGTTTCTTCACAGGAGATAGTCTATGAATGGCTCTCAATTAAATTACCTGCTGAAGTAGATATTTTACGAAAAGCTGCTGAGCTAACGGCCGAGTGGCAATTACAAGCATATGAAACAATTATTCCCGGTAAAAGCACTGATGCTGACATTGCTAAATTTTTAAAAGCAAAAATGGCAGAGCACGGCGTTAGCGATGCATGGGCACCGGATCAAAACCCTAATGTAAATTCAGGGCCTGACAGAGGGCACTCGCATGCAACAAATAAAGTGATTATGCCAGGCGATGTTATTCAAATTGATTTTGGCATTAAGTTATTTGATCGTTGGGTAAGTGATATTCAAAGGTTTGCTTATGTGCTTAAACCTGGTGAAACAAAAGCTCCTGCGCATATTCAAAAATATTGGGAAAATGGTAGGGATAGTGGTTTTGCTGCATTTAATGCAATGAAACCTGGTGTAAAAGGGGTTGATGTTGATGCCGCGCAAAGTATCTTAATGAAAAAAAATAAATCAGAGTTTGTTATGTGGAGTACTGGTCACCCAGTTGGTTATGTTGCACATGATACCGGACCTAATTTAGGAGGATCGCGAACAGCGACTGTTCGTCCT
>JAQWHD010000029.1 GCA_029237915.1 Thalassotalea sp. | reverse complement strand
CCCCCATGCTTGACAGCGAGCTATCTTCATAGGGATGACGTGGTGTAAGTAAGCAAGCTCTGTGAATATTCAATACATTTCGAAAAAGTACACCGTCACAAATAGAAAACGTTCATCCATGAACCTATTTGCATTAGTACTTCCGTGTACGTCATTCCGCAGTGCTTTTGTGCGGAACCCCCATGCTTGACAGCGAGCTATCTTCACAGGATGACGCGGTGACGTGGCTCAAGTAACTTATCATTGATTGATTGATTGATGGATGGATGCTCTTTCTCCAAGCAACAGGAGCAAAGGAACTTAGTAAATGTTGATAAAGTGTTGGTTATATGTGACATTGGTGTGTTACTAGGTTTCGGCTTTAACTGTTGAAGTTTAAACGTTTTTTAGAAGCCTTTATTCAATAAAAATAAAAATAATAATATTAATAGTATCTTCAGGGGAAAATTATGAATTTATCAACACTAGATATATCTGTCTTTGTGTTTTACGTGGTTGCGCTTATTGCAATTGCCTACATGGTTTCAAGAGAAAAGGTCGGCCATGATAAAAATGCTAATGATTATTTCTTAGCTGGTAACTCTTTACCGTGGTGGGCCGTTGGTGCTTCACTTATTGCAGCCAACATCTCAGCAGAGCAAATCATTGGTATGTCGGGATCCGGTTATAAAATTGGTTTAGCTATCGCTTCATATGAGTGGATGGCGGCGATCACTTTAATGATTGTCGGTAAATACTTTTTGCCTATATTTTTAGAGAAAAAAATATATACCATGCCTCAGTTCTTAGAACAACGCTTCGATCATCGTGTACGCACGGTAATGGCAGTTTTTTGGTTAGGTGTTTATGTTTTAGTAAACTTAACTGCAATTCTTTGGTTAGGCGCTTTAGCAATCAACACCATAACGGGTGTCGATGTGGTTTATGGCATGATGTTCTTAGGTGCATTCTCAGTTGCTTACTCTCTTTATGGAGGCTTAAAGGCAGTTGCGTTTACTGATATTATCCAAGTGGTATTATTGGTATTGGGCGGATTGTTTTTATCATATATAGCGTTAGATTTAATTGGTGAAGGCCAAGGCATAATCGCCGGCTTTTCTAATTTAGTGGCGCAAACACCTGACAAGTTTGACATGATCTTGGCTAAAGACAGCGAGCACTATATGGACCTACCTGGTTTGTCTGTACTTGTTGGCGGCATGTGGATTATGAATTTATCATACTGGGGTTTTAACCAATACATTATTCAACGTACATTAGCTGCAAAAAATCTACGTGAAGGCCAAAAAGGTATCGCTTTTGCCGCATTCTTAAAATTACTAATGCCGGTTATTGTGGTGTTACCAGGCATTGCCGCTGTACTTCTTGTTCCTGATTTACACAAACCTGATCAAGCATATCCTGCTTTATTGAATATGATGCCTGAAGGGTTGAAAGGTTTAGTTTTTGCTGCACTTGTTGCTGCTATCGTTTCATCACTTGCTTCGATGACAAACTCAATAGCAACTATTTTTACTATGGATTTATATAAAAATGATGCTAAACCTAAAAGTGAAGAACACTACGTAAAAGTCGGCCGTATAGTAAGTTTAAGTGCTTTAGTTATTGCTATGCTAGTTGCAAAACCTCTATTAGGTCAGTTTGACCAAGCTTTCCAATACATTCAAGAATTTACCGGCTTCTTTACTCCAGGCATTGTAGTTTTATTCTTCCTAGGTATGTTTTGGAAGAAAACAACCGCCAATGCTGGTTTAGTTGCTGCCGTTGGTTCTGCGGTGTTTTCATTTGCGTTTAAAATGTTATGGCCAGAATTACCATTTATGGATCGAGTTGGTTTAGTCTTTGTACTTTGTTTGTTATTGGCTGTTGTAGTTTCTCTTATTGAAAAGAAAGGCGAACATGAGCATGCGGTAGACTTAGATGGTATTGATTTTAGTACATCTAAAGGTTTTAACATTTCAACGGTTGCGGTGATATTAATCCTAATCGCCTTCTATTCTGCCTGGTGGTAGTAAGGTATGGCAAAGTAACCATCGGTAATTGAATTAAAGTTATCAATGTTGCAAATACATTAGGTGAGGGCGTGCAGTGGCACGCCCTAAGTCAATTTACCCTATATAGTTTTTTAACACCTAGGTATTGGAACGGTTAAGTTTACACCGTTAAATACTTTCACAAATTACAATTGAAAAAGTAAACGGGGTTATTTCTATTTATCATGCAATGTGGTGTTGCATAACATGTGAAGTCACGGCAATATCATTAGTATAATAAATAGTGTCTTATAACCGATGAATATAGTAGTAAAAGATCACCGTAGTGAAGTCACTATTGCTCCTGAGCTTGGTGCAAGTATTTTGGCTTATAATTATATTGCCAATCAAAAAACTGTGGCTATTTTTCCAAATAGAATTGGCGCAGCTGATGTGAAAAACACTTCATGTTTTCCGCTCGTACCGTTTTCAAATCGTATAAGAGATGGGAAATTCACCTGGCAAGGTAGTGAAATTAAATTGCCATTAAATCAATTTCCAGAGCGTCATAGTAATCATGGTCATGGTTGGCAAGTGTCTTGGGATATTGATGAGCAAACCCCAAGCAGTGTAACATTGAGCTATTTGCATAAGGCTAGCGAATGGCCTTTTACTTATAAAACAAAATATCATTTTGAATTACAAAATGGTGAATTACTGCAAACCTTAACTTTGATCAATCTTAGTCCTGAAGATATGCCTGCAGGGCTAGGTTTACACCCTTATTTCTCTCGAACAGCACAGGCATCAGTGATTGCTAAGGTCAATCAGATGTGGCAAGTAGATCATGAATCTATGCCTGTTAAAGTGGTTGAAGCACCAGTGTGTATTCAATCAAAGCTAGGGCTAGTCATTGACTCTCACCAGTTAGATAATACATTTATTAATTTTCCGGCTAAAGCTGAGGTATTTTGGCCTGAATGGCGAATGAGTGCCGATATAACAGCCTCAAGTAATTGTGATTTTATGGTTGTGTATAGCCCTAAAGGTGAAGACTTTTTTTGTTTGGAGCCTGTTACTCACTTGCCCGATGCAGTCAACTTACATCACCAAGGTGTTGAGAAAACAGGCTTTGCAAGTTTAAAGCCTGGTAAAGAAATGAGTATTTGGATGCGGATTGCACCTAAACCACTTAGCTAATAAAGCCGATAGTCAAAGGCCTTAAAAAATTTATCGTTCAGTACGTTTGTTATGTTAGGGCTAGTTAAGTCTGAACATAGGTAAAGCTAACAAAGTATTTCTCGATTGGTAAAAATGCTTTCACGGCTTCGGTCACGTAATTTATTTATCGTTATAACTCGTTATGAGTACCTATTTGTATGGTTTGCTTCGTTGAGTAATTAGGAGCTTTACTAATAGGGCTTAGCGTAAACGAGTAGCTATAGTCTTTTGCTTTAAGTTGGTATTTCTTCCAAGCAGAAGCTCCCCAACTATTATCGCCACCAACCCCCGTTTGCTTATAATCAACATTTACATTGACTAACTCTCTTTTGACTATGTCCGTGTGATGACGTTGTGCTTTTTCGAGCCCAGGGTCAAAGTCACTTTGTGGTTGGTGATGCGCGCTAAAATCAAAGTTTGGTAATCCTGAAATTTTCAAGCCTAAGCCATTTTTGTTGGTTAGCGTTGCCCAACGTAAGTCACTGCGGTTACCATTTTCTTGTGGGCGAATATAATCAAAAGCTAAGTCTTTAACTTCTCCTTTGTAAATGCCAATAAAAGCAGATGTCTTACGATCCCAATAGTTTTCGTGTGGTCCACGACCATAATAAGTAACTTGGTCAAAACTTACCGGCATTTGGAAGTTAGAGCCAATACGTGGAATTTCACTAAACTGCTTAGCTTTACCTGCAAAGTCGAAGTTTACATCGACCTTAACTTCACCTAGGCCATTAATCGTATATTGGTAAACAACTTTTGATGATGCATCGGTTAGTTCAACTGTTTGCTGTAAGGTAACTGTGTTAACTTGTTGGGCGATAATTTTTAGACCTTGCCCTTGCTGGTTATTAGTTGCATCTTTCCAAGCTTTTGCTCGTTTTACAAATGATCTATTACGACCTCCGAAGTCGTTATCGGTAGGTGCGCGCCATAAATTGAATTTTAGAGGTTCAAGTAATAACTCTGTGCCATTTAATTGATACGAGTACAAATAACCATTAGCATCAAAACTTAAGCTTGCATCACCCGCAGCGACAACTGTGCTGTTATCATCGCTAGTTACGCTCACTTTGCTATATGGGCTTGCAAATGTAGCTTGTGTACCTTGTTGTAATTTAATTTGTTCACTAGCTAATAAATGCCCTTTAGCCACTAATGGGTGCTCGCCCTTTGCTCTAGCATAAAAATTAATAAAGTATTCTTTTCCGGCTGTTAATACTGGCAACTGTGCAGCTAAGCTAAACTTAGCTGTTTGTTGCGGACCAGCTACAGTATCAATGTTGCCTGTTGATACTACCTCGCCATCTTCGATTAAGCGCCATGTAATATCATGCGCCGAAGAATCAACAAAGAATTGTTCGTTGTATAATTCAAAATCTGTTGTGCCTACTTTGTTAAAGTGTAGTTCCTGGTACACTTTTTTAACTTCAAATAGGCCTGGGTGTGGTGTTCTGTCAGGGTTAATTAAACCATTTAAAACAAAGTTACCGTCGTTATATACACCTTCAGGTTCAAAGTCACCGCCATAAGCCCAAAACTCGTTACCATTTTTATCTTTCTTAATTAAACCTTGATCCATCCAATCCCAAATAAAGCCACCTTGCATTTGACGTTCGCTACGTACAAAGTCCCAGTATTCTTTAAAGTTACCATTAGAGTTTCCCATAGCATGAGAGTATTCAGCCCAGAAAAATGGACGATTTGGATATTTGCCAATATATTGTTTTTTGAGGTCTTTAACTTGTCTATACATCCAAGTAACAGCATCTTGATGTGGGCGGTCTTCTTTAGTGTAAATCGATTTTCGCTCAGCACGTTCATACTTAACTAACCGTGAGTCATCGCGCTGTTTGATCCAGTCATAACCTTTCACAAAGTTAATGCCATCACCCGCTTCATTACCCATAGACCAAAACGTAACAGAAGGATGGTTTTTATCGCGCTCTACCATGTTTTTTAAACGATCTAAGTGCATACCTTCAAATTCAGGGTTATTGGCCGGCGTATCCTTTTGTTCATAGTGAAATCCATGAGATTCAATGTTTGCTTCATCTATTACATAAATGCCGTATTTATCGGCTAAATGATAAAAATAAGGGTCGTTAGGGTAGTGGGATGTACGAACTGCATTGATGTTATTTTCTTTTAACATTTTTACGTCGGCTAACATTGCTTCACGGCTAACCACATGACCCGTGCGCTCGTCATGCTCATGGCGATTTACGCCTTTAAATAGAATTGCTTTACCATTAACCAAAAATTGACCGTTACTTAGCTCTACAGTTTTAAAACCAATTTGCTCGCCGATATACTGTGTTGGTGTATCGTCGTTATATTCAGTTGTTATAGTTAGCTGATAAAGGTTTGAAGCTTCAGCTGACCAAGAGGCTACATTTTCAACATTTAGAACTTGGTTAATTGTTTGCTCGCTGTCTGCGGCTAAATCAACAGAACTAGTTTGCATTGCAACAACTTTGCCGTTGGCATCAGTAAGTTCTACGCTAACGTTTAGGGATTGAGCTACGCTGTCTTTATTTGCAACAATAATTGCTAAGTTTAAAACGCCATCTTGATAATTATTTTTAAGGGTGGTTTTAGCAAAAAAATCCCTAATATAGGTATTCGGTGCGGTATGTAAATAAACATCACGTTCTATACCGCTTACACGCCAGAAATCTTGATCTTCTAAGTAACTACCATCGGTATGACGAATAACTTTTGCAGCTAATACGTTATCGCCTGATTTAAGGTAGTTTGTAATATTAAACTCTGCAGCAGTTTTTGAACCTTCGCTATAGCCAACTTCTTGACCATTGATATACAGGTAAAATCCAGAGTTTACACCTCCAAAATGTAAGAATACCTGCTGGCCATCCCAGTCGGCCGGAAGGGTGAAACTGGTGCGGTATGCGCCAGTTGGGTTGTCATCTTCAGGCATAAAAGGAGGGTTCTTTGGAAATGGGTATTCAACGTTGGTATAAATAGGGTAGTCGTAACCGTGCATTTGCCAGTTAGCAGGTACCGGTAATTCATCCCATGATGACACATCGTACTCAGGTTTAAAAAAATCTTCAGGAACTGAATACGGGTTTGCTGACCAATTAAATTTCCAATTACCATTAAGGAGCTTGTAATATGGCGAGCTTGCATAATCGTCGCTAGATACTTTATCTGCCTTATCATAAGGCAGAAATGTTGCTCTAGGCTGCTCTGTGTTCACTTTAAAAACACTTAAGTCTTGCCAATAATCAGCTTCTTCTGTTATTTCTGTTTCTGTACTTTCTTTGTCGTAACAGCCGGATAGTGCCAGTAAAAAGGTTAAAGCAGCAATAGAGAGTTTATTTTTGTTCATAGTTTTTATTCTTATTTAGTTTCTTTGCGTCAATGCTTGGCTATGCATAATCTGATTGATTTCAGGGCTCAAATTGCCGATATTATTTGAAAGTTTATTACTTATTAAAAATATACCTTTGGCTTTTTGGGGATAACAATCATATTGTCATGAATATGAATATTAATATGAATATGAGTATCTTTAATTGGACCTGTTAAATGAAAAGTAGGGGGAACACCCTCTTTTCCGCATAAAATCGGCTAAACCGTATTTCATTGGTTGCTAACGATTCCATAATTAGGAGGGTGGTACCAATCATTTAATTTCTGCTTGAATGCAGCACCTTTATTATCGGTGATAAACGATACTGAATTATCCATTAACCCCATATCGTCCACTACAAAGGTAATGATGTTAGGTCGTACCGCGTTATCATTAGAGACTAAAGCAAGTACATAGTTATATTACTCAACATTAAAATAAGTTGTAGCGTGAGCTTTTTCATGCATTATCCTACAATTAAACAAATAAATTGCAAGCTGTATTATTATATTGTTGAATACAGTAGCTTTTAAAAGGTAAATCTTTTATTGATATTTGGTACTGTTATGTTGCTGATTACTTTTGATAAATTGTTTTATCAGTAGGCACAGGTCAAGTTTCCTTGTAAGACGATGTTATTAATGCTTTTGCAAAATCAGCAAATAAAGAAGTGCCGTATCAAGTTGCTCCAAGGCGAGCGGGTGACGTTGCATGTAATTATGCGGATGCAAGTTTGGCGAAACAAAAATTAAATTGGCAAGCAACTTTAGGTTTGTCTGATATGACCGAAGATACATGGCTCTGGCAGTCAAACTATCCTCAAGGTTTATAAGAACAATAGGAATAATTAATGAGTTCTCTCGAATTTACTCATCGTCGTAAAAACCCATTAACAGGTGATTGGGTGTTAGTTTCACCGCATAGAAATAATCGACCTTGGTCTGGCGCTACAGAAGCTGATTGTAGTGAGCAACTACCTAGCTATGATGACAACTGTCCTTTATGTCCGGGTAATGAGCGTGCTCTGGAAACATCGAATCCAAACTTTAAAGAAACCTTTGTATTTGTAAATGATTTTGGTGCCCTTGTGAGCGACAACGATAATGTTGTTAACCAAGAAACTCCCTCATTTATTAAGGCTGATGTAGCGAGAGGTGAGTGTCGAGTTATTTGTTTTTCGCCTGACCATTCTAAAACCTTACCTGAGTTATCAAACACAGAAATTGAAGCGGTTATTAATACTTGGCAAGCCAACTACAATGAATTGTCTGAGCAATATAATTGCGTGCATATATTTGAAAACAAGGGCGCAATAATGGGATGTTCACAACCACATCCACATGGCCAAATTTGGGCTCATGATCATATGTCTACAGAAATTGAAGTTGAAAATACTCATTTAGCGGCTTACCAACAGTCAGAAGATAGTAACTTATTAGCCGATTATATTAAGTTTGAGAATGAACAAAAAGAGCGCGTGATCTATAGTAATGAGCATTGGCTGGTTGTTGTACCCTATTGGGCTGTATGGCCATTTGAAACATTGCTTATCGCTAAAGGTGATGTCCGTCATATGGGACAACTAAACGAGCAACAGAAAGCTTCATTAAGTGAAGCTCTGAAAGCACTAACGACTAAATATGACAATGTATTTAATTGCAGCTTTCCATATTCTATGGGCTGGCATAGTGCGCCAAATAATTTGGGTGATGACAGTCATTGGCGTTTACATGCACATTTTTACCCGCCATTGCTACGCTCAGCAACGGTTAAAAAACATATGGTTGGATATGAAATGCTAGCGGAAAGCCAAAGAGATTTAACCGCAGAAACTGCGGCTAGCATTTTACAAAAAGCGAGTACTACTCATTACAAGAAAGGACTTTAGTATGATTAATTCATTAGCTCGCCAATTTGAAGACATTTACCACTCACCGGCAACTTCGTTGTCATCTGCCCCAGGGCGCGTGAATATTATTGGTGAGCACACAGATTACAGTGATGGTTTGGTACTTCCTTGCTCGTTAGAGTTTTGTACCAAGGTATTATATAGAAAGCGCCAAGATAACTTAGTTGTTGTGCATTCAACTAATTATCCCGGTGAGTCTGATAGCTTCGATGTGAGTGTTGATATCTCACATGGAAAGTCGCAATGGGGCAACTATATTCGCGCCATGGCGTTTGTGATAAAACGCGCTGGCCATAGACTTTGTGGTGTAGATATATTAATTAGCTCAGATGTCCCACAAGGTAGTGGTTTGTCTTCTTCAGCCGCACTGGAAGTCGCTATAGGCGGGATGTTCAGTGAGTCGTCTGAATTAAATCTGACACCAGAGAAAATTGCTTTACTTGGGCAACAAGCTGAAAATGATTTTATGGATTGTCAATGTGGCATTATGGATCAAATGATTTCTGCTAAAGGCGAGCCCGGCTCTGCTTTAATGATTGATTGTCGTGACCTTTCAACGCAGTCGATTAAAATTCCAGAAGATCTTAGCCTTGTTATTGTTAACTCGAACTACCCAAGAAAGTTAGTTGATAGTGAATATAATCAGCGCCGTATTAATTGTGAACAAGCCGCTAAAAAAATGAATGTAAGCATGCTTAGAGATGCTACGCTAGATTTACTAGCGCAGTATAAAAATGATCTAACAGCAGTTGAGTACAAAAGAGCTCATCATGTGATCACCGAAAATCAACGAGTAATAGATGCTATGTCAGCATTAGCGAATAGCGACATGGCCACTTTGAAGCGGTTAATGTCAGCTTCTCATAACTCTTTACGTGATGACTTTGAAGTTACTGTACCGGCAACAGATGGTTTAGTTGAAATCTGTCAGGCTGCACTTGAAGATAATGGTGCTGTACGAATGACAGGTGGTGGTTTCGGTGGTGCTATCGTTTGTCTTTGTAGGGCAGAGGATGTGAGAACAATTAAACAGGCGGTTGCAGAGCAGTACTTTGATAAGTTTCAATTACAAGCCGATATTTACGTGTGTAATGCTGGAAGCGGTCTGCGAATTGAAAAGTTAAGAGTCGCCGTTACTTAAATTATTATCAGGGTAATCAGGTGGTTAGTGGTGGGTTAAAAAAGTTAATTAATTACTCTGCACGTCGCTGCCAAATTATTGCTAACTTAATTTATATTGTACTTACTTCACGTTTGGTTAATACCAAGTACTGTATTTTAGATATAAATGATGATGCCGGTATCTGTGTCAGTTGAATGTCAGCTGTTTTAAGCAAAGAAGTTAGAAAATAACTTTTTATAGCTTTATAAATATTTCGTTAATTATCGCTTGAGTAATCCATATTTAAACGTATAATAACGCCTCACTTCTGATGTTAATCTTAATTTTTCCAAACAAAATCTAAGAATCACATGATAAGTGTAACTATACTAAGTTGAGTTTTATTACTTAGTAGTTGAAGTTTAGGGGTGTAGTTCCAATTGGTAGAACGGCGGTCTCCAAAACCGACGGTTGGGAGTTCGAGTCTCTCCACCCCTGCCATATTTTCTAAACCTCGTGATTGAACGGGGTTGTTTTGTCTGAGTGACGGGAACAGGTTGTAGTTATGAATGCAAGTACAGAAAACCCAGAAAGTGGTTCTCTTGATTCTTTAAAGTGGTTAGTAGTTTTTCTACTTTTAGGTGGTGCCGTTTTCGGTAACTATTATTTTGGCGATATGTCAGTTTTAGCTCGTGCAGGTGCTGTTGTAGGTGCTGTTATTGTTGCTGGTTTAATTGCTACACAAACGACTAAAGGTCGTGATGGTTTAGCTTTTGCTAAAGAAGCACGTATCGAAGTTCGTAAAGTAGTATGGCCAACTAGACAAGAAGCTGTGCAAACTACAGGTATCGTTTTAGTAGCGACTGTATTTATGGCTCTGGTTCTTTGGGGACTTGATTCTCTTTTATACATGTTAGTTAGCTTTATAACTTCAATAGAGGTTTAATTATGACTGAAGAAATTAAATTAAGATGGTATGTAGTACAAGCGTTTTCAGGTTATGAAGCACGTGTACAAAAAACATTACTAGAACATATTGAAATCCAAGGCTTAGAAGATAAGTTTGGTCAGATCTTAGTGCCTACTGAAGAAGTAATTGAAATGCGCGCTGGTCAAAAGCGTAAAAGTGCACGTAAATTCTTCCCAGGTTATGTTTTAATTCAAATGGTTGCTGACGACTTAGAAGCATGGCATTTAGTGAAAAGCGTACCACGTGTTCTTGGTTTTATCGGTGGCACTACCGATCGTCCAGCACCTATCACGCAAAAAGAAGCTGATCGCATTTTACAGCGTCTTGAAGATTCAACTGACAAGCCAAGACCTAAAACATTGTTTGAGCCAGGCGAAGTTGTTCGAGTTATCGACGGCCCATTTGCTGACTTTAATGGTGTTGTTGAAGAGCTTGACTACGAAAAGAGCAGAATCAAAGTTTCTGTATCTATCTTTGGTCGTTCTACACCAGTTGAACTTGAATTCATTCAAGTTGAGAAAGGTTAATTCTTTCTAAAGTATTTTAAGAGCCAGGCAATGCCTGGCTTTTTTGTATCTACTTTTTGTATTACTAAGCTGTTGCTATCAGGCTTATATATATTTACTATGCCATGACACAAATTCCTTAAACTAATGCTGTATTTAATTTGCATCAATTTACTTCAAAGCTAATTCCGACGATCACCTCACCAACAAACCGTAAAGGTTTGCTCATCGCTGCTTTATTTTTAACGGTCTGGCTAGCGTGTTTTTTTGCACAAGTGGCACCAGTGCAATCGATTACTGATTTCGGCGGATTTTTATTTTTAGGTATTGCCGGGGCTATAGCTGCGAATTCCACAGGTGCCGGAGGTGGGGTGGTCTTTGTTCCTTCTTTTCAGGCCTTGGGCATGGATGTTGAGCATATTATCGCTACAAGCTTTGCCATACAGTGTTTTGGCATGACCATGGGCAGTTTTTCTTGGCTTAAATTTTTTCAAAGCCATGACCAGCAGAAGATAGAAAAAGTTAACCTGTTTTACAGTACGTTAGGGGTTAGTATCCCGTTCTCTTTAATTGGTTTATGTCTTGTACAGTATGCAGATTGGCAACCAATATCGTCTATTAATAACATGTTTAGTTTGTTTTCACTGGTATTTGGCGTCATTGTCTTACTGCACTGTTTCTATGTTGCGACTAAGTCTAGTCATCGTGGTGTGGTGCAATTAACAAAGGCAGAAATGCTCCTTATTGCGCTAAGTAGTTTAATTGGTGGCATTATTACCGCATGGATTTCAGTTGGTGTTGGAGAAATACTCGCGGTGATTTTACTATTGAGGGGCTTTTCAGTGATGTTTTCTGTTGCTGCAGGCGTAATGGTATCGGCATGTACCGTATTAGCTGGAGTACCTTTTTTTATATACCACCAACTTATCTCTTTTGATGTCCTCATTTATGCGGCACCGGGAGCATTAATAGGTGGCTTAGTCGCACGTCATATCGCTCAAGCTCTAGGGGCTAAAAAGTTAAAGCTATTCCTCGGTGGGTGGATATTACTTGTTGGTTTAATTGGAGTATTTGAATTTTAATAAATAAGTTAACCGAGCTAATTCAGCAATCCTATACCGTACTAATAAAATAAGCTCAAATGCAATCGTGTTTATTTTAAACAAATCACTCTTATCACTTGCACATTTACTGAACATTAATATATAATCCGCTACCGATTTTGTTTGAGAACCGAATGAAATCGTTTTTTTGTTAACGGGGAGCTATTTTGCAATGGCGTTTGCACCCAATTATAAGGTATTAAATCATGGCTAAAAAAGTCACAGCTTTAATCAAGCTACAGGTTGCTGCTGGTGCAGCTAACCCGTCACCACCAGTTGGTCCTGCATTAGGTCAACATGGTGTGAACATCATGGAATTCTGTAAAGCGTTTAACGCAAAAACAGACTCATTAGAAAAAGGCGCTCCAGTACCAGTAGTAATTACTGTATACAGTGATCGTTCATTTACTTTTGACACAAAAACTCCACCTGCTTCTTACTTACTTAAGAAAGCTGCTGGTATCAAGAGTGGCTCTGGCCGTCCTAACACTGAAAAAGTTGGTACAGTTACTACTGCACAACTTGAAGAAATCGTTAAGATGAAAGAACCTGATTTAACTGCTGGCTCATTAGAAGCTGCAGTGCGTACCATTGCGGGCTCTGCTCGTTCAATGGGTTTAGTGGTAGAGGACTAATCAATGGCTAAATTATCAAAACGCGCTCGCATTATCCGTGAGAAAGTAGACGTATTAAAAGAATACGAAATCAATGAAGCATTAGCTTTATTGAAAGAATTAGCTACAGCTAAATTCAGAGAAAGTGTTGATGTTGCTATTAAATTAGGCATCGATGCTCGTAAATCTGACCAAAACGTACGTGGTGCATCTGTACTACCTCACGGTACTGGTCGTGACGTTCGTGTTGCTGTGTTTACACAGGGCGCAAACGTTGAAAAAGCTAAAGAAGCCGGTGCTGATATTATCGGTATGGAAGACTTAGCTGAACAAGTTAAAGCTGGCGTAATGGATTTTGACGTAGTTATTGCTACTCCAGATGCAATGCGTGTTGTAGGCCAATTAGGTCAAGTATTAGGCCCTCGTGGTTTAATGCCTAACCCTAAAGTTGGTACTGTAACACCTGACGTTGCTACTGCTGTTAAAAACGCAAAAGCTGGTCAAGTACGTTACCGCAACGATAAGAATGGTATTATCCATACTACTATCGGTAAAGTTGACTTTGAAAACGCACACCTAGAACAGAACTTAGTTTCTTTACTAGAAGCACTTAAGAAAGCTAAACCTTCGCAAGCGAAGGGTGCTTACATTAAGAAAATCAGTATTTCTACGACTATGGGTGCCGGCGTCAACGTTGCTCAAAATTCGTTATCTGAAGCTTAATAAGCGTTTACAAGAGCGCGAAGTTAGACTATAATTTCGCCTCTTAAAATTTGGTAGGTGCTGAGTGGCATGATTCATGCTTCCGAAAGGATTTAACTCAGCTCCCGTCCAAGACCGTAGGTATAGTTTAAGCCTTAAGTACTTTATGAGTATGGTGAAGATTATTTAATTCCCTACGTAGATGGTGTTACCCAGATATTTCCTTAAATTTCTGGCTCTCGCCGTAAATGGCCTAAGACAAAAGATTGTTTTAGGAGTTTTAACAACCGGTTTAACCGGTTAACCAGGAGTTAAGCCAATGGCTATCAATCTTGATGATAAAAAAGCAATTGTTGCTGAAGTTCAAGAAGCTGCTAGTGGCGCTCAATCAGCTGTAATCGCGGATGCCCGCGGTGTTACAGTTGGTGCAATTACTACTTTGCGTAAAGAAGCTCGTGAAAACGGCGTATGGATGAAAGTTGTTCGTAATACGTTAGCACGTCGCGCATTAGAAGGTACTCCATTTGAGTGTGTTTCTGACACCTTAGTTGGTCCTTCATTAATTGCATTTTCAAACGAGCACCCAGGTGCTGCAGCGCGTTTATTCGCAGACTTCGCTAAAACTAACGAAGACTTCGAACTTAAAGCAGCTGCATACGAAGGTGAAGCAGTCGATATTCAGGTTCTTGCAAAATTACCTACATACGACGAAGCTATTGCACGTTTAATGAGCGTTATGAAAGAAGCATCTGCAGGCAAGCTTGCCCGCACTATTGCTGCAATTCGCGATCAGAAAGAACAAGAAGCAGCTTAATTTTAGTTGTTTACTTGTATTTATATAGTTATACCAAACAGGCCTACTTTAAAGGTACTGTTTAATTAAATAGGAAAGATGAATATGTCTATCTCTCAAGAAGATATTTTAAACGCAGTTGCAGAAATGTCTGTAATGGATGTTGTTGCTTTAATCGAAGCAATGGAAGAAAAATTCGGCGTTACTGCTGCTGTTGGCGTTGCTGTTGCAGCTGACGCTGGTGCTGGTGCTGCTGAACAAACTGAATTTGACGTTGTAATGACTTCATTCGGTGAGAAGAAAGTTGCTGTAATCAAAGCCGTTCGTGGCGCTACAGGCCTAGGCCTTAAAGAAGCTAAAGACTTAGTTGAGTCAGCTCCTAAAGCGATCAAAGAAGGCGTTGAAAAAGCTGAAGCTGAAGAGCTTAAGAAAGTTCTTGAAGAAGCTGGTGCTTCTGTTGAGATCAAATAATCTGTTTTTATACAGATTATCTGCCTAATTAGGCAATGGCTGGTGGCTTAATCGTCACCGGCCTTTTTGCGCTAAATACCGATGATAATTTATCAAAGGTAAATTTTGGTTTTTATTTTAATCAAAACAGTGCATATTAGATATTAACCTAAAATTAACGTAAGTTAATTAAGTGTTTGATATTTAGTTTTATTCCTGTCTGCAAAGACAGATTCGGCCATAACCAGCAAGATGAGGAACCCATGGTTTACTCTTATTCTGAGAAGAAACGAATTAGAAAGGATTTTGGTAAGAGCAAGAAAGTAATGGATTATCCATTCCTTCTGTCTATCCAACTTGAATCTTTCCGTAAGTTTATTGATATCGACTCGACGGGCGCAGTTGGCCTTGAAGCCGCTTTCCGTAGTGTATTTCCAATAAAAAGTTATTCTGGTAATTCAGAATTACAATATGTTAGCTACCGTTTAGGTGAGCCATTATTTGACGTTAAAGAATGTCAAATACGTGGTGTAACATACTCTGCCGCATTACGCGTTAAACTACGAATGGTAGTTTACGATAAAGAAGCCGCAGCCGGTACAGTTAAAGATATTAAAGAACAAGAAGTCTATATGGGCGAAATCCCAATCATGACGGATAACGGTACCTTTGTAATCAATGGTACTGAGCGTGTTATTGTTTCACAATTACATCGTTCACCAGGCGTTTTCTTTGATCATGATAAAGGTAAGACTCACTCTTCAGGTAAAGTATTATATAACGCTCGCGTTATTCCTTACCGTGGTTCTTGGTTAGACTTTGAATTTGATCCTAAAGATAACTTATTTGTACGTATCGATAGACGCCGTAAATTACCTGCGTCAATCATGTTACGTGCATTAGAATATTCTACAGAAGAAATTCTAGATATATTCTTCGAAACTACCCGTTTTGATATTAAAAAGAACAAGTTAGTTATGGAACTTGTGCCTGAACGTTTACGCGGTGAAACTGCTACGTTCGATATCAAACTTGGTAAAGACGTTCTTGTAGAACAAGGTCGTCGTATTACTGCTCGTCATATTCGTTCACTTTCGAAAGAAGGTATTACGACATTAGACGTGCCTGCTGAATACATCGTAGGTCGTTCATTAGCGAAAGCTTATGTAAACAAATCGACTGGTGAAGTAATAGCAGAAGCTAATACTGAATTAACTTTAGAGTTGCTTGCTGAATTATCAGAAGCTGGCTTTAAGTCGTTTGAAACATTGTACATGAATGAATTCGATTGTGGTTCATACATGTCAGACACCTTACGTGTTGATAGCTCAACTAACCGCTTAGAAGCGTTAGTAGAAATCTATCGTATGATGCGTCCAGGTGAGCCACCAACAAAAGATGCAGCAGAAGGCTTATTTGAGAACTTATTCTTCTCAGAAGAGCGTTATGACTTATCAACTGTTGGTCGCATGAAATTTAACCGTCGTGTTGGTCGTTCTGAAAGTACTGGTTCTGGCATCTTGTCTAAAGATGACATTATCGAAGTAATGAAGACATTGATTTCAATCCGTGACGGTAAAGGCGAAGTTGACGATATCGATCACTTAGGTAACCGTCGCATCCGCTCTGTTGGTGAAATGGCAGAAAATCAGTTCCGTGTTGGTCTAGTTCGTGTTGAACGTGCCGTACGTGAGCGTTTATCATTAGGTGATCTTGACGCAGTAATGCCACAAGATTTAATCAATGCTAAGCCTATTTCAGCAGCTGTGAAAGAATTCTTTGGTTCTTCACAATTGTCACAGTTCATGGATCAAAACAACCCGTTATCAGAAGTAACGCATAAGCGTCGTATTTCTGCCTTAGGCCCGGGTGGTTTAACACGTGAACGTGCTGGTTTCGAAGTACGTGATGTACATCCGACTCATTACGGTCGTGTATGTCCAATCGAAACTCCGGAAGGTCCAAACATCGGTTTGATCAACTCGTTATCTTGTTACGCTCGTACTAACGACTACGGTTTCTTAGAAACTCCGTACCGTAAAGTAATTGACGGCGTAGTAACTGATGAAATTGATTACTTATCGGCAATTGAAGAAGGCAACTTCGTAATCGCTCAGGCGAATGCAGCAATTGACGCTAAGAAAGCTCTTACTGAAGGTCTTGTAAACTGTCGTCATAAGAATGAATTTACTCTTATGTCATCAGAACAAGTTCAGTATATGGATGTTTCTCCACAACAGATTATCTCTGTTGCGGCATCACTTATTCCGTTCCTAGAACACGATGATGCTAACCGTGCCTTGATGGGCGCGAACATGCAACGTCAAGCCGTACCTACATTAAAAGCTGATAAGCCTTTAGTTGGTACTGGTATGGAACGTGTTATTGCAGTTGACTCAGGTGTAACAGCAGTAGCTAAACGTGGTGGTGTGGTTGATTATGTAGATGCAAGTCGTATCGTTGTTCGTGTAAACGAAAACGAAATGCTAGCTGGTGAAGCCGGTATCGATATCTACAACTTAACTAAATACACTCGTTCAAACCAGAATACTTGTATTAACCAACGTCCAACATGTAATGTTGGCGAACCAGTGCAACGTGGTGACGTGTTAGCCGATGGTCCATCTACCGATTTAGGTGATTTGGCTCTTGGACAAAACATGCGTATCGCGTTTATGCCTTGGAATGGTTACAACTTCGAGGATTCAATGTTGATTTCTGAGCGTGTAACGAAAGAAGATCGTTTCACAACTATTCATATTCAGGAATTATCATGTATCGCTCGTGACACTAAATTAGGTTCAGAAGAAATTACTTCTGATATCCCTAACGTTGGTGAATCAGCCTTATCTAAATTAGATGAGTCAGGTGTTGTATACATTGGTGCTGAAGTTAATGGCGGTGACATCTTAGTGGGTAAAGTTACTCCTAAAGGTGAAACACAATTAACTCCAGAAGAAAAACTACTACGTGCCATCTTCGGTGAAAAAGCAGCTGACGTTAAAGACAGCTCTTTACGTGTACCAAACTCAGTTTCAGGTACTATCATCGACGTTCAAGTATTCACTCGTGACGGCGTTGAAAAAGATGCTCGTGCTGTTGAAATCGAAGAAATGCAATTGAAAGAAGTTAAGAAAGATCTTGGCGATGAATTCAGCATTTTAGAAGACGGTATCTATGCACGTGCTAAGAAGCTTTTATTATCTGCTGGCTTAAACGAATCAGACCTTAACGGTATGTCTCGTGACCAGTGGTTAACTCAAAGTTTAGCTGATGAAGGCCAACAAAATGACCTTGAGCAAATTGCAGAACAATACGAAGCAATTCGTGCAGACTTCGATAAGAAGTTTGAAGTTAAGCGTCGTAAGATCACTCAAGGTGATGACTTACAACCTGGCGTTCTGAAAATTGTTAAAGTTTACTTAGCTGTTAAACGTCGCCTACAACCAGGTGATAAAATGGCTGGTCGTCATGGTAACAAAGGTGTTATCTCTAACGTTGTTCCTGTGGAAGATATGCCACATGACAAGAATGGTGAGCCGGTAGATATCGTGCTTAACCCGTTAGGTGTACCATCACGTATGAACATCGGTCAGGTTCTTGAAACTCACTTAGGTATGGCGTGTCGCGGTATCGGTGAGAAAATTGACCGTATGATCAAAGAGCAACAAGAATTAGCGAAACTTCGTGAATTCATTCAAGATGTATACAATGTTGGCGAAACTCGTCAAGTAGTAGACATTGCGACTTTCTCTGATGATGAAGTTAAACGCTTAGCGAATAACTTACGTGCCGGTTTACCGATAGCAACACCTGCGTTTGATGGTGCGGCAGAAAAAGAAATTAAACAGTTATTCCGTCTAGCAGAAATGCCTGAAAGCGGTCAGTTCACTTTATTCGATGGCCGTACTGGTCGTGAATTTGAGCGTCCTGTAACTGTAGGTTATATGTACATGCTGAAACTGAATCACTTAGTTGATGACAAGATGCATGCACGTTCGACTGGTTCTTACTCATTAGTAACGCAACAACCACTTGGCGGTAAAGCGCAATTTGGTGGTCAACGTTTCGGTGAGATGGAAGTATGGGCACTTGAAGCATACGGTGCTGCATATACTCTACAAGAAATGCTTACGGTTAAATCAGATGACGTCAACGGTCGTACTAAAATGTACAAAAACCTTGTTGACGGTGATCACCGTATGGAACCAGGCATGCCTGAATCGTTCAACGTATTGTTGAAAGAAATCCGTTCGTTAGGTATTAATATCGAACTGGATCAGGAATAACCTGCATAGCTGAACTAATTTATTAGACAGTATACGGGGAGGGCGTAAAGCTCTCCCCAGATGTTAACTCCGACAGGAGATGAAGTGTGAAAGATTTACTTAAGTTTCTTAAGCAACAAAATCAAACTGAAGAATTCGATGGTATTCGAATTGGTCTAGCATCACCAGACATGATCCGTTCATGGTCTTTCGGTGAAGTTAAAAAGCCAGAAACCATTAATTATCGTACGTTCAAGCCTGAGCGTGACGGTCTTTTTTGTGCCCGTATTTTCGGACCAGTAAAAGATTACGAATGTTTATGTGGCAAGTACAAACGCCTTAAGCATCGTGGTGTTATTTGTGAAAAATGTGGTGTTGAAGTAACGCTAACTAAAGTTCGTCGTGACCGTATGGGCCACATCGAATTAGCTAGTCCAGTTGCTCACATCTGGTTCTTAAAATCATTGCCATCTCGTATCGGTTTATTACTTGATATGACATTGCGTGATATTGAACGCGTATTATATTTCGAATCTTATGTAGTTACCGAACCTGGTATGACTACATTAGAGCGTAGCCAAATTTTAACCGAAGAAGAGTACCTAGATTCTCTTGAAGAACACGGTGATGAATTTGATGCGAAAATGGGTGCTGAAGCAGTTTTAGCCCTATTAAAAGAATTAGATCTTGAAGGCGAAATCGCGCAAATGCGTGAAGAACTACCAGAAATTGGTAGTGAAACAAAGCGTAAGAAGATCACTAAGCGTCTTAAGCTTATGGAAGCATTCGCTCAGTCTGGTAACAAACCAGAATGGATGATTATGTCGGTTCTTCCGATCCTTCCACCAGATCTTCGTCCTCTAGTTCCACTAGATGGCGGTCGTTTTGCAACGTCTGATTTAAACGACTTATACCGTCGAGTGATCAACCGTAACAACCGTTTAAAACGTCTACTAGATTTAGTAGCACCAGACATTATCGTACGTAACGAAAAGCGTATGTTACAAGAGTCTGTTGATGCGTTATTAGATAACGGTCGTCGTGGTCGCGCAATTACTGGTTCTAACAAACGTCCTCTTAAATCTCTTGCTGATATGATCAAGGGTAAGCAAGGTCGTTTCCGTCAGAACTTACTAGGTAAGCGTGTTGATTATTCTGGTCGTTCTGTAATTACAGTTGGTCCAACTCTACGTTTACACCAATGTGGTCTTCCTAAGAAGATGGCATTAGAATTATTCAAACCTTTCATCTACGGTAAATTAGAAGCTCGTGGTTTAGCGACTACGATTAAAGCTGCTAAGAAACTAGTTGAACGTGAAGGTGGTGAAGTTTGGGATGTACTTGATGAAGTTATCCGCGAACATCCGGTTATGCTTAACCGTGCACCAACTCTTCATAGACTTGGTATCCAAGCGTTTGAACCTGTTCTTATTGAAGGTAAAGCAATCCATTTACACCCATTAGTTTGTGCGGCATACAATGCCGATTTCGATGGTGACCAAATGGCGGTACACGTTCCATTAACAATCGAAGCTCAAATGGAAGCTCGTACGTTAATGATGTCTACTAACAACGTTTTATCTCCAGCAAACGGCGACCCAATCATCGTTCCTTCACAGGATGTTGTATTAGGTCTTTACTACTTAACGCGTGACCGTGTTAATGGTAAAGGTGAAGCTATGGTATTTAAATCTGTGAAAGAAGCAGAGAAAGCATACCGTACAGGCGCTGCTGAATTACACGCACGTGTAAAAATCAGAATTACTGAGCACTTTAAAGACGAAGAAGGTAACTTTACTGTTCCTAAAACCGTTTTACGTGATACGACTGTTGGTCGTGCACTTATGTGGCAAGTTTGTCCTAAAGGTTTACCTTATGATCTTATTAATAAGCCATTAGGTAAAAAGCAAATCTCTACTCTTATTAACCATGCGTATCGTAACCTTGGTTTAAAAGAGACAGTAATGTTTGCCGATCAAATTATGTACACTGGTTTCCATTACGCGATGATCGCGGGTGCATCAGTTGGTATCGACGATATGGTAATTCCAGATGCGAAATACACTATCATCGAAACTGCTGAAGAAGAAGTTAAAGAGATCCAGGAACAATTTGAATCTGGTCTTGTAACTGCTGGTGAGAAATACAATAAAGTAATCGATATCTGGTCATCTGCTAACGAAAAAGTTTCGAAAGCAATGATGGACAACTTATCGAAAGAATCTATCTTAAACCGCGACGGTGAGATGGAAGAGCAAGACTCTTTTAACTCTATCTTCATGATGGCTGACTCTGGTGCTCGTGGTAGTGCCGCTCAGATCCGTCAGTTAGCCGGTATGCGTGGTCTAATGGCTAAGCCAGATGGTTCAATCATCGAAACGCCAATCACAGCGAACTTCCGTGAAGGTTTGAACGTATTACAATACTTCATCTCTACTCATGGTGCTCGTAAAGGTTTGGCGGATACGGCACTTAAAACAGCTAACTCGGGTTACTTAACTCGTCGTTTAGTTGATGTTGCACAAGATTTGGTTGTAACTGAAGTAGATTGTGGTATTGAAGAAGGTCTATTAATGACTCCGCTTATTGAAGGCGGTGACGTTGTAGAGCCATTACGTGAACGTGTACTAGGTCGTGTTGTTTGTAAAGACGTACTTATCCCTGGCACTGAGGAAGTATTATTCCCACGTAACAGTCTATTAGATGAAGCGGATTGTGACACATTAGAAGAACATTCTGTTGATCAAGTTTGGGTTCGCTCAATCATTACTTGTGATACTGACTTTGGTATTTGTGCTCATTGTTACGGTCGTGATTTAGCCCGTGGTCATATGATCAACCAAGGTGAAGCTATTGGTGTAGTTGCTGCACAATCAATCGGTGAACCTGGTACACAGTTAACGATGCGTACGTTCCATATCGGTGGTGCTGCATCTCGTGCATCTGCTGAAAACAGCGTACAAGTTAAAAATACTGGTACTTTAAAGTTACAAAATGCTAAATACGTTACTAACTCAGAAAAGAAACTTGTTATTACTTCTCGTTCTTCTGAATTAACCGTTATTGATGAATTAGGTCGTGAGAAAGAACGTTATAAAGTTCCTTACGGTTCAATTTTGAATAAAGCAGATGGTAAAGCAATCAAAGCTGGTGAGACAATCGCTAACTGGGATCCGCATACGCATCCAATCATTACTGAGGTTGGTGGTAAGATTCAATTCGTTGACCTTATCGACTCAGTAACAATGACTCGTCAGACTGATGAGTTAACTGGTTTATCTAGTATCGTTATTATTGACCCTGCACAACGTGGTTCTGCTGGTAAAGAAATGCGACCTATGGTTAAGCTAGTTGATAAGAAAGGTAAAGATGTAATGATCGCCGGAACAGAGATTCCTGCACAGTACTTCCTACCTGCGAATGCTATCGTTAACCTAGAAGATGGTGCGGAAGTTAATATCGGTGATGCGCTAGCGCGTATTCCACAAGAGTCTTCAAAAACTCGTGATATTACCGGTGGTTTGCCACGTGTTGCTGATTTATTCGAAGCTCGTAAGCCAAAAGAGCCTGCTATCCTTGCAGAGAAAACTGGTATTATCGGTTTTGGTAAAGAAACTAAAGGTAAGCGTCGTTTACTAATCACTCAACCAAGTGGTGAAGTATACGAAGAGATGATCCCTAAATGGCGTCAACTTAACGTGTTCGAAGGTGAATCAGTTCTACAAGGTGAAGTTATCGCCGATGGTCCTGAGTCTCCACATGATATCCTACGTTTACGTGGTATCGATCATGTTGCTAACTACATTGTTAACGAAGTACAAGATGTATACCGTTTACAAGGTGTTAAAATCAATGATAAGCACATTGAAGTTATCGTTCGTCAAATGATCCGTAAGTGTGAAATCACTGCGACTGGCGACAGTGACTTCTTAGTTGGTGAACAAGTTGAAGTGGCACGCGTTAAAATTGCTAACCGTGAATTAGAAGCTGAAGGTAAAGCTCCAGCTGGATTCCAAGTATTAATGCTTGGTATCACTAAGGCTTCACTTGCAACTGAATCATTTATTTCAGCGGCATCGTTCCAAGAAACAACTCGTGTATTAACTGAAGCAGCTGTAGCTGGTAAGAAAGATAGCTTACGTGGACTTAAAGAAAACGTAATCGTTGGTCGTCTTATCCCTGCAGGTACTGGTTATTCTTACCACCAAGAGCGTGCGAGACTTCGCGCTGGTGTTGGTGTAGCACAAGAAGAAACTACAGTAACTGCTGAAGATGCAGAACAAGCACTAACGGATGCATTAAATGCAGACATGTTAGGTGGTTTAACGTCAGCTTCTGACGAATAATTAAACCCTAATGCAGTAAAAGTAAACTTGCTTTTACTGCATCTGGTTTAGTTTTTGTACAAAAAAGATCAAGGATCTTTTGTACTAAACCTTGACAGTTAGGTGCTTGACCTATAAAATTCCGCGACCCTATAACTGGGGTCGCGGATTTTCACGTTTATGAGCGTGCGAAATTCACAGAAAAAAACTGTGATATAAGCACATATTTAACTAATCAGGAGCCCTAAATGGCAACTATTAATCAACTAGTACGTAAACCACGTGTTAGACAAGTAACGAAAAGTAACGTTCCGGCGCTACAAGCTTGTCCACAACGTCGTGGCGTATGTACTCGTGTGTATACAACTACACCAAAAAAACCTAACTCAGCACTACGTAAAGTAGCTCGTGTTCGTTTAACTAACGGCTTCGAAGTTACTTCATACATCGGTGGTGAAGGTCACAACTTACAAGAGCATAGCGTAATTTTAATACGCGGTGGTCGTGTTAAAGATTTACCGGGTGTGCGTTATCACACCGTTCGTGGCGCACTAGATTGTTCTGGTGTAAGCGACAGAAGACAAGGCCGTTCTAAGTACGGTGCTAAGCGCCCTAAATCTTAACGGACTCCGTCAAGTAAGGCCAAACAACCTAATTTAACTTTTGTTTTGGGAAATTCCTGAAATTACAATCGGAGTACATAAAATGCCAAGAAGACGTGTCGTAGGACAAAGAAAAATCTTGCCAGATCCGAAGTTCAAAAATGAACTTTTAGCAAAATTCATCAACATCCTTATGGTTGATGGTAAAAAATCGACAGCAGAAAAAATCGTTTACGGTGCACTAGACATCTTAACTGAGAAAAACACTGATAAAGAACATTTAGAGCTTTTCGAAACAGCTCTAGATAACATCCGTCCACAAGTCGAAGTTAAGTCTCGTCGTGTTGGTGGTTCAACTTATCAGGTTCCAGTTGAAGTTCGTCCAGTACGTCGTAATGCTCTAGCCATGCGTTGGTTAGTTGATGCTGCTCGTAAACGTGGTGAAAAATCAATGGCTCAGCGCCTAGCTAACGAAATGTTAGATGCGTCTGACAACAAAGGTTCTGCGGTTAAGAAACGTGAAGACGTTCACCGTATGGCTGAAGCGAACAAAGCGTTCGCTCATTACCGCTGGTAATAACGATTGGATAGTCATATTTATGACTATCCTTTTCTGCAATCTAAGGTTGCTTACATTAAGCAGACTTTAGAAAGAGGATTTTATATTGGCTCGTACAACTCCTATTGAGCGCTACCGTAATATCGGTATTTGTGCGCACGTAGATGCTGGTAAAACGACAACAACCGAACGTGTATTATTTTACACTGGTCTTTCTCATAAGATCGGTGAAGTACATGACGGTGCTGCAACCATGGATTGGATGGAACAAGAGCAAGAACGTGGTATTACTATCACATCAGCTGCTACTACTTGTTTCTGGAAAGGGATGCAAGGTCAGTTTGATGACCACCGTATCAATATTATTGATACGCCAGGGCATGTTGATTTTACTATCGAAGTTGAACGTTCTTTACGAGTTCTTGATGGTGCTGTCTTAGTACTTTGTGCTTCATCTGGTGTTCAGCCTCAAACTGAAACCGTTTGGCGTCAAATGGAAAAATACGCAGTACCTCGCGTAGTATTCGTAAATAAAATGGACCGTACTGGTGCCAGTTTTCTCGATGTAATTCAGCAAATGAAGGATCGTCTTGGTGCAAATCCTGTACCAATGCAATTACCGATTGGTGCTGAAGAAGAGTTTGCTGGTGTTGTTGATCTAATTAAGATGAAAGCGATTAATTGGACAGAAGCTGACCAAGGGATGACCTTCACCTATGAAGAAATTCCTGCGGATATGGTTGATTTAGCAGAAGAGTGGCGTGAACACTTGGTTGAATCAGCTGCAGAAGCTACTGAAGAGTTGATGGATAAGTACCTTGAAGAAGGTGAACTGTCTGAAGCTGAAATTAAATCTGGATTACGTCAACGCACATTAAATAATGAAATCATTCTTTGTACTTGTGGATCTGCCTTTAAAAATAAAGGTGTTCAGGCCGTACTAGATGGCGTTATTGAATACTTACCGTCGCCGACAGAAGTGAAAGCGATAACTGGTATCAATAACGACAAAGACGAGACTGAAGGGCAACGCGAAGCTGACGATAGTGCACCATTTGCTGCATTAGCGTTTAAAATCGCGACCGACCCATTCGTAGGTACATTAACTTTTATCCGAGTATATTCGGGTGTGGTTAACTCTGGTGACACAGTATATAACCCAATTAAGTCTAAAAAAGAACGTATTGGCCGCATTGTTCAAATGCATGCTAATGATCGTGAAGAGATCAAACAAGTTCGCGCTGGTGACATCGCAGCTTTAATTGGTCTTAAGGACGTAACAACGGGTGAAACATTGTGTGACCCTGCTCATGTGATAACACTTGAGCGCATGGAGTTTCCAGAACCGGTTATTTCGGTAGCTGTAGAACCAAGAACCTTAGCAGACCAAGACAAAATGGGCTTGGCGCTAGGTAAGTTGGCTGCAGAAGATCCATCATTTCGTGTTGCAGCTGATGATGAAACGGGACAAACAATTATCTCTGGTATGGGTGAACTTCACTTAGATATCATAGTTGATCGAATGAAACGTGAATTTAAAGTCGACTGTAATGTAGGTACACCGCAAGTATCTTACCGTGAAACTATCCGCAAAGCTGTGGATATTGAAGGTAAGTTTATTCGAGAATCTGGTGGACGCGGCCAATATGGTCACGTTTGGCTTAAAATGGAACCTAACACCGAAGGTGCAGGGTTTGAATTTGAAAGCAAGGCTTCCGTTGATGCTGTACCTCGTGAATATTGGCAAGCAATTGAAAAAGGTTGTGAAGAGCAGATGAACAACGGTGTATTAGCCGGGTTCCCTATGCTTGACATAAAAGTAACCTTATTCGATGGCTCATTCAATGACACAGATTCAAACGAAATGGCGTTTAAAATTGCTGCTTCATTAGGTTTTAAAGATGGTGCGCTACTAGCTAGCCCAGCGTTATTAGAGCCAATGATGAAAGTAGAAGTTACTACTCCAGAAGCTCATATGGGTGATGTAGTCGGTGACTTAAATAAACGTCGCGGGATCATAGAAGGAATGGAAGATGGAATGGCAGGATTGAAGTTGGTGAATGCATTAGTACCACTAGCTGAAATGTTTGGTTATTCAACTGCGTTACGCAGTGCTACCCAAGGCCGTGCATCTTACTCTATGGAGTTTCACCAATATAGTGAAGCACCAAAAAAGGTTGCAGAAGCAATAACCCAATTAAGAATGGGTTAAACAAATAACTTTTAGCTTGGTTAATAAACCGAGCAACTTATAACTTTTAAGGTATTAGAACAATGGCTAAAGAAAAATTCGAACGTAATAAACCACACGTTAACGTTGGTACTATCGGTCACGTCGATCACGGTAAAACAACATTAACTGCTGCAATCTCAGCTGTACTTACAAAAGTACACGGTGGTGAAGTTAAAGATTTCGCACAAATCGATAATGCTCCTGAAGAACGTGAACGTGGTATTACAATCAATACTTCTCACATCGAGTACGATACTGACTCACGTCACTACGCACACGTAGATTGTCCTGGTCACGCCGATTACGTTAAAAACATGATCACTGGTGCTGCTCAAATGGATGGCGCTATCTTAGTAGTTGCTGCTACAGATGGTCCTATGCCACAAACACGTGAGCACATC
>JAQWHD010000064.1 GCA_029237915.1 Thalassotalea sp. | reverse complement strand
AGGACTAGCGCTGGCAATTTTGTTCCTACGCTAATGTCTTCATTAATATTCTGCAATGTATTGGTGGTTGAATTTAACATAATAAAGCCTCCTATTAATTTCTGTACACTAAGGTGTTAAGGGCTGCAGGCAAACTGATCGGTAAAATAGGCAGTGTATTTACTTCTACCGGCACACAGCACGGCGGTCAGGAGACAACTATTACCTCATTCCACACCACACTACTTCACCATGGTATGGTTATTGTAGGTGTTCCTTACTCTTGCCCTGAACTCACTAATATGAATGAGATCACTGGTGGTACACCTTATGGTGCAAGTACGCTTGCGGGTGCAGATGGTAGTCGTCAACCTTCTGAAAATGAACTTGCTATTGCTCGCTTCCAAGGGAAACACGTAGCCGAAATCACTAAAAAGCAATCAGCTTAACCTTAACAAGGTTCTACTGCTGATAGCCTACAAGCAAAAAACAGTCTATTAGCTGTCAAAGCCCTGATAATTGATTTATCAGGGCTTTATTCTAAGTAGCTACATCTCATTTTGACATTGCAGTATTAGCTATTACACTCGGCCAATAACGCCTTTACCGATTATCTCTTTCATTATTTCTGATGTGCCGCCGTAAATGCGTTGTACACGAGCATCCACATAAAAACGAGAAATTGGATATTCTTTCATGTAGCCGTAGCCACCAAACATTTGCAGTGCAGTATCAATTACATCGCACTCCATTTCACATGCTGAGTATTTCGCCATACTTGCTTGTACTGTAGTAAGCTTTTTCTCACTCAATAGTAACTTGTACTGCTCCATCATGATGCGATGTAATTCAGTTTGCGTTGCCATATGAGCGATTTTTTGACGAATATCTTGTAAACGTGCAATTGGTGCGCCGAATGCTTGACGCTCTTTAATGTACTCAACGGCTAATTCTAGTGCGCCTTCGGCATGGGCTGTACCAATACAAGCACAAGCTAAACGTTCACGCGGCAGTTCATGCATTAAGCCAATAAAGCCGCCATCAACCTCACCTAATACATCGGCGTCAGTTAATTGAATATTGTCAAAGAACAATTCAGAGGTATCTGATGCTGCTTGGCCCATCTTGTGTAGGTTTTGACCACGAGTAAAACCTTCTTTGTCGCCATCGACTAAAAATAATGACATACCTTTTGAGCCAGGTGCTTCAAGGTTAGTACGAGCAGCAACAATATAACAAGAGGCATTTTGACCATTTGAAATAAAGGTTTTTGAACCACTTAGGCTCCAACCGCTATCGGTGCGAGTTGCGGTAGTTTTCATACCTTGCAAGTCACTACCAGCGCCAGGCTCGGTCATACAGATAGCGCCAATGCAGCTGCCGTCGATCATGCCTGGTAAGTATTTTTGTTTTTGCTGTTCAGTGCCCATATTTAATACATAATGAGCGGCAATATCAGAATGAACAATTAAATTACAAGCAAGTGCGAAGTAGCCTGCTTTAGCGATTTCTTCAACAACCATCATGTTAAAGTCAACGCTTACACCAAAACCGCCGAACTCTTCTGGAATATCACAACAAAGTAAGCCTTCAGCGCCCATTTTTTCATAAAATGCTTTCGGGATTATTTTATTGTTTTCCCATTCTTCGTAATTAGGAGCAATTTCATTTTCAATAAAACGGATAACCATTTCTCTAAAAATATTTAACTCTTCTTGTAATTCACTTCTCATAATAATCTCTATTTGTTGTTCAAATGCGGTTTTATGCACTGAATATAACGGCTATATATCTAATTTATGTGGTTCTTGGTTGTTAAACAATGTCACAAACGAACCATTAAATTACCTTTTTATACTGCTCTGTACTTTTACTTAATAGCTTTAGCTGCAAGCATGTCGTTAATGTCTTGCTGGTTATAACCAAATTCGGTTAACAATGCTTTAGTATCATTCTCGTTTGGCTCGCTAACGTACATGTCGTTTTCGTTATCGGCTGCATTGTTCGATTTAAACTTAATTGCCGGGGCTATTTGTTTAACACTATCGCCAGTAACGGTACGTACATTAACCACCATATTTCGATCAACCATTAGCTGTGATTTAGCCGCTTCGGATACGGTTAGTACCGGCTCTACACAGGCATCTAATACAGTAAACATCTGATCCCAATATGCTAATGGTTGCTCGGCAATAACTCCGGCAATATCAGCTTTTAATGATTGTTGCTGTTTGGCGTTGCTTGAATTACTGCGATCAAGCCATTCTATGTGACCAATATTGCTGAAGAATAGCTGTGCAAATTTTGGCTCTAACGAACCAACACTTAAATAGCGACCATCTTGCGTTTGATAGTAATCGTAAAAATGACCACCGTTTAATACCGTACCGCCAAGGGTTGGGTCAACATCTGCGCCAACGCCGCCAGCACCAAACATGCCTGTTAAAGCAAAGGCTGCATCGGTCATACTAATATCTAAATGCTGACCAAGTCCTGTGCTGCCACGTTCAATTACTGCGGCTAATATCGCCATAACGGCATGATGTGAACCACCAGCTATATCGGCTATTTGCGTACCACTAAGTACGGGACCTGATTTTTCGGTGCCACTAAAGCTAGATAAACCACTTAAAGCTAAATAGTTAATATCATGCCCTGCTCTATCTTTATAACAGCCATCTTGACCATAGCCAGTAATAGAGCAGTAAATAAGTTTAGGGTTAATCGCTTTTAAGGTATCGTAATCTAAACCAAGTTTGGCCATGACTCCGGGGCGAAATTGCTCAAGCACAACATCGTATTCACTAATGAGCTTTTTAACTAAATCAACGGCGCTACTTTGTTTTAAATCTAATGCGATGGCTTTTTTATTGCGATTTAAGGTTAAAAACGAATAAGAGCTGCCATTATGACTTGGCTGAAATGACTTAACTAAATCGTGACGACCTATGGCTTCAATTCTTAATATATCGGCGCCCATATCGGCCATTAACATACTGGCATAAGGGCCAGGTAGTAGTGTTGAGAGATCGAGAACTTTTAATTTAGATAGCGGGCCTGACATAGAATACTCTTGTTAACGTTATAATAAATTTCTTATATTAGTTAACTTAGCGTAACTAAATGCAAAACATCATAGCCCTTTCGGGTTAAATTTAACTATACGTATGAAAGTTTTCAGCGATTAATCAACTTAACGGATTTTTTTTCGGTATTGTGCTGGGGTTACTTCGTAGGCTTTGGCAAATTGGGTGGTTAAATGACTTTGACTGCTAAAGCCTAAGTTACCAGCAATTTGGCTGATGGTTAATGCACTGTGGATCAATAGTTCACGCGCTCTATTTAAACGGGTTTGCAAGATAAACTGATGTACCGTTTTCCCCATAACATCACTAAATATTTTTCTAAAATAAGACTCACTCACATCTAAATGTTGCGCAAGCAATTGTACTGACAACGGCTCTTGTAAATGCTGATGAATGTACTCAACGCAAGTGCGTATCCGGTTTAACTGCAGAGAGTTAGAAGTAAATCTATTGTTTTTCTGCTTTTGCAATAAACGCTCGGTGTGCAGCATAATGGTATGTAACAGCGCATCTATATATTCTTCATCTTGCTTGTTTTGATTTTCAGCGATTAACAGTAGTTGTCTGATTAACGTATCAAGTAGTGCATCACCCACCATCATTACCGCCACCAAAGACTTGGCCATTTGATAAAGCTTATTGGCCAGCTCGCTACTACCAGGAACAATTTCAATTAAAGCAAAGTCGACATCGCCTAACATGGAAAATGAAATTTCCGTATCGGTGGGAAATATACTGACCATACTGGTACTTGATTTATCTTCTATACCTAAGCTGGAAAAGGTTTTAATATGCGCCCCCGAAAATTGCACACCTATAACTAAAGCGCCAAATCTAGGCACAACACCTTTTACTTCCTTACACACAAATCTCTCTAAACCAAACCGAACTTTTTTACCCAAAGTAAAGCTGGCTACAGGCTTGGTTGCCAACATCTGACGTATGGTTTGCTTGGTCAGCTCTAATGTTTCAATTGTTGTCATCAATACCATTTGCCTAAATAGATAGCAGAACTCAAATGAGCGTTTTTTATAAAATACAGCAACTTTTTATAAAAGACTACCTTTTGTTATCGCTGTAAGCTAAATGCAATTATCAAATAAAGCATATTTTAGGGAGTTAAGATGGCGACTCATCAAGTTAAGTTTCATTTTAGCGATAACGAACAAACCGAGTTCAGCATTGGCGAGCAAGAAAATTTATTAGAAAAAGCCGAGCAACATGGGGTGTTTTTAGCAAATGATTGCCGAGAAGGTTTATGTGGCGTTTGTGCGGGTAACTGCAGCAAAGGTAAGTATAATTTAACCGAAGATACTGCATTAAGCAGTGCGGAAAAAGACAACGGCCTGGTACTGCCTTGTACCATGCACGTTAGCAGTGATACTGAGATCCATTTCGATTACCCAAAGAGTTTGTGCAAGCCAAGCGAGAACAGCACAATTGCCGCAAGTGTGGTTTCAATTGCAGAGGTATCACAAAACACCGCGAAACTTGTTCTTAAAGCGACGAATGATATTTCTCAACTAGATTATCAATCGGGGCAGTTCGTTGCAATGAATATCCCAGGTAGTGATGAATGGCGTTCGTACTCTTTTGCTAATGTAAGTAATAAGGACAACACTTGGGAGTTTATTATTCGATTATTACCTCAAGGGGTAATGAGCGACTATCTACGCAGCGGTATTAATGTTGGTGATAGCATTGAATTAAAGCAACCTAAAGGCAGTTTCTATTTGCGAGAAATTTCACGCCCAGCAATGTTCTTTGCAGGTGGTACGGGAATTTCAGCCATTATTGTTATGCTGAAAGATCTTGCCCAACAAGGCAGCTCGAACAACCAACCTATTAGTCTTTATTACGGCGTTAACCAAGTAGATGAGTTTTGTTGCCAAGACGAATTAGCTAGCTTACAACAAGCACTACCTAACTTAACGGTGCACTTAGTGCCTGTTGAAGGTAATGAGCAATGGCAAGGTGCTACAGGTTTTGTTACTGATTTATTGTCACCGGATGCTTGCTTTAATGGCGATGCTGATTGTTATATGTGTGGTCCTCCGCCTATGCTTAATGCGGTAAAGTCTTGGTTTAAAGACAATGACGTTAACGGGGCTAACTCTACAGGCACTAGCTTTTCAAAGATTAAGTTTTACGCTGAAAAATTTGTCGCTACTCAGGCGCCGAAAAAATCTAGCGTTGCAGCAGAGCAAACGGTTATTAACAAACCTGACTTGAGTAAACAATACAAGCGTGCGGTTGTTGTTGGTGGCAGCGTTGCTGGGATTGTTGCTGCTAGAGTATTGAGTGATACCTTCCAAGAAGTGATTATTTTAGAGCGAGATAAACATCATCACATTGATGAAGTGCGCAGCAGTACGCCACAGGCGCATCATGCTCACCATCTTTTGCAACGAGGGCAACGTGAATTAGATAGCCTATTCCCTGGTTTTTTAGATGATTTAAAAGACGCGGGTACGCAGGCGTATGACTCTTCTCGTGATTACCGTATTTTTCAACACGGCCATTGGAAGTATGTGTATGAATCTGGCATTCCAATTATGGCAGCACCGCGCCGTGTATTTGAAACCGTGTTACGCCGTCAGTTAAATAAATACAATAATATTAGTTATCGTTACAGCAGTTCAGTTGCCGATGTATTAATGGCAGCGGATCAAAAAACAGTTACCGGTGTTGCTTTGCAAGGCGGTGAACATATTAATGCCGATTTAGTCGTTGATGCATCAGGTAAAAACACTAGCTTACCTAAATTACTCGCCGATCATGGTTTTACTAAGCCAGAGCAAACGGATCAAAACGTTAATATTTATTACACCACCTGTTTATTTGAGCTTACGCCAGAGCAAGTACCTGACTGGGGCATGCTACTACTTTATGGCCGTAGACCGGTGAATAAGCAAATTGGTTATGCCGCACTTTATGGAAAAGATAAACGTAACTTGTTAATTACTCTTGGCGCTTATGATTGCCATAAGGTAGTACGCAGCCATGAGGAATTTTTAACGAAAGCAAAAGAATGTGTACGTGATGATGTCTATGAATTTATTAAAGACTTAACGCCTACAACCGAAATAAAAACCTTTAAATATCCTAAGATGTTCCGTCGTCACTATGAAAAACTAGATAGTGTAGCCAATGGTTTTATTTCTATTGGCGATGCACTTGGCAGTGCCGACCCTATATCTGGGGCGGGAATGACCAAAGCAGTATTAGAAGCGTTAGAGTTAGGTAAATTATTAGAGAAACGGCCTAAACAAGTAAATACTATATCTAAGCAGTATTATAAAAAATCGGCGAAGTTATTTGACTACATTTGGTTTGTGATCAGTGAGCAAAACTTACGTTACCCTTGGGTTAATGGTAAACGCCCTTTTTATACGCCAATATTAACTTGGTATGTAAACCAGGTATTAGATTTAGCCAGTAAAGACGGGCAAGCATTTAACAGCTACTTACATGTTGCCCATCTGAATAAGCACGTATTATCTTTGATGAAACCTAAGATGCTATTAAAAGTATTAAAAAATGCATTATTCAGTGCAAAGACAAAGCCTAAAACTAATGAATTAGCTAAACAAGTATAAGTATTTATAAATAACGACAGACCTAGCCATAAATGTAAATTTATGGCTTTTTTTTTATATCACTAAAGTAATAACCGGCCTGTAAATACATCTAAAATTAATTACAAGTCGTTAACAAATTGCGTTATAGTGACGAAGTAATTGATAAATTGTATAAAAACAATCGTGTCTTTATCTGTTAAAGGCATTTTTTCTAACGAAAAAGTCTATCAATGGATTTCAATCAGCGCAGCTTATTGGATCAACAAAAACATTCGTTTTTGCCTCATTTGACTTTTCCTAGAACAATACAAAAAAAATAACTATAGAACTAGGATTAAATTATGTTAACTAATAAAACTCTACTATCAGCAGTAATACCTGCTCTTTTACTTACCGCTTGTGGCGGTTCATCTGATGACTCTGCTACATTCTCTCTGGGTATCAGCGATGCTCCTGTTGATGGTTTGTCACAAGTAGTTATTTGTTTCAACCAAGTTGAACTAAAAGGCGGTAGTAAAAGTAAAGTATTTACCGTTGGTGACGATGCTGGAGTTTTACCAGCAGATAGCATTTGTGGTGATACACCAAATACCGTAGGTATAGACTTAAAAGCTTATACAGGAATGGATTCAATTTCATTATTAAGTAATGTTGATGTAGAAGCCGGCCAATACACGCAGTTGCGCTTAACGATGAGTGAAGGCTCTTATGCTGTACCTATGGATGAAGATGGCAATGAGCTAGACCTCCGTATCCCTGTTACAGTTCCATCTAATGAATTAAAACTCGATGGTTTTACTGTGGCGCAAGGTGGAAGCACGGCTTATACATTAGAATTTGATTTAAGAAAATCAATGACTAACCCAGTAGGTAAAGAACAATACTTCCTTAAACCTCGAGGTGTAAGATTAGTTGATGACAATCAAGTTGGTAGTGTATCAGGTAGTGTTGATGATGCCTTTATTATGAACAACTGTGAGTTAGAGCAATTGCCAGTAGATGTAGCACTTGCCGCTGTATATATTTACCCTGCTGATGAAAAAGAACTACTTGAAGATAACATGGCAGTGTACGCCGACAACGCACTTGAGCCATTAGCCAGTTCAGTTTTAACAACGGATGGCGCTGGTAATCACAGTTTTGAAATTGGTTTTGTACCTGTTGGTGCTTATACTGCTGCATTTACATGTAACATTGCTGATGATGCAGAAGTTGATGATGATATTCAGTTTGTCGACACCGAAACCGTTAATGTTTTGGTAGACACCAATACTGAGGTTGTATTTACTTTAGATAGTGAATAGTAACCACTAAACAGCTAAAAGCTATAAAGCCATAATGTTCATAGCATTATGGCTTTTTTTTATTTTAATTTAGAACACGTACTTAGCAAATGAACCGTAGCTTAAGTCATAGTTATCAATATCACCTAATGGTTCAGAATCATAAGAATACACCACAGAAAAACCAATAGAGAAGTGCTCGGTAAAATGATTTGTTGCGCGTATTTCATCATGAACTCGATAATCGTCAGATGATTTTAATGATGGCTGTAAATACAACACATTTTCAATGGTTAAGCGCTCAATAGCGGTGGATTTAAAATGCCAGTAGGCATTAAAACGCCAGTCGGTGTTTTTTTCATGATCTAAGTTAGCTGTAGCCTCTTCTGCTTCATAAAAAGCGCCTACGCCAAATGCATTACTGTATTTTTCAACGCTATTGTAAAAACGTTTTCGATAACCTGCGCCAGCTAAACGGCGTGATTCAAGATCTAAAAATTTATCTCGTCGACCTTGTACGAACATTTCAAAATTATCACTACCAGTTTCTGTTTTAGAGAGCACTCTGGTATACCTTAAATGCATAAACCCTTGGTTTTTATAAACTTCTCCATCACGTTCTTGCCACACATGATCTGCAATACCCATATAATGATTCTTTTCATCGCTAAATGAGAGTACACCACCGGTTTCTGTTTTTTGTGATTCTTTATTGCCCTGCTCACCTGACATAGCAAACTTAATTTCACCGTAAAGTGGTTTTTCTTGAGCATTGGCTCTGGCAAATTCTAAATTAGTAACGGCATAGCTTGGTGATGCGAACATAGCCGCAATTAATATTATTTTTTTCATAGGGTGAGGAGTTAACTACTGATAAATGAGTATTGGAAATTTCCGGAGTGGAATTTAATGATTGTTTTAAGATACAAATAATAACATTTCAGCCAGAGATAAGGCTATAGAAATCAGCAGGTATATTGAAACTTAAAGAAGAGAGCTAAGGATAGAGCTAAAGCTTAAACTTAAAAGCTAAACAGTAGCAAAAATATTAACAAACCACATACCGCTAAACACCATACGTCCATAGCTAACTTTAATAGCAAAGGTGCGTATTTCACTTCCATAAAATAGCGGATCACTAAACGGATTTTAACAAAGCTCACTAGTATAATTATTGCTGTCGCTTGCTCTGTACTGATTGCTTGATTTTGCCCCAGAATAAAGGATATTAAAGTAAATACCACTAAGCCAAGCCAGACAACAAGATCTTTAACTAGCGATGATTTGTGCGGCTGCTGTGCAATGAGCCCCATATCCGTTTGTACTTGCTTTATTTGGCTTGAATTAGTCATGTTATTTGATCAGGTACAATAATGGAAACAAGGCAATCCAAAGTAAATCAACCATATGCCAAACTATACCACCGCTCTCTAAATGTTTAATGTAGTCCGTTGATAAGCCCTGTGCAGATAAGCGCTTATATAAATAAATTAACGCGCAAGTACCCACACATACATGCAATAAATGAATGCCAGTTAGCATGTAGTAAAACATGAAAAAGTCATTACTGAGTAAGGTAAAGCCGTTGCTGATTTTATCGCGGTACTCAAACACTTTATTAATGAAAAATCCAACACCCGTAGAAATTGCTAATAATAACAATTGCTGAGTATGTTTGGTTTTACCTTTACGAGCCGCATGTAGTGCTAACACCACAAACAAAGAGCCGGTTAATAGTAATATCGTGTTAACTACGCCAAAGGTTTGATTAAGCTCGCTTTGTGCCGTTATAAATAAGCCATGCTGCAGAGCACGCTCCCATGCATAACTGCCAAACAACACTGAAAACACTAACATATCGCCAAGCACAAACATCCATACGCCAAGCTCACTGGGTAAGTATTCTTTACTGCTATTAGTGCTGGTTGTAGTTAAGCCAGTTAGGTTTTCAGGTGTTGATGCCATGCGCGTTAGTTTAGTTCAGCTATTGGGTCTTTTGATTGTAGCAAGACGATAGAAGTTACTATATACCAACCAAAAAATGCTACCGCGGGGATCCAAAAGGCAATTAAACCATCCCAAGCAAACGGGCCTTCATGGAAAAATATAAGTAAACAACCACCATAAGCCAGTACAGCAAACCAAAAGTTTAAAAAGGCATACCAACGCGGAAATATAGGTTGTTGCTTATTATCAGCTAATACCGCTAAGCCTAAGGCGATGTATGACACAGGTATAAGTGATACCGGCCAAATTAATAAAATCCAGGCAAAGTCATTAAACGCTTGGATAATTTCAGGCGCTCTGTCTGCTCTAAAACTTGCTACCGCCCATGAGCACACTAAAACAAATAAGAAACACGACAATGCAGCACTAACAATAACAAAGGTAGTAACTAAGGTCGGGCTAGAGTTTTGCATCTGCTTCATGCGGGTGATAATTGCAGAAACAAATGGCATAGTAAAACTTAGGCCTATCATCATAAAAATTAAACCAATTTTAATTGATGTTGCGTCAGTTTTATAAATATCAGCAACCTGTTGCGCGCTATCAGCTGGAGAAATTGGCGGCATAAAATCAGCAAAACCGATAAAACCAATTAAAAACAATGCGCAAAATATAGGTCCGCCCCATGCGCACATTTTCAAATAACTATCATTCATTATCATTCCCTATGTTAACCATTTATATCGCCCTTTTAATAAAGGATCTGTGTTTATATTACTATCAAGGCAACCCTGCTTGATAGATAGTTAAAAGTCATTTATTGTAAAATTTAGCCACGAATTATATAAAATAACCTTTCAGCCATAATTTACCTGTACATAAATTAAAGGCCGATCATATTTTCTATGACCGGCCTTCAGATTTTTTAGCGAGCAGTTCCAGTATAAGAACCGCACACAATCAATATTTTATTATTTATATCGAGTTAAAAATACAGAGCCTAATACAAAAAACGTGACACTTTCAACGGCAGGTAATGCATAGGCAATAACACTCGGCACAAAATCAAATACTTGCTCAGCAACAAAAAAGGCTACAACGCGCATGACGGCAAGTAAGATAAACATAACACCTGTTGCATTCGCTACAATTGGCATAACTTGCTCATTACACGATGTTTTATGCATTAGTAGCCCCCATGCAAGTACCATAGCACCAGCAAAGCTAATAAAGTAATGGCCTAAATGAGTAGAGCCTGGCACTAAGTTGACACCTGCTAACACCTTTAGAAATAATGAACAGAAAAATAATACGCCTAAGGCAATAAGGGCTTTGGCTGTAATGTTATAAATAGTCATAGATACTCTTTTGTTTTAGTTTTAGTTATAGTTATAGGATGGACTTTACCACAATAATAACTTTCAACTTTTTTAAACACACCCAAACGGGTGATTTTTGAAGTTTATAAAACAAAAAACGTGGCATAAGCCACGTTTTTTTATTAACTCAATTAAGAGCAATCAAAGGGGTCAGATCAACTTGAAAACTGTAAAGCTAAGTTTCAAGTTGATCTGACCCTCTTGATTTTTTATTTATGTTCAACCGACATAATTTCAAACTCAACAACACCACCTGGTGTTTTAACTTCAACTTCAGAGTCGACTGTTTTGCCAATAAGAGCACGAGCAATTGGTGAGTTAACACTAATGCGGTTTTTCTTAATGTCAGCTTCATCATCACCAACGATTTGGTAAGTAACTTCAGCGTCAGTTGCGATGTTGAGTAAAGTAACCGTCACACCAAAAATCACTTTGTGAGTATTTGGTATTTTAGCTATATCAATGATTTGTGCGTTGCCAAGTTTACCTTCAATTTCTTGAATGCGGCCTTCACAAAAACCTTGCTCTTCACGCGCAGCATGGTATTCAGCATTTTCTTTTAAATCGCCATGTTCACGCGCAGAAGCAATTGAAGCAACGATTTCAGGGCGTTTTGTTTGTTTCAAGTAAACAAGCTCTTCTTTAAGAGCATCTGCTCCTTGAACTGTCATTGGATACTTAGTCATTATTTACACCTTTTGTGTAATTCTTGAATAGAGCTCACTTTATTCCTGTCGTCGGCAGCATGTGCCATACAAGCAGCAAAGGCAGCATTTAGTGTTGTTGTGTAAGTTGCTTTATAACGAAGTGCAGAACCACGAATTTGTTTAGAATCTTCAATCGCTTTACGACCTTCGGTAGTGTTAATAATATAACTATACTCACCGTTTTTGATTCTATCAACAATGTGTGGACGACCTTCTTCAACTTTATTCACTAAACGAACTGGAATATCAGCTTCACCAAGTACAATTGCAGTACCGTGTGTTGCATCAAGTTTAAAGCCTAAGCTCACTAACTGTCTTGCTAAGTCAACAATACGCTCTTTATCACTGTTACGAACAGAGATAAGTGCACGACCGGTTTTAGGAAGAGTAACACCAGCGCCTAAGTTTGCTTTAGCATATGCTTCTTCGAACGTTTCGCCAGTCCCCATTACTTCACCTGTTGAGCGCATTTCTGGGCCAACTAGAGGATCACTACCGTGGAACTTGTTAAACGGAATTACTACTTCTTTTACTGAGAAATAATCTGGAATAACTTCAGTTGTTATACCTTGCTCTTTTAACGAGGTACCAGCCATAACACGTGCGGCTACTTTCGCTAAAGGAATGCTTGTTGCTTTCGATACAAATGGTACGGTACGAGCTGCACGAGGGTTAACTTCGATAAGGTAAACTTCGTTATCTTTAACCGCCATTTGCGTATTCATTAAGCCAACAACGCCAAGTTCGAACGCTAATGCAGTAACTTGCTTACGCATAACATCTTGAATTTCTTGACTTAAGCTATATGGAGGTAATGAACATGCTGAGTCACCTGAGTGAACACCGGCTTGTTCGATGTGCTGCATAATACCGCCAATAACTACATCTGTGCCGTCACAAATAACGTCGATATCAACTTCTATCGCATCATCAAGGAAATGATCGAGTAATACCGGAGAGTCATTTGAAACACTTACCGCTTCCGTCATATAACGACGTAAATCAGCTAAGTCGTAAACGATTTCCATCGCACGACCACCAAGTACATATGAAGGACGTACAACTAATGGGAAGCCGATTGTTTCTGCTTTAGCCATAGCTTCATCAAGTGACGTTACTGTTGCGTTTTCTGGTTGTAATAAACCTAAACGGTCAACCGCTTGTTGGAAACGCTCTCTGTCTTCAGCTCTATCGATTGCGTCCGGTGAAGTACCGATAATTGGTACACCAGCCGCTTCTAAAGAACGTGCTAATTTAAGAGGTGTTTGACCACCATACTGTACGATAACGCCTTTAGGCTTTTCGATACGTACGATTTCTAATACGTCTTCAAAAGTAATTGACTCAAAGTATAAACGGTCAGATGTATCGTAATCGGTAGAAACCGTTTCAGGGTTACAGTTAACCATGATAGTTTCATAACCATCTTCACGTAATGCTAATGCTGCGTGTACACAACAGTAATCAAATTCAATACCTTGACCGATACGGTTAGGACCGCCACCAATGATCATGATCTTGTCATTATCAGTTGGGTTCGCTTCACATTCTTCATCGTAAGTAGAGTACATGTAGGCAGTATCTGAATTAAACTCACCGGCACAGGTATCAACACGTTTGTAAACTGGGAAAATTTCTGCTTTGTGACGTTTCTTACGAATTTCACTTTCTGCAACACCAATAACATCCGCTAAACGGTGATCAGAGAAACCTTTACGCTTAAGCTTACGTAGGTAATCAGTTGTTAAACCAGACATACCACCAGCGTATACGTTTTGTTCTTCTTTAACTATGTCTTGTATTTGTACTAAGAACCAACGGTCAATCTTAGTTGTACGGAAAACGTCATCTAAGGTTAAACCTAAGCGGAATGCATCAGCGATGTACCAAATACGGTCTGCACCAGCTTCTTGCAATTCGTGCATGATTTTAGTTTTAGCGCCCGGCTTAGTTACATCAACAATAGAGTCGAAGCCGTTAACACCTACTTCTAAACCACGTAATGCTTTTTGTAATGATTCTTGTTGGTTACGGCCAATAGCCATAACTTCACCAACTGATTTCATTTGCGTAGTAAGACGGTCTTCTGCACCGGCAAATTTCTCGAAGTTAAAACGAGGAATTTTTGTTACTACGTAATCGATTGTTGGTTCAAATGACGCTGGAGTTGCACCACCTGTAATATCATTTTGCAATTCATCAAGCGTATAACCTACAGCCAATTTAGCTGCGATTTTAGCAATAGGGAAACCCGTTGCTTTAGACGCTAATGCTGATGAACGAGAAACACGTGGGTTCATCTCGATAATAACCATACGGCCAGTATCAGGACAAATACCAAACTGTACGTTTGAACCACCTGTTTCAACACCAATTTCACGAAGTACCGCAATAGAAGCGTTACGCATGATTTGGTATTCTTTGTCTGTCAATGTTTGTGCTGGTGCGACAGTAATAGAGTCACCAGTATGGATACCCATAGGGTCGAAGTTCTCAATTGAACAAATAATGATACAGTTATCATTTTTGTCGCGAACCACTTCCATTTCGTATTCTTTCCAACCGATTAATGATTCATCAATCAATAACTCAGACGTTGGCGATAAATCTAAACCACGTGTACAAATGGTTTCAAATTCTTCACGGTTATATGCGATACCGCCACCGCTACCACCCATAGTGAATGATGGGCGAATGATACATGGGAAACCTAAGAATTCAGATGCGGCAATCGCTTCGTCCATATTGTGAACGATTTTAGCGCGCGGTGTATCTAAACCAATTTTCTTCATGGCTACGTCGAAACGACTACGGTCTTCAGCTTTATCAATTGCATCAGCAGTAGCACCAATCATTTCCACGTTAAATTCTGCAAGTACGCCTTTAGCTTCAAGCTCTAATGCACAGTTAAGCGCCGTTTGGCCACCCATAGTTGGTAAAACTGCGTCAGGACGTTCTTTTTCAATGATGTTACGCACAACTTCCCAGTGAATTGGTTCGATGTATGTAGCATCGGCCATTTCAGGGTCTGTCATGATAGTTGCAGGGTTAGAGTTAACAAGAATTACTCGGTAACCTTCTTCGCGAAGTGCTTTACACGCTTGCGCACCCGAATAGTCAAATTCACAGGCTTGACCAATTACAATTGGACCTGCACCTAATATAAGAATACTTTTTATGTCAGTACGTTTTGGCATTATATCTACTCTAGTTAATCAGTCTATTGGGCTTTGCGGGCGTTAATCAAATCGATGAAATGATTGAACAATGGTGCTGCATCGTGTGGACCAGGGCTGGCTTCAGGGTGACCTTGGAAGCTAAATGCTGGTTTGTCAGTACGATGTATACCTTGTAATGAACCATCAAATAATGATTTATGCGTAGCAGTTAAGTTTGCAGGTAAGTTCGCTTCATCAACAGCAAAACCGTGATTTTGTGAAGTGATCATTACCACATCGCGTTCAATGTCTTTAACCGGGTGGTTAGCACCGTGATGACCAAACTTCATTTTAACTGTTTGTGCGCCACTGGCTAAACCTAATAATTGGTGACCTAAACAAATACCAAATACTGGAATATCTGTTTCAAGGATGGTTTTAATTGCTGTGATAGCGTAGTCACATGGCTCTGGATCACCAGGACCATTTGATAAGAAAATACCATCTGGGTTCATTGCTAATACGTCGCTTGCAGGTGTTTGCGCAGGAACTACGGTTAATTTACAACCACGGTCTACGAGCATACGTAAGATATTACTTTTGGCGCCGAAGTCATAAGCAACTACATGATGTGGTAATTCTGTAGGGGCAACAAAGCCTTTACCTAATTGCCAGCTACCGCTTGTCCACTCATATGTTTCTTTAGCAGAAACTTCTTTCGCTAAATCCATACCTTTAAGACCAGGGAAAGCTTTTGCTTTTGCTAATGCGTCTTCTACGTTTAAGTTGTCGCCAGCAATAATACAACCGTTTTGCGCACCCTTTTCACGTAATATGCGCGTAAGTTTGCGTGTATCGATATCAGCGATACCTAAAATGTTATGAGCAACTAGGTAGTCACTTAAGCTTTGTTCATTTCTGAAGTTACTTGCTAAAAGAGGTAAGTCACGAATGATCAGGCCTTTTGCCCAAACATTAGCCGATTCAGCATCTTCCGCATTTGTACCGGTGTTACCGATATGGGGATAAGTCAAAGTGACAATTTGTTCTGCGTATGATGGATCCGTTAGGATCTCTTGATAGCCAGTCATCGCTGTATTGAAAACAACTTCACCAACTGATGAGCCTTCTGCGCCAATGGCAGTGCCTTTAAAAATAGTACCGTCTTCCAGTACCAAGATGGCAGATTTAGTCAATTTAACCTCCATAATGAATCAAAGTAGTAATAACCACTACAAGTTAATGGCTTGTTAGCCAAACATTAGCAGTTATTATGTATATTTCACGCCAAAAATTATTTTTTGGCAAAATCGGCGTATTTTACGTGTTACAGCTCAATTCGTCCATAACAAATTGAAACAATTTTGCAGTTAATCGGTAACTTAAGCTAAAACAGGCCTTAAGCTGCCAAAAAACCTAGTTATCTATTTCAAACCAAGTACATCTTGCATATCATAAAATCCATTTGGTGCTTTTTTGAGCCATGCTGCTGCGCGCATTGCACCCAGCGCAAATGTCATTCTTGAGGTTGCTTTATGAGTGATCTCTAAACGCTCACCAAGGTCGGCAAAAAAGGCAGTATGCTCACCAATAATATCGCCGGCACGCACGGTTGCAAAACCTATAGTGTCTTTTGCTCGCTCTTCAGTTATGCCTTCTCGTCCGTAAACAGCAACTTTATTTAAGTCTCTATCGAGTGTGTCAGCAATCACTTGGCCCATTTTCATCGCAGTGCCAGATGGTGCATCTTTCTTAAAACGGTGATGTGCTTCGAAAATTTCTATATCAGTATAGTCGCCTATTGCTTTAGCAGTTATTTCTAATAGCTTAAATAATAAATTAACGCCTACACTGGTATTAGGAGCAAGTACAACGGGGATATCTTTGCCTGCAGACTGCAACTGAGCAACTTCATCGTCACTAAAACCTGTGGTACCTATAACAATGGCCTTACCGTGTTCATTACACCACTGCACATTAGCCATAGTAGATTCAATTGAAGTGAAATCAATAAATACATCAGCTGTTAACAGATCATTAAGCTCAGAGGTTACCGGACAGTTTTTGTGACCAACGCCGCACAATTCACCAGCATCAATGCCTTTTAGTGTGGATGATTCACGTACGAAGCCACCGACTAGCTCGATACTTTCATGTTCAATCGCTGCTTGTAATAAATTACGGCCCATGCGACCGCCACAGCCTAAGATTGCAACTTTAGTTGTCATTGTTATTCTCTTATTTTTGATATTTGAATATTAAACATTTTTGTTATGGTAACTAAAGTAATTATCATGACAAATATGTTTCTAGTTTCTAGTTTCTAGTTTCTAGTTTCTAGTTTCTAGTTTCTAAGCAGTTTACTTACCCTCATCCCTTCACTACAAACTTTATTCCTATTCATGGTAGTTTGCATTAACTCATCCTTGAGTTAAAAAAAAGCCGGGAAACACCCGGCTTTTTCAATAACATTAAACGATAGCTAAAAGCTCTACGTCAAATATTAAAGTAGCATATGGTGGGATAGCACCCTGTGAGCCTTGCTCGCCGTACGCTAAGCTATATGGCACGTGTAAACGCCATTTTGAACCAACAGCCATCATTTGTAATGCTTCAGTCCAACCAGCGATAACGCCGCCTACTGGGAATTCAGCAGGTTGACCACGTTCTACAGATGAATCAAATACTGAACCGTCTGTAAATGTACCGTGGTAGTGACAGCTAACAGTGCTAGCAGCAGTAGGCTTTTCGCCTTCACCAGCAACTAATACTTCGTAATGTAAGCCAGATTCAGTAACAATTACGTCATCACGTTTAGCATTTTCTGTTAAATATGCTTCACCAGCTGCAGATGCTTCTTTAGCTAACTCAGCTTCTTGTGCTTGTAATTTTTGAGAAACAATAGTGAATGCTTCTTGTAAGTCTTCTTGACTTACTTGGCTAGCAGCGTCAGCTAATGCATCAGCGATACCTGCTTGTACAGCAGCTACTTCAAAGTCTTTAAATGGGTTATTACGTAATTGGTCACCTAATTGGCGGCCCACGCCGTAACTTACGCGTTGTTCGATACTTGTAAAGTCAGTCATGATTACTTCTTATATGAAAAAATTCGGGCGAAATGATAGCATGTTAAGCGTCAATTATTCCAGAAAAATATGATATTCCTCTCAGTGAATTTTATTTACTTTTCGGGATCGTCGGCTTAACACAATTCGGTTTTATTTCACTTTGTGCATACATCTGGTTAGTCTTAGCTAAGTGTTTAGTTAAACCGTTAATGCGCGTTTGATTTGACGGATGGGTTGAGAAAAATTCAGGTGGCGCAGCGCCGCCTTGTTTAGCCATATTCTGCCAAAGCTTAACGCTTTCTTTAGGATCAAACCCTGAGATTGCCATTAATTCCTGACCAATAATATCAGCTTCCGTTTCGTGCGCTCGGCCGTATGGCATTAATACCCCGTACTGTAGCCCTAAACCAAGGCCTGCTAATAATAACGTATTATTATCAACATCTTTTGCAGCCATAGTTGTGCCGGCAACAATTAAAGCAGCTTGTGAAAGCTGGTTCGAAGATAAACGTTCATTTGAGTGTTGAGCGATAACATGCCCCACTTCATGACCAATAATAGCGCCTAATTGCCCTGCATTCTCAGTCACATTTAATATGCCAGTATAAACGCCTATTTTACCACCAGGTAATGCGAATGCATTAATTTGCTCAGAATCAAACACCACCACTTCCCACTCACCTTTATGCACTTTGGAGTTAACATTTGGTGTTATAGAGTCAGCAACACACTGAACAAATGCATTTACTTTTTTATCGGTACTTATCGCCTGTTCTTTTTTCATTTGTTCAAACGATGAACTCCCCATTGCATTTAACTCACTGGAAGAGTGAAATAAAATTTGTTTCCTGCCTGTTGGCGACGTTGAACAAGAAGATACTAAGCTAGTTAAAACTAATAATGCGATGAGAGATTTTTTCATTAAATTGATTCTTATAATTAATTCTTTAAATTGCCACAGAGCAAACGTTAATACATTGTAAAACCTTGCACCTAAACAACCAAGTTTTTATAAAAAATAAAGTATTCTTTTAACTAATACCTTATATTGATTGGTATTAATCAATAATTTTTAACTGTGGTCATTGCAATGAAACTAGCCTCATTAAAGCTTTCACTATTAAGCGCCTCACTTACTCTTCTATTTGCTTGTTCAGATCAAGAGCAAACCATCACGATTATTAAAGAAGAAAAACAACCGGTACTCGACGTTATCGGTGTAAATGACGCTGCAAATATCACCCCTATAGCTGAAATAATCAGTGAAACCAATACTGAATTCTTTAAAGTAAGACCACAGTTAGCTTCACAAGTCGCAGCAGAACAAAGCTCTGTTGGTTATTACTATTTTAACAAACTCGATAATTACGACATTAATAAGGATTTAATGTTTCGTAATTTCATGGCAGCCAAGTCGCAGCAAATGCTTGAACACGAACCAAGCGACGATCCTATAACAGAAGATAACCGCTTAATACTTGCCAACATTTACTCTTACTATGCAGGAAAAACAGATTTTAACTTTGGCTTTATTGACTCTTATTTTGGCCATCAAGCATTTATTATTAACCAAATTAATGGCCCGTTAATCGATTCTATTGCAGTGTTAACTAATAACCATAAGATAGAAAATAGCAAAGATGCAAAAGACTTTATTGAACGCTTAAGTGCTTTTGTCGAGCAAAGTAAACAAGTACGCAATAAGTTTATCCTTGATGCAGATAAAGGCTGGGTGCCACCATTAGCTATTTTAAACTCAGCACATAGCTACCTAAATAATTACACTAAGATAAACGTTACAAAGAACAGCTTACTACTGACCTTTAAAGATAAAATAGCAAACATTACTAGTATCGACTTAGCCGAGCAAAAACAATTAACTAATGACGTTAAAAACATTCTTATTAATGAGTTATACCCAAGTTTTAATCGCATTGCAGATACCTTAATCACATACAAGCCCAAAGCAGCTAAAGGTGATGGTATTTGGGCGCAGCCTGATGGTGATAAATTCTACCAATACACTATTAAAACCCAAGGTGATAGTGATTTAACCGCTGAAGAAATTCATCAACTAGGATTAGCCGAAGTTGCTCGTATTAGCGCCGACATGGACTCAATTTTATCACAATTAGGATATGAAATGGGTACTGTTGCCGAGCGCATGAACGCACTTGGAAAAGAAATTCGCTTTTCTTATGAAGACAGTGAACAAGGTAAAGAGCAATTAATTTCTGATTTAAATCAGCAAATTAAAGACATCAACAACATTATCAAAACGCAATTTAAAACCCCTATACCATACGATGTAACCGTAAAAGCATTCCCTAAAGAAGTAGAGGAAACCAGTGCCGGCGGTCAATATACTCCGCCGAGTTTAGATGGCGATATGCCGGGTGTGTTTTGGATTAATTTACGAGATATGTCTGCAATTACTAAGTTTGATATGCCGACCCTTACCTTTCATGAAACCAACCCAGGACACCATTGGCAAGTTTCTTTAAATATGGCGCAGCAATTTCCATTACTACGAAAACTTGCACCGTATAATGCTTACGTTGAAGGCTGGGCTTTATATTCAGAACAAGTAGCCTATGAAATGGGCATGTATAAAAACGACCCTTATGGCAATTTAGGTCGCCTTAAAGCCGAGCTATTTAGGGCTACACGATTAGTTGTTGATAGTGGTATTCATCATAAACGTTGGAGCCGTGAGCAAGGCATCAAGTATATGATGGATGTAACAGGTAACCCTCACGTAGAAGTGAAATCAGAAATAGAACGTTATATGGTATGGCCAGGACAAGCGCTTGGTTATAAGCTAGGTATGTTAAAGATACTTGAGTTAAGAAAACAAGCTAAACGACTCTTAAAAAACAAATTCGATATTAGAGAGTTTCATGATGTGGTTTTACTCAACGGGGCTATGCCACTTGTTTTGTTAGAGCAAAAAGTGAATGACTGGATAGCATCTAAGTAGAAGCTTATTATACAAATTTCATTAAACTGCAACTAACAGGTGATTTTAGGTATATCTCGCCAATTACTAGTGAACTGAGGACTTAAAAAGTTTCGACTCATTTGCCAACGTTCACTTTGCCCTTGGCTTGCTAGCGCTAATGTCCCTTGACCGAATCGATGATTTATCGCATCAAAGCACGACATTAGTTGCGGGTTTTCTTTGTGTTCAATAAATAAATCTGCTTGCCGAAACTGCTTACTTTCTAACGATATAGCCCCCACACCACAACGATAAAAAAACACCCCATGACGATAGATATAATTAATGACCAAAGCAACTGCACTTGCGATGACGCAGGTGTTGTCGGTAGCCTGAGGAAATTCATAGACGATAGATTGTTTATAATAATTTGCATCGTGTGGTGAGCTGGAAGCAAATATCATTACTTTTTTAACTAATGAATTCTGCTGCCGGAGCTTTTTAGCAACAATCCCTGCATGGGTTGCTAACGCCGACTGCAAAGTATTAATATCACATATTCGCTGCCCAAAACTTCGGGTTGAAAATATTTCTTGTTTTGCTGCCTTAACATCTTCCCATGATAAACAAATCTGGCCATTCAATTCATTTATGGTTCTTTCCAACACCACACTAAATTGTTTACGCATAGCTTTGGCTGGTTGCTGAGATAATTTAAACGCCGTATCTATACCTTGTGCTTTTAATTTAGCGGTTAACTTATTACCGACTCCCCATACCTCACTAACATCCATACGCTTTAATATTTCGGCCGCAGAGGTCATATCATCAATAACGGCAACACCATTAAAGCCGGAAAGTTTTTTCGCGGCATGATTTGCGGCCTTAGCTAATGTAGGGGTTATACCAAAACCAACCCCAACGGGTAATCGAGTTTCTTTCCACACCGCATTTCTAATTAAATGGCCGTAATCGTGCCAGCTGTTAATTATTTTTTGATAATGCTTAAATTCTAAAAAAGATTCATCAATCGAGTAGATGTGCTGGTTATCACAAAAACGGGCAATAACATTCATCATTTGATCACTTAAATCAGCATACAACTCGTAATTTGACGATCGAACCACCACGTTATGCTGCTTTAAAAATGATTTGATTTTAAAATACGGTTTAAATTTTGGAATACCAAGACGACGAGCAATAGGACATACAGCGCAAATACAGCCGTCATTATTGGTTAATACGACAACAGGTTTATTACGAATACTCGGGTCAAAAACCTTTTCGGCGCTGGCATAAAAGGATACCGCATCGACTAAAGCAAACATAACATTAGCTCAGGGGCAGTATTAGGTTGTGATCGGCTAGAGCGTCGACTAAAGCAAGCATGACATTAGCTCAGGAGCGCTATGATGTAATCGGATCGAGCGAGTTACCACGCCCTCCAATTGAAATTCATCATCTTGTTGAATGGTAACAGGCGGATGTAGGCTTGATGCCGATAATAGCTGGGCATTGTTTTTATCTAAAATTTTACACACAAAACAACCGTTGTAATTCGCAATAATAATATCGTTCGTGTTTGCCGTTAGGCTTCTATCGACAATTAATAAGTCACCATCAAAAATACCAATACCTTGCATTGATTGACCTTTAGCTTGACCAATAAATGTAGCATTTGGGTGCTGAATAAGAAGCTGATCTAATGATAATCCAAGCTCTTGATATTCGCTTGCCGGAGATTCAAAGCCAGAAATACCTGCTTCTATATAAATAGGAATAACTTTCACAAATAAAAACGCCAACAACTGTACATAAATACAGTATACATTTTAAAGTTTAATTTGGAAAGCTAACATCTCGAATATACGCACGCTGTCAATTTAGGAGATTCCATCCAAAAGCACGATGGAATGACGGAGTATTCTTTCTCACCTTGTATGGCAAAAGTGGCACGGAGCTGACTCTCAGCACGCTCCATAATATTGTGGCCTTCGTAGTAATGACACTGAATTATGGTTGGAAGTGTAAATACATCCTTTTAGATTTGCTGTACGTTTTTGTAAACGGATGATATGGCTTTTGTAAAGGCATAAAAAAAGCAATGAATAGTATTCATTGCTTTTTAAGTCTTTATGGCAGGCTTTAGTTAAACCGTTTTAGTTAAGCCGCTTTTTCACCTTTCGCCTTAGCTTTCTTTGTCTTAGAGTTAACCGTAACTAAGCTTTGTGGATCGAAGTCATCGACATTAATCACATCTAACCTTTGCTGTTCTGTTATGGTAAGTAACTCAGCTTCTTCTGCATTTATATGGCCATCAGCCAAAGCTTGTTCTGCTAATTTATCTAAGTTAATAATGCCATTGCGTTTGCCTGTAGCTTTATTAATTTTATCAACGATGGCTTCACAAGCAATAATGTTTTCAAGCGCAATTTCAAGTTTACCTAATAAATTAGTATCGTTGCGAGTAAGGTATTGTCCTTGGCCTAAACGGTTTCTAGCTGCCGAAGGTACTTGTAATAAGCGAGCAACTTTATGGTCGGTTACATCCGTTGGTTTTTTAAGAGAAGGGCCAAACGGTGAAACTAACAACTTAAATACTTTTCTAACAACAGCGTTAGGGAAGTTATTAATAAGTTCCTCAATGGCTTGTTGAGCTTTGTATAGGCTATCTTCAACAGCCCAAACCATTAAAATTTCATCTTCTTTTTGACGACCTTCATCGTTATAGCGCTTTAAAGTCGCAGATGCTAAGTACAGGTAACTTAAAATATCGCCCAAGCGAGCTGAAATTCGCTCACGACGTTTTAAATCGCCGCCTAGCACTGCCATAGATAAATCTGATAACAAGGCTAAATTTGAGCTAAAGCGTGTCATTATTTGGTAATAACGTTTAGATTTATCTTTAAATGGTGCTTCGACAAAATGTGCGCCTGTAAATGAGAATAAAATAGAGCGAACCGTATTCGATATAGTAAAACCAATATGGCCAAACAGAGCTTGGTCAAAATCATCTAAAGCTTCTATCGGATTTGTATTGGATGCTGATTTTAACTCGGCAAGTACATAAGGGTGACAACGAATAGCACCTTGACCATAAATAATCATGTTACGAGTTAAGATATTGGCGCCTTCAACCGTTATTGCTATAGGTGCCCCTTGATAAGCTCTACCAAGGTAGTTAGTAGGCCCTAAACAAACACCTTTACCGCCATGAATATCCATAGCATCAATAACACAATCACGCATTTTTTCAGTTAAGTGGTATTTACAAATAGCACCGATAACCGACGGTTTTTCACCTAAGTCAATTGCGCCAGTGGATAGGGTAGTTACCGCATCCATTAAGTAGGCGTTACCACCGATACGGGCTAATGGCTCTTCAATACCCTCCATTTTACCAATAGGTAATTTAAATTGACGGCGAATATGGCTGTATGCACCTGTAGCTAGTGCAAGTGATTTAATACCACCTGCAGAGTTAGATGGCAGGGTAATTGAACGCCCTACAGATAAACACTCAACTAGCATCTTCCAGCCTTGGCCTGCCATTGGAGCGCCACCAATAATATAATCTAGCGGTACAAAAATATCGTTACCTTGGGTTGGTCCATTTTGAAATGGTACGTTTAATGGAAAATGACGACGACCGGTGATCACGCCATCAATGTCTGTTGGGATCAAAGCACAAGTAATACCCAAATCTGTTTCATCACCAATTAGCTTATCAGGATCGTACAGTTTAAATGCCAAGCCGAGTATCGTAGCAATAGGGGCTAAGGTAATATAACGTTTATTCCATGTTAAGCGCATACCTAGCACTTCTTTACCTTCAAACTCACCTTTACAGACAATACCAAAGTCAGGAATTGCTCCAGCATCAGAGCCAGCCTCAGGACTCGTTAAAGCAAAACAAGGGATTTCTTCACCGGTTGCTAATCTTGGTAAATAATAATCTTGCTGCTCTGTGGTGCCATAGTGCTGTAGTAATTCGCCTGGACCTAATGAGTTAGGTACGCCAACGGTACTAGATAAAACACTCGATACGCTAGTGAGTTTTTGTAAAACTCTAGACTGGGCGTAGGCACCAAACTCTAAGCCACCATATTTTTTCTTGATGATCATGGCGAAAAATTTATTATCTTTTAAAAATTGCCAAACTTCTGGTGATAAATCGGCAATTTCATGGGTGGTTTGCCATTCGTCGTGCATACGGCAAACTTCATCTACAGGACCATCTAAAAAGTTCTGTTCCTCTAAAGAAAGCCTAGGTTGTGGATAGTTATGTAATTTAGCCCAGTTAGGATCGCCTTTGAATAATTCAGATTCAAACCAAGTTGTACCGGCATTTAAAGCATCTTCTTCTGTAGAAGACATTTCTGGCATGATCTTTTTGAATGCATTAAGCAATTTCTCTGAGATTAATTGTTGACGGATACTGCGCACGTTAAGAGGGATTGCGATTATTGCAAATATGATCCAACTTAATATACCGTTAAAATTTAAAAAGCTGCCAGCTAGTAACAATAGAGCATAACAGGATGTGAATACGCCAAGAGAAGCGCGACTATAGGCTAAATAGATGGTTACAGCTATAGACAGGGATAGCCAAATTAAAAATTCCAAAATAACTCCTTAGGATAATACTCTTACAATACAGGTCAGACCACCACTTTAAGCATAGTATTTAATGATGAACTTATCAATTGAATTTGTAAATAAATTGTAATATCAATTTGATTAAATTAATTTAGTTGATATCTTATCAATAATCGACTTTTTATAATTTAACTAGCTAAAAGAGTTAGTTTTTTTCAGGTAGGAATACAAGATGTGCGAATTATTGGCGATGAGTGCCAATGTACCAACAGATATTTGTTTTAGCTTTGCTGGTTTAATGCAGCGAGGTGGAAATACCGGACCTCACAAAGATGGTTGGGGTGTTACTTTTTACGAAGGCAAAGGCTGTCGTACCTTTAAAGATCCAAAGCCAAGTTATGATTCAGAAATTGCTCGTTTAGTAACGAATTACCCTATAAAAAGTGAAGCGGTGGTTTGCCATATTCGGCAAGCAAATGCAGGGCCTGTATGTTTAGAAAATACTCATCCTTTTACTCGTGAACTTTGGGGAAGAAACTTTACCTATGCCCATAATGGCCAGTTAGCAAATTACCAAGAAGTACTCACAACTGATTCTTTATCTGTGATTGGTAGTACCGATAGTGAGCAAGCTTTTTGTTGGATTTTAGAAAAGTTAAGGCAAGAGTTTGGTAATGCACGTCCAAGTAATGATTTATTGTTTCCCTTTATTGCAACACTTGCAGAGCAAATCAATAAATTAGGCGTGTTTAATTTAATTTTAAGCGATGGTGATTTTATCTTTGCTTATTGCTCTAACAATTTACATTGGATCACAAGAAGAGCGCCATTTGGGCCTGCAAAGTTGATTGATGCTGATGTAGCTATTGATTTTAAGAAAGAAACCACAGATAAAGATATCGTTACTGTTATCGCAACACAGCCACTAACACTGAACGAAGAATGGCATAAAATGCAAGCAGGGGATTGGCATGTATTTGTGCATGGTGAAAAGTTAGTTTATTAACGAGTAAATTAAGTATCTACTGAAAACTAGATACTTAACTAGCTATAACGACTATTCGAAAGACACAAGTTCCGCATGAACTTGTTTAAAATCACTTTCAATTTGATGTAATCGAACCATTAAATAATTCAGATCACGGGCAAACCAAACGGTAGTTATTTGATCTTTACCTGGTTTCTTACGCTGTAACTTGACGGTATCTAAATTGCCAAAAGGTGTCATGATATTTTCTTCACCAAGGTACTTATAAGTGTAATTACCAATTCTGCCTTTTGTGCTTATAACATCAAAATCAAAACTCTTACGACCATTAATTAAATTGAAGCGAGATTGTAAATGATAGCTAAGTTTACTCTGCAGACCTTCTGGCCAATCTATTGCTTTAGCTTCAGGTGATTTTTTCTTGAGGTTAGTTGCTGTCTTTGCCTCGGCATCGAAAGACCAATGGTAATATTTATCTTTACCTGTGCCTTCTCTGTCTGATTTGTAACTTAGCGGGATAACATTACCGTCGACAATTTTGTTGGTGGTAAATTCTTTACGATGGTCACTGAATATTAACCATTCAATATCTGTTTTGTAGCTAAATTCTATACTACCATCGGGTAAGTTTGTAAGGATACGAACCGCTTTACCAACAATGTCACCATCGTGAACAATATTATATTCTGCAGTAAAATCGTCAATTTTATTAACAGCTTCCTTGGCATAGGTTACTGTTGACAACAAACAAAAGCTTGCTGCCATGACAACTTTAATTGCTTTAAAATATAACACGTTACTCATAGTTTCACCTTGTTGATGAGCGGTTACGAGTAGTATAACCAATTATTCGATAATTGATATTAGTCGTTAGCGTAACCATAAATAGATAATTCTTTATTATCTAGCATGGCACATTCATCAACCATTGTTAAGCGTTCTTCACAAAACCATTTTACCACTAATGGGTAAATTCGGTGCTCTTGTTCATGAACCCTTGCGGCTAAGTCTTCGGCTTTATCTTCAGCAAAAACAGGTACTTTAGCTTGTAAGATAACCGGACCGCCATCCAATTCTTCGGTAACAAAATGCACACTCACACCATGTTCGGTGTCACCAGCGTCGATCGCTCGTTGGTGTGTGTTTAAACCTTGATACTTAGGTAATAATGAAGGGTGAATATTTAACAGTCGACCTTGAAAATGCTGAACAAAATCGGCTGTTAAAATACGCATGAACCCAGCAAGAATAACTAAGTCTGGCTTAAATTCATCGATAGCAGTAATCAATTGTGCATCGTAATCTTCACGAGAGGCAAAATCTTTATGCGATAACACTGTGCTTGCAATATCAGAGTTGCTCGCACGAGTTAAGCCATAAACATCCGCTTTGTTAGATAACACGCCAACAACTTCACCAGGAAGTTGTTGCTTTGCACATGCATCAATGATTGCTTGTAAATTACTGCCATTGCCAGAAATTAAGACAACAATGCGTTTATTTGCGCTCATGTTAGTTAATTACCACTTGTTCTTCTTCATCAGTCGCTGCTTGGATTTCACCAATGTGCCAAGCATTTTCGCCGTGCGCAGTTAATATTTCTAAGCTTTGAGCAACTTTATCAGCTGGAACAACGATGATCATGCCTACACCACAGTTGAATGTACGGTACATTTCATGAGTAGTAATGTTACCTTTTTCTTGTAACCAGTTGAAAATTTCAGGCCACTGCCAGCTGTTACCATCAACAACCGCTTTAGTGTTTGCAGGTAAAACGCGTGGAATATTTTCCCAAAAACCGCCACCAGTAATGTGAGATAAAGCATTAGCTTTAACTTCTTTAAGCATTGCTAGGGTAGATTTAACGTAAATTTTAGTTGGTTCTAGTAAATGCTCAGCAATCGAACGTTCACCTAACATTTCGCTAGTATCAGTGTTGTTAACTTCTAATACTTTACGAATTAGTGAGAAACCATTTGAGTGTGGTCCTGAAGAGGCTAATGCAATTAATTGATCGCCAGCAGCAACGTCATCGCCTGTGATTAAGTTAGCTTTTTCAGCAACACCAGTACAGAATCCAGCGATATCATAATCACCTTCATGGTACATGCCAGGCATTTCAGCAGTTTCACCGCCAACTAATGCACAACCAGATTGAATACAACCTTCGGCAATACCTGCAACAACATCTGCTGCTACATCAATGTCTAATTTAGCCGTTGCGTAGTAATCTAAGAAGTATAATGGCTCTGCACCTAATACTAATAAATCGTTTACACACATAGCAACTAAGTCGATACCAACTGTGTCATGTTTTTTAAGATCAATGGCTAATCTTAATTTAGTACCAACACCATCGGTACCAGAAATTAAAACAGGTTCTTTATAACCTGTAGGAATTTGACAAATTGCGCCAAAACCACCAATGCCGCCCATAACTTCTGGACGGGTCGTTTTTTTAACAGCCGTTTTAATTTTTTCAACTAATGCATTACCTGCATCAATATCTACGCCTGCATCTTTATAACTGAGAGATTGCTTTTGATCGGTCACTTCAAACCCTTAAAATGTTAGTATTCCATATTTAAATGGATAATTAATTATTAAAATCGGGCGTATTCTATCAGTGCTGAGCCAATGTTAAAATCTTTGTGAGAATTTTTTTTCATTTCTAGGTTAAATTCTTAATCTTTATGATAATATTTGCCTATGAATATTATAAAAAACATATCAAAACTGATTTTTAGTACTGCTTTGTTAAGTGGTTCGCTAATTTCTGCTGTTTCGGCGATAGAAGTTGATGATTTGTACCAAGCAAAAATCAAGGTCGAATCACAAGCTTCTAGTGATAGAAATAAGGCTCAAAAGCTGGCATTTAAACAAGTGCTAATTAAGTTGGCTGGTAAAGATGCAGTTACAAGCAATGAAGTTTTAATTAAGGCACTGAATAAGCCAAATAATTACATCAACCAGTTTAGCTATTCTTTACAAAACAGCGAAACCTATTTGCTGGCGAGTTTTGAAGCGGGAAAAATTAATAAATTATTACAAACTGCAGAGGCTAAAATTTGGGGCAAACATCGTCCTTTATCTACAGTTTGGTTAGTTGATGAGCAAGGTCAAGACAGAAATATAATTGGCGACTTATCAAGTAACCCGATAAACCAAGCGATAAAAGATAGTGCTCAAGCGAGTGGCTTACCGTTGAACTTTCCATTAATGGATTTATCAGACAGTATGGTTGTTTCTATGGCCGACATCTGGGGAAAATTTGATACTAATTTATTACAAGCATCTGAGCGTTATTTAGCAGAGTCAATTATAATCATGCGGGTGTCAGACAGCACCTTGTTACCGTTAGATTGTAATAGTAACTGTAAGTCTTTTGCCCTTGATTGGCACTTTCAATTAAATGACCAGATTATCACGGGTAGTTACCAGGGTAATGATAAAGAAAAGTTAGTGACTAAAGCGGTTAATGATTTAGCAAATAAACTGCATCAAAATTTTTCTTATACATTTAGCGCTGAAGGTGGTAATTTTCTAGATGTTGAAATCGTTAATGTGCCTAATCTAACCGAATTTATCCAGATCAGTGATTTCTTTACCGATATGACTTTAGTTGAAGACGTACAATTGATTAAAGTTAATGGTGAAAATATGATCTTTAGATTAAATGTAGTTGCCGACAAAAATGCTATTATGCAAGCGTTAAAGCTTGAGCAGAACTTAGCTGAAATTTCTAACCTAGCTGGTAGTGACATTGATCCAGAAGAGCGTTTAATAAGCTTTGCTTGGAAAGGTTAATGACTAAAACGACGCAACTTCCGTTAGCTGTACACTTACCTGATGATGAAACCTTTGATAGTTTTTATTGCAGTGATGGTGGGGTGATTAAAGCGCAATTAAAGGCATTTATTCAGCAGGCTGAATCGAGCCCCAGTACCAATGGCTTTTATTTGTTTGGTCAAGAAGGGGTGGGTAAATCTCACTTACTACATGCAAGTTGTGCACTAGCGTCTGAGCTAAAAATGAAATCTTTGTGTCTTTCTTTGTCTGAATTAAAGCACTTGTCAGTTGATGTCTTAAACGATTTAGAACAAATCGATCTTGTATGCTTAGATGATCTACATTTGATTGCTGGAGATACAGTTTGGCAACAAGGCATTTTTGATTTGTACAATCGTCTGCTAGAAAATAATAAGAAAGTTATTATTGCCGGAAATAATAGTGCTAATAGCTTATTGATCACTTTACCTGACTTGGTTTCAAGAATTGGTTGGGGCTTTACCGAGCAAATTAAACCTTTGCCTGACTCAGATAAAGTTAAAGCGATTCAGCTACGTTCAAAGTTTCGTGGTATCGAAATGAATGAAGAAACGGGCAAGTTTTTATTAAACCGCTTGTCACGTGATATGAATAGCTTGGTTGAGTCCTTAGATATACTTGATAAAGCCTCAATAAGAGCGCAACGTAAAATCACCATACCATTTATTAAAGAAACGCTTTTTTAATATTTTTTTGAACAATTTTAACCATAAAAAAACCGGCTACTGCCGGTTTTTTTCGTTTATACAAAATTTAATGAGCAGGTAATGCTCGACTGTGAGATCGATGCTCTAAGAACGTCTCACGCACTTTTCCTGTTTTAGTTTTCTTCGCTAAGGCATTCGGAGCCGCAGGACTTATTGCTAAGTTATCCCACCAGTCACCACCTGGTTGCATGGCAATAGGAGCAGGTAGAGAGTTTATTAAGCTGGTATCAAACTCTGGCAATATATTTTCAGCAACGAAAGCTGCTCTTTCAGATATTCCCGGCTCTGCGATACGGCCACGTTGTCCCCAGCTGACAATATAACAGTTTGAGCTAGATTCACATTTAGTTGTTACTGCTGTATCACGTTGTACGCCAAAACGAACCGACATCATTAACGATTCAAACAAAATACCTAAATCTTCTTTCTCATTGGTGTAATTATAAAATCCATTAGATATATCGGGGCTATAAAAACCAGCTACATCACTTGGGCTGTAACTTTTTTGTAGTAGAGAAGCATCTTCACCTAAAAATCTAACTGAGGCTAACTCTTTCATAATGACACTTTGTAGTGGATATAAAACTGTTAATCGGTCAGATATTTCAGACTCATTAAGTGCTGCATCTAAAAAGCGTGAAGAGCCGCTGTAGCGTTGCCATTCGGTGGATGGTAAATAGTCGTTAGCATGGGCTAGTTCATGATAAAGCAAATCGGCTAAATCGTATTTAATATCGGCTAATGCACGGGTACTTCGCTCGTTAGTAGGGTAGTTAAAGCTAACGTAATCGTTATCCTTAACATAACGCCATGGCATTACAAATTGTAATTCATTACCAAAGTTTGCTCGATAATCAGGTGCTTCATTAATCGTGTCACGTTCTTCTGGTGTTAACCAAAGAGTGTTTGGATCTAGATAAATTGCACCTGTTGCAGCCCAGTAAAAAGAAGGGCGGATATCATAAGATAAAACAATGGCGGTTGTTGCTCTAAACAAATTTTTAAAATCATCGTGATCATCAAATGCTTCTAAATACTCACGAAATCTTTGTCCCATCCAGTCGTGTGAAACCAATACATGATCCATAATTTGATCAATCGTTGGGGTTGCACCGTTAGAATCTGAGGCAATAATAGGTAAGCTATTTAAAGTACATGAGCTAGATAGCTGATTTGAATATACACAAGCTTGTAAGTTATCTTTATGTGGTGAATCTGCAACATATGGATAAACAGTGGCTAATACATCATCATCAAAATAGGCATTGCTAGGAATGATAGCAGCATTTTCTATCAACACAGATACAGTATCCGTTATTTGATTTCCGCTATTGGTTTGTGCTGAAACTTGTAATTCAACAATGCTATCTCTTGCAACTTCTGGTGCATCAAATATAGCTATTTCAGGTGTTATATTTTCCTCGTCAAAGCGTATAGTTGGACCTGAGAGTTGTTGCCAAGTTATTGTCTCTGGATTGATGCTATCATCATAAAAAGCTCTTAATGAAACCCCATTACCTTCTAATGCACTATGACCTAAGCGGGCGACTAAACTGGGTGAACCTGCCTCTGCGCTAAAGTTAATCGTGTCAGTGATATTACTACCAGATAACTTGTAGCTTACTTCAAAAACGTAATCACCAGCGGATGGTATGGTAAATCCTGCCACTTTTGATTTAGCGCTAAGTAAATCTACACTCGGACCTGAAACTTGACTCCAAACAGGGGAGGTAACCGAACCAGATTGTACATTTAAAATAAGCTGTGTACTTAAACCTGCGGTTAATTCTGTTTCATTTAATACTAGATTCCCTGATTGTATTTCATCAGCGTCAGGATCATCACCAGAACAAGCGACTAATAATAAACTACTTAGCAGTAAAGCTGTTTTTTTCATAAGGCTCTCTCAAATAATTATATTTTTATTTTTGTTATATACGTAGATTAACGCTAAATCGTTTAACTATTTTGTTGTTTTTCTTCTTCTAGCTCTTGCTTTAGCTTTTTAATTTTTAAACCTAACTCTTGACCACGGTACTTGGAATAATAAGACCCGGCGAAGAACATTATTGTTGCAAAAAATAGCTCTATTGCAGCGTAAATGCGCTCACCATCGCCAACCCATAATGTGGTTAAACTGTGTAAAAAGTAAATCATAACGACAAAGTTTGCCCAAGCAAATGTGTATGGATTACTTTGCAGCATGCCTTTTAATGGGAAAAGTAAAGGTACTACAAACATTAATATGGATAATGTCGGCGAAAGCCCTTCACTAGGTGATAATACTAACAGCCACAACGGCATAAATCCTAAGAGGCCAAAATAGCCGAATAGGGCAAGGTTACGCAGTGTTGTGGTGCTAAACGTTTGTTGTTTCATCAAATAATCATCTATAAAAGAGCTAATGCATTTTCTGGCGGGCGGCCTATACAAGCTTGATTTTTTGTTACCACTATAGGGCGCTCAATTAGTTTCGGTGTTGCTATCATTGCTGCAATTAATTGTGTATCGGTTAACTCTTCATTACTTAAATTTTGTTCTTTGTATTCTGCTTCTTTAGTACGCATTAAGGCTCGAGGTGCGATGTTTAATAAAGCTAGTATATTCGTTATTTTTTCAGCCGTCGGTGGCGTTTTTAAGTATTCCACAATTTCTACATCTGCGTTGGCGTCAGTTAATAGTTGTAATGTTTGTCTGCTTTTTGAACAGCGCGGATTATGATAAATAGTTAATGTGGACATTTTAGTTCTCTTTGAAAATATCGGTAAAGTTTAATATTTAGCCTTGCACAGTTAACCATTTAACTGTGCATAAATTATTTGAATTAAAGGCGTTTTAATTGATCTTCTAATTCTTGAAATTGTAAAATTCTTGCTTTAATTCTTTTTTGCATTAATGAATTTTTTTCAGCTTCATTATATGCCATGTGTAGTTGGTCTACAGCATTTGGGTACGCACCTAACAAAGCTAAAACTTCCGCTTTAGATTCATGCATCTGCGCTAACTTATTTTGTTTGGAGTATACCTGCGTCAGTAAATCATTGGCGATATAGTTTCCTTTATTTAAAATAATAAAATCTTGTAGTAAGGTTTCTGCTAAATCATATTTTTCAGCTGTAAAGGCTGCATTGGCATAATTTAAAGTAACTACTTGGTTTTTAGGCATGATCAAGCTTAGGTTTTTTAGCATAGTTAATGCTTTATCATATTGTTTTTGACCAAGATATATGTCGGTCATGGCATCCACGTAAAATAAATTTTGTGGCGCACTAGAGATAAGCGGTTGCATAGTTTTTTCGGCATTAACATAGTCTTTACTATCTAAATAAGAAATGGCAAGACCATATTCAGCAGCTGCTCGTAATCGGTAATCACCATTGGCTATTTGTGTTTTTATATTAATGATATTATCGGCTGTATTGCCTTCATAACGCGCAGATATACGTGCCTTTGCTAATTCAAAATCTAACTTTACAGGTAATAAACGCTTAGGGTACATTTGCGCTCTGTTACGAGCATCAGAGATACGAGAATCTGGCAATGGGTGAGTCAATAACATGGCCGGTGGCTTAGATGAATATCGATACTTACTTGCCATTTTTCTGAAAAAATCTGGCGCGCCATTAGGATCGTAACCGCTATTAACTAGTAGCGACATACCAACGCGGTCTGCTTCTTTTTCATTTGAACGAGTATAATTAATGCCTGCTTGTTGGCCTGCTGCCATGGTTGTACTTAAGGCTGCAAAGCCGGCTTGTGGATTCACTAGTGTTAATAAAACCCCTGTTACCATGCCTGCTATAGTTAATGGCGCATTACGACTTTGAGCTTCCATTTTACGTGCTAAATGGCGCTGAGTAACGTGTGAAACTTCATGAGCTAATACCGAAGCTAATTCGCTTTCGTTATCAGCCAAAGTAATCAAACCTGAATGCACACCAATGTGACCACCAAAAAAAGCAAAGGCATTAATTTCTTGGTTATTTAAAACAAAAAACTCAAATTGGTAATGTACGCCTTCGGCATTTAGCACCAAGGTATTACCTAAATTGTTTATATACTCGATTAATACCGGGTCTTGTAATAAAGGTTGAGATGCGCGAAGAGAGCGCATCATGGCTTTGCCGTAGAGTTCTTCTTTATCAAGAGATAAAGTACTTACTGCCGATGTGCCTATTTCAGGTAATTGATTTCTATCTACTTCTTGTGCACTAATGCTATTGGTGAACATTAAAGCGCTGATAACAGTAGCGATTAACGTAGGCTTATATTTGATAGTCGATAACTTCATTAATATCCTAAATGGAGAGATACAATATATTTTATATATTATAAGAGCCATTCATGGCTCAAAAGTTGCATTTTTTGTTAGCTATAGGTCTTATAGTAATTTAATCAAACTGCGATAAGCTATATTTTATATATATATTGAATGATGTACTGGTTATTTTCAAGCAATAGTAACTGAATAGGTTTATTTAGTATTTTGTTATTGTTACTATTTGCAACAACTTAATTAGTGATAGTAAATAGCATTGAGCTCCATTTATGAAGAAACATTTAGAGTACGATGCTAGCGCAGAAAAATGTCCAGTACCTCTAGTGCAAACTAAGTTGTTACTAAAACAGTTAGAACCAGGGCAAGCCTTAAAGGTTTTGTTAACTGACCCAGGCTCTATTCATGATATTCCTAAATTTTTAACAATGAAAGGTATACGTTTCGAACTAAGTAAACCGCACCATAATATAGTTGAGCTTACTCTTTGGAGTAGTTGAGCGTAAATATCGATAATAAATAATAAGAGAAAAAGTATTAATGATTGAATATATAGTTGCCTGGTATAAAGAAAAATTTGCTGACCCGCATGTTGTCTCTTTAACTCTATTTATCGTAGCCACCTTCCTCATATTGTATTTCTTCAGCGACCTGTTGATGCCAGTAATGGTTGCTATCGTGTTAGCGTTTTTATTAGAAGGTCCGGTGAAACGTTTCACTAAACTTGGCCTTAATCGTAATTATTCGGTCATTCTGGTGATGCTACTTTTTATCGGAATAGGCTTACTAACTTTATTAGGGTTTATCCCTGTGCTTTGGCAGCAAACCTCTAATTTAGTGCAAGAAGTGCCAAATATGCTATCTAAAGGTAATGCTTATTTACTGCATTTACCTGAGGAATATCCTGAATTAGTCCAAGCCGATCAAATAGCCTCAGTAATAACCGCAGTAAAAACCAAGTTATTAGAGTGGGGCCAGTTGATCTTGGAAGTTTCACTAAACTCTATTTCTGATGTAGTCGCTCTGCTTATTTATTTGATCTTAGTGCCACTAATGATCTTTTTCTTTCTTAAAGATAAATCGGATATGTTAACCAACTTAACTCGATTTTTACCGAAAGAGCGTCGCTTAACATCGCAAGTTGCAACCGAAATGCATCAACAAATCCACAACTATATCCGTGGTAAAGTTATTGAAATTATTATTATCGGTGTTGCCTCAACCGTCGCCTTTGCATTATTAGACTTACGTTATTCAGTCTTACTGGGGGCATTAGTTGGCTTATCAGTACTTGTACCTTATGTTGGCGCTACTGTTGTTACTATTCCAGTTGTATTGGTGGGGCTTTTTCAGTGGGGAGTTAGCCCTGAGTTTGGTTATGTAATGCTTGCTTACGGCATCATTCAGATAATTGATGGCAATATACTGGTACCACTACTATTTTCTGAAGCAGTCAACCTTCACCCTGTAGCGATTATTATTGCGGTGATTTTATTTGGCGGGTTATGGGGCTTTTGGGGCGTATTCTTTGCTATTCCTTTAGCTACATTGGTTAAAGCAATAATAAATGCTTGGCCAGAGACTGAAGAAATCAACGAGGCAAGCAAAACTTAAGCTCGTTAAATAAAACAAGATGAATTGAATTTTTAAGAGTCTGTTACATGCTCTTTTTTATTTGAAAAAAGATGGTGTTAATTAAAACTACAATAGATTAGATTACTTAATGGACAAATAATATTAATCAAATAGTTAGGGTGACGCTTTGCACTACATTAGCTTTTTCTTTTTAGTTTTATGTAAATTACTCGCAAAATTTTTTTACCGGTTTGATCAACACTGGTACTCGTCTCATCAAAATGATGACTGGCGTAAAGTTAAAGTCATTATCATTTTAAACCACACCAGCTTATTTGAACCCATATTCTTACGAAGTGTGCCGACATCATTTTTATGGCAATTATCTAAACATTTAACGTTACCCGCAGCCGAGGAAACCTTAAAGCGACCTGTTGTAGGGAAACTCCTTAAAGCTCTAGTGCCTAAATGTATCCCGATCAGTCGTAAGTATGATGAGTCTTGGGATAACTTTATAAATCAAATTTGTAATCAAAATATTCTGGCAATTATGCCAGAAGGACGAATGAAACGCCGCGATGGCCTCGATAAACATGGTAAAGCTATGGATATTAAGATTGGCGTTGTAGATATTCTATCTAAAATAAACCGAGGCAATATCTTATTTGTATACAGTGGCGGACTTCATCATGTACAAAGCCCCGGAGATAAACTACCAAAGTTATTTAAAACCATAAAAGTTAACTTTGAAATTACCGATGTAGAAAACTACAAACAGTCTTTTTATCATCTTGATAAAGGTGTATACCAGCAGGCTATTATTAGCGATTTACAGCATCGTTTAAATCATAAATCGCCTTAATTTGTATTATCCTAATTGTACTCATAAACGCTAAAGGTTAATTGTATCGGCTCAAATACTTGATCTATTCATTAACAATTTACCAACAAAGTTCATCTATATTTGCCACTTAATTTTTGCTTAAATACCGCTCATTCTGCCATACAAGGCGTTTAAGAAAATTAATGGATAAATAATGACAAAGATATTATGTATTGGTGAACACCATTTAGAGCAATTAACGTCAGAATATGAAGTTGTTAATGTGTCTGCTATTGCAGAAACGTTTAATTTTGATTGCTGCTACAGCGCCATCATTATATCTGTATCGCAAGAGTCTGTATTTCTCCAATGGCTCAATAAAATTCGTAGTAATTCATTAAACTTTGCCTCATTAGTTTATACCGTAAATAGTCATTTTGAAGACTTCGCTATGGTCGATGGCTTAGTGCCTAGCAATATTGATATCCAAATTAATAAACTATTACAACGCCAAGAAGAAATCCGCTTAGACAGTAATGACAATCTTGAAAACAAATTACTTGCCTATTTATGGGCGGTAGAAACTAGAACCTTGCGCCCAAGTAGAGTGATTGAGCAAGGTGTTAGTTATAAATACCCATTTCTAGAGTTATGGGATAACGGTCAAGGTAAAGAATACTGGTTAAGCCGTATGGTTAAAAGCGGGAATTTATCACAAGAAGTACTGATAGACCGTATTCGACAATGCAGTTCATGTAATTCTTCACTTTTAAATTATGTTGATAGTTGTGGAGATTGTGGCTCTATCGACTTAAAACTTGAACAAGCTTTACATTGTTTTGCTTGTGGCCATGTTGGCGATCAAAAAGAGTTTATCCGCTCTGGCGAAATGGTTTGTCCAAATTGTATAAATACACTGCGCCATATAGGCACAGATTACGACCGTCCAATTGAAAACCAACGTTGTAATAGCTGCAGTAACTTATTCATTGAAGCTAACGTGCAAGCTCAGTGTTTTAGTTGTGGTCACAATAATCAAATAGATGACTTGATCGCAAAAGAGTATTTTAGTTTTGCGATTGGTCACAACGGAATTGTTAAAGTAAAAACAGGCTCAGAACCACAATTATTAGCCACCGCCTTAGGTGAGCCGGTATCACGAGAGCATTTCTCTTGGATGGCAAACTGGCTAAATAAAATGGCGGTACGTCAAAGTGAGCATCATTTATTTGTGGGTTTAAAGTTTGTTAACTTAATCGAATTAAGCCAAAGCATGTCAACTGTCGCTTTAACTGCTCAGCTTGATGCATTTAGTTCACGTTTGCGCAGCATCTTACGTACCACAGATGTTTTTTGCCAATACAGTGACGATACCCTGTATTTCTTATTACCCAATGTCTCTGAAGATGGTGTAAAAGTTATCGAAGGAAAATTTGAAACTATCTCGCAAGAGCAGGCCGATAATCCATTAGATTTACGAGTTTCACTTAAATTATTACCTGAGCACAGCTTATCGAATGATGCTGAACTATGGCTTTCACAGTGTTCACTAGAGTTAAATGACTAGTGGAATTTCTTTATTTGCAGGAAATAGTCCTTAGTACACTTGCTATCATCAAAGATAATGTGTCTTTGTTGGTAATAATGATCCCTCTACTGATTATTATTGAATTACCTTTAATTTTTACTGTATTAGCAGGGATCATCACCTGGTACTTTAGAAGTAAACTTAGGCCGCCGTTAAAAATAACCCCATCGGTTACTGTTGGTATAACTTGTTATAGCGAAGGCGATGATATAAAGAAAACCGTTGTTACTTTATGTGAGCAAGTTTACCCAGGTAAAATAGAAATAATTATAATTATCGATGGTGCTATTCAAAATAAAGATACCTACCGTGCGGCTATTGAAATACAGAAAATTCAATCTAGATATAAAAATAGAAAAATTATTGTACTACCTAAGTGGAAAAGAGGGGGACGTGTATCCTCTTCTAATGCCGCCTTATCGATGGCCAAGGGGGAGTTATTTATAGCAGTAGATGGCGATAGTTCATTTAACAATAATATGGTTTATGAAATCGCAAAAGAGTTTGAAGACCCAGATGTTCCTGCCGTTTCAGGTTCGTTAAAGGTAAGAAATAGAGACGTGAGCTTAATTACCAAAATGCAAGCTATTGAGTATATGATCTCGATGGAAGGTGGTAAAACAGGCCTTGCGGAGTGGAATCTTATTAATAATATTTCTGGTGCCTTTGGTGCATTTAGAACAGATTTTGTTAAACAGATAGGTGGTTGGGATACTCACTCAGGTGAAGATTTAGATCTAACCCTAAGAATTCAACAATATATGGGAAGACATAAGAATATTCGTATACCTTTTGCCGCTAAAGCAATTGGCCATACGGATGCCCCTACAACAATTACAGATATTACCAAACAACGTAACCGTTGGGATGGTGATTTAATATTTATTTATTTCAGAAAACATCGACATGCTTTTTCACCAAAATTATTAGGCTGGAAGCGTTATATATTTACTTTGGTTTATGGTGTTGTACAAAATGTTGTTATGCCTTTGCTGGTGATTGGTTTCAATTTTTGGGTAGTTTCTATGTATGGTTTTTACCCTTTATTAGGCATGCTTTGCTTACAATATATAGCTTATATAGGAATGACCTATATAAATTTTATATTCTATTTATTTGCCATAGCGGATAAACCTAAAAACGATTTTAAGATGCTACTTTGGATCCCGTTATTTCCAGTGTTTACACTTTATATGCGTGGCGTTAGCGTTTTTGGAATATTTAATGAAGTATTTAGACGAAGCCATGAAGAATCTAGTATGGCGCCTTGGTGGGTCTTGAAAAAGAGTGATAAATTTTAATGAAAATTACATTTAAAACCGAAAAACAAAAAAATCCAAATAAAAATGATGGGTTTAAAGTTGTCTACGCACCAGCAAAACGCTTAGCATTTAAGTTACGTTGGTATTTTTTGCTATCGATTGTTTTATCACCTTTGGCATATTTTACGTGGCATATGGTCAATCAAGAATTACTGGTAAAAGCCGATGGTATTTTAACGACAGAGCCTATTACCTTAGATGCTTCACAATCTGCTTTTGTTGATAAAGTATTAGTTGCTGCTGGTGAACAAGTTGAAAAAGATCAAGTATTAATTGCTTTGTCATCGCCTGAGATTGAAAAAGAAATAGCAATATTAACTCGTAAATATAATAAATTTAAAGCGTATTATGCTGAAGGCTATAAAACTTTAGATGCTTTACATTTACGCCAAATAGCAAGCTACAAAAATGCTAAAGCTTCACAAGATAATATTAATGCTGAATTTAGTGAATATAACAAGCAGGGCATGTTACCTCTAAATGATAGGTTAGCTATGCAGCAAAATACGGTACTTGCCGAAACTAAATATCAAGAAGCATTAATAAAGCGTGAAACCGTATTAGCGGCTCATAAAAATGGCCAGTTGGCGAATACGCTACTTGATCTTGAGCTGGCTTTATCTGATGCAAAAATTAAGCGTGAACAACTGTCAATTCGCGCACCTAAGTCTGCAACCATTAATGATGTGCTAGCGATAGAAGGTGAGCATGTATCGGGTGGTCATGAGCTTATTGCGATATCTAACTTATCAGAGCCTGTGGTTAATGTGTACTTGGCGCCTGAGCGTATGGACTTTGCAAAAATAGGTCAAACGGCAACAATCACATTACCTAATGGTGATGAGTATATTGGTAGCGTTAATCGCTCAGTACAAATGTCGCAAAAGATGCCATCGATACTAGCAGGTCCGTTTGAAGGTAATAAATCCGCTTTAAAAGTTACTTTAGATATTACCCATGCACCAGAAAGTTTCTTTGAAGGTTTACTTGTCGAAGTGCGCTTTCATTATGTTAATCGTGATTAAATAGCTTTGATGCAATTTATTTAATCGCTATACAGCAAACAGCTGGTTAACAAATCACTAACAAAAGTCGTCTACTAACTAGGCGGCTTTTTTGTTTAAATATCCGCAATTATTTATATCTTTCCATTAAGACAAAAACATTGTCTTTTTTAGAGGCGTTTATGTACGAATTAAATTTAACTGATTTTGACCAAGAAACCTTTTTACGTGAATACTGGCAGAAAAAGCCGGTAGTTATACGTCAAGGCTTTAAAAACTTTGTTGCCCCTATTGATGCCGATGAAATTGCCGGTCTTGCTGGTATGGATGAGGTTGAATCGCGTTTAGTATATCGTGATGGTGAAGATTGGCAGGCAGAGTTTGGCCCGTTTAATTCATTCGAACGTCTTGGTGACAAAGGTTGGTCTTTAATTGTACAAGCACTGGATAACTGGTCTGAAGATGCAGCAAAAATGATAGAACCATTTCGTTTTATTCCTAACTGGCGCCTTGACGATTTAATGGTAAGCTTTGCTACCCCGGAAGGTGGTGTTGGTCCGCACATAGATTTATACGATGTATTCATTTGCCAAGGTACAGGTAAGCGTAACTGGCGAGTGGGGGACAGAGGTGAACATGTAGAGTTTGCAGCACATGCAGCCTTACTTCATTGTGAGCAATTTGAAGCGATTATCGATACGGAATTATTACCAGGTGATATCTTATATATTCCACCAGGGTTTCCTCACGATGGTATCACTATTGAAACATCACTAAGTTTTTCAGTCGGCTTTCGTACGAACTCAACGTCAAATTTAGTGAGTGGCTTAGCAGACCACTTAATTGATAAAGAGCTTGCCGGTGAGTTAATTGCCGATCCAGAGCGAGTAGCATCAAACAACAGTGGTGCTATTGATAGCAGCGACTTTGCTTTGATTAAAAACCAGTTACAGAAGTTGCTTGATAACGACGATATTATTCGTCAGTTTGCTGGTAGCTTTTTAAGCCAAGCGAAACATGAATTAGATTTGATCCCGGCAGAAGAACAATTATCTAACGATGATATTAGTGAGATACTGCAAACTAATAGTTTAATGCGCTTAGGGGGCTTACGTGCGTTCTACTTTACGGACTCAATTGATACCGGTGTATTTTATTTAAACGGCGATGAGCAACAGGTCGATGTTAGCATTGTTGATGCGGTTAAGTTGTTATGTGATAACGTGACGGTTACACCAGATATGATCGCAGATTTTGTTAATAATGAAGAATTTATTGACTTAGTTGGTGAGTTACTTGATGCCGGTTATTGGTACTTTTCAGAGTAAAAATCTAGGGTTCTAGGATTGAAGGCATTAAGGTTTTAAGGCATTAAGGCATTAAGGCATTAAGGCTTTAAAGCATTAAGATGTCAGGTCTAAAATAAAAAGGGATAACGTTACGTTATCCCTTTTTTGATCTAACAGTGTGTAGGCTTAGTAACTTTCGTTATGTACCGACATTACTGCGCGGCCTGATGGATCAGCCATATTTTGAAATGACTCATCCCATGCAAGTGCAGCTTCAGTAGAACAAGCTACTGATTTTCCACCTGGAATACATTCTGCAGCTGATGTTAATGGGAATTTTTCCTCAAAAACAGTACGGTAGAAGTATGCTTCTTTAGTTGCAGGCGTGTTATGCGGGAATTTAAATTCCGCATTGGCCAACTGTTGATCAGAAACTTCGGCTTCAACCATTTCTTTTAAGCTATCAATCCAAGAGTAACCAACACCATCAGAGAATTGCTCTTTTTGACGCCATAAAATTTCTTCTGGTAAGTAACCTTCAAATGATGCACGTAGCACGTGTTTTTCAATTTTTCCGTCTTTACACATTTTATCTTCAGGGTCGATGCGCATGGCAACGTCCATAAAGTCTTTATCTAAAAATGGTACTCGGGCTTCAATTCCCCAAGCTGACATTGATTTGTTCGCTCGTAAACAGTCAAACATGTGTAAGTTATCTAATTTACGAACTAACTCTTCGTGGAATTCTTTTGAATTTGGCGCTTTGTGGAAGTACAAGTAACCACCGAAAATCTCATCAGCACCTTCACCACTTAATACCATTTTAATGCCCATAGCTTTGATCTTACGAGCCATTAAGTACATAGGAGTAGAAGCGCGGATAGTTGTAACATCGTAAGTTTCGATGTGGTAAATAACTTCTTTTAATGCATCGATACCATCTTGGACTGTAAATTCAATACTGTGATGAATGGTACCAATTGAGTCAGCAACTTTTTGCGCAGCAGCTAAATCTGGAGAGCCTTTTAAACCACAAGCAAACGAGTGTACTTTAGGCCACCAAGCATCAGATAAATCATTTTCTTCAACACGGCGAGCAGCAAACTTTTGTGTGATCGATGAGATTAAAGATGAGTCTAAACCACCAGATAATAATACGCCGTATGGTACGTCAGTCATTAAGTGCGATTTAACCGACTCTTCTAAAGCATTACGTAATTCTGGGATGCTTGTGGTGTTGTTTTTAATGTTGTCGTAATCAGTCCAGTCACGTTGGTAATATTGTTTAATTTCACCATCGTTACTATCTAAAATGTGCCCAGGAGGGAATTCACTTACGGTTTTACAAATAGGCATAAGTGCTTTCATTTCTGAAGCAACATAGAAGTTACCATGCTCATCATGACCCATGTATAACGGGATAATCCCCATATGATCACGGGCAACTAAATAGCTGTTATCCTTTTCGTTGTATAAAACAAATGCAAACATGCCTTTAAGTTTATCAACGAAGTTAACACCAAATTCTTCATATAAAGGTAAGATCACTTCACAATCAGATTTAGTTTGGAAGTCGTAGTCTACATTTAAGTTACTTTCGAGTTGTTTGTGATTGTATATTTCACCATTAACAGCTAGCACGTGATTTCGATTTTGATTATAAAGAGGTTGTGCGCCATTTTCAGTGTCTACAATCGCCAAACGTTCGTGAACGAGAATGGCATTGTCATTAGAATAAACTCCAGACCAATCTGGCCCTCGGTGTCTTAATAAACGAGAAAGCTCTATGGCTTGTCCTCGTAGCGCGCTAGCATCAGATTTGATGTCTAGAATACAAAAAATTGAACACATAATTGTGTTACCTCACTTCATTATTAATCAAAATCGAAATCAGTAAAAATTAATAATAATTAAGGCAGATTTTACTGCGGATAATTATTATAAATAACTACAAAAAAAAATAGGTTTGTAATTTAATTACAAACCTACTTGAGAATCTAATATTTGCGGGTAAAAATCAACACCTAAAAACAAAAATTAGACTATTTATTCAAATTTTTTGTTATCACCTGTAACCTAAGGTTATAAACAGTTTAATTACGTTGAAATTCACTGCTTTTTGACCATTTCGGCCAATCGGTCGAATTAGCAATTTGGTACATGGTATCAAAGGTCGCTTGTAAATCTTGCACAGCACCGGCAAAGTTCCACTCTGGATTGTATTCATCACACAGTTGATGGTAACAGCGCTTCATTTCAGGCAAGGTTGCTTTACGATAGGCCGCAACTTCATCATTAATTGGCTCATTACCACTACCGGCATAAAGAGCTGGTACGCCAACTAAAGCAAAATTGAAATGATCTGAGCGATAATAACTCCCTGCAGCTGGGTTAGACTCAGGTACTAACATACGTTTTTGCTTTTTAGCAGCCACTTTTAAGTAATCTTCAATCTCAGATTTTCCTTTACCTTTAACGATTAAGTCGGTGGTTTGACCCAGAATATTTAATGAATCAAGATTTAATACCGCGACTGTTTTATCAAGTGGGTAAGAAGGGTGCTCAGCGTAGTATTTAGAACCTAATAAACCTTGCTCTTCCGCTGTTGTTGCAATAACGGTGATAGAGCGTTGTGGCTTTTTATCTAAGCTAGCAAATGCATTGGCAATTTCAATAATGCCAGCAATACCCGTGGCATTATCGTGTGCGCCGTTATAAACCTTGTCACCTTCTAAAGAGTCATCTGTGCCCATATGGTCCCAGTGGCCAGTTAATAAAATATGCTCATCAGGAGTCTTACTACCAGGTAAGGTGGCGACAAAATTATAAGAGGTAGAACGTTTAATTGTGCTGTTTACTGTTGCTGAAGCTTTTAAGCCTAACGCTTTATTGATAGGACCTTGCGTAGCTTTAGTTTTATAGGTGTTAAAATCAAGACCTGCTTGCGCAAACATTGCTTTAGCACTGCTAAGTGTTAACCAACCTTCAATGCTTACTCGCTCTTTATTGCCATCGGCTTGGTAAAGTTTGTATTGAGGTCCACCCCAACCATTTTTAACTACAGACCAACCATAAGATGCTGGCGCGTCTTCATGAACTATGATTGCTGCAGCGGCACCTTGACGACTTGCTTCTTCATATTTATATGTCCAGCGACCGTAATAAGTCATGGCACTGCCGGTAAATAAGTTAGGATCTTGCGTAGCAAAGCCTGGATCGTTAACTAGCATCACAACTGTTTTGCCTTTTACATCTAGGCCTTTATAGTCGTTCCAGTTATATTCTGGGGCGTTTATGCCATAGCCGACAAATACTACATCAGAATTTTTAATGGTTTCAGATGTACTCACTCGCGAAGTACCAAGTACCATTTCTGTTAAGTAATCCAGAGTTTCGGTTTTGCCATTACCTTTAATGGTTAACGACATATCCGCATCGGCGGTGATCTCTGAAAGCTCTACCGCTTGTAAAAAACTACCATTGTTACCAGGCTTAAAACCTATGCTAGTAAACTCTTTAGTTAAGTAATCTAAGGTTTTCTTTTCACCTTCAGTGGTTGGTAGTCGTCCGCCAAAATCTTCTGAAGCTAGAACTTTTACATGCTGATGTAATTTATCTGCTGAAATAGCGTTATATGCTTGATCAAATGTTTGTGCGGTTGTCGCTGTACTTAAAGCTACAGTTGAACTTAGCATTAGTGCTAATAGTTTGTTGTTCGTTTTCATTTTCATAAAATCCGGATGAAATATTATTTTAAAAGACAAAGTAATTTACTCTGCCTAAATTTAAATTGAAAGATATTGTTACAACTAGTTAGCAGAGTGTATTGCATTGTCGCAAATTAGTATTAAACTTAATGCCATTATCAATGCTGTATTTTTTCTATTGCATTCAAACTACTTATCCGAGTTTGCATACCTAGCTATCTTAAAAGGATTTTAATGATTTCCGTTGAAAATTTAAGTAAAAAATTTACTTTTAAAGCGCAAAAAAAACACTCAAACAACCATAAAAAAGATATTCGTGAGCAAGGCTCTTCTTTTCATGCCTTAACGGATGTCAGTTTTCACTGTGCGAAAGGTGAAGTTCTAGGCTTGTTAGGTCCTAATGGTGCAGGTAAAACTACTACGTTACGCATTCTCTCTACTGCGTTAAAACCTGATGCAGGCTCTGTTATCGTTAATGGTATAGATGTAGTGAAAAACCCAATTGTAGCTAAGCAGAAAATAGGGTTTTTATCCGGTAAAACTGGCCTTTATGGGCGTTTGACGGCACGAGAAAATATTGAGTTTTTTGCTAAATTACATGGTGTAACTAATGATTTCTTAAAGAATGATGCCGATGAAATTTATGAAAATCTAGCTATTACCAGTTACCTTGATAGACGGGTAGAGCACCTATCTACCGGTATGCAGCAGAAAGTATCTATTGCCAGGGCGGTAATTCACCAACCGGAAGTATTAGTCTTAGATGAGCCGACTACGGGCTTAGATATTATGGCGACAGAAACCATAATGGAATTTGTGCAACTTATGCGCTCACAAGGTACAGCGGTTATATTTTCAACTCACCATTTAGATGAAGTTGCCCTTTTAGCCGATAGGGTTTCTGTTATCTATCAAGGACGCAGTTGTTTTGATGGTTCTATTGGCGAATTTCAACAGCAAAGTAGAGAGTTGGATTTACGCCGTGCATTTATGAATATCTTAAAAGGAGCTGATGCCAATGTGGCTAGTATATATTAAAGAATTAATAGAGCTTTTAAGAGACCGTAAGACCCTATTTTTTATCATTGCACTACCTATGGTTATTTTCCCTGTAGTGTTTGGTTTAATTGGCTTTTTAGGCTCAAGTGCAGCGCTGAAAGAGCAAGATAAAGTGATCCGCTATATCATAGTTAATGGTAGTGTCGCGCCAGAGTTTGCCAGCAAGTTATTTTATCATAGCGATTTTAAAGAAGTCACTTTAGAGCTTAACGACGAAGAAGCAATAACTTCTGCTATCCAAGATGGTGAAATTGACTTGGTCATTGAGCTAAATAAAGACTTTAAAGTTCAATTTGGTAATTCGGAAGTGTCCAATTGGAAAATTTATTTTAATGGTTCAAATTTGTTAGGGGCAACAAAAAATAAAGTTGAAGAGGTCCTGCAAAATTATGTCGAGGACCTACAAAAACAATCATTTGTTGATTCTGGCTTTGATGAAGCACAATTTGAGGTATTTAAGAAGCCAATTGAGATAGAAGAGGTAGATACCGCAGATGATAGAGAAAGCTTTGGTGAGCAACTTGGTGGGTTTATTCCTTATATCCTCATTCCGTTATGTTTAACGGGGGCTATGTATCCAGCGATTGATCTAGGTGCAGGTGAAAAAGAGCGTGGCACTATTGAAACTTTGTTACTAACACCTGTTTCACGGCTAGCCTTGGTTTTAGGCAAGTTTATGTGTATTACCACAACGGCGATAATGACTGCGCTTATAACTATTTTTAGTATGATATTTTGGTCGTTTATTATTGGTCAAGTTCTTGATGTATCTGCAGTGTCTGAAATATTAAAATCGGTGAGTTGGCTCGATTATGGGTTAATCGTGCTGTTACTTGTGCCTATATCTGCCATTTTTGCTGCAACACTCTTGGCCATATCCATTTACGCCAGTAGCTATAAAGAAGCGCAAAATTATATGGGACCCTTGTCAATATTTGTAATATTTCCGGTGATTGTTGCGATGACTCCAGGTATTGCTTTAACCTTTGGTTGGTCTTTAGTGCCTGTAGCAAATGTTGCTTTAGCGATAAAAGAGTTATTAAAAGGCACCATTGATTATAATTTTCTTATTCCTATTTTCGCTTCAACTGGTGGTTTTGCATTAGCTTCAATTTTATTTTGTGTGTATTGGTTTAATAAAGAGTCGGTGTTATTTCGTTAAAGGTGAACCATAAATAGGTAAATCGTTGCTTTTAAGTAAATTAATTTTTATTTAAAGCCTAAAAAAGCTCGTTAAAACACTAGTTTTGGCATCTATTGTAAAAAAACTAGTAAAAATCACTATTTTCACTATGTTAGGGGTAATTTTTTCTGTAAAATTACCCCTTTTTGTATTTAGGCATTTTCGCTGGGCATTTGTGCCGCTTAACTACCTATACCAATTGGATTAGTTAATTGATTTTCATTGTCAGTTGGTTAATACAATTGGTATTAAAATCGCGATAGATAAATTCGCACGAGGAAACCATGAATTTAGATGAAATAATCTTGCAAGCTGAACAAGCTGTAGCAAGTTCAAATGATCCTGAGGCACTTGACCAAATTAGGGTTGAGTTTTTAGGTAAAAAAGGCAAATTAACAGAGCAACTTAAAGGCTTAGGTAAATTAAGTGCTGAAGAACGTCCAAAAGCCGGGCAGTTAATTAACGTTGCTAAACAACAAGTACAAAAATTAATTCACCAACGTGGTGAGTTATTACGTGCTGAACAAATTAAGCAAAAACTAGCAAGCGAGTCTATCGATGTAAGCTTACCTGGTCGTACTATGGAACATGGTGGTTTACACCCTGTTACTCGTACAATTGAGCGTATTGAAAGCTTTTTCGGTGAATTAGGCTTTGAAGTTAAAGCTGGCCCTGAAATTGAAGATGACTTTCATAACTTTGATGCATTAAATATACCTGCGCATCATCCAGCACGTGCTGATCACGACACTTTCTACTTTAACCCTAAATTAGTACTTAGAACGCAAACATCAGGTGTGCAAATTCGTACTATGGAAGTTGAAAAGCCGCCATTAAGAATTATCTCTCCGGGCCGCGTTTATCGTAATGATTACGACCAAACTCATACGCCAATGTTCCACCAAGTGGAAGGTTTAATGGTTGATAAAGACGTAAGCTTTACCCACCTTAAAGGTATTTTGCACGATTTTTTACATAACTTCTTTGAAGAAGATTTAGAAATTCGTTTCCGTCCATCGTACTTCCCATTCACAGAGCCTTCAGCTGAAGTTGATGTTATGGGTAAAAACGGCAAGTGGTTAGAAGTACTCGGTTGCGGCATGGTACATCCAAACGTTTTACGTAGCGTTGGTATTGACCCTGAAGTATACACAGGCTTTGCCTTTGGTATGGGTGTTGAACGTTTAAGCATGTTACGTTACGGCGTAAACGACTTGCGTTCATTCTTTGAAAACGATCTTCGTTTCTTAAAACAGTTTAAGTAGGAAAGCCAGTAATGAAATTTAGTGAATCTTGGTTAAGAGAGTGGGTTAATCCTGCAATTTCTTCAGATGAGTTAACTCATCAAATAACAATGGCTGGCCTCGAAGTAGACGGCGTAGATCCAGTTGCAGGTGAATTTACCAATATCGTAGTTGGTGAAGTAATTGAATGTGGTCAACATCCTGATGCAGACAAGTTACAAGTAACCAAAGTAAATGTTGGCGATGAAATCGTTGATATCGTTTGTGGTGCTAAAAACTGTCGTACTGGTTTAAAAGTAGCGGTAGCTATGGTTGGCGCAGTTTTACCTGGTAACTTTAAAATTAAAAAAGCCAAACTTCGCGGTGTACCATCAAACGGTATGTTGTGTAGTGAGTCTGAAATGGGCTTAGCTGAAAGTGCAGATGGTATTATCGAATTGCCACTTGATGCACCAATTGGCACCTGTGTTCGTGAATACTTAAAGCTTGATGATGTAACCATCGATGTTGACTTAACTGCGAACCGTGGTGACTGTTTAGGTATTAAAGGCTTGGCTCGTGAAGTTGGTGTATTAAATAACATCGCAGTAAACGAAGTTGAGATTATAGAAACACCAGCATCTATTGAAGATGCTCTGGCAATTAATATTGCTGCAGGTTCTGCATGTCCTCGTTACTTAGGCCGTGTAATTAAAAACATTGACGCAACAGCAACTACACCGCTTTGGATGGTAGAAAAGCTTCGTCGTTGTGGCGTACGTGCAATCGACCCTGTAGTTGATGTAACTAACTACGTGTTACTTGAACTTGGTCATCCTATGCACGCGTTCGATCTAGCGAAAATAGATGGTGGCATAAATGTTCGTTTCGCTAATGAAAACGAAGAGCTAACGTTATTAGATGGCGCAGAAGTTAAATTAAAAGCCGATACATTAGTAATTGCTGATGACAACAAAGCACTAGCGATTGCTGGTATCTTTGGTGGTTTAGACTCAGGTGTAACTGGTGAGACTAAAGACATTTTATTAGAAAGTGCCTTTTTTGCACCTTTAGCTATTTTAGGTAAAGCTCGCCAATATGGCTTACATACTGATGCATCTCATCGTTATGAGCGTGGCGTCGACCCAGAATTACAAATGACAGCAATGCACCGTGCAACGCAGTTATTACTTGAAATTGTTGGTGGTGAAGCAGGTCCTGTAGTCGTTGCTGAATCTGCTGAAAACATTCCAGCATCACGCGTTGTTACATTACGCCGCGCTAAATTAGATTCGCGCATTGGTATTCATATTGAAACACCGCAAGTGACTGAGATTTTAACTCGCTTAGGTATGCAAGTTGAATTTAATAATGATGTCTGGACAGCTGTTGTTCCAGCGTACCGTTTTGATATCTCAATTGAAGAAGATTTAACGGAAGAAGTTGCCCGTGTTTACGGTTACAACAATATTCCTAATGTTTCGCCTACTGCTAAGCTAAGTATGCGCAGTCATAACGAAGCTAAATTAAATATTTCTAAGTTCCGTAATACCTTAGTTACTCGTGGCTACCAAGAAGCGATCACTTATTCGTTTGTTGACCCGAAAGTACAAAGCTTATTACACCCAGAACAAGAGGTTATGGTTTTACCACATCCTATTTCATCAGAAATGTCAGTAATGCGCGTAAGTTTATGGACAGGCCTAGTGCAAGCGGTTGTTAATAACCAAAACCGTCAACAAAGCCGCGTGCGTTTATTTGAAGCGGGTTTACGTTTCTTACCTGATGCAGATTCTGAGAACGGTGTTAGCCAACAAGCGATGTTTGCTGGTGTTATCACGGGTCTTCGCAATGGCGAACATTGGCAAATTGAAAAACAAGCGGTTGATTTCTTCGACGCCAAAGGCGATGTAGAAGCACTACTTGCGTTAACTGCTGATGCCGAAGCTTACGAATTTAGAGCTGCTGATATTCCAGCATTACACCCAGGTCAAACTGCAGCAATCTACCGCGGTGAAACTTTAGTTGGTTATGTTGGTGCTATCCATCCTGAGCTTGAACGTAAACTTGGTCTAAATGGTCGCACATTAGTTTTTGAACTATTACAAAGCGAAATTTTAGTGCAAAAAATCCCTACAGCGGGCGACATTTCTAAGTTCCAAGCTAACCGCCGAGACATCGCAGTTGTTGTTAAAGATCAAATAAATGCAAAAAAAGTACTACAACTCATTGAAAAGGTTGGCACAAATCATTTAGTTGGCCTAGAATTGTTTGATGTATACACAGGAAAGGGTATCGAACCTGGATTTAAGAGCTTAGCCATTGCGTTAACTCTACAAGATAACGAGAGAACACTTGAAGAAAAAGATATCTCGGAAGTTATGAATACAGTGATCGATGCCTTAAAGAATGAGCTTGACGCATCTTTGAGAGATTAATAACATGGCGCTAACCAAAGCAGAAGTATCAGAACATTTATATGAGCAATTAGGTTTAAGTAAACGTGATGCCAAATTGATGGTAGAAGAATTCTTTGAAGAAATCAGAACGAGTTTGGAATCTGGTGATCAGGTTAAATTATCAGGTTTTGGTAATTTTGACTTACGCACCAAAAACGAACGTCCTGGTCGAAACCCTAAAACGGGTGAAGATATTCCAATTTCTGCAAGAAAGGTAGTTACTTTTAGACCGGGTCAAAAATTAAAGAACCGAGTTGAAGAGTCTAACCAAGGTTAGTCGTTACTGTATCTATAAAATATAAATCAAAAGGCTGCATCTGCAGCCTTTTTTATAGCCAAAAATCAAGGGGGTCAGATCAACTTGAAAGTTTCAAGTTGATCTGACCCCTTTGATTTTAGCGGAAGCTGTCGTTAATGGTTGATAGTACTCTTTCACCAGGGCATAGCAGATCTTGTTTGATCTGATTTAATGGCGTGTCTGTGGTGTTGTTTAATTCGTGGTAATGCTGTGCCGTTGGGTCTAGGTGCAGTAATCCCGTTAAAATTTCACCTTTAGCTTTATGGCGCTCAACATCTTGTAAGGCTTTAAAGCGGTCTGTAGTGTCGTAATTTGCATCTAACTTGTGAATACGCATGATTGAACCATCATGTAGACATACGTCTTCAAACTTACCTTCAGGCACCTCATGGTTTATTTCTTCTTTAATAGGTACAAAGTCTGTTACAGCTCGTGCGGTTACATGCTCTTGTACGTAATCATATGAGCGTGTTGAACCTGGGTGATTATTAAACGTCACACAAGGTGAAATAATATCGATAAAGGCAAACCCTTGGTGAGCAATTGCGGCTTTGATGATCGGGATCAGTTGATTTTTATCTCCTGAAAAGCAGCGAGCCACAAATGAAGCGCCCAATTGTAATGCCATCACACACAAATCTATGTCATTAAATAAACTGGTATCGCCGATTTTATTTTTAACACCTCTATCTGATGTGGCTGCTAGTTGGCCTTTAGTTAAACCATATACACCATTATTAGCCACCATATACACCATGTTTAATTGTCTGCGGACAACATGGGCAAACTGACCTAAGCCAATCGATGCACTGTCACCATCGCCCGACATCGCCAAATAAGTTAAGTCTTTATTGGCCAGGTTAGCACCCGTTGTTACTGATGGCATGCGGCCATGTACAGTATTAAAACCATGAGAGTTATTTAAAAAATAATTAGGCGCTTTCGAGGAACAGCCGATACCGGACATTTTGGCAATTTTATGTGGTTCAATAGACAGTTCAGCACAAGCATGGACAATTGCTGCAGAAATAGAATCATGACCACAACCCGCACAAAGTGTTGATATGGCCCCTTCATAATCGCGATAGGTTAAGCCTAAATCGTTAACTGGTAAGTTTTTATGATGAAATTTTGATTTTGCGAAGCTCATATTATCCTACCTCTTGTTCAGGTGATTGTTGTGCTAAAACATCATTAATATCATCTACAACTTGCTTTGCTGTGAGCGCTAAACCATCGAAACATAAAATAGACTGTATGGTGTTAGGATCTAGTACTAATTCAGTACAAAGTAAGGTACGCATTTGTGCATCACGGTTTTGTTCGATTAAAAATATTTGCTGATGTTCTGTTATGAATTTTTCTATTTCATTATCAAAAGGGAAGGCTTTAATTCGCATAAGGTCGACTGGAACACCTTGGTCTTGCAGTAGGTGTTTGGTTTCGAGCATGGCCTGCGAACTTGTACCGTAATAAACTAAACCTATTTTGGCATTTTTAATACCACTACAAATTTCAGCTTTAGGAACTAGCTTAGCGGCAGTGGCGAACTTACGCTCTAAACGTTGCATATTATCAACGTAATCTGCAGATTTTTCAGAATACACTGCATCGCGGTTTCTTGATGTACCACGGGTGAAAAATGCGCCTTTTTTGGGGTGCGTTCCTGCCACGGTGCGATAGCAAATGCCATCACCATCAATGTCTTGATAGCGTCCAAAATGTTCGAGTTCATCGAGTTCACGCATCGATAAAATTTTTCCGTGATCATATTTTTGTTTATCGTTCCATATAAAGGGCTTAGATAAATGCTCGTTCATGCCTAAATCAAGGTCACTCATAATGATCACTGGGGTTTGAATTCGATCGGCTAAATCAAAGGCAAGGGCGCTTAATTCAAAACATTCACTGGGTGAATCAGGGAACAGTAAAATATGCTTAGTATCGCCATGCGAGGCATAAGCGCACGCTAAAATATCGGATTGTTGTGTTCGTGTTGGCATTCCTGTTGAGGGGCCTGCTCGTTGAACATTCATTAACACCACAGGAATTTCAGCAAAATAGGCTAAGCCCAAAAACTCTGACATCAAAGATATACCTGGGCCACTAGTGGCCGTAAATCCTCGAGCACCATTCCAACCAGCACCAATTGCCATACCAATCGCCGCGAGTTCATCTTCGGCTTGTACAATAGCAAAATTCTTTTTACCGGAAGCCGGATCGATCCTTAAACGTTCGCAGTAACTGGCAAATTTTTCAATTACCGATGTTGAAGGTGTAATAGGATACCAACCAACTACGGTAGCTCCGCCATATACTGCACCTAATCCACAACCGGTATTACCATCAACCATTATTTGATTGCCAATTAAATCTCGGCGTTCAACTTTTATTGGTAATGGACAAGTAAAATGATTTTTAGCGTATTGATAACCTAGCTCTAGAGCGTATATATTTGGGGTGATCAATTTTTGTTTCCCCTTAAATTGATCGCCAACCAGAGTTTTTAACACATCAAACTCTATATCAAATAATGCTGCTAAGGCTCCAACATAAATTACATTTTTAAATAATTGGCGCTGCCTTGGGTTCTGATATTCTTTTAAACACATAGCGGAAATTGGAATACCTAAAAAATTAATATTCTCTTTAATTAAATGCTCTGGTAATTGTTTAGATGAATCATAAAGTAGGTAACCACCATTCGTGACATCGTTAATATCGGCATTAAAACTTTGTGCGTTCATCGCAACGATGATATCGGCTTTACCACCTCGACGACCTAAGAAATTATTTTCATTTATTCTTACTTCATACCAAGTAGGGGCGCCCTGGATATTTGACGGGAATATGTTTTTAGCACTTACCGGAACGCCCATGCGCATTATGGCTTTGGCGAACATATTATTGGCGCTGGCTGAACCAGTACCATTAGTATTGGCAAAGCGAATCACTAAATCATTTATTGTTGGTGTGATCATTTTATTGTTGCCTCTACGTTGCTTAATGTTAATTTTTGCATATCCCAAGCACCGGTAGGGCAGCGCTCTGCACATAAGCCACAATGAAGACACATATCCTCATCTTTGACCATAATGTTGCCGGTTTTTAATTTATCGGAAATTAAATAGTCTTGCTCGTCTGTTGCTTTATCAAGATGAAGTTTACCTTTAAGTAATTCTTGCGCAGGACGTGTGTTATCAGGAATATCTTCGATAAAATTAATGCAGTCAACTGGGCATATATCGTCACAGGCAGAACATTCAATACAGGTACTTTCAGTAAATACCGTATGCACATCACAATTTAAACAACGCTTTGCTTCTTGTAATGCAAGTTGATCATCAAAGCCTAATTCAACTTCTGTTGCCAGTTCTTTTACTGCCTTTTCCCAGCTAATGTGCGGTACTGCGTGACGTACTTCGTGATCAGTTATATTTTGATAACTCCACTCGTGCATGCCCATTTTTTGGCTGATCAGAGCAAAGTCACTATCGGTACGTTGTTCAGGGTTAACGCCTTGGCAAAATAAATCGATTGAAATTGCGGCTTTATGGCCATGGGCGACGGCGGTGATAATATTTTCTGGGCCAAATGCTGCATCGCCTCCAAAAAATACTTTATCTATTGATGACTGTAAGGTTTTATCATTTAATTCAGGCTGACCCCACTCATTAAAATCTAAGCCAATATCACGTTCAATCCATGGAAAACTCGTATCTTGCCCAACTGCAACTAACACCAGATCACATTCGACGAATAGTGTTTTGCCTGTTTGTTTAAGAACACGATTGCCGCCTCGGTCATAAATAGATTCAACTTGCTCAAATGCCACTCCAACAAATTTGCCATTTTTCATAACAAATTCTTTTGGCGTGTGGTTAACAATTATATCTATGCCTTCTGCTGCTGCGTCTTTTTTCTCCCAAGGTGATGCTTTCATTGCTGCATAGCTGGAGCGCACGACAACTTTCACATCAGTACCGCCAAGGCGCTTAGCCGTTCGACAACAATCCATTGCGGTGTTACCACCACCTAATACAACTACTCGCTTAGGGGCTTTATCATTATGGCCAAAAGACACATTAGAGAGCCAATCAATACCTAAGGCTATATGAGCATCTGCTTCTTTTACTCCCGGTATGTTAATCGCTCGTCCTTTCGGGGCACCTGTGCCAACGAAAATGGCATCGTAATTATCTTTTAATAATTTATGTAAACTGGTTATTGGCGTACCAAACTCGGTTTTAACGCCCATATTAAGAATGTAATCTATTTCTTCATCAAGAACAGATTCAGGCAGGCGAAATGCTGGGATCTGACTTCTCATCATGCCACCACCTTTAAAATCTCTATCAAAAATAGTGACTTCATAACCAAGTGGTACTAAGTCTCTAGCAACCGTTAAAGAAGCCGGGCCGGCGCCAATTAAAGCTACAGTTTTACCATTTTTGTGTTCTGGAGCTTTCGGTAATCGGGCGCTAATATCATCTTTTAAATCGGCGGTAACACGCTTTAAACGAAAAATTGCCACAGGCTCTTCTTCAACACGACCACGGCGACAGGCAGGTTCGCAAGGGCGATCGCAAACTCGTCCCAAAACGCCAGGAAAAACATTCGATTGCCAATTAAGTAAATAAGCATCGGAATATCGTTTATCAGCAATGAGTCGGATATATTCAGGAACAGGGGTATGAGCAGGACAAGCTTGTTGGCAATCGACTACTTTAAGGAAGTGGTCGTAAGTTGAGACATCAGTTTTTTTCAAAGTAAATTCCACTTAGTAAATAACATCTTACTTAATAATGTACATAAATTAGGCAGAAGTTAAGTAGTTTTTTACTTTTATTTTTAATTATTGGCTAAATCGAAGTTATTTACGTTTTCATCTTAAATAAATTAGCAGTGAAATGAGCGATCAAGCTGGCAACAATTGCGAATACAAGTCCAGTTACTATCGCATTTAAATGTAGAGGCACAGTTAATTGATAATCTGTTAGTGTCGCTCTAGCGATAGAAAAATCAATTTCTTTAACAAAGAAAAATATTTTATAAAAGTAATCGCCGTGTAACAGATGTTCTACTTGCTCACTTAAATACGTAATTCTATCAATCAAATTCATAATTAAATCACCCGATGAACGAATACCAGGGTCACTATTGATTTGATACCGATTAACCATCAGCAGCAAATCGCCCTGATAGTGTTGATCTGCAATGAGTTGGTAATTATTCAGTTGGTACTTAGCTTCATCTAAATGACCAGCAATACGCTGAGAGTATTGCTGTATAAAGCCTGGTAATTGCATAGCCAAAATAAAGTTAACTGCGAAAATTATTCTGTCAAAGGTATGTTGGACAAAGGTAAACATATTCACCTACAAATTTATTATTATCTTTTAAATAGTAAAGTAAATACTGGTAATAGCAAATTGGTAAATTTTTAAAGTAATAAATGTTTATTTGTAAATTCACATGTTATTTAAATATGTATTGCATTTTTGTACAATTGAAGCTGTTTATTCACCTTTGCTTTTCTATAAATAAACAGACGTTATCTGTGATTACAGATGTCTACATAACCACCACACTTTACACCATAAATGCTACAGAACTTTTCGGCTTGGCTATATATATTACGCTTCATTAAAACTTGCTGACTTATTTCAACTGTTTTGTATATCAATGTGCAAAATACAAGATTTAAGTTATCGAAATGAAACATAACTGAAAAAACTGTAGAGCGTAAATGAAGCACTTTAAAACAACAGCAATATCTCTTTTATTAGCACTTAGCTTTAGTTCTAATCTAAGTGCTTGTGGTGACGATAATAAAGACTCTAATTATCTAGAAACTCAGGTATCGCAAAAAAATTCAAATGCTAGAGACGTTATTATTTCTTTTGAATATTTAAGCAATGGTAATGAATCATCTGATGTTGCTTCTATTGATGACGCGATTATATCTACAGTTGTTGATAGTCAAGGTAATGAACATTACATTCGCAATGACAGTTACGTAATAACTATTATTGATGAAGCTGGAATTAAAAGTTTTACAGATGTAATTATTTTTGAAGAATCTACTTATAGTTACAGTGTAACAGGTGAAGCTGAAGTTATTGTTACTCACCAAAATTTAGATGCAAATCAAGATGGCATTATAGATACAGATAAAAATGGTGACGTAGTAAAAGTTGAATCATCATACTTTACTGCGACAGGGACTATGATATTACCGGCTGATGCCAAACAAGCTAATTTAACAGTATCAAATCAATACTATTCTATAGATAACCATGACATTGATAACCAATTTAATGTTGCTTTGGCTATTGATGATTACACAATTATTCAAAACTAATGCGTTGTGATTTCAGCAGATTAGCATAAGGCGTAAACAGATTCTGATTACGCCTTTGTATGTCATTCTTCACTTATCCTCTTATGCGTCTTGGTATGAACTAAATCGGTATTTTGTTCCACTAGCAAAATATCTCCAGCATTCAATTTTCTAGAAAATTCAACAAGCTTGAAATCGCGTCCAGAGCTATTATATGACTGAATGTAAAATTCAATTTTTTGCACAGGATTCATAGAACCGCCAGCTAATACCATCGCTTGACCAACAGTTAACCCAGGCTTATAAGGGTAAGTTCCTTCACCTTGAACATCACCTCGAACATAAAAAGGGCGATACTTAACTACCTCAACAGACACGTGAGGATAAATAAGATAATCTCCTTTTAAGCCATTAAATATTAGCTGTTCAATTTCGTAAACTGTTAATCCTTGTATAGGCAAAATCCCAAGAAAAGGGTAAGTGACTTCTCCACTATTTTCTAACATCAATTGCTTAGTTAGATCATCCTCACCAAATACCTGTATTTTTATTGTATCACCAGGCTCCACTCGGTACGTCTCATTAGCTATTGCTTTAAGAGATAACAGTAATAATATTAAGAAGGTTATTGTTTTATACATTTTAGGTGCCAAGTGAATGAATATATAGGTTGAGTCATGGCAACAATTATAACCAATTGAAAGTAAGTGGATTCGCCTTAATCGTTACGTAATTGTAACGTGATTGTCGCCTAATGTAATAGAAAATAAGGGGAGGGTTGTTACAACATCATTACAAAGTAAAGGACTTTAGATATGTGACTCTTGCTATAATCCGCGTAAATTACAGATGGGTTACATCGCGTAACATTAATAAGACAAGTATGACTAACATAAACATTCAAACTGACCTGAAATTACAAAGTGCAATGAAAATAATATTACTTGAAGACGATGTTCTTCAGAATGAAATTCTCAGGACTGCACTAGCAAAATATCCAAATGCTAGCGTTTGTAGTTTTACCTCAACCGATGAGTGTTTAATTGAACTTTCTGTAACGGACGAACCTTTTATTTTTGTCACTGACATAAATATAAAGCAAGAATCTATCGTTAACTTGATCCCATCTCTAAGTCATTTTGGCAATATCAAAGGAGTAGTGCTACTAAGCGCACTTCAACCGGAAGTACTAGAGTCAGTGCGTTTACTTATTGAGCTAATTGGCATAGAAGCAACGTTTTCACTACCAAAACCAACGAATGAAAATGATTTGCATAACGCGTTAAAATCTATCGAAGGGCATAGCTTACGAGAAACTAATTGTGAACGGGAATTATCAAAATTTTCTGAATTACACGTCCAAGAATTGCTACTAGATGATAAATTTCAACCGTACTTTCAACCTCAAGTATCAAGCAAAATTGGCATTACTGACGGAGTAGAAGTATTAGGACGAGTAATGGTCGATGGTATGATTTATGGGCCAGAACGGTTTATTGAGCCCTTGATCAACTTAGGACTCATTACGGAATATACTTATTATATTCTAGAACGCAGCTTGAAGCTTCTATCTAAAAGGGATAACCATGATCTTACGGTATCAATAAACGCTGAATATTGTAGCCTGCAACAACCAGATTTTAGTGAAAAAGTTATTGAAATTGTCGATCGTCATCGATTCCCTCGAGATAAACTAATTATCGAAATGACTGAAAATCACTCGCATGTTTCACCAGCTGTTTTGTCCAATTTAGCCAACCTACGGATTTGCAATATTGACCTATCAATTGACAATTTTGGTGCGGGACATTCAGGTTTAACTGAATTGATTAATTTCCCATTCAATGAATTGAAAATAGATCGAATTCAAGTTAATAGCATTACCCAAAGTATTAAATCTCATAACATAGTACAAGCGATAATAACTATGGCTAAAGTATTGAACTTAAAGTGTGTCGCTGAAGGCGTCGAAACGACGGAGCAAGCACATATATTACATGAACTTGGCGTTGATAAGTTCCAAGGCTACTATTTCGCTAAACCTGTACCTTTTTATGAGTTGGAAAAAACACTAGATTTAGCTAGATGTACTTTGTTTAATGTTACCAGAGATCTAGAAAGTGTTGTGCCTAAAATTGCTTAGCTACATTGCTTAACCCATTGCTTTAAAGATAAATTATAGCCCGTCGTCCCAAAAAGCCTTTCACCGGAAAGGCTTTTATACCTATAAATATAATAAATACCTCAAAGAATAAGTTGTGTAACTGATCTGTAACAGAACGTATCTATTGCTGTTTGATAAATATACGATAGCGACACTTACATAATACCACTTGTACACGATATAACTTATACATGAATACTTTATTACATAGAGCCGCAAAAGCACTTGAACACATTACAGAAGGCGTTTGCGTAGTAGGTCTAGATGGCAAATACACAGATGTAAATGAAGCTTACACGAAAATTACCGGTTTTGACAAAGGCGAATTAATAGGTAAAAGCCCAAGCACACTTAAATCTGGAGTGCATGATCCTGAGTTTTATAAATCTATGTGGAAAACTGTAAATGACAAAGGGATCTGGAAAGGTGAAATATGTAATCGCCGTAAAAATGGCAGTTTATTCTACGAGAGTATTACCATCACAAAGGTTTATGATAATGAAGGAGAGGCATCACATTATGCCGCGGTAATGTGTGACATTACCGATCAAAAACTACACAACAATGAATTATATCGAATGGCGCATTGTGATCAATTAACAAATATCGCAAATCGTGTCTCTTTAACTCAAAAACTTGACGACCTTATCTCGAGTGACAAAATGTTCACTCTATTTTTTATTGATATTGACGATTTTAAATCTGTTAATGACACGTTCGGTCATCTTGGTGGCGATGAAGTTCTCAAAACGCTAGCCCATCGCCTTAAGTCTGAAATACGCTCAACGGACATGATTGCAAGATTCGGTGGCGATGAGTTTGTCATCATCAGTTACGAGACAAATGCAGAAGTAAACTACAACATAGCCGAACGTCTTTTAATGGCTGCTTGTAGCCCTATGCAAATAGGAAACCAAACCGTCAGCACCTCAATTAGTATCGGAATATCTACACCGAAAGTTGCTACGTTAGAAGATTCGTCAGATTTAATTATACGCCAAGCTGATCAGGCTATGTACGAAGCCAAAAAAATGGGCAAAAATTGTATAAAATGGTTTTCTACAAACCAAGAAAAATCAATCGCCGAAAGTACCTCTAACTTGATCGCTGATAGAACAATCTCTATGGCAAAGAGAGAATCGATTCGAACACAGATACTAGAAATGATCATATCAGGTATCGTTCTTCGCGAAACACTCCTAAAAATAGTTCAATTAGTAGAGCTCGATTATCCCGGTTTTCGTTGTAGCATCCTATTACTTGATGAGCACAAAGAGCATCTTATTGATGGCATTGCTCCATCACTGCCTAAATTCTATAATGAAGCTATAAATGGCATCAAAATTGGCAAAGGTATTGGGGCTTGCGGTAATACCGCTTTTACCGGCACAAGAACAATTATTGAAGATATTAGCACTCATCCTTATTGGGCTCCTTTTGCGTCTCTTGCTGAGCAGGCAAATCTTGGTGCATGTTGGTCAGAGCCTATTTTGTCAGGAGACAAGAAAGTACTAGGCACGTTCGCAATATACCATTCTGAAAAAAGCATTCCAGTAGAAGATGATTTTAAACTTATAAATATGTCTGCTCGTCTTGCGGCGATGGCCATTGAAAAGTATAAATTAACTTCAGAGCTTTGGCGAAACAGCAATTATGATGCACTTACAAAACTTCCGAATGAACAACTTCTAAAAGAGCATATTAGAAAACAAATAAAAACATCTAAAGGCAATGATAAAGCATTCACTTTATTCTTTATCGATATAAAAAATCTTTCGAGAATTAATGATGTATACGGTTATAACAAAGGCGACTATGTACTGCAAGAAATTGCAAAACGTCTAGAAAAATCATTAGGCGATCAGAATACCATTGCACGTATTAGCGGAGATGAGTTTGCTGTTTTAACAGTTGATAACCGTGCATACAAATCACATACGGCATTAGTAGAAACGATAGAGCAAGCTTTGAACTTACCACATAATATATCTGGTGAAAATGTTATCGTTGGTTTTAACATGGGAGCATCTAACTACCCTAACGATGGTAGTGATGACATCAGATTAGTTCAGACAGCAGCAAGCGCATTACAAAAGCATAAGCAGTCAAATATAGGACATTGCCACTGTTATGATCAGGAGGAATTAGATGAGGCTAATGGTATAAACCAGTTAACTTCTGACTTAGCCATGGCTATTAGGAATGGTCAGATAACACTTGCTTATCAACCAATTATTGACTTTAAGAGTAATAAAATTGTTAAGGTAGAAGCATTGGCTCGCTGGGTTCATCCAACACGTGGTTCAATTGGGCCGGATGTGTTTATCCCTCTAGCAGAAAAAAATGATCTTATTATCGAGCTAGGCGAGTACGTTATAGATGAATCTCTGAGTGCATTAGAGTCTTGGCGTCAACATTATAATATCGACTTGAAAATAAGCTTGAACACCTCATCACTACAATATCGTCGCGATTATCGATTGGGTGATGTGATAGAAGAAAAAATTCTGAAACATAATGTACGACCTGAAAATATTACTATTGAGTTAACTGAATCAGTACTTGCTGAAGATCTAAGCTATGTATATGAACAATTGGTTAAAATTAAAAGTTTAGGAGTTAAAATAGCACTAGATGATTTTGGTACTGGTTATTCTTCATTGGCGTACCTGCAAAAATTGAATTTTGATTTTCTTAAAATTGATAGAACATTCGTAAAAAATATAGATAACTCAATCCCTGATTCCATTATGTGCGAAGCTATTATCGCTATGGCAGGTAAGCTAGGGATCGACGTTATAGTCGAAGGCATAGAAACAGACAAACAAGCATTAATGTTAGCACAGCTTTCTGCACAATATGGGCAAGGGTACTTATTCTCAAGACCTCTGCCTATGGATGAGTTAAATCTGTTACTCGAAGAAAGGCATAATAAATAAACTCTACATCACCTTTCTTAAAGGCGTAAATATTCTGTGTTTACGCCTTTATCCGTTTTAATATTGGCGTATTTTTTAACTTTTAGTATAAATTTATGGGTCATCAGGTAAACTACCAACCATCAATTATAGACAGTAGTAGTGTTAGGGTTTTATGTTTTCAGATGAGCGTGTTATCGACCAATGCAAACAATGGTTAGAAAAAATCATTATAGGTTTAAATTTTTGTCCTTTTGCCAAAAAAGAGTTTGTTAATAATACTATTGCTTATCCGGTGCTAAGAAATGTTGATTTTGAATCTGCTTTGCAAGGTCTTATCGAGCAATGTGAATACTTAACAGAGCATCCAGAAATATCTACTTCGTTAATTATCTTTCCTGAAGAGTTTAGTTATTTTGAGGATTACCTGTACTTAGTCTCTTTAGCTGAAAAGTTGCTGATTAAACAAGGCTATGAAGGCATATATCAAATAGCCACATTCCATCCTGATTACTACTTTGCTGACGTTGATGAAGATGATGTATCAAATTATACCAATCGTTCACCATTCCCAATATTGCATTTACTTAGAGAAGATTCTTTAGCTAGAGCTATTAATGCTCACCCCGATCCAGAAGGCATACCAGATAAAAATATTGAAGTGTGTGACCACAAAGGTATTGAATTCTTTAAACAGTTTTTAGTGTCACTAAGGTCTTAAATAAATGGAGCTGATTAATTTTTTTGAACTTTACTATCGAGAGTTTCTAATTATTGCCGTGGTTCACTTTTTAGCGGTGGCAAGTCCAGGGCCTGATTTTGCTGTAGTGGTAAAGCAAAGCTTAACCCAAGGACGACAAAAAGCGATTTACTCAAGCCTTGGTATAGGTACAGGGATATTGCTGCACATCACATATTCACTTATCGGTATTGGGTTATTGATTGCGAGTGATCCTGTATTTTTTAACGTTCTAACCTACATAGCTGCAGCCTATTTGTTTTATATAGGTGTGCAGGGCGTGTTAGCAAAACCTCACGATCCCGTACAAGTTGCTAATAATCAAATAAGCGTACAGCAAAGTAATGCTAAGGCTTTTCTTACCGGGTTTTTGGTTAATGGTTTAAATGTAAAAGCGACATTGTTCTTTGTGTCGCTATTCTCATTAGTTATTTCAGAGCAAACGCCAATCTTTGTGCAAAGTATTTACGGCATTTATATGGCTGTAGCCACTGCAGCATGGTTTAGTTTTCTATCTTATGTTTTAACTATTGAGCATATTAGAGTTAAATTACTGAGCAAGGGTCACATAATTGACAAAATCATGGGCGCAGTTCTAATTGCTTTAGCTTTAAAAATTATAATAAACAGTTTCTAAGTTAAGAGAATTTCATAATTGCAGGTGAGTTATAGGGTTTGATGCTTTATAATCATGGCAAATAAATCTAGAAGAAGTATTTTTGTGGATAATAAAAAGTTTATCGAAGTAGGGTCTAACCCTGAAAAAGCCTTACAAGGTGATTATCAGCTGAACGTAGTTGAAATTTTCAAAGAAGCTTGGGATCTTACCAAAGTAAATAAGCAGCCAATTATAAGTGGCTTGTTTTTTATCGTGATGATCGGCATGGCATTCTCATTAGTCGCTAGTGATTATCTTGGTGGTATGGAAGAAGTCCTTGCCAACCCAGAAAAACAAATGATCATCAACCTTGTTGCCACCGTTATTTTATGGCCATTTATTGCTGGTATTGAAATGATGGGGATCTCGCATGCAGTTGGTATTAAAACAAAAACCAGTTACGTGTTTAGCTTTTTAAAACGTAGTGCACTTATTGCTATTACTGCCCTGATTGTTACGAGTATTACTTCTATCGGCTTTAGCTTATTTTTGATACCAGGTATCTACTTATCAGTCGCTTTATCTCTTACTGTACCTTTAATCGTTGAAAAAGGGATGACACCAATTGCAGCTATTGTCTTGTCACTTAAAGCGACTCGCTTTCAAATTTTTAAACTATTACAAATTTATGCCATGTTGTTAGCCATATTATTTGCAACCTTATTACCTGGCCTTGCTGGCATAGAACCATTATTCTCGATGGCTATTTTTATTGGTTCTATGGTTTGGTTGGCGCCGCTTTATTATAATGTTAAAGGTGTTTTATACCGTGAGATTTTTGGTGTAAGAATGCAAGTTGTTAGTAAATCAGCCGATGGTAAGCCAGATACATTCTTTTCCGCTTAAAGGATTAAGCACATATGAAAAACACTATTAGAGGGTTATTACTAATAGCCATATTTTTGATGGCACTTGCTCCTTTTATGTATGAAAAAGAGACAGTTAGTAGTACTTCAGAAGCAATTATTGAAACCAAAGATGTGGTTAAAGTAAAAGAAGTGCAAGTGGAACAACCACTGCATGATGTGATTTTGCCAGACTTTGCCAAAATCAGTGACACCAAACGTAAAAAACAATTGTTTTTTGACTTCTTAAAACCTGCAATTGATAAAGAAAATTTGAGGTTGCGAGCTTTACGAGCAAAACTTATCGCCTTAGAAGTCGATGTTTTACAAGACATTGAAATTAGTGGTGACGATTTAGATTGGTTAAAACTGATTGCCCAAAGTTATTCCATAAATACTGAGATATCAACCAAAGATAAACTTGCACGCTTATTAAACAAAGTCGACGAAATCCCAAGAGAGTTGGTTTTAGTGCAAGCAGCGAACGAGTCAGCGTGGGGCAGTTCTCGCTTTGCTCGTATCGGACTTAATTTCTTCGGTTTATGGTGTTTTAAAAAGGGCTGTGGCTTAGTGCCACAAGGTCGAGATGCGGGGTTAAATCACGAAGTAGCCGCTTTTCAAGGCATTGACAGTATGGTGAGTTATTATTTTAAGAATATTAATAGTCATCGTGCTTATCGTTTATTCCGCCAAATTAGAAAACAATTAAGAGATAATGAAATACCACTTGAGCCAACAATTTTAGCTACGGGCTTATTGCCTTATTCTGAACGGGGTATGCTCTATATTGTTGAGTTAAACGATATGATGCGCCATAACCACAAATACATAAAAGCTTAAGCAGAACAAAGAGAGATAACGTTTAAATGAAAAAATTATTATTAGCTGCAAGTTTAGCCACATTAAGTGCTAACTGTTTTGCCATAGATATTGAATATAAAGGCTTTTATCAACGTTTAGATAAAATTAAAGAAGAAAAGCTTGAGCAAATTAGCATGGGCTTTTACTTAGTTGATTACCAAACGAGAGAGCGATGTGAACTGAACAAAGCAACTATGTTGGGACGTGATTTTACACCGACTGATATAGTCATTGCTGATGATTGGCAGCTTCTAGTGCCTCATTCTGAAGAAATGTATGACAAGTTTGCCTTTTTGCGTGTAGAGCAAAAAATTGAAAGACAAAACTGTACATTACAGATGCAAATTCAAGCGAAAGACAAAACTAAAACGTCTTATTCTTTTAAAGAATTAGCTCTGCTTACTGAGCAAATGCAAGAATTAGTCGACAGCTTTGGTTCGTTCTTATGGTTTATGATGCCAAATGTAAGTGGTCTGCATATCACCCAAAATAATGCAGAAAACATCAGTTTTATTAGTGATGAACTTAAGCAAGGTTTAAGCTGCGAATTAAATAAATGTAATTTGCGAGTTGATACTGAACAAGAATCAAATGAAGAAGCCATAAGATTCCAGCAGCCTCCTGAAGTTATATCCCCTTGGATTGAAAAAGACTAATTAAAAGCATCGCAAGTTCGAGTTATCGAGCTTGCTACATCGGAAACATGCTGTGAGCAGAAGTTTTATCCAACACAACGAACTCAGAAACAATTAACCACGTCATCCCATCATGCTTTTGGATGGGACCTCCTTCAGCGTATTGTGCATCGATAAATTAGCTTTTGCTCTTGAATTGAAATCTTCAATTGGTTGGAGATTAGTACATTTCACGCATAAAAAAACACCGCATTTATGCGGTGTTTTTATTTGAGTAACGGTTTGTTTAAAGGTGGATTTTAACCATCCAGCTAATTACAGATTCATCGTCTAAACCTTTAATACCAAACTTGTTGTGCCAGTAAGAGTATTCAATACCTGCTTCAAATTTCTTTGGAACGCCGAAGTATTTACCAATATCCATTCTAAGTTGCGGGTTAAAGTGGAAATCAGCAGCATGAGTTTCTTCAGCTGATGACCAATCAATAAAACCGTCAAACATAAAGTCTGCACTGCCAATGCTAAAAGGGTAACCCCATACAGCTGTTAACTGATTGTCATTGTCTGTTTGTTCGTTATTTGCTTGGTAAAGGTTTACATTAAAAAATGCGAAACCAGGAAGTTTTAAATCAACACCAACACCAACTAAATAATTGTCAAAGCGATTGTCAATATCTATCATGAAACCATCAGGTAAAATGATTGGATCTGATTCAAATGTTGAGTGTTCCCAAGTGGTCGCAATAAATACATCTGAAATAATTCCAAATTCCATTTTGCTACCAGTAGCATAGCTAAGGCTTAAACGTGGAGATAGCTCTGAATATGTTTCGCTTGCTGCTACACTCTGTGAATCTTCTTTATAGTCTAAACGGTCAGCAAAGAAGAATAGATCGCCCCAATTATGCCCTGATGCGTGTTCAACAGTAACAACAGTAATATCATCGTTGGTAGCAACTTCGTAGTTACCTTGGTTCTTTAATAATGATAATGAGTTATCAGACCAAAACATTTCTGCTTGTGCATTAAACGTCATTAGTGAAACACCAGCTAACATAACTGATGATAGTGTTTTAAGAGTAGTATTCATGATTTTCCCTGAAAAATAATGAGATTGATTTTAAATTGAATTTATAATTTTTATATAGTGATAAAGAAAAGGGCAGGTTTTATTTTATTCTCTGCCCAATTACTTTTTATAATTGCTTTAGTTTACATAAATGCAAATTTTGCAATAAATAGTGCAGCTAAGAATAAAACGCTAGGGCTTATTTCTGAGAAGCGACCACTAAAGATACGTACACCAGCGTAGCTGATGAAACCAAGTGCAATACCATCGGCAATTGAGAAGGTTAATGGCATAGTTACTAAAATAACAACAACAGGCACGGCATCCATTAAGTCATCCCACTTAACGTTAACTAAGCCAGCTACCATTAATACACCTACGAAGAATAATGCACCAGCCGTTGCGTAAGCTGGGATCATACCTGCAAGAGGTGAGAAGAAAAGAGCCGCTAAAAATAGTACGCCAACAGTTACCGCAGTTAAACCAGTTCGACCACCAGCACTTACACCTGCAGTACTTTCAACGTAAGATGTTGTTGTCGAGGTACCTAACATAGAACCTGCAATAGTAGCTGTAGAATCAGCTAACAAGGCTTTTCTAAGGCGAGGTAAGTTACCATCTTTATCAAGTAGTTTACCGCGTTGAGCAACGGCAATAAGCGTTCCTGATGTATCAAACAAGTCAACAAATAAGAAAGCAAAGATAACGCTGATCATGCCAACTTCAAAAGCACCCGCAATATCAAGTTGGGCAAATGTTGGTGCTAATGATGGTGGCATAGAAACGATACCGTTATAAGTTATATCACCAAAAAGTAAGCCAAGAATGGTAATGATTAAAATAGAAATCATTACTGCGCCATTTATGTTTAAGCTCACTAAGCCAACAATTAAAAACAAACCTAGGGCTGCCATTAAAGGTTCAAATGAGGTGATATCACCCATAGTAACTAAGGTTGCTTGACTACCAACGATGAATCCAGAACTCTTTAGGGCAATTAACGCTAAGAACATACCAATACCGGCAGCAATACCAAAACGTAGTGCGTGAGGAATTGAGTTGATGATCCATTCTCTAACTTTAAACACACTTAATAGAGTAAAGATAACACCTGAGATAAATACACCACCTAAAGCAACGTTCCAGGTATAACCTAGCTCCATTACAACAGTAAAAGTGAAGAATGCATTTAAGCCCATTCCTGGTGCTAATGCTATTGGGTAATTAGCGTATAAACCCATAATTAAACAACCAATGGCTGCAGCTAAACAAGTGGCTACAAATACCGCACCAGGATCCATACCTGTCATGGCTAGCATGGTAGGATTTACAAAGATGATGTAGGCCATAGTTAAGAAGGTGGTGAAACCCGCGAGAATTTCTTGTTTCACATTAGTATTATGCTGTGAAAGCTTAAATAGTTTTTCAAACATTAATTGAACCCTAAAAGTGTGTTAGATTTTTTTTAAGTACAAGAGTATTGTCGACTTGCTCTTGTACATTTAGACAAACTACAGGTGTATTATACGTAACTTTGTTACACAATGATATGAATTTGTATCTAAAAGTGTCGGCAATGACTTGTATTTACATATATTTGTTATTTTATTTCAACGATATTAACCAAATCAAAGTTTTCTACATTGAAAGATTTAGTCTTTGAGAATTGGTTTGAAACCTCTTCTTTATCAAAAGCGATATCGCCACCATTAATAACGCCAGAGTTAAGGTCAACGTCTTTAAAGTTAAATAATTGATGATCGCATAGATGTGAAGGTACAACATTTTGCATTGCAGTGAATATTGATTCAGCACGGCCTGGGTAATGTTTATCCCAGTCGTTAAGCATTTGTTTAACATTTTGGCGCTGTAGGTTTGGTTGGCTTCCACACAAATTACATGGAATAATTGGGAACTCTTTAATCGCTGAATATTGCTTAATTTCAACTTCTTTACAGTATGCCAATGGGCGAATAACTACGTGCTCACCATTATCACTAACTAATTTTGCTGGCATCGTTTTGGTTTTACCATTGAAAAACATGTTAAGTAACAAGGTTTCAATCATGTCATCGCGGTGATGTCCTAAAGCAATTTTAGTCGCCTGTAATTTTTTAGCTGTGCTGTATAAAATACCTCGGCGTAATCTTGAGCAAAGGCTACAAGTGGTTTTCCCTTCAGGGATCTTGTCCATTACGATTGAGTAGGTGTCTTCTTCAATAATATGATATTCAACGCCTAACTCATTTAAGTAGTTAGGTAGGATGTGTTCTGGAAAGCCTGGTTGCTTTTGATCTAAATTAACGGCAACAATATCGAAATGAATAGGAGCGCTGCGGCGAAGTTTTAATAGAATGTCGAGCATAGTGTAGCTATCGGCACCGCCAGATAAGCACACCATAATTTTGTCACCATCTTCAATCATGTTGTAATCGCCGATAGCTTTACCAACGTTATGGCGCAAACGTTTTTCTAGTTTAGATAACTTTAAATTAGCAGCTTTTACTTCAGGTGACACTGTAGACATTGATTTTACTCGTGATTGAAAAAACGGCATTATACCCAAGCAATAGGCAAGGGAAAAGCCTTAATTTGTAAAGTTCAACGCAAGTAATTATAAGTAAGTATAAGTCATTATTACTTTAAAAATGGTGACTGGTAGCCGTCAGGTTTTAAGGCTAATAAATCACAATTGAGTCTATCAATTACATGCTCTGCAGTATTGCCAATTAGTACAGCCGAAAGACCGGTGCGGCCAACAGTTCCTAGTATGACTAATTCAGCGTCAATTCGTTTAGCAACAGACTCAATAACATCTTCTGGTAAACCTTCTTCCACATGTAAAAATTGATCGGCAATTTTATATTTTAGGGCATGCTCTTTCATTACTTGAAAATGATGGTTTTTCATTGTTTCGTTATATTCATTAGCGTCAAATTCTGGGATCTCTATCGCTATATTTATTGGGGTGCCTGGATATGAATTGACAAAATGGGTGTCGGCGTTGACTAGATCACTGAGGTTGATGGCTTCTTCGCTGATTTTGTCATTCAGTGATTGATGTTCAATTTCTTCACTACCAACATTTACTGCTGCTAGTATATGACCATTATCTGGCCATTGATGTTCTTTTACTAAAAGTAGCGGTACCCAAGACTTACGAATTAAATGCCAGTCGGTTGGTGTAAATATTACTGATTGCAGAGTTGGATGTTCGTGGGTACTTTTTATTATGATGTCGAAATTGTTATCTTTAACTTCTTGTAAAATCGCTTCAAAAGGGCGGTTATGCCAAACAACTTTACATTCTATCTCGCGATCATAATCTTCGATAAGGTCGTCTAACCAAACTTTGCGATCATTAACGACAGTTGCACGCATAGATTCGCGCTCTTCGCCACTGAGCATAGTGGTCATTTCGTAGGAAAAATCAAAAATAGATAAAAATGCGGTGATCTTGGCACCGGTTCGATTAGCCAATGTACAGGCACGGGCTAAGGCTTTTTGCTCGACCGAGGTAGGATCTATTACGACTAAAATATTTTGATAACTTTCCATGATTTCACCAATTGAATTGAAAATACTTACTTACTAAGCTTAATCATTTATGGCAATTGTTACAAATAAGTTAACAAAATAAAGTTAACTTATTGATATATATCAAGGTTTGTTAGTAGGCTATTGCTGATTTAAGCCGGCTAGTTTAAAAAGAGCTTCTTTATCAATAATAGTGATGTATTTGTTCTCAACTTTAATAAGCCCTTCTTTTTGAAAACGAGTCATTAAGCGTGAGATAGTTTCAATTGTTAAGCCAATATAGTTACCAATTTCACTACGAGTCATAGGTAAATTGAACTGTAAAGATGAAAGATGTCTTGCACCAAGTCTTTTACCGTAACTGGCTAAGAAGGTTGCTAATTTTGCTTCCGCATTTTTGCGATTAAGTAGTAATAACATTTCACTGTTGCAGTGTAATTCATTACTCATTAAGTTCATTATTTGCGCTTTTAGCTTAGGGATCTTACTTGATAGAGCGTCAAGAACTTCAAATGGAATTTCACAAACCATTGATGTTTCAAGTGCTTTTGCAAAACTAGGGTGTTGTTTTTTACCTAAAGCATCAAATCCGAGTAAATCGCCAGCTAAATGAAAGCCCGTGATTTGCTCTTCACCTTGCTCTGAAATAATGAAGGTTTTAAATGTGCCTGATCGGATAGCGTATAGAGTATGTAAAGCAGCTCCCGCTTGGAATATTTGCGTATTTTTTTGAATTGGTTTTTTACGTTGAATGATGTCATCAAGTAAATTTAATTCAGACTCATTTAGACTAAACGGTAAGCACAGTTCACTGATACTGCAATTTTGGCATTTAATGTTGTTGGTGTACGCAATAGGTTGAGTCATATTCTTACTACTAGGATGATCCGTTATTTGATTCAGATCAATGTTACTAAAATATAAGTTTGAGAGCAATAAACAAAGAGTATAAACCGTAAGTAATTAGTAACAGGGCTGTAACAAATCGTGTGTTATGGGATTTTAAAAAATTAGTAATGAAACTAAAACCCGAAGCTAAGGTTAACAATGCGGGTAATGTTCCTAAACCAAACGCAAACATAATCAATGCACCATTATACCAAGAAGCACTTGCCATGCTCCAAGTTAAGGTTGAATAAACTAATCCGCAGGGCAGCCATCCCCATACAGCACCTAAAAATAATGCTTGTTTAGCATTAGTCACCGGAATGAAACGCTTGCTCAAAGGTTGTAAATAACGCCACAAGTATTGTCCTAGGCCTTCTATTCTATTTAGAATAAATGCCCATTTACCTATGTACAAACCTAATAGAATTAAGAAGATGGCAGCAATAAGGCGAAGCCAGCTAATGTGTACACCAATAGATTGCGCAGCTAAAGAGCCGGTAAAACCTGCAATGGCACCTGCAATGGAGTAGGAAAGTATACGGCCAAAGTTATAACTTAATATCAGCGCAATGTTTGATTTACCAGGCGAATGTATATTAGCCGTTAGCATGGAGGTAATGCCTCCACACATAGCAACACAATGGCCAGCACCTGCAATACCAATTAAGAACGCTGAGATAAAATCTAAATTCATCATAGCAGTTTAGTGATCTTGTTTGTCTTTTATGCTGTCTAGTTTGGCTATTGCATCAGATTTTGGATTATCAGAGTTTTTACCATTTGAATTTGAAATGTCTTCATTGTTTGATGTTTTTTGAGCTTTTGGCTCATCATCAAATAAAATACTCATTCCTTGTTTTTCGAGATCGTCAAATTGCTCGGTTTTTACAGCCCAAAAGAACAGGTAAATGGCTACAGAAGTAAAAATGATAGCAATCGGGATCAGGATATAGATAACACTCACAAAATTTACCTTTAAATTATTTTAACAATCGTAGTGAGTTAGTTACCACGATTATTGAGCTAGCAGACATGCCTAATACTGCCAGATATGGGGTAATAAAGCCACATACAGCTAGAGGTAAGACAATTGCGTTATAGCCAAATGCCCAAGCAAAGTTTTGTTTTATGATACTCGATGTTTTATTCGATGTACTGATAAGCTGTAATAGGCTAGATAATTTATTGTTTAATAATATAACATCTGCGCCGCTTTTGGCTATTTCGGTACCACTTCCCATAGCTATTGCCACATGCGCCGCTGCAAATACAGGGGAGTCATTTACACCATCACCAACCATAGCAACAGTTTTACCTTGCTTTTGCTTAGTTTCAATAATGGCTAATTTATCACTAGCACTACAAGTGTGGTGGTATTCGCTTAATTGTGTTTGCTCGATAAAACGCTCAACACCGGCTTGGTTGTCGCCACTAATTAATAAACTTTGTTTTTGCTTAGATTGTAAGGTATTTAACACTTGTAATGTGTCGGTTCGCAATGTGTCTTCTAGGTAAAAAACGCATGTAAGCTTATCGTCGATTGTTAGTAGACATTGAGCATTGCTGTACTTTTCAGGCAATGCGCAGGATTGAGCTAACCAAGAATACTTGCCAATTTTAATCAACTGTCCTTGATAGGTACCTTGAATACCACAACCAGGCACAACGTCAATGTTGGTTAAATTAATATTGTGATCTCTGTATTTGGCAAAAGCTTTGGCAATAGGGTGTTCTGAATGGATCTCTAATGCCGATGCGATTGATAGTAAGGTGTCCTTATCAATAGTACTTTCTGACATGCGCTCGATTATTGTCAGGCTGAATTTACCATTGGTTAATGTGCCTGTTTTATCGAAAGCAAAGCAGTCAACCTTAGGCACGGTTTCCAGTACATGGCCAGACTTGATCATAATGCCACTTTTATTAAGTTTTATCGTACCGCAAGTAAGCGCCGTTGGCGTGGCTAATGATAAAGCACAAGGGCAGGTAGCAACTAAAACAGACAAGGTGACCCAAAAGGCTTCTTCAGGGGCATGTATGGTCCAATATACAGCTGTTGCTATTGATGTTAGTAAGATAAGAGCGACAAAATATTGCGCAATTTTATCTGACAATTTAGCTATTGCAGGCTTATGAGCTTGGGCATTTTCACTTAAGCGAATTAAGTTAGTTAAAAAGCTATCAGAGTTAGACTTGTTAATGTTAATGGTTAAGTTACCGTCGCTGTTAACTGTACCTGCAAAAACGGTGGCGCCAATACTCTTGCTAACTGGGGCGTGCTCGCCAGTAAGCATAGATTCGTTAATGCTAGAGCTCCCTTGCACAACTATGCCGTCACCAGGCACCGTTTCTCCGGGTTTAATAATCACTAACTGGCCAACTTCTAACTGTTTAGCACTAATTACCTGCTCTGAATCATCCACTAAAATAGTGGCGGTGAGTGGCATTAACTTTAATAAGTTTGCTGAAACTTCGGCGGCTCTTGATCTAGCTCTAAATTCTAAAAATTTACCAATAAGTAATAAGAAGGTAAACATAGCAACCGATTCAAAATACACTTCACCTGATTCATTAAAGGTTGCCCAACCACTTGCACTGAATGCCAGTATGATAGCAATACTAACTGGTACATCCATAGACAAGCGCCTAGCTCTAAGCGCGGTTATAGCACCAATATAGAAAGGGAATGCGCCAAAAGTAACAATCGGTAGAGTTAAAACAAAGCTAGTGCCACGAAGATAAGTAAGGTTATAACTAGATAAATCGCTAAATGCGCCGAAATACAAGCCAAATGCAATCATCATAACTTGCATGGTCAGGATACCAGAAACACCTAAACGTCGTATAAATGCTTTCTTTTGTTTAATGTTACTTTGCTCTGCGAGATTAGCCTTGAAGGGCATAGCTTGATAACCAATCTTGCTGATGCTGCTCAAGATCTCACTTAGCTTTAATGATGTATTATCCCATTTTACCGTTGCTCGTTGGGTAGTTGCATTTACTTTAATATCGGCGATGCCAGCTTGTCGGCTAAGTTGCTTTTCTATTAACCAGGCGCAGGCAGCACAAGACATACCATCGATTGATAGTATGGTTTCTTTGCAATTATCAACATCGAAGGTGAATTCACTTTGTAAGTTTTCATCATCAATAAATTGGCTGTTGAGTAAACCTTCTGGAATGCTCGCATCAACCTTGTTGTTTTTTTCTGTACGAAAGCGGTAATAATCTTCAAGCCCATTGTCAACAATGGCTTGCGCTACAGCTTGGCAGCCATAGCAACACATTTCTTGTTGTTTATTATCAATTGCAACAAATAAATTGAGGCCATTAGGGACATCTTCCCCACAGTGAAAACAGTCTTGATTCATATTAGTATTGAGATTCAAACTCGCTAAATTGGCTTTGTGGTAAGGCTAGGGTAGTTTGCATTTTCCACTGATGATCAAATGGTGAAATAGTTACTTTCCACTTACCCTTTACATCATTATCGAACGACTGGCGGTACCAACCGTTACCATCTAATGTTAGCTTTAAACTAAAATCGCGCTTATCAATTGTTGAATGATAAAAATCAACATTAAGCATTGGGAAGTTTTTATCGATGCCAGTAGGTTTTAAGACGATTTCGTTCGCTGAAATTTGCATATCAAAACGAACGCCAAGCTTTTCAGCCATTTTATATTTGCGAAGATCTTGGTTAATACTTTTCCCAACTTTATAGTAATCGTCAACTACAACAGTATCTGCATTTTCATTAGCAATAAAGTAGACGGAAGTGCCCACGCATATTGAAATTAAAGGTAGGCCAAAAACTAAATAAGCCCAAGGCTCTTTGTACCAAGGTGTGATCATAAATTTTACTCGTGTTAATAAGTCGTCGTATTTTATCTTGATTTTAGAGTAAGACAAAACAATAAATGCCAATTTAATTAATCAAATCGGTATTTTAATTAATATGTGGCTAAATACTCAATGAATAGCTAATCACATAGTAACTTTAAATTTTTTGCTTTTGTTTGGGTAAAATAAAGCCCTGTATAGCTGTGCTACACAGGGCTTTTTATTTAACGCTTAAACTACTTTTGGTTAGATAAGCTATAAACGTATGCGCTTATTACGCGTACTTTATCTTCACCTAAAATGTGTTTCCAAGCAGGCATTACACCAGCACGACCATTGGCGATTGATTCTTGAACACGACGCTCAGAACCACCGTATAACCAAACATTATCTGTAAGGTTAGGTGCGCCTAAAGGAATGCCCATAGCTGTACTACCAGTACCGTCAGCACCGTGACAAGCTGCACACATAGCAAACTTAGCTTCACCTTTAGCGGCTAATGCAGAGTCCACTTTAGCAGCGCGATCTGGGTTTAAGCTAAGAACGTAAGCTGCTACTTCTTTAACACCTTCATCGCCACCAAGCATAGTTTCCCATGCGATCATACCGTTTGCTTTACGACCGTCTAAGATTGAAGTTTCAATCGCTGCACCGTCGCCGCCGTATAACCAGTCGTTATCAGTAAGGTTAGGGAAGCCAGTTGTACCTTTAGCATCAGAGCCGTGACATTGTGAACAGTTTTGTAAGAATAAACGTTGACCAATTTTAAGTGCGTCTTCGTTTGTGCTTAATGTTTCAACGTCTTGCTTAGCAAATGCGGCAAAGATAGGGCCGTACTTTTCGCTCGCTTGAGATATTTCGCGATCGTATTGTACAAGCATACCTGCTTCTTTTGCTGCCGTTACTGATGCTTCAGATTCAGCTATCGATGTGATACCTTGGTTTGAACTTTTCCATTTTAGTAAACCTTCAAAGTTACCTAAACCTGGGTATAAAGCTAAGTAGCCAAAGCCCCAAATAATAGTTACTAAGAAGAATGTACTCCACCATTTTGGTAGTGGGTTGTTTAATTCTTGGATGCCGTCAAACTCGTGATCCATTGGTTCGCCTTCTGCTACGCCTGCAAAGTTTTTTAAACACATGCGTAGTAGAAGCCAACAACCAACTAAGGTACCTAGGGTTAAAACGGAAATCCATATACTCCAGAAGCTAGACATTATTATTAGTCTCCTGTTTGTTTTTTACTTCTTTATCATCGTTTTCATCAAAAATAGAATTAGCAATTTTGTCAAATTTTGACTTGCGATTTTTACTGTAAGCCCAAAGTACGATTATGATAAAAAGTACAAAGATAAGAACAGTAAAAATACCTCGTAAAGTGCCGTAATCCATAATTATTTCAACGCATGACCAAGTGATTGTAAATAAGCGATAAGGGCATCAACTTCTTGCAAGCTGTCCTTACCAGTAATACTTTTCGTAGTTGCAAACTCTTTACCAGCGTTAGCTATATCGTCTGCAGAGTAAAGAGGGATGTTATTACCCTCAGCATCTTTATGCGAACGATTTTTAGTTAAGCCGTTAAATAATTCCATCTTACGAGCCGATAACTCATTTGATACTGGCGTGTCGCCTAACCAAGAGTACGAAGGCATGTTCGACTCTGGTACAACTGAACGAGGATCAATTAAGTGAGCATAATGCCAGTCATCAGAGTAACGACCACCAACACGAGCTAAATCTGGACCAGTACGTTTAGAACCCCATAAATGAGGATGTTCCCATACTGACTCACCAGCTACAGAGTAGTGACCGTAACGCTCAGTTTCTGCACGTAGAGGGCGGATCATTTGTGAATGACAGTTATTACAACCTTCACGAATGTAGATATCACGACCTTCCATTTCAAGTGCAGTATATGGACGTAAATTGTCAACTGGAGTTGTTGTTGCTTTTTGGAAAAACAGTGGCGTTATCTCAACTAAACCACCAATACTCATGGCAGCTAGAGTAGCGATTGCAAACCAACCAACGTGTTTTTCAAATTTTTCATGTTTGTTCTGTTTGTTATTAGACATTATATTACGCCGCCTGCTCTAATTTTTCTAAACTATTATCTTTTGCACCAATAGTTTTGAACATGTTATACGCCATAAGAAGGAAACCAGCTACCACTAATACACCACCAACAAAACGGATGAAGTAGAATGGGTAAGAAGCTTGTAAACTTTCAACGAAAGAGTAAGTTAACGTACCGTCTGTATTTACAGCTCTCCACATTAAACCTTGCATTACACCTGAGATCCACATTGCAACTATGTATAAAACAATACCTGTTGTGTGTAACCAGAAGTGAACGTTAATAAGTTTTGTGCTGTACATACGGCCTTGGTTAAATAGAATAGGAATTAAGTGGTACATAGCACCAATTGAAACCATCGCAACCCAACCTAGGGCACCAGAATGAACGTGACCAACAGTCCAGTCAGTGTAATGTGATAAAGCATTTACTGATTTAATCGCCATCATCGGACCTTCAAACGTAGACATACCGTAGAAAGATAATGAAACAATTAAGAAACGTAAAATTGGATCGTGGCGAAGTTTATGCCAAGCACCTGATAGCGTCATGATACCGTTGATCATACCACCCCAAGAAGGAAGGAATAACACGATAGACATAACCATACCTACACTTTGCGTCCAATCAGGAAGTGCTGTGTAGTGAAGGTGATGAGGACCAGCCCAAATATAAAGAGATACTAATGCCCAAAAGTGAACAATTGATAAACGGTATGAATAAACCGGACGTTCAGCTTGTTTTGGTACGAAGTAGTACATCATACCAAGGAAACCAGCAGTAAGTAGGAAACCTACGGCATTATGTCCATACCACCACTGCATCATCGCATCGATGGCGCCAGGGTAGATAGAGTATGATTTAGTCCAAGTTAATGGAATAACCATTGAGTTACCAATATGAAGTACGGCAACGGTTAATATGAAACCACCAAAGAACCAGTTAGCAACGTAAATATGAGAAGTATTACGCTTGATAAGTGTTCCAAAGAATACTATTGCATAAGAAACCCAAACAAGGGCGATTAAAATATCAATCGGCCATTCTAATTCAGCGTATTCTTTTGAAGAGTTTAATCCCATCGGAAGTGTAATCGCCGCTAAAACGATAACAGCTTGCCAACCCCAGAAGGTAAATGGAATTAATTTGCCACCAAACAGTGTTGCTTTACATGTTCGTTGGACAACATAGTAAGAAGTTGCAAATAGTGCACTAGTACCAAAAGCGAAAATTACCGCATTGGTGTGTAAAGGACGTAATCGCGAGTATGTTAGCCAAGGCGTGTCAAAATTTAGTGCTGGCCAGATTAACTGAGCGGCAATAATAACACCTACTAACGTACCTACAATGCCCCAAATTACAGTCATTACAGTAAATTGACGTACAACTTTATAGTTGTAATCCATTTCTGTCAGATTGCTTTGACTCATATTGAAGGTTCCACATTTATAATTATTGAATTGATGCGTTTTATACTTTTATTATTTTCACGCCGGAACGTCAAAAAAATTTTGTATGCATTAGTTATAGTTCAAAAAACCAACACTTTAAAGCTGTGCCAATTTTCAATGTGAATAATAAAGGTTAGAAGGTGTTATGTCACTCAAAGTTATGTAAAAATATGACTTGGATCAATAAAATGTATCAATCTGTAACTTATTTGTACGGAATGGGGTATTTATCAGCAACAAACATAGACTTAAGTATATATAAATGAATAAACACATCACTATTTTAGCCATCATTATTTCGACCATATTATTGATTGGTAGTAATTATTACCTAAGCGGGATCAATCCAACCCCACAAAACTCCAACCTATGTAATTTTCAACAATCGCCATGCAGTACAATAATAGAAGATTTACAAATAACATTATCCGCAGGAACTGAGGTTATAAAAGCTGAATCTGAAATCAATTTTGAGTTATTAGTTAAATCAGAAAAAGCGGTGATTATTACTTCTGCTTGGTTAGAAGGTAAAGACATGTTTATGGGTAAAATCCCATTGTTTTTTACACCTAATAAAATAACTCAAACTAACACTCTTGTAAGTGCACAAACTATGATTGGAGCTTGCACTGAAGAATCTATGGTTTGGGTAATGAATATAGCCGTTGAAATTGCAGGTGAAGCGAGGTTAATACAGTTTTATTTTGAGAGTGAAAGGTAGGCTAGCAATATCAACATTAACATTGCTGGCCTGTAAAATAAGTTTTTTGATCAAACTTTTAAGTCATTGCTAACCAAATACTCACCCCGATCATCAAGGTACCTGAAATTCGATTCATTAAACGCACGTTTTCAGATTTAGCGATTAATTTACCTAATGTTTTTCCGCCTGTAGCGTAAATCATCATGCAGACAAATTCAGAGATCATGATAATGCCTACCAATAAAAACAATTGTGGAGGTATAGCTAAATCTGCGTTTATAAAGGGCGGTAGTAGGGATATCATAAATGCCCAGCCTTTGGGGTTGGCGATAGCAGTTATAAAGCCTTGAGAAAATAAACTTCTTCTAGATACCGATTGAGTTGTTTCCTGATTCTTGGTTATGGCCATTTTCCCTTTAGAAAGCCACATCTGGATGCCAATGTAAGCTAAATATAAAGCACCAATAATTTTTAGAATAGAAAATATCTGAGGGAATTTAAGCATTAACGCAGCAACCCCTAAAACAGCCGAAACTGCAACTAAAGCAACGCCTAACACCTCACCAAACATCATCCACATCGTGCGTCTAACGCCAATAGTCATGCCTAACGTTAATGCTAATGTCATACATAAACCTGGAGTAATACTTACGAAGAAGAAAGTAGGGATGAAAATAGCTAGTGCGGTAAAGTCCATAAATACTCGGATGAATAAAAAAGAATGCCATTTTACCTATTAATTACAGTAATGCTAGTTGAAAGTACGTTGTCACTCTATACGAACCAAAGCGAGATGCACTTCCTCATTTGACTTGCCGTGGGTCGGCTTTATGCCAATCTCCGGCGAACCCAATATACTCTAAAACCGTCATCCTGAACTTGATTCAGGATCTTTCTTTATGTTTCTGAAGTGCCATTCGACGACATTCACTATAATTTGCTAAGACCATACTAAAGACCTATAATAAGACCTAAATAAAAACCTTAAAGAGGTCTTGTAATGACTGCCCGTATATTAACAGAAATAGCAGCAAGTATTACAGAGTTAAAATCTAACCCTATGAAAGTGGTATCTAGTGCACACGGTGACCCTATTGCCGTGCTAAATCGGAATGAACCAGCTTTCTATTGTATTCCTGCAAAGGCCTATGAACTATTAATGGAAAGACTTGAAGATCTAGAGCTATTAGCTTTAGTGGAAGAGCGCAGAAATGAACCTTCGATAGCGGTTAGCATCGATGACTTATAAACTTGAATTTAAAAAATCGGCTTTAAAAGAATGGAAAAAATTAGGTGCTACACTTCAAACTCAGTTTAAAAAGAAACTAATTGAGCGTCTATCTAATCCTCATGTTCAACCTGACAAACTATCTGGAGCCGAAAATCTATACAAAATAAAGCTTCGCCAAGCAGGGTATCGGTTAGTTTATGAAGTTCAAGAAAATGTGGTTACTGTTACAGTGCTAGCTGTTGGTAAAAGAGAGCGTGGTAATGTTTATGATCAAGCATTCAAGAGGTTAAGTTAGTCTGTTAATCGCTAATAACGGAAGTTTCTGCTTTTCTAACTAACACTCTAATGATTATTAACAAGATGTATAAATGCAGTCCTTTATAATGAGTTTCCTAAACCACTATTTGAGAAGGGCAAGCGCTGATTTTATAATAGTCAGTCCGTTGCTTTGAGCAACTCATTGAGAGTTTTTTTAATTGCAGAAAGAAAAAGCCTGCGCTAAGTAAATAGTGCAGGCTTCTTAATGTGGCTCCTCAACCTGGACTTGAACCAGGGACAAGCGCTGATTTTATAATAGTCAGTCCGTTGCTTTGGGCAACTCATTGAACTTTTTTTTAATCGCAGAAAGAAAAAAGCCTGCGCTAAATAAATAGTGCAGGCTTCTTAATGTGGCTCCTCAACCTGGACTTGAACCAGGGACAAACGGATTAACAGTCCGTTGCTCTACCAACTGAGCTATTGAGGAATTATTTTTTAAAGTAGATAATTAGCTACTAAATGTGGCTCCTCAACCTGGACTTGAACCAGGGACAAACGGATTAACAGTCCGTTGCTCTACCAACTGAGCTATTGAGGAATTGTTCTTTATAATAACCGTTTATTTATAAAATAAACCATTACTTTTTAATTTGGCTCCTCAACCTCTATTTGAGCAGGGAGGAACGCTGAATTTATAATAGTCAGTCCGTTGCTATAACGAAAAAACTTTATAAAATCTGTAACCATTTAACTTACATTAAACCATTACTTTTTAATTTGGCTCCTCAACCTGGACTTGAACCAGGGACAAACGGATTAACAGTCCGTTGCTCTACCAACTGAGCTATTGAGGAATTAAAGTTAGCGCCTTGCTAACGGAGCCGAATATTATATATCTGAGTGCATGCTGTCAATACTAAAAATAAGAAAAATTCGACCTTTCTGACCGTTTGACTGTTTTGCATACAAAAAGTTGAGATTTTAACCATATTTGCTCGTAGTTTTATCTAAGCCTATTTTAAAAGTTATCCACTGATTTTGTGGATAACTATGTTGATTAAAGTGTAATTAACTGTACAGCTATGATTCTATTAGGTTTTAAAAAATGCCAAATAATTTAGTGTTAATTTATTTGCCATTAAAAACAATGGCTTATATTTGTGCTGTTGCTTTAGTGAACATCTTGTTTGTTTTGTGTTCAACCTCATCAAAAGAGTTCTGCCTGTGTATTTAATTTTAATTGTTAGAGAAAAGTAATATTTAAAGAAACAATCATAAAATTAATAATTTATTAAATTTTATATATTTGATTAGCTACTGTGCGAGCTATATTTTACAATGTCGTATTAAAATAATTTATTAATTTGTATCGAAACTTAATGTCACGACTAGCTCAGCAGATAAAACCTGATTTACTGAATGATCCAGTAGGCCCTGTTATAAAGAAAATGACCATACCTATGACCTATGGCATGATTTTATTAATGGCGTTTAATCTTGTGGATACCTTTTTTGTCAGTATGTTGGGAACGCAGCCTCTTGCTGCAATTAGTTTTACATTTCCAATTACATTTACTGTAATTAGCTTATCTATCGGATTAGGTATAGGCACTTCAGCTGTTATTGCTAAATCTTTAGGTAAAGGCTGCGAAGACGATGCTCGTAATGTTGCTACGGTTGCTTTGATGCTTGCTGCGATTATCGTGGGTTGTTTATCAATCATTGGCATACTCAGTTCCGATTTTATTTTTTCTTTATTAGGTGCTAAAGAACACTTACTGCCTCTTATCCATGACTATATGGATTTATGGTTCATTGGTAGTGTTGGTTTAATTGGCCCTATGATAGGTAATGCGGTATTAAGAGCGTCAGGTGACACTCGTACGCCAAGCTTTGTAATGGGCTTTGCAGGTCTTATTAATGCCATTTTAGATCCCGTCTTTATATTTGGCTTTGGTCCAATTCCTGCGTTAGGAATTCAAGGTGCAGCAATAGCAACGTTAATATCTTGGGCATTTGGCTTAGCTTTAATTATTTACATACTGGGTTTTAAACGTAAGCTAATTCATTTGAGATTTCCTCAATGGGCAACGATTAAAATATCGGCAGCCAAAATCTTAAAGATTGGCTTACCAGCCGCAGGCGCTAATATGCTTACACCGATTGCCGCCGCTATTATGACTGCTATTGCCGCTACTTATGGTGAATCAGCGGTTGCTGGCTTTGGAGTTGGCTCTCGAATAGAGTCAATTGCGTGTTTAGTAGTGTTGGCATTGTCAATGACGTTACCACCATTTATCAGTCAAAATTTAGGTGCTAATAAACTTGAACGAGTTGAAGAGGGCTTTAAAGTTTCTATTAAATTTGTGTTGATTTGGCAAATAGGTGTTTACTTATTATTGGTCATCGCAGCTCCTTTTATAGCAAGCATCTTTGCAAAAGAAGAAAGTGTTGCCAATATCATCACTTTGTTTATGTGGATTTTACCTTTAGGTTATGGCTTACAAGGAATAATTATTTTAACTAACTCATCCTTTAATGCACTGCATAAACCACTTGTTGCCTTGGTGTTGAGTATTATTCGCTTATTCGTATTTTATGTGCCATTGGCTTACTTAGGTAGCCAATTATATGGATTGCTTGGTTTCTTTATTGGCGCTTTAATTGGTAACTTGTTAATGGCATTATTCTCTTATCGCTTATTCACCAAGCAATTTGACACACCCGAAACATTAAATGTTGTAAGTAAATAGTATGAGTAAAGATTTCGAAATAGTTTCTAATTACAAACCAAGTGGCGATCAACCTACGGCTATAAAGCAATTACTTGATGGTTTAGATTGCGGACTCGCTCATCAAACCTTATTAGGTGTTACCGGCTCAGGTAAAACATTTACCATTGCAAATGTCATTGAAACATCGCAAAGGCCGACTATGATCCTTGCGCCTAATAAAACGTTAGCTGCGCAGCTATATGGAGAAATGAAAGAATTTTTCCCTAATAATGCGGTTGAATACTTTGTATCGTATTACGATTACTACCAACCTGAAGCTTATGTGCCTACTACAGACACCTTTATTGAAAAAGATGCATCAGTTAATGAGCACATTGAACAAATGCGCTTATCAGCCACTAAAGGCCTTATGGAGCGTAGAGATGTTATCATTATTGCATCGGTTTCTGCTATTTATGGTTTAGGCGATCCTGATTCGTATTTAAAAATGATGTTGCACATGTCTGTGGGCGATATTATTAACCAGCGTGATATTTTAAGACGCTTAGCTGAACTGCAATATACCCGTAATGATGTGGCCTTTGCACGAGCAACGTACCGCGTACGCGGCGATGTCATTGATATATTCCCAGCTGAGTCTGATCGTATAGCTGTTAGAGTTGAGCTCTTTGATGAAGAAATTGAACGTATTAGTCATTTTGACCCATTAACGGGGCAAGTTGAAAATGTACTGTCACGAGTGACTATTTATCCTAAAACGCATTACGCCACACCACGTGAAAAGATCCTTGCAGCGGTTGAGAAGATTAAAGTAGAACTTAAAGAGCGTTCTGCGCAATTAAAAGACAATAATCGACTCGTAGAAGAGCAACGCATTGTACAGCGAACTCAGTTTGATATTGAAATGATGACCGAGCTTGGTTATTGCTCTGGGGTAGAAAACTATTCCCGTTATCTTTCTGGTCGCGATGCTGGCGAAGCGCCTCCGACATTGTTTGACTACCTTCCGGATGATGGTTTATTAATTATTGATGAATCGCACGTTACCGTGCCGCAAATAGGCGCTATGTATAAAGGCGATAGGTCGCGTAAAGAAAATTTGGTTGAATATGGCTTTCGTCTTCCGTCGGCGTTAGATAACAGACCGATGAAATTTGAAGAATTTGCCTCACTTGCGCCGCAAACAATCTATGTTTCAGCAACACCTAGTCAATATGAGCTCGATAAATCAGGAGAAGACGTAGCAAGGCAAGTCGTTAGGCCTACAGGCTTACTCGATCCTGAAATAGAAGTTCGCCCGGTAGAAACGCAAGTTGATGACTTACTTTCAGAAATCAATAAACGTGTTGCCAAACAAGAACGTGTTTTGGCCACCACATTAACTAAACGCATGGCTGAAGACTTGTCTGAGTACTTAACTGAACACGGCGTTAAAACTCGTTACTTACACTCTGATATAGATACTGTAGAGCGCATGGAAATAATCAGAGATCTGCGTTTAGGGGTTTTTGATGTACTCATTGGTATTAACTTACTTAGAGAAGGCTTAGATTTACCAGAAGTCTCTTTAGTTGCAATATTAGATGCCGATAAAGAAGGCTTTTTAAGATCTGAACGTTCACTAATACAAACCATAGGTCGAGCAGCTAGAAACTTGGACGGTAGGGCCATTTTATACGCGGCCAAAATTACTAAATCAATGCAAAAAGCCATTGATGTAACCGTAAGTCGACGAGCCACACAGCACCAGTTTAATTTAGATAACGGTATTACCCCTAAAGGCTTAGTGAAGAAAGTTGGCGATATAATGGGAGTAGGAGGTAGTTCAGCGAATAAAAATTACAAAGTTGCTGAATCCAATACTGATGGTCATATTTTAACAACGTCTGAAATAGACAAGAAAATATCTAAACTTGAAAATGAAATGTTTGATCATGCTCGTAACTTAGAATTTGAAAAGGCTGCAGCAGCCAGAGATGAAATATCTAAATTACGAGAATTGCAACTTAAAACTTAATATCACGAGTTAAGTATTGAATGAATAATAGCTGATGATTTCGGCTATTTTTTCGTTATTGCATTTAGATAAATTAGATACTTCATTAATTATCTTATCTTGAATATTAACCGGAAATAGCATTAATTGTTCCAAATACAAATGAGCTTTTAATTCCTCATTAGCATTAACAAGCTCACCTAAATGCTTTGCATGATGGTCCCAAATAGTACCCATAAAAACCTCTTAAGTTAAATCATACGTTCTTTAATTTTAGTTCAAAATGGATAAAACTTTTATTTTTTAGCGACAATATAAGCGTTTGGCCAATGTTTATTGCTATTGAATATCTTAACTCCTTAATTTACCTAACTTAATCTCATCCAACCAGATTGTTATATCTAGGCTCTATATATCTATACATACCTCTGTATGATATAAAATCATTTCTAGTGAGCATGATATAAAATAAAAGTTACTTAAAAATAATAATTAAAAATGGAACGTAAATGAATCAAATCAAAAAGCACTTAACAATTAAAAACAGCTGTTTTTCTCTTTGCATTGTATTTTTTCTGTCTACTTTGAGCCTATCTTTACAAGCAAAAACGATTGAAAAAGAACAAGAAGTTCGGGTGATTAAGGTAGACGCTAAAACGGCAGAAGTGAGTATTGAAAGTGAAAATAAAAATCTACAACTCATGCTGCCTGTTGAGGCATTACACAATCAAGAAAAATTAGCCCAAGCTATCTCAGGTTTACCGGCAGAAGATCAAAAATTAATATTAGATGTACTAGGCGGTTTGAATGGGCTACACCAAGAGCATACAGATGTTGTCGCAGAACATTCTGAGGACAAAGAAGTAAGTGAGCTGAAGTGGATCTCAAAAGATGGTCATCAAGAAAAAGTAATGGTTATTGAAGTTGAAAAAAGTGCTGGAAAAACCGTCGATAAAACGCTTGAAAAGCATAAGTTCATTATTAAATCGGAGAGTGAACAAGGCGGTTATGTATCAGTAATTAAACATATACTAGCAACAGGTACATTCAGTAAAGAAGAGCTTGCAGAAATTCAAAATGCACTAGATGCTAAAAAATAGTCCTAAACAATAACGGTATTTAATAAAGCTGCATCTGCAGCTTTTTTTTGTCTTTGACTTATAAATTAACCTAGAAGCGTAAATATATTAACAAACAACTTGTCAGACCAGTTGAATTGTTATAGTTTGTAACCAGATTATTAATTTATCAATCAAGGTTAGACATGCCAAAGTATATTGCCCCTCTTAAAGACATCGAATTTATTACCTATGATGTTTTAGGCTACAAAGAACATTACGAAAAATATCCAAGTTATGAAGATGCATCTCCAGATATGGTTGAAGCAATTTTAGCTGAATGTGCAAAATATTGTGAAAATGAATTATTACCATTAAACCAAACAGGTGATAAAGAAGGCTGTAAATTTGATAATGGTAAAGTTACAACGCCTACCGGTTTTAAAGAAGCATACCAGCAGTATGTTGATGGTGGATGGCAGGCATTAGCTCACCCTACAACTTACGGTGGTCAAGGCTTACCTCAATCTCTTGGTTTAATGAAGTCAGAATTAATCGGTACAGCTAACTGGTCATTTGGTATGTACCCAGGTTTAAGCCATGGAGCAATGAATACCTTATTAGAGCATGGTAGTGAAGAACAAAAGCAAACCTATTTAACTAAGTTAACTGAGGGCGTTTGGACTGGAACCATGTGTTTAACCGAAGCACAATGTGGTACCGATTTAGGGCAAATCAGAACGAAAGCTGAACCAAATGACGATGGCTCATTTAATATTACCGGTAGCAAAATATTTATCTCTGCTGGCGAGCACGATTTAACCGATAACATTGTACATATCGTATTAGCACGATTACCAAATGCGCCAGAGGGTACTCGCGGCATTTCATTATTTATTGTGCCTAAAGTACAAGTAAATGCAGATGGCAGTTTGGGTGACTTTAATAACGTTGTCTGTGGCTCGCTTGAAGATAAAATGGGCATTAAAGCATCTGCAACAGCTGTTTTAAATTTTGACAATGCGAAAGGTTATTTGATTGGTAAGGAAAATAAAGGTTTATCTTATATGTTTACCTTTATGAATACCGCTCGTTTAGGTACTGCACTACAAGGTGTTTGTGCATCTGAACTGTCTTATCAAAACTCGCTTGATTACGCCAAAGAGCGTTTATCAATGCGCTCTTTATCTGGTGTAAAAGCGCCTGATAAAATAGCCGATCCAATCATAGTTCATCCTGATGTACGTCGCTTACTCCTTACCCAAAAAGCCTTTGCAGAAGGCGGGCGCGCTATGGCGTATTACGTAGCCAAACTTGTTGATGATTTAGAGCAATCAACCGACGAAGAAGTCAAAGCTAAAGCCGATGGACGTCTTGGTTTCTTAACACCAATTTTAAAAGCCTTTTTAACTGAGGTTGGTTTAGAAGCCGCCTCTAATGGCATGCAAGTCTTTGGTGGACATGGTTATATTAAAGAGTGGGGCATGGAGCAAACTTATCGTGATGCTCGCATTGCGACACTTTATGAAGGAACCACAGGTATACAAGCACTTGATTTACTGGGACGTAAAGTTTTATTAAATCGTGCGAAAGAAATGAATTCTTTTGCTAAAGAAATTCTGGTGTTTTGTAAGGATCATTCAGTAGTTTCAGGTGACGATCAAAAAATGCGTATGCATAAATTTGTCTGGCCGCTAGCAAAAGTTGTTGCCCAGTGGCAACAATACACCATTCGTTTAATGCTTAAGGGTAAAAAAGACAGAGATATTGTTGGCTCAGCATCCACAGACTACCTAATGTATTCTGGCTATATCACTATGGCTTATTTTTGGGCAATGCAGGCACAAGCGGCGAATGAAAAATTAACCACAGGTGAAGGCGATAAAACCTTTTATAAAGGTAAAGTAAAAACTGCAGAGTTCTACTTTGAACGTATTTTACCGCGCACAAAAGCTCTTGCTAAAACTATGATGGAAGATCCGAAAAGCTTAATGCAAATGAGCGAAGAAATGTTTTAATAAAAATATTTAAATGAGTTAAACAAAAAAAGACCAGAATTATATTCTGGTCTTTTTTGCTTTTAAAACATTATTTTTAAGCTAGAGACTATTCGTACGGAAGAGGGTCGGTAAGGCCATTTTTCTCGAATGCTTCTAAACGTTCTTGGCAAGCTCCACATTTACCACAAGCTTTTTCACGACCGTTATAGCATGTCCAACTTTTACCATAATCTAAACCCATCTTTATGCCATCAGTTAAAATATCTATTTTTGTGTCTTTTAAATAAGGGCTGTAAATATCTACGGGTTCATAATTGGCAATTTGACACACGTCATTCATTTTTTCGACAAACTCTGGACGACAATCAGGGTATATCGCGTGATCGCCCGAGTGTGCACCGTAATAAACTTGGTTGGCGTCAACCGATACTGCGTAACCTACGGCCATAGAAAGTAAGATCATGTTGCGATTAGGCACAACGGTAGACTTCATACTCTCTTCTTCATAATGACCCTCAGGAATGTCTATATCATCAGTTAAAGATGAACCACCAATAAGTTGATTAATGGCACTAATATCGACGATTTTATGCGGGATGTTTAACTCTTTACAAACATTGGCGGCATACTCTAATTCTTTAACGTGCTTTTGTCCGTAATCAAAAGAAAGTGCATATACTTGCTTACCATCTTGCACCGCTCTATTAAGTACGGTGAATGAGTCCATGCCACCGGAATAGATCACCACCACTTTTTCAGCAATATTTTCAGTCATTTTTTCGCACTCTTAAGGTATACTATTAATAATTATCAATTTTACTCGAATTAGCTGCGGATCCAAAGAATATTTACTATGAGCCACTATAAAATTAATGAATTGTTCGAAACTATCCAGGGGGAAGGCTCTTTTACAGGTCAACCTTCTATCTTTTTACGCTTGCAAGGTTGCCCTGTAGGTTGTTCATGGTGTGATACTAAACATACCTGGGAGATCAATTTAGACAGTGAAGTTACAGTTGATGTTGTGCTTAGTAAAAAAGCAGAAACAGACGAGTGGACTAACCTCACAACTGAAGATATTTTTAATATAATTGAAGAAAAAGGCTTTAAAGCTAAACATATAGTTATTACTGGTGGTGAGCCTTGCATGGTTGATTTAACGCCGTTGTGCGCAATGTTTGAAAATAACGGATATTCTACCCAGATTGAAACATCGGGTACTTTTGAAATTATTACTACTGACAAATGCTGGGTAACAGTATCACCAAAAGTAAATATGCGTGGTGGCTATGAAATTTTATCATCAGCAATGCACCGAGCAAATGAAATAAAACACCCTATAGCTACCGAGCAACACGTGACAGATTTAAAACAGCTGTTAGCCCAACATAAAGTCTTTAATACGCCAGTGTATTTACAACCAATTAGCCAAAAAGAGCGAGCAACACAGCTTGCTATTGATACTTGTATCGAAAACAATTGGCGTTTGTCTATTCAAGTTCATAAATATATTGGTATTGAATAATACCTAGTTTAAATAGAGTGGAGATCTCGCGTTGAGTCTTAATATTCGGTTAGAAAAACATAGTGACATTGAAACTATTAATAACGTCACTGTTGCTGCATTTCTCAATGCACAACATACAGATCATACAGAGCAATTTATTGTAAAAGGTCTGCGAAACAAAGGCGCATTAACTATTTCGCTTGTTGCTGAAGATGAAAATAAAATTATTGGTCATGTGGCTTTATCACAAGTGACTATATCTGATGGTTCAAATGACTGGTACGGTTTAGGACCTATCTCAGTCATGCCTGATGAGCAAGGTAAGGGAATAGGCTCGAAGCTTATGGATGTAGCCGTTGCAGAGTTAAAAAAACTCAACGCCAAAGGTTGTGTTTTACTAGGAGATCCTAATTATTACCATCGTTTTGGTTTTGCACCGGTAGATAACTTGATCCTTGCAGATGTTCCTCCTGAATATTTTCAGGCGCTTTTGCTGCAAGGTAGTTATCCAAAAGGTAATGTTACTTATCATGAGTCTTTTCTTGCTCAAGGGTAATAATACTCAATCCTGATACAACTAAATGGCTCTATAAGCGTTAATTGTTGAGCTGCCAATAAACTCGACAAACACCCTTCTATTGATAATTGACAACGTGAGGAATATCAGTAGGATAAAGTTAAGTAAGCGTTAGTTCTACTTATTGAGCGATCAGCGGTCGCTCAAGCATCTTCTGATAATAATCATTACTTCTCTATAGCTGACGTTCGAGTTTGCTTGACTAAAGTCAGCTGTTCCGACCATACGGTCATTCGACATAGAATTTTATTGCAGTTTTTAAACACGTGCAACTAACAACACTGGTTATTAAGACTAGTGTTTTAGTTACTTAATTTATAATTATTAAGATAATTTTTTGAGTCTACGAGATGCTAAACCCATAATACCTAATGCAAAGATGGCAAGGGTAGTTGGTTCTGGGACTTCTGATACTTCCTCACCACTAAACCTCATTTCATGCATGATGAACTGTTTATTGCTACCGGTGCTATTAAAATCAAAAACGATTCGATTTGCAGTGATATTTGTATCAACTCCATTCCAACCTATAATGCTTGATGGACTCTAGGAAAAGTCAGACAGATAAACATCATCGTTATAGAAGCTAAGGTTGATTGAAGTACTGATAACTCTTGAAGTGTAAAAATCTATATCAGTAAATGAATACATAGAAGTAAAGTCAACGGATAAAGTATGGTCATCGGCTTCAAACCCCACCCAATTCCCTGAAGAGTTTGATATGGCATTTACACCACACCAACTGCCAGAACCGCACCCTAAAATAGAATCACTTAAAAAGGTTTTTATTTCCGCATCACTTAAAGGTGTTAGAGTAGTATAGTTGGTATAAGTTCGGGCATACTCTCCTTCAATATTACTTATTTCCCAATTATTAGTGTCTATTATTCCAACATTAGCAAAACCACTTACAGATAAAACTAAACCAGCCACAGCCGCTTTTAACATTTTTATATTCCTTATATTTTCCTAGGTACTACATTAATTGAAAGAGAATGGTATCTTTAGTTATTGTTACTGCTTTGTAGCAATATATAGGCCAAAGGAATAAATTTATTATTTTTCAATGACATGTTTTTTTTGTATTCTAAGAATTCAAGATTGTAAAATTAACTGACACTTAACCAATCATCAGTTTTTACATTATTTCAACAAGCGCAATTATTACCACCCAACTAAACATTCCTGGCATTAAACAACTGCCTTAGCAAACACCCTGAGTTTGCAATAAAGGCAGTTAAAACACCTTTTATGACGCTGCTCTTCTCTTTATTAGATACTAGAAAAAGCATCAGTTAAAAAAGATAGAGTAAGTTGAGACACATATGGCCGTAGAACAATTCGATCCAAATAGCAGTAACTCAAAGGAAAGCCAAACAACCACGTTAGACATTCCATCTAAAATGATTGAAGAGCAACATAACGAAGTTGTTACGGCGAATTTAGATTCAGAACGCGCTGCAAAGGTAGGTTTCGTAAGTCTCGGCTGACCTAAAGTCTAAGGTAAATCCAAGCTACAGCCCTTATTTTATCAATGCTTCTATCAACCAAATTCACTTTTTAACTATCTAATTCCGAAAAATAACTCCGTTATTTTACAAATTTTTCTATTAATATTAAAAACATCTTGTTTACTTAAATACAATAACGTACATTTAAAGTGTACTTATTTGTTTTTTGGTAAATTAAATGTCAACTAAACTGAAATGGATAAATGATCAATTATCACAGTTTGAACTACTGTTAATGCCGTATTTAAACCAACATAATATATCACGCTCGCATGTGCAGAATTATGTGAAAAGTGGTTGGTTGGAAGTAGTTGCTAATGGTGTTTATAAAAAACCAAATAAAACAATATCGTGGAGTTCAGCACTCGCTGCACTGCAACTACAACAATTTAGTTCATTGCACCTTGCAGGGCTTTCAAGTTTAGCGCATCAAGGCGTATCTCATTATCTTCCTATGGGTAACGAAATAATCCAATTTAATTCGATAAAGCCCATAAGAACACCAAAATGGTTATCCTCTCAACAATGGCAGATAGAATATAAGTGCTCTAAAATACTGGACGAAGTCCATGAAAAAGATTTAACTGAACTAACTGTGAATAATCAAATGATCAAAGCTAGTGTAATAGAATTAGCGGTTTTAGAAGTGTTAGAGAAAGTCTTTGATGAAAATAGTTTTATATTTGCTTCTGAATTGTTCCAAGGATTAACGTCGTTAAGACCTAGAAAGCTTCAATCATTATTAGAAAGGTCACCTTCGGTAAAAGTGAAACGCCTTTTTTTATTTCTAGCACATTACTATCAACACCCTTGGCTTAAGCGTTTAGATGAGAGCAAAGTAGAGTTAGGATCTGGTAACCGTCAAATAGTGAAGGGTGGTTATGTCGATCGACAGTATAAGATAACCGTGCCATTGAAGTTTAAAGAGGTGGAGTTAGAGAATGGATAAAAATAGTCATTATTATAAACAAGTTCAATTGTTGATCTCTGTACTGCCTTGTGTTGCTAAGGAAAAATGTTTCGCCCTAAAAGGCGGTACGGCAATTAACTTGTTTATTCAAAACTTTCCTAGATTGTCAGTCGATATTGATTTGGCCTACATGTTATTGGAGCAAAGAGATGAAGCTATTATTAATGTCCGAAATGCATTAAACAGCATTGCTCAGCAGATTAGTCATTCAGGCATAGCTAAAGCAGAGTTACAACTAAATAGACCTGATGAAATGCGTATAATTGTGACAGGACAGCAAGCACAAATTAAAATTGAAGTGTCACCGGTAATGAGGGGGACTTTAAAGCCAGCAATTGAAATGGATCTGATTGAATCAGTAGAAGATGAGTTTGGTTATGCTAGTATTTCGGTTGTTTCATTAGCTGATTTATATGGCGGTAAAATTTGTGCAGCACTTGATAGACAGCATCCAAGAGATCTTTTTGATATAAAGTTACTACTTGAACAACAAGGCTTATCACAAGGCATTGATAGGTCAATATTTGAAGGCTTTATTGCGTACTTGTTAAGTCATCCAAGGCCAATTGCTGAAGTAATGTCTCCTCGGCTTAAAGATATTAAAAAATCATTTATCAATGAGTTTAATGGTATGACATCACAAGCTATAACTGTTGATGAACTTATTGTAATACCAGAGAAATTGATAGCAGCGTTGAAAACTCACTTTACTCAGCAGGAATTTGATTTTTTATTGTCTTTTAAATCAGGTAAACCCAATTGGGATCTTGCTCCCGATAGCAATATTGCCAACTTACCTGCGGTCAAGTGGAAGCTGATTAATATAAATAAAATGAATGGCGATAAAAAGTCACTAGCAGTAGATAAACTAACTCATGTGCTGACTCAGTGGCTTTAAGCAGATGGACGAAAGAAAACAGATCGTTCATCAGTTAACTGAAATAGATACAAAACTATCGCGGTTAAAAGCTGAGCAAGAAAGTTTACTTATAGCGCGACAAAAACTATTACAACTTGATGGTCAACTCCTCGCTAATAACTTTAACCAATATGCGCCAGTAGAAGATAAAATCGAACTGTTTTTATCTTATTTTAAAGGGAGGCCAGATATCTACCCTTTTAGATGGGAGTCTAAAAATGGTCGCAGTGGTTATTCACCGGCTTGTTGGAATGAGTGGCAGCCTAAGGTTTGTAATAAGCCAAAAATAAGTTGTACGGACTGTACTAATCAAAACTTTAAAACTCCAGATAATAAGGCGATATTTGAGCATTTAAAGGGGATTAAAACCATAGGGATATATCCGTTATTAACCGATAACACTACCTATTTATTAGCAGCTGATTTTGACAAGAAAGATTGGTTTGAATCGATAACAGCATTTGCTAATAGTTGTGAAGCATTAAGTATCCCTTATATTCTAGAACGTTCTCGCAGTGGTAATGGTGGTCATATATGGATATTTTTCTCTCATCCTGTTCAAGCAAGTGATGCCAGAAAACTCGGTAATGCCTTGCTAAATAAAACGATGGAGCTTTATCCATCTCTTTCTTTTGATTGTTTTGATCGGTTATTTCCGAATCAAGATATTATGCCTGAAGGTGGCTTTGGCAATTTGATAGCTTTACCTTTGCAGTTTTCCCCTAGGCAACTTGGGAATAGTGTATTTATAGATAAAGAGGGACTTCCTTATAGTGACCAATGGGCAAAGTTAGCTTCCATTGAAAAAATGTCTTTAGCACAACTTAGTAAACATCTTACTGAATTAATTAAGGCTTCTAGTCTTATTGATGGTCAGGCTTCAGATGATAGTAATCATAAACCTTGGCAGCGTAGTGAAGCATCAAAGCGTGGACAAACAGAAGTTATTAAAGTAGCAAATTGCCCTGAGAAAATAACACTTGTCCTAGCAAATCAAGTTTACATACCAATATCAAACTTGCCCGGTAAAGTCACGTCAAGTTTAAAGCGATGTGCAGTGTTTGCTAATCCAGAGTTTTTCAAACGCCAAGCATTAAGGTTTTCTACTATCGGCACTAGCCGATATATATGTGCAGCTCATATCGAGAGTGATTATTTAATCTTACCTAGAGGTTGCTTACCTGATATTGAAAATATTCTATCTCAACAAAAAATTGCAATTGAATATGATAATAAACATTTTGAAGGAATGCCGTTAAGTAAAATAAAATTTAATGGCAAGTTGAAAAGCCAGCAAGCAAAGGCGGTGGCTGCTTTACTTGAAAAAGATAATGGGGTGTTCGTTGCGTCAACGGGGTTTGGTAAAACGGTAACTGGTCTTGCGCTTATAGCTAAGCGAAAAATTAACACGCTTATTTTAGTACATAACCGACAATTAGCCGAGCAGTGGCTTGAACGAATAAAAGTCTTTTTAACTAATGTAGAAGTTGGTAGTTTATTAGGTGGTAAAGAGAAATTGAGCTACCAAGTTGATGTTGCCACTTATCAAAGTTTAGTGAGTAGAAATGGTTTAGATATTAAACCTGCTATTGAAAGGTACGGGCAAAATTGCCGTTCGAGTCACCTTTAAACTGTATGAGATTCCACCCAGAAGCACGGTGGAATGACGGAATGTTCTTTCTAACATTGTATGGCAAAAAGTTGCACTGAATTGCCCCTCAGCACGCTCTATAAGATTGCGGCCTTCGCCGATGTATGGACTCCCTCCCTCGGAGGGAGTAACGTAATAAGTGACTAAACTTTTACCTTGGAGTCCATACAAAATGAATAATAACGTTATCGCAATAGATTTAGCAAAGAATTCTTTTCATGTTTGTACCTTAAATGCAAACCACAAAGTACTTACGGATAAAGCATTCACTAGGCAGAGCCTTTCTCGGTGGCTAGCGAAACAACCGATCAGTGAGGTTGTTGTTGAAGCCTGTGGCTCTGCGCACTTTTGGGCCAGGTATGTAAAAGAGTTGGGGCATACTCCAAAAATAATAACACCGAAATGTGTCACGCCATTTCGCAAAGGTCACAAGACAGACCAAAATGATGCATTGGCCATAGCCATTGCATCAAAGCAACCAAGAGTAAAAGCCGTTGCCATTAAAACGATAGAGCAACAAGGTTTACAGTCTATTGAAAAAATTAGACAACATTTGAGTGATAGCTTAACGGCGACCAGTAATATGCTCAGAGCTTTGGTTTATGAATTTGGTATTGTTATTCCCAAGGGAAATACGGCGTTTAAAAGTAAGCTACCAGACATACTTGAAGATGCTGAAAATGATTTGCCTGATGCATTTCGTAAACAATTAGCGCTGATGTATCGAATGTACTTAACCACTGAAATACAACAGCAAGACGTTGAAAAACAATTGTTCGTATTAATTAACCAGCAAGAACATTGTAAAAAATTAATGAAGCTTGAAGGTGTAGGCCCAGTTAACGCACTCGGTTTATACCTAGCACTTGGAAAAGACGGTAAAAGCTTTTCACAAGGCAGAGAAGCATCAGCCTGTATCGGTTTAACACCGAAACAATACAGCACTGGTGGTGTAACAACGCTCGGCAGTATTGGTAAAACATCGGGTAATAGACGATTGCGGTCAAGCTTAATACAAGGGGCATTATCCGTTGCCAAGGTTGTCGCCAAAAGAGAGCCTAAAAATAACAAAGAAGCGTGGCTCAAAAAGTTAATCGAACGCTGTGGTATACGAAAAGCCGCCGTAGCGCTGGCAAACAAAACCATTAGAACTGCATGGTCGATGTTAAAGCATAATAGTGAATATCATCAACCAATGGCTATAATCTAATAAACATAAAGTGTTACGGTAAAGAGTTCAATTACAACAAAGCAAAGAGCGACTTAAATAGGTAAGACCGACCTTCAAGAGCCTGGTCATTGTGGAGGTATTAAATACCGATACGCCGAAGAGGCATGAAGGTGCGAATACATCAGGGGCCAGAGGTAGCACCTCAAACAGAGTCCGAATATACGCTCGCATCATTCTTATTTAAAAAGCAAAATAAATTGTTGTAATTAAACGGGAGTCCATATACGCAATGAC
>JAQWHD010000063.1 GCA_029237915.1 Thalassotalea sp. | reverse complement strand
ACTATTACCGTGACTACGACCCACAAACCGGCCGTTACATACAAAGCGACCCAATAGGTTTAAATGGAGGTATGAATACCTTTGCTTATGTTGGCGGAAATCCTTTGATGTATATTGACCCTAAAGGTCTAGCTAGGTGGACAGGACGAATAGAAATGTTCGCCGCAGGGGAAGTTATAGGTGGTGCCTTTGGACGAGCAATTTTAACATCAGACTGTGATAATGGAAAGCGTTGGAATGTTCAGGTAAATTTCAGTGCAGGGGGATCAACCGTCGGGTTCCCTTGGTCTTTAACCGCTTCAAAAATAGAGTTAAATGACCCATATCCTGCGGCTAGTCCAATTAATTTAGTTGGTGATTTTTCATACTCTGGGTTTAATGTCGCTGCACTTTTAGGGTATGGTAGCTCTATTGTTCAAATAGGCCAAGCATATAGTGTATCAAGTGGTTTAGTTGTTGGTGTTGATTTGAGTTGGGCTGATTTCACTTTAGGAGAGTCATCCGTTTCGGATGCTTTTGAATCAGAGTGTGGATGTAATAAATAGTTATGAGTGTATATTTTTTTGTTTCATTAATTATTATGTTAATTTGCGACCTTATTGGTCTCATAATGTTAAAAAAGGAAAACCCTAATGAGCATGAGTCATTAGGCTCACCTGTTCATTATTGGACTGATGCTAATAAAATGTCATATTTAATTGGCTATGTCGGGTTGTTTAGATTTACCTCGATTACAAATAATAAAATAAAAGCTATTTTGGCTATACAGGCCATCACCTTTTGGATATGTGTAGTTTTATTGTTTTACGGTTTCTACGAACGCTTAAGTTAATAGTTCGGTATATGTTAATTGAAACGAATAAATTTATTAAAAATAGAAAGTATATTCAATATTAAAGTGTAAGTTATGATTATCAAAGTATTTTGATTGCCATATGAAATCCAAAAGAGAACTTCGGTTCTCTTTTTTTATTGTCAATTTTCAACGCTGCCACGTCGTTCATAAGCACTTCGTCGTTCCCGTGCAGACGGGAATCCATAGTCGACTGCGCACCTGACTCGTCGTTCCCGTGTAGACGGGAATCCAATGATCATAAACAAATGGAACCCCATCTGCGCGAGGAGGACGGTAATTGAGTGAAAAAAATTCAATTAATTTTTTGCAATTCCTTTGCTTTTAACTAACCTTATAAAAGTCTGTTAAGTGCTTCAGTAAGGATACTGAATCTTTAGTTCACCAACTAAAAGCACAAACACTTAATAATTTACATACTAAACATCTCAAGGAGGAGATTTATGTATTCGTTAACTCATGGATATTTCTATCCAAAATTCAATAAACTCAATAAACTCAATAAATTTATCACTTATACGCTATTGCTATTACTATTGGCATTATGTTTCTCAGCCAAAGCATCCGCTGAGCCCTTACATCAAGCTGGTAGCTCAATTTATGGCTATGAAAATGAGAGTGGTGCATCTCATTCAGGCAGTGATTGGAGCAAGCTACCTCGTTACAACATAAGTCAAACATCTCCAGCACATATAAACTCATATATATCCAGACAAATTGTAATAAAGGATGAAGGGCAAAATGATGGAGATAAAATATTAATACGATTTTATAATCCTGATAACGAGAAAGTTAGGGAAAGCCGGGTTAATTGGACCGGCACTTGTTGGACTCTAGTATTCTCACCCTCTTGTATGGGGGAGGGATGGTGGGTTGAAGCCGCAGAATATGTTGGCAACGAGATTGGGCTTTGGACTATTGAAACAATTGATCTTGTTGGTGGTGTTGAAATCTTAATTTCACAACAGACAGTTGAAGTTAAAGGCCGAGAGATGGCAGTAACCAGTGGTGCTAATTTAACGGTTTATGAAAATGATAACTCCAGAGTCCCACTTGAAATAATGCTTATCGACTACGACCATGAGTCAGGAACGTCTGATAAGGAAATAACATACGAGGTAATACATAGGCCTAAAGGTAAAGCCAGTGGCGGTTTAAATTACGTCTACTTACAAGGTAGTACCTTTAATAAAAGAGATACCCTAAATGGGTATACTAACTTTGACGGCAAAACCAAAGCTTACTGGGAGTCAGGTGCAAAACCTGGTACTTACATTGTTGAAGCAACGAGCTACTGGTCGCCAGAAAATCCGGTACAGTTTCAAATAACCGTTAAAGAAGGCAAAGATCCAAATAAAGAAGATGATCTCATTAGTGAGCTAGTTGATATGCCGCGTAATAATGGTAAACCGAGCCAGTGTGAAGCTATTGTAGGAAACCCGATAAATGTGATCACCGGTAATAAATATCAACAAGAGATAGATTATCAACTAGCAGGGACCCCATTTCCACTTGAGTTTGTTCGTTATTACAATAGCCGCAGTACCGTAGAGTTAGCCATGGGACCGAAATGGAGTTATTCGTACTCACGATTTATAACAACCACAACTGAAATGGTAAATGGCTCAGAAGAAACCGTTGCTAAGGTACAAAGAGACAATGGTCAAGTAGTGAAGTTTTACAAAAATCGTAAAAGTTGGTTACCAGTATATCAAGATATCAATACGTCATTATCATTCGCCAGCAAAAAATGGGCGTATATCAACAACAAAGGTCACGTTGAAGAGTATGACCAGTTAGGCAAGTTACAGACCATTACTTTGCAAGATAGCAATGTTTATACCATCGAATACAATGTAGCAGGAAAGCTGTCTAAGGTTATTTCACCTAGCCAACATGACCTTAGATTCTATTATAATGAAGATGGTAAAATCGATCAGGTTGGAGCCAATAACTACTATTACAATAGAATGAGTAATGGCATGCTCACCAAAGTGAATAAATATGGCGGCCTTAACCGCTACTATCTGTATGAAGATGAACAAGACATTTCCCTGTTAACCTCAATAAATGATGATTTACAACAACCTATTGCTAACTGGCAATACAACGATAAAGGCCAAGCAATATTAAGCTCTCACGGGCAAGGCACTGAGCAATATACTATAGATTATCAAAGTGATGGTAGCAGAAGTGTGATCAATCCAGATGGTTCAACAAGCCAATACTTAGCTACAGGGCAGCATGGACTTGGCTTTATTACTAATGTTGACGGACCCGCTTGTTCATCGGGTGATATCACTCAGCGTAATTATAACTTTGATCCAAACACCAATAATTTACTCTCTAAAACAATTAATAACCAAACAACAAGGTATGGCGATTATAACCAACACGGACAACCGGGTTATATTATTGAAGGCTATGGTAGTGCGCAGCAAAGGCAAATTAATTTTAAATACGATGCTATATATACTGACAAAATAAGTGTAATTGAACAGGACTCAGTTAGTGGTAATAAACAAAAAACCTTATTTGAATACGATCAACAAGCACATTTAATTAGCGTTTCACAACAAGGTTTTGAGCCTAATGGCAGCGTTATTTCAAAAACGACTCGCTATCAATACAATGGTATTTTAGGGCAGTTATCCTCTATTGATGGGCCAAGAACAGACATTAATGATGTATATAATTTTAATTATTACCCTTTAGAGTCAGATGCTTCAGAAAAATCTCGCTTAAAAGACGTTATTGCCCCCGATGGCACAATGATAAAGTCAAACCTTAAATATACTTATTCTGGACACGAAGATTATGTCGAGCTAGCTAATGGCACAATCGTAACCCGTGAATTTGACAAGCTTTATAATCTAACAAATTCAACACATACCACAGCTGAAGGTGACGTTCGTCTACAAACTTACACGTATGACTTACGTAACAACGTAATATCAATAACTACAGCAGGTATGTTAAGCGATGAACACACCACATATTTTAGCTATGACAATGCCGACCGACTTACCCGAATTAGTAATGACCTTGGCGACTACCTAGAACTAACGCTTGATAACAAAGGCAATATTATTGGTCAAAGTAGTTATGGTAATGGCGATATTTTACAGTCGCAAATCACCCAAGCTTTTGACGCATACGATAATCCAACAAGTCAATTTAGTGAGAATCAAAGCTTAAATTCACTATACAACAGCAGCGGATTATTGGTTGAGCAAACTAATGCTAACGCCATAACCAAACGGTACAGCTATGATGCGTTACAACGTTTATCAAATATTATAAATGACGTTGCTGGCAGTGACAGCAACACCGCAGAAACTGAATACAAATTTAGCTACGATGTTAATAACAACCCAACTCAAGTAACCGATGCTAATGGTAATACAACCTTCTTTAGTTTTGATGACTTTAACAATAAATTAAATGAATCAAGCCCTGATAAAGGCACTTGGAGTTTTCGATACGATAAAGCAGGCAATACAATTCAAATGATTGATGCCAAGCAGCAAGTATTTGATTATCAATACGATGCGAACAATCGTTTAACCCAAGTAAGCCATACCGACAGTAACTATGATATTAGTTACCTTTACGACACATGCAGCAATAACTTAGGCAAAGTCTGCGAAATTGTTAAAGGGGATACTCAGCTTACCTATAGTTACAATGGCTTTGGCGACATCATCGAGCAGCAACAAACCATAAGCACAAATAACCCAAATACGATTAACACAGAGGCAATTACTCAATATACGCATGACCTAGCGGGTAGAGTGAATCAAATAACCTATCCAAGTGGTAACAAGCTTAGTTATCAATACGATAAGGCAAATAATATTACCGCAATCACCGTTGATATTGATGGTGTTAGTCAAAACTTAATTAATAACGCCCATTATGACTTTACTGGCCAAATCAAAGAGCTCACTTTTGCAAATGGCGCTAATTTAGTTAAGCAATATGACTTAGCCGGTCGAGTTGTTGCATTAGCAAATGGCTCGATAAATGAGCAGTACAGTTTTGATGGTGTAGGCAATTTGATTAGCCAACAACAGGCACAATCAACTAATTCAAACTTAAATGAATACAGCTTTGATGCGCTAAATCGTTTGCTAACAACCGACAGTAGCAATAGTTTGCCATTACAAAGTTATCAATACGATAAAAATGGTAACCGAACATCACAAAGCATAAACAGTGTAATCACCAACTACGACATAGCCAGTAATAGTAATGCACTTATAGGCATCGACAACAGTATTATTATCGAACGAGATGAAAACGGAAATACCTTAACTAGAAACGGTCAAAGCCTGCAGTATAGCCCTTATAACCAATTAATGGCTATTAACAACGTTGCAAGCTACCAATACAACGGCTTAGGGCAAAGGATAAGTAAAACCAACCTAACCAATAATATAAGCCAATACTTTGTATACAACCTAGCAGGGCAGTTAATTAGTGAGCTAGACAGCACTGGTAACCCAGTAACCGAGCATATCTATTTAAACAACATGCCAATTGCAGTAATAAAATATGAAGACAACAACAGCCAAATTTACTACGTGCATACCGACCACCTAAACACACCAAGAGCAATCACAAACCAAAGCCAACAAGAAATATGGCAATGGCAATCAGACGCCTTTGGTAATGGCGCAGCAAACAGTGACGTAAACTTAGATGGCAAACAATTTATCTACAACAAACGCTTCCCTGGCCAATACTATGATCAAGAAAGTGGTCTACACTACAACTATTACCGTGACTACGACCCACAAACCGGCCGTTACATACAAAGCGACCCAATAGGCTTAAATGGAGGTATGAATACCTTTGCTTATGTTGGCGGAAATCCTTTGACTAGAATAGATCCAAGCGGTTTGATTTGTTTAACTAAAGCTGAAGAAGCTGCCCTAAAAGGCTTCGCACAAGGTGCAGTTGAAGGCGCCTATGCGACTAAAAATCCTTGGGGTGCATTAGGGGGAAGTTTGGCTTATGGAGTTGCAGGATATTTGTCACTAGAATGGTT
>JAQWHD010000054.1 GCA_029237915.1 Thalassotalea sp. | reverse complement strand
ATGTGCTCACGTGTTTGTGGCATAGGACCATCTGTAGCAGCAACTACTAAGATAGCGCCATCCATTTGAGCAGCACCAGTGATCATGTTTTTAACGTAATCGGCGTGACCAGGACAATCTACGTGTGCGTAGTGACGTGATTCTGTATCGTACTCGATGTGAGAAGTATTGATTGTAATACCACGTTCACGCTCTTCAGGAGCGTTATCGATTTGTGCGAAATCTTTAACTTCACCACCGTGTACTTTTGTAAGTACAGCTGAGATTGCAGCAGTTAATGTTGTTTTACCGTGATCGACGTGACCGATAGTACCAACGTTAACGTGTGGTTTATTACGTTCAAATTTTTCTTTAGACATTTATATTTGACCTTAAAGTGAAAAAAGTTATTTTCAGAGTAAGGTTAATGATAGATGCTGAATTAGAATTGTACAAAAATGACGCAAGAAAAATAAAAAGTAACGAGGAATTATATAAAAGAAATCTAGAAATGGTGCTAATAGGCAGATTCGAACTGCCGACCTCACCCTTACCAAGGGTGCGCTCTACCAACTGAGCTATATCAGCGCTTTAAAACGTTGAAGATAATGGAGCGGACGGCGGGAATCGAACCCGCAGCTTTAGCTTTGAAGGCTAAGGTATTACCACTATACGACGTCCGCAAATCTGTAAGATTATCTAGCAAGAAGAAATGGTGGAGGGAGGTGGATTCGAACCACCGAAGGCTGAGCCGTCAGATTTACAATCTGATCCCTTTGGCCACTCGGGAACCCCTCCATTTTCTTTTGCACTACCGAAGTAGTATTAATGGTGCCGTCTGCCGGAGTCGAACTGGCGACCTACTGATTACAAGTCAGTTGCTCTACCAACTGAGCTAAGACGGCACTACATTAAGTGGAGCGAATTCTAGATGAATGTTTTGCACCATGCAATAGTAAATTTTAAAAAAATTCATTTTTTTTTCTGTTTGCTGTTTTTTTACCCTGTTTTGTAAAGATAATATAAACAAATCGGGTAATTGCACAAGATTTAAACAAGTGTCGCTCTATTATTTTATAAAGCGCTGCATGCCAACAAACATTAATTTATCATCAAAACAGCTATTGCATGCATAATGTTTATTTAACTGGGCACCGTTCCCCCCGGTAAAAATAACTTTATCGATAACCGAACCTTTTTTTTCTGCCTGTGCAACAGCAAAATCTATTAGAGCTTTGCTTGCAGCCCAACAACCAAAATTAACATTATCATTAGTATTTAAGCCAAATTCTAATGAGTCCACATTTTTAATCGCACCTTTTACTTTATCAGTGTTGTTAAATAATGACGTAATCATTAACTCGACCCCAGGGACGATCCACCCGCCTAAATGCTGGCTATCAGAGTTAAGGACATCAAATGTAGTTGCGGTACCTGAATCTACTATCAATAAATTTTGCTTAGGGTAGCTAGCTTGCGCTCCAAGAACAGCAATCCATCGGTCTGCACCCATTTGCAGGTGATTATCATAGCCATTACTCACGCCGAAACTTTCAGCTTGGGTATGTAATTGTTTGAATTGTATATGTTGCTTATTTGCCCAAGACGCAATTTCATTCACCTTGGCTTGATTAGACACAGCAACAATGACAATAGATTGAATGTTATTCAAAGAATTAAGTTCAGTCATAATATCAGTACATTGCACTGTCCTAACTGCAGATAACTGATCATTATTATCAACAACGTATTTTACTCGAGTATTGCCAATATCAATAAGAATATTCACTAAGCACTCCTCAAGCTTACTTCGCCGCCATAGACAGGTTTCTGTTTACCATCCACCTCTAATAATAAAGCACCACTCGCGTTTATACCTCGGCATATACCCCGTGTTTCTTTCTCTCCGGTGACTAATCTTACCGCTTGATTGATAAAGTAATCTTGTCGTTGCCAATCATTAAGCATAGGTGCTAAACCGAATTTATGATGTTGTTCTAAGCGCTTACTGATGGTGGTAATTAGATTCGCGGCTAACTGGTTTCTATCAATTGGTGTATTCACAGCTTGTTGCAGATCTGTCCATGGTTGATCTATCTGCACAGCACTTTGCTGGGGCATATTTAAATTTAAGCCTAAGCCGATAACGCAATTTCCTGGGCCAACACTTTGTCCTTCAAGCTCAACTAATATACCCGCCAGCTTTTTACCTTCAACATAAATATCATTTGGCCACTTTAACTGTACATCTAAGTCATATTCAGATTTAAGGACATCACTTACTGCCAGACCTATAACGATTGAGATGCCCATAGCAGCACTTAAGCCTTGCTCTAAGTGCCAATACATCGACAGGTATAAATGTGAACCAAACGGTGAAATCCATTGCTTGCCTCGACGCCCTCTTCCTGAAGATTGATATTCAGCAATACACACTTGCCCATGAGTAACATTATTAGGTAAGCGGCGCATTAAATAGGAGTTTGTTGAATCAATTAAATTGTGTACCTCAACAATATTTGTAGCACCTTGTTGACGTAGTGTTTGCGCAATAACTTGTTGCTCTAGCAACTGAATAGGATTGGCTAACTTATAGCCTTTACCCTGTACTGAGAATATGTCTAAACCCATCTCAGTTAATACTTTAATATGCTTAGATATTGCAGTACGACTCACCCCTGTATCAGTAGCTAATACTTGCCCAGATATAAATTGCCCATCTGCGAGTCTCTTGATCAACTCTTCTCTTACTACTTTAGCCATGATTAGATATTTTCCAACAATATTTCGCCACTACTGGCAATGATACGTACTTCAGGCTCTAAGTTAACACCAAATTTTTTAAACACGGTACGTTGCACAAACTTAGCTAAAGCGACGACATCAGAGCCGCTAGCATTATCGATATTAACTAACACTAATGCCTGTAATTTATGTACCGCAGCTCCGCCTATCGTTTTCCCCTTAAGGTCACATTCTTGGATCAGCCAACCAGCGGCAAGCTTTACATCACCGTTAGTTAAGGGATATGAAATGAGTTTTGGGTACTGCAGCTTGATATTTTCGAATAATTCCTGACTAATCACTGGATTTTTAAAGAAGCTACCTGCATTTGGCAAGTGCTTAGGATCGGGAAGTTTAGCTTGGCGAATAGCAACAACTTGCTCAAACACCTGCTTTGGTGTTGGTGAACTGCCTAGTTCATTAAGGCCTGCGTAATTTAATAATGGCTGCCATTGCTTATTGAGTTTTATGCCGACAGCTATAACTATGCCCTTATTTTTTAGCGATCCTTTAAAAATACTATTACGGTAATCAAAGTCACATTCACCCTTAGATAAAATTTCGACTTTACCCGTAGCAAAATCAAACCATTTAACGTAATCACAGACATTAGCAAACTCAATACCATAAGCACCAATATTTTGAATAGGTGCCGCGCCACAATTACCAGGAATTAGTGCTAAATTTTCTAAGCCAGGCATATTATTAGCTAAACAGTAATGAACAAGATCATGCCAATTTTCACCACTAGCAACCTCTAACAAGTAAGCATCTTCAGTATTTGCAACATTGATCCCCTTAAAATCAGGGCAGACCACAGTCCCTTGATAATCATTAATAAATAATGAGTTACTACCTCCACCTAGAATATAAAATTGCTTAGGTAGTTGTTGAGCAAATTGCTCAAGCTGGACTAAATTGCTAAGGGTTACGATCTCTTGTGCATTTGCATTGAGAGCAAAGCTATTTAGAGATTTAAGGCAGCGGCTTGGTTGTGACATTTATAATATTTTCTTGAATATTTAATTAGATTGTAACGGATAAGGAAGATAGATCCTAGAGATTAGGAATTAGGTTTTAACAACAGGTTTAAATAAAAAAGGAGCTTACGCTCCTTTTATGTATTTACATCTGTAGCACAACGACTACTTATGAAAAGGCTTGCTGTATTTGTGCACTGCATTAATAAAGTGACCAGCATGCTCAGGGTTTACATCTGGATGTATACCATGTCCAAGGTTGAATACGTGACCAGTACCACCTTCACCAAAGCCATTCAATATGGTTTGTACTTCTTGCTCTATACGCTCTTTTGGCGCATATAACATTGACGGGTCCATATTTCCTTGTAGTGCAACTTTATCACCAACACGAGCTTTTGCATCTTCAATATTAATAGTCCAATCTAAGCCTACTGCATCACAACCTGTCGCAGCAATTGACTCTAACCACATACCACCATTTTTGGTAAACAAGGTTACAGGAACTTTACGGCCTTCGTTTTCACGAGTAAGTCCATCAACAATTTTCGCCATATATTGTAGAGAGAATTCTTTGTACATTGCCGGTGATAACACCCCGCCCCAAGTATCAAATACCATTACCGATTGAGCACCAGCAGCGATTTGTGCATTTAAATAAGAAATAACTGAATCAGCTAATTTATCTAGTAATAAATGCAATGTTTGTGGGTCGCTAAACATCATTTTTTTAATTTTAGTAAATGCTTTAGAGCTGCCACCTTCAATCATGTAAGTCGCTAACGTCCATGGACTACCAGAGAAGCCAATTAATGGAACTTCACCTTTTAACTCTTTACGGATAGAACGCACAGCATTCATTACGTATTGTAATTCACCTTCAGGATCTGGGTGACCAATTTTTTTAACATCGGCAGCGCAGGTGATCGGACGTTCAAACTTAGGTCCTTCCCCAGTTTCAAAGTAAAGACCTAAGCCCATAGCATCTGGAATAGTTAAAATATCACTAAATAAAATTGCAGCATCTAAAGGAAAACGACGTAAAGGCTGAATAGTTACTTCTGTCGCTAATTCAGTGTTACGACAAAGTGCCATAAAATCACCAGCATCTTTACGTACTTCTTTGTACTCAGGTAAGTATCTACCAGCTTGGCGCATCATCCAAACTGGAGTGTAATCAACAGGTTGCTTTAGCAACGCACGTAAGTACGTATCATTCTTTAATGTTGTCATTTTTATTTCCGTAACGGTATCGGTAAAATTTTGCGATATTCTACCCAAACTTCTCTTCAGATACTATGGATGAGATCAAACTTAGTGAAAATTATGACTTTTTTTGTAAAAAAGTGTTGCTAAAATGAAATTGCTTTGTTATAAACTTTACAAGCTTTTAAAGAATAACTAATAAGAAGCTAGTTTTACTAGACCAAACAGCGAGCATTTCAGGCCTTATCATTGATAAGGCCTTTTTATTTCCTATATAAAAATAGTATGCAATTGTCGATATTGGTCTAACTTTAAATAATGAAACTTTTCCTTTGTACCATTCTATTTTTTACTAGCTTGCAAGTGTTTGCTTTTGACAGCAAAACCCATGGTTTAATTTGTCAGCTTGCCTATCAGCATCTACCTTTAAGCAAACAACAACATATGGACAACTTGCTCCAACAAATGCCGTCGCAAGAGCAGCAACGTATTAATCATTATTTAAAGCGCAGCATTAATACTAAAGTTAACTTTGTTGATTCTTGTATTTGGGCTGATGCCATTAAAGCAGATAAAAAATACCGAAAGTACAACAATTGGCACTTCATCAATGTGCTCAGAGAGCAAAAAACCTTAGACAATAGCTCTTGCAACAAAAATTGCATTACCTATGCACTAAGCTTGCACCAAGAACAATTTATTAAAAATGAATCTTCACAAAACTCATGGCTAAAACTACAAGCCTTAATGTTTATTGCTCATTGGCTCGCCGATCTTCATCAACCTTTACATGTCAGTTTTAAATCAGATTTAGGGGGCAATAAGTCTCGGGTTAATAGCTCAGATAAACATTGTAAAAATTTACATGCTGTTTGGGATAGCTGTTTAATTTGGACAAGAAAGCAAAGCTACCAGCAGCTACTGTCCGACTTTGGAGCGCCAATAGCAAGATCCGCAGGAGATACACTAAATCATAGTAATGTGATCCGCTGGGCAAATGAATCATTGCAGATCACACGCCACCCTAAGACTCAATATTGCCAACTTAACCACACTAGTCTCTATTGTGCACCTCAAGCTAAAGCAATAAATTTAAATGAACATTACTATACTGCTAATTGGCCAGTAATTAAAAACAGGATAAAGATAGCAAGTACTCGTTTATATGCATTTTTAGATAAACATTTTTAACAACGAACAGACATAAAAAAACCAGGCAGTTGCCTGGTTTTAAAAAGAGCTTAACTAAGTGTATTAATAAGCTTTAAATTACTGGCCGTTATCAGCTACAGGAGCTGCAGGAGCAATAATATCAAGTAATTCAACTTCAAATACTAATGTAGCATTACCAGGGATAGGACCTGTGCCATTTGGACCGTAAGCTAAGTTTGAAGGGATAACGAATTTGTACTTAGAACCAACATTCATTAATTGTACACCTTCAGTCCAACCAGGGATAACACCGTTTAGTGGGAATTCAATTGGCTGACCACGATCGTATGAACTATCAAAAGTAGTACCATCGATTAGTGTACCTTTGTAGTGAACTTTAACAGTATCAGTAGCTACTGGGCTTGCGCCTTCAGCTGCCGTTAATACTTGGTACTGTAAACCAGACTCAGTAACAACTACGCCTTCAACTTTAGCATTTTCAGCTAAGAAAGTTTGACCTTCAGAAACATTTTTTTCGCTTGCAAGAGCTGCTGCAGCTTGTTTTTTCTCATTAACTTCTTTATCAAGAGCCATTAAGATTTCACGAATTTCTTCTTCTTGTAACTGAGCTGTGCCGTTAAGGCTTTCGCTGAAACCAGCAATTAATAGCTCTTTATCTAAAACAACACCAAACTTCTCTTGTTCAACTAAGTTGTTACTCATATAAGAGCCAATAGAGGCACCTAGACCATATGCTTGTTTTTGCGCATCAGTTTCTAACACTGCTGGCTTTGCTTCTTCTTGACCACCACAACCGGCTAACGCCATTACAGCAACAGCTACTAAAGTTGGTTTTACGATAAATTTCATTTGTTTCTCCAAAAAAACTTCATAAATGGAGAACTTCCCCAAATACACATAAATTATTATTTAATAAAGTTCCATATACTAGCGACTATTTTTATAAAAAAACAGTCCTAAAATAGTACATAAATACATTTTTAATTGCTTATACCAAGCTCATTAATTTACTGCTCACTTTTAATGGTTAAAATAGAACACTAATTAATGGAATTGGTATTACCTTAAATTTGACCATGCAATTCACCAAAATCACTTTTAAAAGTGGGCTTCAGGGAAGTTGCTAGGTCAGTTATCACTAGATATGGAGGTGGAAATTAATTTTTAAAGGTTAATTTCTCTACTATTGCTGTTTTTGTTGTTCATGTGAGTACAATTAGAGATAATAGAGCCAGTAAAAAATAAAGGTAAATACTATGTCAACAGAGCAACAGCTCTTACTGCAATTGCAAGAAAGGTTAGATACATTAGAAATGCGTACCGCATTTCAAGATGATGTAATTGAGCAACTCAATAATGAAATATCTATTCATCAGGAATATATAAGAGATTTAAAAGACAAGCTGAGCTTAATGGGTGATAAAATTAAGGATCTCAACTCGCAGCCAACTGAAGGGCCGGTTGATGATAGACCCCCTCATTACTAAACTAAGCAAGCGAGTAATTCATTGCTTTAAGGTTTAAAAACACCAATGACCTGCTCTTCAGTGCGAACTTGTGGTTCAACTTGCTCTTCTGGCTGAGTCATCTCCATGTCACAGGCAACACAAGTTACTTTTTCGACATTGTTTTCTTTGGTTAACGCTAAGGTGTCTATTTCATTACACTTAGGGCATTTAGCACCGGCGATAAATCTTTTTTTCATAATTGTAGTAATATTGGTTCAACTGTATTTAGGGTATTTTACCTTGGATAACACGCTAGGTATATAGCACCTACCATGTATCAGTAACCACATCATAACCATAAAGGACATTAAATTGATTCTGGCAGCAAACCTTAGTTTAGACCGAGGTACAAAAAACTTAATCATCTCATCAAGCTTTACTATTCACCCTGGCCATAAAGTCGGTTTGGTAGGAGCTAATGGTTGTGGTAAATCGTCATTATTCGCTGCTTTGCTTGGTGACTTGCAACCAGATAGTGGTGATTTGGAAATGCCAAGCTCATGGGCTATCGCTACGGTAAAACAAGAAACGCCGGCTTTGACGCAAAGCGCTTTAGATTATGTGATGGATGGCGATAAAGAGTTTCGTCAATTAGAACAAAAACTAGAACAAGCAAGACTCGATGATAATGGCAGTCAAGAAGCATATTTACTTAACTGTATTGATACCATAGATGGTTATAGCTTACCGGCGCGAGCGGGTGAATTACTGCATGGCTTAGGTTTTACTCAAGACCAATTAAATAACAGCGTAAGTAGCTTTTCCGGTGGTTGGCGCATGCGCTTAAACTTAGCGCAAGCTTTGATCAGTCGAGCAGACTTAATGCTACTCGATGAGCCTACCAACCATTTAGATCTAGACGCTGTACTATGGTTACAACGTTGGCTGAAAAAGTACACAGGTACTTTGGTATTAATATCTCATGACCGTGACTTCTTAGATGATGTTATAGGACAAATTCTGCATATTGAGCAACAAAAAGCCAAACTGTACACGGGTAATTACTCGAGCTTCGAAAGACAACGCACAGAGCACCTAGCCCAGCAAGATGCTCTGTTTGCTAAACAGCAACGTGAAGTAAAACATTTAACGTCTTTTGTCGACCGCTTTCGAGCCAAAGCATCAAAAGCCAAACAAGCGCAAAGTAGATTAAAGCGCCTAGAAAAACTACCTGATTTAATGCCAGCCCATGTTGATAGCCAATTTAGCTTTAACTTTATTAACCCTGGTTACATGCCCTACCCGCTATTATCGATTGAGCAAGGTGACTGTGGTTATTCAGAGCAAGCAATTATATTAAAAACAGTTAACTTAACTCTTGTACCAGGTAGCCGCATTGGTTTACTGGGACGAAATGGTGCAGGTAAATCAACATTAATAAAATCTTTAGCGGGCGAGTTAGCACTGCAACAAGGTAAACGCTTTTGTGCACAAGAGCTCTCTGTTGGCTACTTTTCGCAACATCAATTAGAACAATTGCACCCTGATGATACGGCGATAAACCAAGTGTTATTAGCCAAAACCGATTTTACCGAAATGCAAGCAAGAAACCATTTAGGCCGATTTGGCTTTAGTGGTGATAAAGCACTAAGTGTGGTTAATACCATGTCTGGTGGTGAGAAAGCCCGCTTGGTACTTGCCCTAATTGTCCTTGAAAAGCCGCAATTACTACTGCTTGATGAACCGACTAACCATTTAGACTTAGAAATGCGCCAAGCGCTGGTAATGGCCTTACAGGACTTTGAAGGGGCAATCATACTTATTGCCCATGATAGATACTTGCTAGAATCTTGTGTTGATGAGTTTTACATTGTTGGCAACGGCAAAGTTAATAATTTCGATGGCGATATCGACGATTATCAAAAATGGTTGCAAGACGATAAAAAGGCCACGCTAAATAAAGACAAAGAGACAACACCAGCGGTTGATAAAGTCGATAAAAAAGAGCAACGTCGTCAACAAGCCGAGCTGCGTAAACAAGCAGCGCCACTTAGAAAAAAAGCTGACCAACTTGAAAAACAAGTCAGTAAATGGCAAAACGAGCTTGCAGAGATTGAAAATCAATTAGCGCAAGTTGAAATCTATGAACATGAAAACAAAGCACAACTCACAGACTGTTTAGCAAAACAAGCCAAACTCAAGCCGCAAATTGAAAACACCGAGGAAGAGTGGATGGAGTTAGAAGAGCAAATAGAAGAGATTGTTAGTGGTTAATATAAAATAAATCAAGGGTCAGAGTCGTTGAAAAGCGTTTCAATGGCTCTGACCCCTTGTTCTTATCGTATCTAAATAGTGATTACATCTTTTTCACGTAATCACTAATAATAACGATACGAGTACCATTAACTCGACCTTCAATATGCAAAGGGTTCGAGGTAAGTGAAATGTTTCGTACCGGAGTACCGCGTTTAGCAGTAAAGTTTGCACCTTTAACTACTAAGTCTTTAATTAATACAACATTATCGCCAGCAGCAAGTGGCGCTTTATTGTTATCTAATGTTGGTTCTTCATCTTCTGGAGCATCTCCAAAACCTGAATCTCCCCAAGCGCGGACATCATCCTCTAAGTAGATCATATCTAATAAGTCTTGTGCCCAACCTTCTGAGTTTAATCGTTTTAACATGCGATAAGCCACAACCTGTACCGCTGGGACTTGTGACCACATGCTGTCATTCAAACAACGCCAATGAGTCATGTCATAATTACCCGTGGAGTTAATTTGAGTCGCACATGTATTACAAACCAAAATGCTCTTATCAGAATTGGGTTCTGCTACCGGTGGTACTTCATATACTGATAAGTTGTCTGCTGATCCACAAAGCTCACATTGATTGCCACTGCGGTCTTTTAATGCTTGTTCGATAGGCATGTTAATAGTCCTGATAAATTTAAAGAGGTATTATACCAAATTGCTATTATAGAAAATTAGCCATTTAGTATCATCATAAATATAGATTATTCTTAAGTTATTACCTGAAAATTTGCGTTAAATTAAATAATTAAGGCGATACTGTCATATTGATATTTAAATAACCGCCGCTACGTACTATGATAAACAGATAATTAAAATAGGGTTTACAAAATGCATCAGTTAAAAAAATGCAGCAGTTACATTAATAAATTTATCTTAGCTTCATTTGCATTAATTATTTTGGTTGGTTGTCAGAATAGCTCAGAGCCAAAAGAAGAGAAATCACTAACATTAATAGGTCAGCCTTGGCAGTTGATTAACTTACAAGGTAAGCCGGCAATTTTAGGGGACAACTTCCGCCCTTTAAATATCGATTTCCTTGATAATAAGCATATCTTCAGAGGCTTTGGTGGTTGTAACAATTACTCTGGTCGATTTGACCATACGGTAGATAGCATAGAGTTTGGTCCAGCAATGGCAACTCGTAAACATTGCCCTAATACCATGGATCAAGAAATGGCTTTTTTCACCATTTTAGATAAGGTCGTTAGTTATAAAATTGAAGACAACCAATTATTTTTATTTGATAGTAAAGAGCAGATATTAGCTAGTTTTAAAGAATTAGTAGCGAAAGAAACAGAAACTAATTAACTCATTTCTAAAAATCAAATACGTAGATATGCTGTCAATAAATAACAGCATATTTACCAGACGTCATTGCAAAACAACCTAAATAAAATACCTGAATCACTTTAGCTTAGTGAACAATTTTAGTTATAATTTACAGGCCCATAATCGAGCGTTCATAGAGAAGTTGATGATAAAAAAAAGCTCATTTAAACCTGCCTGGTGGCTGAAAAGCCCACACCTACAAACCATGGCAGCAAAAATACTCCGTCGTAAAGAAAGTATCGAGGTGATCACTGAAACAGTTGAATTACCTGATGGTGACTTTGTTGATCTTGCATGGACAGAAGATCCAACGCTGCATCCTGATAAGCCCATTGTTTATGTACTACATGGTTTAGAAGGTTCAATCGATAGTCATTATGCAAAAGGCATGATGGGGTCAATTAAAAAACGTGGCTGGGTTGGCTTGCTTATGCATTTTAGGGGCTGTAGTGGCCGCCCTAACAGACAAGGACCTTCGTATCACAGTGGTGATACTTGGGACGTTCATTATTGCACTGAGTTACTGATCCAAAGGTTCCCACAAAGAGAGTTTGCAATTTTAGGCTTTTCTCTCGGTGGTAATGTATTAGCTAAATTTTTATCTGAAAACACGCAAACACCTTATAAAAGCGCGGCAATAATATGTGCACCTTTGCACTTAAAGAGTTGCAGTTATCGGATCAGCAAAGGCTTTTCTAAAGTATATCAAAAGTATCTAGTGGATATGCTAAGAGACAGCACCAAGATCAAGGTTGATTTAAATTTACTGCCTAATATAGAAAAATCCGATTTAGATAAAATTACTACCCTATTCGAATTTGACGAAAAAGTTACCGCGCCAATTAACGGCTTTGATAGTGCTGATGATTACTATGCGAAAGCAAGCGGGTTACAAGTGTTGCACGAAATCAAACATCCAACCTTGATTATTCATGCCTTAGATGACCCTTTTCTATGTCACGATTATGTGCAAGAGATCACGTCGGACAATAAAAACTTACAGGTAGAATTGAGTGAGCATGGTGGCCATGTTGGTTTTATTAGTGGTAGTAACCCGTTTAAGCCAGTCTACTGGCTTGAGCACAGAGTATTAGACTTTATCGCTGAACGGTTTTCTAAGAAATAATAACCAGGAAATAGCAAAGAAATGATCATCCCAATTGAACAGCTCGACAGTGACACTTTAGATAACATTATTCAAGAATACATTCTTAGAGAGGGAACCGATTATGGTTTACAAGAATGTTCGATGGAGCAAAAAATAGCACAAATAAAAGCTCAGTTAAAAACTAAAAAAATCGTCTTAGTTTTTTCTGAGCTTCATGAAACAATCAATATTTTACCGTTTGAGCAGTTCAATGCTAACGAGTAAAGGTTAATACAAAGCTAACAGGTACAGCATTACTTATACTTGGTAATTTGGCGATTTCTCGTAGCTTAATTATCCCTTCAGTCAGGCTGAAGTCACTGGCATTAACTACTGCCGGTTTAATGCTAACAATAAGCAACTTTTTATCATTTAATTTGGTAACGTAAGTTGGGATCTGCATACTTTTAGTTTCGCCATGTAAACTCAGTTGCCCCATCAGCATCATTTCTTTACTTTTACCTATCTCTAACTCATCAATATAGGTGCTGCCTAGTGCTACAGTAAATTCGGCTTGCGGAAAAAGATCGGTTTGAAACAACAAGCTCTGCATACGTTCATTACGAATGGCAATGCCGGTATCGACACTCGCTAAATTGATCTCAACTTTGGCATTGCCATCGGCGGCAATGGAACCTGTAACCTCATTAAAGTGGTGAACCTCAGCAATGTCAGATTTTTTTACACTAACAAAACTAATAAGTGAATCGTCATCATCTAAGTGCCAAGCAGCAATGCTTGGGAAACTCATTAACATAGCCACGAATATAAAAATTGTTTTCATTTTATTTCCTTAAAAATCTCTTTCACAACGGTGTTCAATAATAATTTCAGCCCATGGAATATCGATATTTCCTAAACCAATAAAATCAGGGTTCATTAGGCTCTCACGTTTATTATAAGAAAGTGAATTCAACTCACTATCCATAATGGTGCCACCGGCTTCTTCTAATATACAATGACTCGCACCAGTATCCCATTCACCTGTAGGGCCTATACGTAAGTAACAGTCGGTAATACCTTCTGCAATCTGACAACTTTTTAATGAACAACTGCCCAGAGGAATGTGATTATATTGGTAGTTGTCATTTAAGTATTGCGCCATCACACTAAGTTTTTGTCTACGACTTACACCAACATTTAGTGCTCGCTTGCCGTCGTACTCTGCAACATTAATTTGCACAATACCCTGCTCACTTTCTTTAAAAGCACCTTCGCCCTGTTCGGCAAAATAAGTAGTATTGTGAGCCGGGGCATGGATAACGCCAATAACCGGCCAATTGTTCTCGACTAAGGCAATATTAACGGCAAAATCACCGCTACCAGCAATAAACTCACCAGTACCGTCAATCGGGTCAAGTAACCAATATCTTTCCCAATTCACGCGCTGTGCTAACTTTAAGTTATCACTTTCTTCAGAAATAATAGGTATGTTTGGTGTTAAACGATTAAGTTCATCAACGATAATTTGATTAGCAGCAAGATCTGCACTGGTTACCGGCGAATCATCGCTTTTGGTATATTCTTCAAAATCACCTTGATCATAGAAACGCATTACCTCAACGCCTGCTTTTTTAGCAGTCTCTATGGCAATATCTAATAATGTTGTGGCTTCGGTCATTATTCACCCTTTAGTAAATCAATTGCGAGCATTAGCGCAGCAATACTGCGAGCTTCAGTAAAATCTGGTTGCGCTAACAAGTTTTTATAATCACTGAGTTTCCAGTGGACAATTTCAAGCGGCTCTGGCTCATCGCCTTCTAACCTGCTTTGATAAAGATTTTTTGCTAAAAAAAGTTCCATTTTGGCATTAAAAAAGGCTGGAGCTAACGACACTTGCTGTAAAAAAGTTAACTCTTTCGCAGCCATACCAATTTCTTCCTGTAATTCACGGTTTGCCGCAAATTCAGGTTCTTCGCCTGGGTCAATCAATCCCTTTGGAAACCCTAACTGATAATTATGAGTGCCTGCTGAATATTCCCGAATAAGGACTAATGTATCTTCGTCCAACATTGGCACGATCAATACAGCGCCTCGACCACCGCCTTTGATTTTTTCAAAGGTACGCAGCTCGCCATTAGTAAACTTTAGGTCGACTTCCTCAACTGCAACTAAGCGGCTACGAGCAACTTCTCTGCTAGCTAATATTTCGGGTAATTTTAGCTTTTCTGACTTATCCATTTTTATCCATTACTTAAAGTCTAGTCTATAACTGAATGATAAAACTCTGTAAATGATGACAATAACTATACGAGTTTATCTTAATAGGTATAATATACTCATTTCGTTGATAGTTTTACAGGAAAAGTTCAATGTTTGATTGGTCAAAAATTCATACCGTTTTATTGGATATGGACGGCACATTACTTGATTTGCATTTTGATAATCATTTTTGGATGGAGCACCTTCCTAAAAGATATGCCCAGCAGAACAATTTAAGCCTTATTGATGCGCAAAACTTTTTAATTCCGCAATTTGAAAAAGTAGCTGGTACCATTTCTTGGTATTGCTTAGATTATTGGGTAGAGCAACTAAATTTACCTGTTGCCGAGTTAAAAAAAGAAATTCAGCATTTAATCAAACTTCGCGATGATGCCCATGAATTTCTTAGCGCATTACAAGACTCTGGTCGTGAAGTAATATTAGTCACTAATGCTCACCCCGACAGCTTATCTTTAAAAGTAGAAAAAACTCAACTTAATCAGTATTTTGACCAATTAATTTCAACTCATCAATTTGGCGTCACTAAAGAGTCACAATTACTATGGCAACGATTACAGCAGCACTTAAACTTTGATAATAAAAGTACCTTATTTGTTGATGACTCGCTTGCTATTTTGCAATCGGCACAGGACTTTGGTATTGAACATATTTTGGCAGTCGCTAATCCTGATAGCCAACAAGCGCCTCGTGAAATTAATCAATTTAAATCCATAACCGATTATTCGGTATTGATTGAAAGCATTAAAAACAACCCTTTTATAGCGGCATAATATGACAACAATAAAAGCAAAAACAAAAACAAAAGCAAAAGCAAAACCTAAGCATAATAAAAGTATCTCTTTGGTACTCGGCAGCGGCGGAGCAAAAGGTCTGGTACATATAGGAGTGATCCGTTGGTTAGTCGATAACGGTTATCAAATAAAATCTATTTCTGGCTGCTCCATTGGTGCATTAATTGGCGGAATTTATGCTGCTGGCCAACTCGATGAATTTGAAAAATGGGCGCGTGCAATATCTAAATTTGAATTAATGACCTTGCTCGATTTATCTTGGGATAAAGGAGGCTTTATTAAAGGCGACAAAGTGATTAATGAGCTAACTAAATTGGTTGGTGATAAAAACATTGAAGACTTAGATATAAAGTTTACCGCTATTACCACTGATATTGATAACGAAAAAGAAATTTGGATCCAAGATGGCGGTTTATTCCAAGCTATTCGTGCATCTATTTCCATTCCTATGATATTTACGCCCTACAGCTATAAAGGTAAACGAGTATTAGATGGTGGTATATTCAACCCAGTGCCTGTAGGTCCAACATTTGTTGATCATAATGATTTAACCATTGCCGTCAATTTAGGTGGTCGTCCGCAATACGAAACTAAGAAACGTAAAGCCAGCATTAAACAAATTCGAGAATTAAGCTTATCGCCATTTAAGAAAAGGATAAGTCGCTTCCTCGCTGGTTTGATTAAAAATAAAGGCCCATCTGTTCCAAATTGGGATGCCTTTGAAGTCGCTAACCAAGCAGTAGATGCAATGCAGAGTCAAATTGCTCGCCATCGTTTAGCTGCTGCTGCTCCTAACTATTTAATTGAATTCCCGCGCAACATTTGCGGTACATTAGAGTTTAACCGCGCAGCCGAGTTAATTGATCTGGGCTATCAGAAAGCCGAAGAAATCTTAAAAAACGCCCATAAATAAAAAAGGCCTAACAATTATCATTGTTAGGCCTCTGCACAATTTAAACTAATCGCTGCTAGCTTAGAATTGGTAGTTAACTTCTACGCGGTGGTCACCATCAACAAAATCAACTTCTTCATTCCAGTTGGCAAAGTAACGCACGTTCATACGTGGCGTTATTTGGTAAGATGCAGCAAACTCATGCGTTAATAACGAGTCTTGATCAACACCATATGCATTGTCTTTATAGTGGTCTGAACCAGATAATGTCGATAAGTAAAATGGGTTGTAGTTTAACCAAAATTTATCAGTAATAGTTATTTTTGAGTACATACCTACCATGGTATAAGTACCCTTCGTAGAATAACCAGTATCAATATGAGTTGGGTTACCTTGTGAATCGTATTCTTGTACATCGTTACCAAAAGCAACACCAGCACCTGCTAATGGGAAGAATTGAAATATGCCCATTTTAGGTAAAGCTTGTATGAAGCTATAACCCGCAGTACCCTGCTCTGAGTCAACACTGTAAGTCATGTCAATCTGCGTACCACGACCGTTAACAGTATTTAACTCGAAATTACGAAAGCGAATTGAGTCAACCGAGTTATCTTTTACATCGTTACTGTCCCAACCAACCGCTTCACCGCCAACACCTATGATCTCAAGTACGTTCATGCCCATTTTTGTTGGGTTACCGGTATCGTAAGATTGACCGTATTTAAAGTTTAAACCTTTGTTTGTAACGCCAACACCACCTTGGCTATAAACCGCCGTAGGATCTGACATATCTTGCACTTCTTCAGTTTTTTCAGCTTCAGCAGCACAAACGGCGGTAGCTAATGGTAATAGCACGCTAGCAAAAGCGATTTTTTTCATCATGTTCATAAGTAAACCTTAAATTCTATAACACTGCATAATTTTTGATTAAACATATTTTATCTGCAATTAATTATCTTGGATAATGAATAATTTGACTACTAGCCTATGCCTAAAAGTAATATTGTCAAAATAAAAACATCGTATTTTCAATCGATTAACAAAACTTACTGTAATCGATATTAGCTTACAACCAATTAAACACTAAATTACCTTAGGCTACATTCTGTTACGACTTAATAGGAATATTTTTTAATACTGCCGTTAATAATTGCCAATATTGGGCAACCGTTGCTATTTCTACTTTTTCATCAGGTGAGTGTGGAAACTTGATCGTTGGACCAATGGATACCATATCTAAATTTGGGTATTCGGTTTTAAATAAACCACACTCAAGACCTGCGTGAATCACCATGATTTCAGGTAACTTATTAAAGTTCTCTTGGTAGGTATCGCGCACAATATTCATGATGGCTGAATCGGTACTTGGCTTCCAGCCAGGATAAGTGCCAGAAAATTCAACCTTAGCACCTGCTAAGCTAAATACAGACTCAACCATTTCTTCAGTTTCTATACGCCCGTCATCATGTAAGCTACGAATTAAATTTAATGCAACAAATTTAGGTCCTTTACAGCGCAATACACCTAAATTTAATGATGTTTCAACCACACCCGCAATATCATCACTCATACGCATAACACCATTAGGACAAGCGTTTAAGGCAGTTAAAATTTTAGACTGACACGCTTTTGTCCACATTTGCTCAAATGTTTCAGGCTGAATAAGCAGCATACTAACGTCTGGTTCAACGGCTTTTAAATTAGCTTTAATGGTTTCAATATAGCTAGCCAGCGCTTGTTTAAGTGCAGCAACATTGGCTTTAGGGATGACAAAACTAGTATTGGCTTCACGCGGAATAGCATTACGTAAGCTGCCACCATTTAATTCGGTAAGTTGAATATCGAACTCTTTACTCGCTTGTAATAAAAAGCGTACTAAAAGCTTGTTAGCATTCGCGCGTCCGGTATGAATATCAACACCCGAGTGACCGCCTTTTAAACCAGAAATAGATAAATTAAACGATTCAAAGTCTGCAGGTACATCTTCATTTTCTAAGATGAACGTTGCACTAGCATCAACACCGCCAGCACAGCCCATATAAACTTCGCCTTCCTGCTCAGAATCGGTATTAATTAAGATGTCACCATCTAACCAACCAGCTTGCAAACCAAAAGCACCACTCATGCCAGCTTCTTCATCAATAGTTACTAATACTTCAATTGGGCCGTGTTCAATGTCATCACTAGTAAGTACAGCCAGTGCAGAGGCTAAACCAATACCATTATCAGCACCTAATGTTGTGCCATCAGCGGTTACCCATTCACCATCAATATACGGGCGAATTGGATCGGTTAAGAAGTCGTGTACGGTATCTGAATTCTTTTGCGGAACCATATCCATATGCGCTTGTAAAATTACGCCTTTACGATTTTCCATGCCTTGAGTTGCTGGCTTTTTGATAAATAAATTACCAACAGCATCCTCTTTCACGCTCAAACCTTGCTCTTTTGCCCAAGATTGGATCCACAAAGATATTTTTTGCTCGTGTTTTGAAGGATGTGGAATACTACAAATGTTGGCAAATATTTGCCATAAACTAGACGGGGCTAGTTGACTTAAATCACTCATGGGAATGCTCTCTAAATAAAAGAAGGCTAGTTAAATAACTAGCCTATAATAGTGTTTATGTGTGGGTTAAGTTCAGAATATCAACCCATTTAAATTATTAAGGTTAACAACCAGCCATTAAAAATTGCCATTGTTCATTAAAGTTTTCACTTGGTTTTTTCTCAAAACCAGAGCGGACAAATTGGCTTATCTTACCTTCACAGAAGGCTAAAATAATATTTGCTAAAGCCAATTCATTAATAGGAAAACTTTTGCCTTCACGTAGCTTGCGTTCACGTAAAATTTGTTTAAATTGAGTTTCTAGCTTTTCAAATAATTGATGCACACGCACTCGTAAACGCTCATTTTCACCTACTAAAGCATCACCGGCTAAAATACGGCACATACCAGGATTACGTTCAGCAAAGACTAAAATAACGTGAGAGATATGATGACAACGAATTAAAGTTTCTTTTTGATCGCTAAGAATAAGGTTAATACGAGAAAATAATGACTCTTCAATATACTCAATTAAGCCTTCAAACATTCTCGCTTTAGAAGGAAAGTGGCGATATAAAGCCGCTTCAGAAAAGCCAACCTCTGCTGCAAGCTTAGCTGTAGTAATTCGTTGACCTGGGCTAGTCTCAAGCATATGAGCTAAGCATTCTAAAATTTGTTGACGACGATTTGGTTTTTGATTTTCTGGCATTTTATTATATTTCTTAAATTTTATTATTAACTATATTTTTGAATTGAGTACTGATTAATTACCAGTATGACCAAAACCACCTTGGCCTCGACTCGTAGTTTCAAAGCTATGTACAATCTCAAAGTTGGCTTGTACCACAGGTAAAAACACCAGTTGTGCAATTCTATCCCCTGGCGATATTGTATAACTTTGCGTACCTCTATTCCAACAAGACACCATCAACGGCCCTTGGTAATCCGCATCGATTAGGCCAACTAAATTGCCTAATACGATACCATGTTTATGGCCTAAGCCTGAACGAGGTAAAATAGTTGCACACAATTTAGGATCGTCAATGAAAATAGAGATACCTGTTGGTAATAGCTGAGTTTCACCGGGCTCAATAATTAACTCGGTAGCTAAACATGCGCATAAGTCTAACCCTGCAGAACCGGGGGTAGCGTAACTAGGTAATGGAAACTCGTTACCAATTCTATGATCAAGTATTTTTAATTTTATCGGGTGTTTATCAAGATCGTTTATCATCATGCATCCTTTCATTAATGCTGGCAACTAACTGCGTTGCTAATTCCATTTTATTTGTCAGTGGTAACTCTTTACTACCATCGGTCCAGTAAATCGTTAATGCATTATCATCACTGTTAAAGCCTTGTCCTTGAGTTGCGACATTATTAGCAGCAATCATATCTAAATTTTTCTTAGCCAGTTTACCTTTCGCGTAATGCTCGACATCTTGAGTTTCTGCAGCAAAACCAACGGTGAATGGTTTCTGTGTTAATTTAGCAACATCGGCAACAATATCAGGGTTTTTAACCAGCTCAATACTCATCACATCGGCGGATTTTTTGATTTTTTGCTCTTTTATATCAGCAACTCGATAATCAGCAACGGCTGCACAGGCTACAAAAACAGTCGCGTTTTCAGCTAAAGCTAATGCCTGTTGATGCATTTGCTCTGCACTTTGCACATCAACTCTGGCACAATTATCGGGTGTAGCTAAGTTAACAGGTCCTGAAATCACCGTAACTTCAGCGCCAGCTTTACTGGCCGCACTAGCGATCGCAAAACCCATTTTTCCAGAACTATGATTGGATATATAGCGAACCGGATCAATTGCCTCCCTTGTGGGACCAGCAGTAATAACCCAATGCTGACCAGATAATGTCTTGATTGGCTCAGCAAAAAAATCACCACAATGTTGTACTATTTCACCTGGTTCAATCATTCGACCAAAACCGACATCGCCACAGGCTTGCTCGCCAGCACCAGGACCCCATACATCAATGCCTAAGGCATTAATGAGTTGCATATTGGCTTGAGTCGCATTGGCGTGCCACATCTGCTGATTCATTGCCGGAGCAATTGCAATAGGAGCAGCAGTTGCCAAACAAATAGTAGTTAATAAATTGTCAGCCATACCTGCAGCAATTTTAGCAATCGTATTTGCGGTTGCAGGAGCAATAAGTACTAGGTCGGCCCACTTTGCCAACTCGATATGTCCCATTGCAGCTTCTGCTTCAGGATCTAAAAGAGAGTCACTCACAGGGTTACCTGAAACGGCTTGTAAAGTCAGTGGGGTAATAAACGCTTTGCCACCAGTTGTCATGACCACACGAACATTGGCGCCTTGGTCTTTCAACCTACGTACTAACTCAGCGCTTTTATAAGCAGCAATGCCGCCAGTAACGCCCAAAACAATATTTTTATTCAGTAAAAACATTATGACCTGCTAAAATTTACTTATACCTGTCGGTATGATGAACAATAAGTGTGGCTAAGATAACACGTTATCGTAATGAAATTAAATAGTTAATACTTACTATCGTTTAATAACCAACCATTGCAAGGAAGCAATTATGTTAAAAGATTGGCCAATCCAAGAACGCCCTCGTGAAAAACTCCTTAGTAAAGGCGCACAAAGTTTAAGTGACGCTGAATTATTAGCAATATTTCTCCGCACCGGAGTTAAAGGTCTACATGTCGTCGACTTATCAAGGCATCTATTAAAACATTTCGGAAGTCTACATGAGGTATTTTCTGCAGATTGTGAAATATTTTGCCAGCAATACGGCTTAGGTAAAGCTAAGTATGTGCAATTACAAGCATGCTTAGAAATGTCACGGCGCTATTTAGCGGCTAAATTAACCAAAGGCGATGGCTTAACGTCTTCAAGTCAAACCAAAGATTATTTGATCTCTGAACTTAAACATGAATGTCATGAGGTTTTCGCGATACTGTTCTTAGATAATCAGCACAATATAATATGCTTTAAAAAATTATTCTTTGGTACTATAGATGCAGCAACTGTTTACCCAAGAGTCGTTGTTGAAAGTGCATTACGTTTTAAAGCGGCGGCAATTATACTTTCACATAATCACCCTTCAGGTATAGCAGAGCCAAGTTTGGCTGATAAACAAATTACTCAGCGTTTAATCAAAGCATTAGCTTTAGTTGACATAAGAGTGCTTGATCATATCATTATTGCCGGACATTTAACCTGTTCCTTGGCTGAAAGAGGCGATATGTGAAATTTAATTTATTTACAAAGATCCTCTGTTTACCTACCGATTAGGTGCTTAATTGAGCAAATACGCATTTAATTTGTTTTATTTAGTAATTTCCATTGGGATTTAGCTCAAAAAGACGTATAATCGCGCCAAATCGAAACAGCAGCTTAATTTCTAGCCGATAAAGCTTGATCATTTGGAAAGACGTATATATAATTTGCGACCTTTTTCAGGATCCCGCGGCGACGGCCTTGGGAACAAACAAACTCGAGCTGAAATATTTTTTTGGAGTGACTCAAATGTCTAAAATTTGCCAAGTAACAGGCAAGAAACCGATGGTAGGTAATAACCGTTCTCACGCGTTAAACTCTACTCGTCGTCGTTTTTTACCAAACCTACAAACACACCGTTTCTGGGTTGAAAGTGAAAACCGCTTTGTAAAATTACGCCTTACCCCTAAAGGTATGCGTATTATCGATAAAAATGGTATTGATTCTGTATTAGCAGATATCCGTGCCCGTGGCGAAAAGGTTTAAGGACTAAATTATGCGCGATAAAATCCGTTTAGTTTCATCTGCAGGTACTGGTCATTTTTATACTACTGATAAGAATAAAAAGACTATGCCAGAAAAGATGGAAATCAAAAAATTTGATCCACGCGTTCGTAAGCATGTGATCTACAAAGAAGCTAAAATCAAGTAATTGATCCTTCTTCTAATAAAAAACCTAGCTTTTAGCTAGGTTTTTTTTTGACTAATTTTCGAGGTACTGTTTTGGCTACTTCTATAAAAGACAAATACATTTAATCGAATTGCTCCTCTCCCTTAAAGCCCTATTCCCTTGTCACCTACTATTCATCACTGCAATACAGGATAAAGAGATAGCACTAATAACGTCGCCATCGAAATATTAAAGGCCTTAAGACGAGCTGGATTAGTCAGTAGTGTTTGCATTTGCCTGCCAATCATCACCCAACTGCTTACTGATGGAAAGTTAATGACGCCAAATATAGCCGCAACCAGCAATACCGCTTGCAAACTTTGTGACGGTGCATACAAACTAATTGCCGTGAGAGCCATAGTCCAAGCTTTTGGGTTTACCCACTGAAACAATGCTGCTTGAATAAATGTAAATGGTTTAGGTTCATCTCCGGTTTTTTCTACTGGAGCACCGGCTCTAGCTATTTTATAGGCTAAATATAATAAATAACCAACGCTAGTAAACTTCAGGATGTTATAACTCGCCGGAAATTGGTCGAATAATTGAATAATACCAATACCGACTAAGAACACCATAAAAGTAAAACCTATGGCCACGCCTAGTGCATGAGGAATAGTTTTTTTAAAGCCAAAATTTGCGCCAGAGGCCATTAACATTAAATTATTTGGCCCAGGAGTTACCGAGGATACAAAGGCAAACATAACTAGAGCGGGAATGGTGTCGTAATTAATAGCGGTAGCCTCGTATAAAATTAGTAGAACCATCATACCTATATAGTTAAATGCTATCGACACTTAAAATCAAGTTGATCTGACCCCCTTGATTTGCAGTATACTAATTAAAAAGTTTTAGAGTGTATTTATGCCCGAGTTACCAGAAGTTGAAGTATGCCGATTAGGTATTACCCCACATGTTTTAAATAAAACGGTTGCTAACGTTATTGTCCGTAACAGTAGAATGCGCTGGCCTATTACGCCTACCATTGATGAAATATGCGGTGAAAAAATAATCGCCATTGAGCGTAGAGCTAAATACCTACTACTTAAAACCTCAAAAGGCACTTTAGTTTTACATTTAGGTATGTCGGGTACTATTCGGGTGATTGATAAAAACTGTGAAGTGGCAAAGCACGACCACTTTGATTTAGTGCTTACTTCAGGGGTTGCTTTACGACTTAATGATCCTAGGCGTTTTGGCGCTGTTTTATGGGTTACCGATGATATTAGCGAACATCCTCTGTTACTTAAATTAGGCCCTGAACCATTATTGGAAGATTTCAAGGATGGCTACTTATTTACTAAATCTCGTAAGAAAACAGTGCCAATTAAAACATTTTTAATGAATAACCATATCGTCGTGGGGGTTGGTAATATTTATGCTAATGAAGCACTTTTTCAAGCCGGAATTTTACCAACAGCACTGGCTGGTAAGGTTAGTAAAAAAAGGTACGATGCATTAACTGCCATCATTAAAGATGTTTTAGCAAAAGCCATCACTCAAGGCGGCACTACTTTAAAAGACTTTACTCAAGCTGATGGACGACCAGGTTATTTTGCCCAATCACTGCAGGTATATGGACGTGGAGGTGAAAAGTGTATGCAATGTGACACGGTACTAGAAGAGATAAAACAAGCTGGACGAGCTTCATTTTTCTGCCCTAATTGTCAAAAAGCCTAGCTAACATAGCTAGGCAATTGTAATACCAACTTAATTAAATTGGCATTTTATCTGACTTTAACAATTGGCTTTATTGAAGATCACGGTATCTAATAAGCTCTTAACGTGCGGGTGAACAAATTCACTTACGTCACCGCCATGCAAAGACACTTCTTTAACTAACGTAGATGAGATAAATGAATTTTCTTCCGCAGGCGTTAAAAATACACTTTCTAGCTCAGGGTAAAGACGACGATTCATATTCGCTAATTGAAATTCGTATTCAAAGTCAGATACCGCACGTAAGCCACGAATAAGCACATTAGATTGCGTTTGCTTAGCAAAATCCACTAATAAACCACTAAAACCTTGCACTGAAACATTATCAAGATGCGATGTTATTTCAGAGATCATTGCCACTCGTTGCTCTAAATTAAACAGTGGTTTTTTACTCGGGCTGGCCGCAACACCTACGATTACATTTTTAAATAACTGTGACGCACGTTCAATTAAATCTAAATGGCCATTGGTAACGGGATCAAATGTACCCGGATATATTGCTCTATTGTTCATATAAATAAATTTTTAAATTGTAATGATGATTCCATTTTAGCTGCCAACAACAACAATGCAAAGCATTGATGTAAAACCTTTTTTGATATAGCTAATGAAATGTTCAAAAAAATATTAAAGTAAATACTCAAAACACTTCCACTTTGCTCCATTTTGATAGTATTATGAATTTATTAATGTTAAAAAATGTAGGTTTCATTAGTAATGAAAACAAGAGAAAAAATAATACACGCCAGCATAGAGCTATTTAATGAGAAAGGTGAACGTAACATCACCACTAACCATATTGCATCTCATTTAGGTATAAGTCCTGGTAATCTGTATTATCATTTTCGCAATAAAGAAGACATTATTTATGCTATTTACAGTGAATATGCTGATAACCTAGTTGCCCGTTTTCAAACATTATCGGAAACAATTAACCCGCTTGACAGTATCTTAAGGTACATGGATATTGTATTTCAGTTAATATCTAAATTTCGTTTTTTTTATAGCAATCTTCCGGTTTTATTAAGCAAAAACCCAGCACTAAAAAAGCGTTATAGTGAAATACAGAAAGACATCATCAGAAAAGTAAAAGACATGTTAGTTTCTCTAAAAGAAGCAAATATTCTTAATATAAAAGATGAAGAGATTGATGATTTAACGTGTTTGTTAAGGATCACAACAACATTTTGGTTAAGCTATTTACAGACGCAACACGATGAGCCAAAAATCGATGATTCAAATCTTTATGACGGCCTACTAAAAATATTCGCTCTACTTAGCCCTTACGTTACAGATAATGCCCGCGAAGACTTTGAAAAAGCTCGCTCTCATTATCGAGCATTAGAAGAGAAAGCTAGAGAAAAGCAAATTTCAGCTTAAGTTTTATAACCTTGCATAAGTAATTGCCAGTGCCTTTCATTCCAATGAAACACTGGCAATTTTTTTGTTTCTTTATTGAATGAACGTAGCAGACGTTGCATATTATTTTGTTGCCACTCACCTGCTTTAGGCATCGACTTACCTTGGTCAAAATCAATCAACCATACTTTATTATCGCTATCGACCATAATATTGTGAGCATTTAAATCATGATGATAAATGTTTTTTTGATGGAATTTTTTAATTGTACGTCCAATTTCTAGCCATAGCTCATCGGGTAATTCTGTTTTTGTTAGCAAGCCAACCAAATCAGTAGCCCCTGGGATCAATTCAATTAAAATGTCCCCTTGATACCAAAGCCCATTACGAGTGATTTTAAAAGCAACCGCTTGTGGTGCAGGTAATTGCATTTGTTGCATTTGATTAAGCAGAACAAACTCTTTGGCTGCACGAGTATTCATGACACCGGTAAAAAAATAACTATCATGAATTAGCTTGCCGATTAACCCGCCACGGTAATAATGCCTTAACACCATATCGGTCACTGGATGTTTAATGAACCATGCAGTACCTCGACCAACAGCACTCCCTAAAATAGCATCTTGCTCCTGCCAATAGCGACTAGTGAACATCTCCAGACAAAAATCAGGCACTAATTCAGGGCAATAAATACAGGTTTCATTACCTTCTTTTAAAATATTTACTGATGAATGTTTTACAAAGCGTGCTAGGTTCAAGATAATAGGCCTTAATAATAAAAATACCAATTCAATTTTTTGGGTTTACAACTATTGTGGTGAAACATTTATGCTAGGTCAAATACCTACACCAAAATCTCTATGTATATTAAGACTTTCCGCAATAGGAGATGTTTGCCATGCCGTAACAATGGTACAACAAATTCAAGCATATTATCCAGAAATTCGAATAACTTGGGTGATAGGAAAAGTTGAACATATGCTTCTGAAAGGGTTGGATGGTGTAGAATTTATTGTCTTTGACAAATCCAATGGTTTTCAAGCATATAAAGATCTATATCGAACTATGCGAGGTCGTGATTTTGACGCGCTACTACACATGCAAATAGCCATTCGTTCTAGCTTTGCTAGCTTATGTATCCCTGCGAAAATAAAAGTTGGTTTTGACAAAGAAAGAGCCAAAGAAGGCCAGTGGTTATTTTCTAATAAAAAAGTAAATGCCCAGAATGAGCCTCATGTGCTAGAGGGCTTTATGGCTTTTGCTAACGCTATTGGGGTACCTACTTCCCCACCGACATGGCAGATGCCTTTTAGCGATGAAGACCGCGATTGGGTAAAATCTAATATCTCGCAAGATAAGCCCTACGTTGTTATATCGGCAGCTGCAAGTAAAGCTGAGCGCAATTGGAATGCTAAAGGTTATGCGCAAGCCGCAGATCACCTAATTAACAAAGGCTACCATGTTGTGCTATGTGGTGGCCCTGTAGATTTAGAAAAATTATTAGCGGCAGAAATTGAATGTAATACTAAGAACGAATTGCAAAATCTAGTGGGTAAAACCAATTTAAAGCAACTACTAGCCGTTTTAGAAGGGGCTAAATTAGTCATTGCTCCTGATACTGGGCCTGCTCATATGGCAACGACAGTAGACACCCCTGTTATTGGTTTATATGCCCACTCAAACCCTAAACGCACCGGGCCATATTTATCGCAAGAGTATGTGGTTAGTGTTTATGAAGAATGCATTCTTGAACAACACAATGCTCTTTCATGTGATCTACCTTGGGGTATTCGTACTAAAGGTGAACTGATGAAAAAAATTACAATAGAGATGGTGCTTGAGCAAATAAATAATGTATTAAAGCCTACAGAATGAGTGCTTACTTCCCTATAAACGAGTCTAACGATGCGATACTTTTTTGCGTAGCGCCTTGATTAGCTAAAACAACCGATAACGCATTTTTACCTAACGCTTTAGCCATAGACTCATTATTTAAGATATTTTTAATTTCCATCGCCAAATCATTATTCGATGTTAACTGGAGAATACCTTCTGCACCTAATAACTTAAGATTCATATCTTTAAAGTTAGCCATATTAGTACCAACAATAATAGGTTTTGCAAATAACGCAGCCTCTAATGGGTTATGGCCGCCTACATCTGAAAAGCTCCCTGCCACAATACAAATATCACTTAAGGCATAACACGCAAATAACTCACCTAGAGTATCTATTACCCAGATATCGGTGTCCGTTGTTACTGCTTGTTTAGTGCTACGCTGGGCCGTGTTAAAACCTTGCTCTTGGCAAAGTTGTACCACGCTATTAAAGCGCTCAGGATGACGTGGCACTATTGCCATTAATAAATCCGGCTGTGTAGTTTTAAGATCTTTTAATGCATCTAACATTTGTTGCTCTTCACCCTGGTGGGTACTACCAACAACGATCAATTTACGCTGGCTATCTACATACTCTTTTAGTTCTGAAATTTTATCTTCCATAGCTTTGTTTATGGCTATGTCATATTTTAAATTACCGCTAGTTTTAACTAATTCAGCCTTTGCGCCCATTTCTTTAAAGTGCTCGGCGTTGTCTTCACTTTGACACAATATTGCTGAAAATTTATTTAAAGCGGGGGTAATTAACCATGATAGTTTTTTATAACTCTTTAATGACTTAGCCGATAACCTGCCATTAATTAGAAGCAGCTTGACGTCAGATTTATCACAGCGCTGAATCAAAGTCGGCCATAACTCGGTTTCCATTAACACCACGGCTTTGGGTTTTAATAATTTAAAAAACAAATGCACACAAAATGAAATATCTAACGGTAGGTAGCAATGCTGTACTCTATTTGAAAAAGATTTTATTACTTGGGCTGAGCCGGTTGGTGTAAATGTAGTTACTGTAATAGGTAAGTCAGGATATTTAATCAACAGTTGTTCCACGAATGGCTTTACAGCAATAACTTCGCCCACGCTCGCTGCATGTACAATTATGCCACCAGATTTTAAATGTGATGGCACCCAGCCGAAACGTTGACTTAAAAGTTGACGATATTCTTTATGATTAATTGAACGGATCAAAAACACCACAACCAATAGTGGCGTGAGTAATAAAATAAGTAATTGATAAAGTCTTAAAGATAACTTCTGTTTGTTCAAAATGATTTCGCTTAAAAAAATTAATTAAACAAATTATACCTCGCTAATCCTCTATTACAATCAGACACTTAATTTCATTTGGGTTATCGCAAATAATGCACTATCCTATTTCAATTAACCTTCAACTCTTTCCCTTTCCAAAATAGGATATTTTCATGATCAAATCTCGTGCAGCAATAGCTTGGGGTCCAGGTAAACCACTTACTATAGAAACCGTAGATGTAGCGCCACCTAAAGCAGGCGAAGTATTAATAAAAGTAATCGCTAGCGGTGTTTGTCATACCGACGCATTTACCTTGTCAGGGGAAGATCCAGAAGGCATATTCCCATGTATTCTTGGTCATGAAGGTGGTGGGATTGTCGAGCAAATAGGTGAAGGCGTAACTTCAGTTGCAGTTGGCGATCACGTTATCCCCCTTTACACCCCAGAATGTGGTGAGTGTAAATTCTGTTTATCGGGGAAAACAAATTTATGTCAAAAAATCAGAGAAACCCAAGGTAAAGGCTTAATGCCCGATGGTACTAGTCGCTTCTCATTAAATGGTGAAACTATTTTCCATTATATGGGCACATCTACATTTTCTGAATACACAGTGCTACCTGAAATATCATTAGCCAAAATTAATAAAGCAGCCCCACTTGAAGAAGTCTGCCTACTTGGCTGTGGTGTAACTACTGGCATGGGCGCAGTATCTAATACCGCAAAAGTACAAGCTGGCGATACAGTTGCTGTATTTGGCCTAGGTGGTATTGGTTTATCTGCTGTAATTGGTTGTGAAATGGCTAAAGCAGGTCGAATTATTGCTATTGATATTAATGAATCTAAATTTGAATTAGCGAAAAAGCTTGGCGCTACTGATTGTGTTAACCCAAAAGATTATGACAAGCCAATTCAAGAGGTTATTGTTGAATTAACCGATGGTGGCGTTGACTTCTCTTTCGAATGTATTGGTAATGTCGACATTATGCGCTCTGCATTAGAGTGTTGTCATAAAGGTTGGGGCGAATCTGTGATTATCGGTGTTGCTGGTGCAGGCCAAGAGATCAGCACTAGACCGTTTCAATTGGTTACCGGACGTGTATGGCGTGGCAGCGCATTTGGTGGCGTTAAAGGTCGTAGCCAATTACCTGAATACGTCGATCGCTATTTAGCGGGTGAGTTTAAATTAGACGATTTCATTACTCATACCATGGGTTTAAATAAAATTAATGAAGCCTTTGATTTAATGCATGAAGGTAAAAGTATTCGCAGTGTTATACATTTTGATAAATAAAATTTTTGACAATAAGGCTATTTATTAATGAGTGAACAATTAACCCTGCTAAGTGAAAATAAAATGTTTGGCGGCTGGCATAAACGCTTTAGCCACCAAGCAAGCAGTACGCAATGTGCTATGACTTTTGCTATTTATTTACCACCACAAGCGCAAATACAAAAAGTGCCGGTATTATATTGGCTCTCTGGCTTAACCTGTAATGACGAAAACTTTAGCCATAAAGCTGGAGCGCAACGCATTGCCGCTCAATTAGGTATGGCTTTGGTTATGCCAGATACTAGCCCAAGGGGTGATGATGTACCTGATGATGAAAATGCTAGTTATGACTTTGGCTTAGGTGCTGGTTTTTATGTTAATGCCACGCAAGAGCCTTGGAATAGGCATTACCACATGTACGATTATGTGGTGAATGAATTACCTGATCTTATCGAGAGTAACTTTGACGTTTCTAGCAAAAAGGCAATTTCAGGCCATTCGATGGGTGGACATGGCGCATTAACTATCGCCTTTAAAAATCCAGATCAATACAGCTCAGTATCCGCGTTTTCACCAATAACTAATCCAATAAATTGTCCTTGGGGCCAAAAAGCATTAGCTAACTATTTAGGCGGCAATCAACAAAACTGGCAAGAATACGATGCTTGTTATTTACTTACCAAGCATAAACCACAGTTGCCTATATTAATTGAACAAGGTTTAGCGGATCATTTTTTAAGCGAACAACTCATGCCTGAAGCAATTGAGACAGTTGCTCGTAGTGCAGGGGCTTCAATACAGTTAAATAGACAAGAAGGCTATGATCATAGCTACTTTTTTATCGCTAGCTTTATTGAGCAACATCTAAGATTCCACTGGCAATATTTGATGACAGATTAGCCAACTATTTATCTAAACAAAGGATAGGCATTAGCTATAATTATGCGTACAATGTCGCCAAATTTTAGGGTGAATAAATTAATATCATTTGAATTAAATGGTTATCACTATTCACCTACGTATAACCATTTACTGAGGCTGCTATGTCATCAAATTTTATTAACCACCTACAACAACAAATTGACCAAGTAAAAGAAGAAGGTTTGTATAAAGCTGAGCGAATAATCACTACCGCTCAACAAGCAGATATTGCAGTAAGTAGCGGCGAAGAAGTTGTTAACTTTTGTGCCAACAACTACTTAGGGTTAGCCAACCACCCTACTCTGATCCAAGCAGCAAAAGACGGCTTAGACGACCATGGTTTTGGTATGGCGTCGGTACGTTTTATTTGTGGCACGCAAGATATTCATAAAACCTTAGAAAATAAGCTCTCTAACTTCCTAGGTATGGAAGACACCATTCTTTATTCTTCATGTTTTGATGCCAACGCCGGTTTATTTGAAACCATCTTAGGCGCTGAAGATGCAATCATCTCTGACGCACTAAACCACGCATCAATCATTGACGGTGTACGTTTATGTAAAGCTAAACGTTTCCGTTATGCCAACAACGACATGGCAGCTCTTGAAGAGCAGTTAATTGCCGCAACAGAAGCCGGAGCACGTTTTAAATTAATCGCCACTGATGGCGTATTTTCTATGGATGGCGTTATTGCTAACCTTAAAGGTGTATGTGACTTAGCCGATAAATACGGCGCATTAGTAATGGTTGATGACTCTCACGCGGTAGGTTTTGTTGGTGAAGAAGGTCGTGGCTCACATGAATATTGTGAAGTTATGGGCCGTGTTGACATTATTACCGGTACATTAGGTAAAGCCATGGGCGGCGCATCAGGTGGTTTTACCTCTGGTAAAAAAGAAATCGTTGAATGGTTACGTCAACGCTCTCGTCCGTACTTATTTTCAAACTCATTAGCGCCAGCGATTGTAACGGCATCAATTCGAGTGATTGACATGTTAGCTAATGGCGGCGATTTACGCGCCAAGCTGAAAAGTAATGCCAGTTATTTCAGAACCAACATGGAAGCTGCTGGCTTTACTTGTGGCGGTGCCGATCACGCTATCATTCCTGTAATGTTAGGCGATGCTAAAATTGCTGCAGATATGGCTAATCGCTTATTAAGTGAAGGCATTTACGTCATTGGTTTCTCATTCCCTGTTGTGCCAAAAGGCCAAGCACGTATTCGTACGCAGATATCCGCAGCGCATAGCATAGAGCAAATAGATAAAGCCATTGCAGCCTTTACCCGTATAGGTAAAGACATGGGCATAGTGTAGGATATCATGATGAAATCATTAGCTAAATTAAAAGCACAGCCGGGCATTTGGATGACCGATTCACCTAAGCCAGAGGTTGGTCCAAACGATTTATTAATCAAAATTAAGAAAACTGCAATTTGTGGTACCGACATCCACATATATAACTGGGATGAATGGTCACAAAAAACGATTCCAGTACCTATGGTCGTTGGCCATGAATACGCCGGTGTTGTTGTTGGTATGGGCAGTGAAGTAAAGGGCTTTATTGAGGGCGACAGAGTCTCTGGTGAAGGCCACATTACTTGTGGTCATTGTCGAAATTGCCGTGGCGGTCGTACCCATTTATGTCGTAACACTATCGGCGTTGGTGTTGACCGTACTGGCTCTTTTGCTGAGTACTTAGTTATTCCAGCTTACAATGCATTTAAGTTACCGGATGAAATCTCAGATGATTTAGCTGCAGTATTTGACCCATTTGGTAATGCCGTACACACAGCTTTATCATTTGATTTAGTGGGTGAAGATGTATTAATCACTGGCGCAGGTCCTATCGGCATTATGGCTGCAGCGGTTGCTAAACACGTTGGTGCTCGCCATGTAGTAATTACTGACATTAACGAATACCGTTTAGACTTAGCACGTAAAATGGGCGCAACCCGCGCAGTGAACGTAGCTAACGAAAACCTAAAAGATGTGATGAACGAGTTAGGCATGACCGAAGGCTTTGATGTTGGCATGGAAATGTCCGGCGTACCTATGGCATTCACTGACATGTTAGCGAATATGAACAACGGCGGAAAAATTGCCATGCTAGGTATTCCTGGGCAAGACATGGCCATTGATTGGAGCCAAATTATCTTTAAAGGTTTAACCATTAAAGGTATTTACGGTCGTGAAATGTTTGAGACTTGGTACAAGATGGCTAGTCTTATTCAATCAGGTTTAGACTTAACACCTATCATTACTCATCACTTCCCTATTGATGAATTTCAACAAGGTTTTGATGCCATGTTATCGGGTAATTCAGGTAAAGTTATTCTAAGCTGGGATTAATATTTACCCATTTATACCTGTTTAATTAAACAGATATTACAAGCCTACTTGCTATAAGATGCTCAGTAGGCTTTTTTGTATCTGATGCATTTGCTAGAATCAAGACAATATACATTATGAGAAACATTCATGTCGCACACCGAAGCTACTTTTAAACATATCAATGTAGAGCAAGTTAATCTTGGTTTACCACAAAAACAATACATTATCTTAGATATTCGAGATGCTAATTCTTATGCGACTAGTCATATTCCGGGAGCAATACATTTAACTAATGACAACATCACCGATGTACTTCGTGATTTAGATTTTGATGAGCCAACGGTGGTTTGTTGTTATCACGGCATTTCATCACAACAAGCGGCACAATTCTTAATTAGCCAAGATTTTAGTGACGTTTATTCACTAGATGGTGGTTTTGAACAATGGGGCTTATTACACCCCGACAACGTAGAAGCGAATTAGCATGTCCTTAGGGCCTTCAGGCTTAGTGCCATTAGTTAATGTTCAGCAAAAATCCATCGCTTTAAACTTTAGCCACTACTTACAAAGCATTGGCATTAAGTCAGGTACTGAAGCTGCTAAAGATGACAATGGCACTATCGATGGTTGGGCTGTACTGTGCTTGGAAGAAGACCTAACCCGCTCTCGCGTAGAGTTTGAACAGTTTATTAATAATCCGCATCATCCTAAGTACCAACAAGTTGCTTGGGATCAAAGCAGAAGCGTCAAATTAAATACTAATGGCCAATTCTATCAGCAAGTAAAAACCAACTTTTTAAGCCAAGCGGGTCCTTTTACCTTAATAATATTTGCCATGTGCTGGGCTGTATTTGCCGCTACTTTTTTATATTTTTTCGATGCCAGTTTCAACCTATTAAAGTTTAATATTGATGGTGATTTAAACCAAACATTTAGCCAACCTTGGCGCTTAATTACCCCCGCTATTTTTCACTTTTCCATACTCCATATTGCGTTTAATACTATGTGGTGGTGGCAAATAGGCGGGCAAATTGAAAAGGTTTTAGGGTTAAAGCACATAGTTTCAATCTTTCTACTTTCAGCACTGCTTTCCAATGTTGCACAGTTTTTCATATCAGGACCCAACTTTGGTGGTTTATCTGGCGTTGTTTATGCTGTACTCGGTTTTGCTTGGATCTATGGACATTTAAACCCAGGTAGGGGCATCCATTTATCTACCTCTATCATTGGTTTCATGCTGTTTTGGTTAGTGTTAGGGTTTACTGACTTTATGCCGATTAATGTCGCTAATACGGCTCATCTAGTTGGGCTTTTAGCTGGAATGGGTTACGCCACAATGCTAGGTAAAGTTAATAAAAGATGATCGAATTTCAACAACAATTCCCTATAGGTTTAAATGTAAATTGGATTAATGCTAAGCATGCGCCTAAAACAGCGTCATTGCATGATTGGTTATTAGATCCTGAATCACTTACCGCACGCTTAAAAGGTCAATGCGATAAGTTTCAAGTGCATGTAATTGGTCAACAAGTTGAACCTTGCTCAAAATTAGAGGCAAATAATAATATTGCGGAAGGTGAGGATGTTCTTATTCGTGAAGTGCTATTAATTTGCGATGGTATTCCGCAAGTATTTGCCCGCAGCTTACTCCCATTAAAATCTCTTACCGGCGAGCAACAAGCACTAGCCAATTTAGGTGAACAACCTCTAGGGCAAGTGCTTTTTAACAACCCTAAATTACACAGAGAAGTGCTAGAAGTTGCCGAGATAAAACCCAACCAGAGAGTGTGCGAGCTTGCAGCAATGTTGAACTTGTCAATTACCCACAACCTTTGGGGTCGACGCTCTATATTTACCATAGAAGGCAAACCTTTGATGGTAGCTGAAGTTTTTTTACCTAGCTCACCCGCCTATAAATAACCAATTGACAGGGAATATATATAACTCCCTGTTATCTGTTTACCAGCTTATTTACTACTAATAATCACTAGGGTATGACCACCAAGAGCAGCTCGTTTTTGCCTAGCTAAATCAATAATTCTGACTTCATCAGTATCTATTCGGTACATTTTAACGCCTCTTTTATTGAGATACTCGAAGGTATCACTAGCGCCATATTCTGCAGTAAACGTCATTAGGTTCATATCATTACAGGAAATATTTCGAGTAGCGTTCTTAACCCTTTGGGTTGAGCTAACGCCATCTAGTAAACCGATACTTCTAATTTTCTTTTTTGTCGCTGCTAAATCATTAGTTACGGCAGCCAAACATAATTCAGTGGCTAAGCTATTATCTCCTGCAGAAAAAGTATAAGTATGCTGTTCATCAGCAAGTACAGGGAGTGATAGTAAAGCGATTAACGTGCTTGTAATAGTAAGTGAACGTTTCATAATAATTCCTTATTCAATGAAGTGCACACTAACTTTAGTGAGTAATTAGAATTTTTTATGATTAAATCACTATAAATAACTGAAAAGTTAAGCTTATGATATTTAATCAAAAAAATATAAGCATCATAAATTATAGATATTTTTTAATCTTTAATAATATTAAGTTAAGTTTTTCAACCACCTTTTCTGGCTTACCTTCCAGCCAAATAAGAAGAATTTACACACTTCTTCAGAATAGGCCGTTAATACCACCCAAAACATCGGCAACTCAAAATAAAATGCAGCTAACAAAGTTAATGGAATACTCACCATCCACATACCGAACGTGTCTATATACAAACAAGCTTTGGTTTCACCGCCGGCTCTAAGTATGCCCATAGCTAAGGTCATATTGGTTATCTTAATCCAAGCACATAAGGCGATAATTAAAAATACTTCCGATGCCATGGCTAGGGTTTCACTCGGCATATCACTGAAAGGCATGAATACGATCGGCTCTATTAATAATAAAACACCGCCTAAACCAATCGCGACAATAGGAGCTAACAAGGCAAAGGTTCTACCAACATCCCAAGCTTCATCAAACTTATTGGCGCCAAGACGATGGCCAACCATAATAGAACACGCAGAAGCGAAGCCAAAAAATAGTGACATAAACATACCTTCCACCGGAACCAGTACACTGATAACAGCTAACTCTTGTGTGCCCAAACGGCCATAGATAAGTTGATACACAAAGGTTCCCACAGACCAAACGCCAAAACTAAACATCAGCGGCAGCACTAACTTCACTAATTTTTTCCAAGGTTGGAATTTAACTAACGATTTAACGTCTCGGCGGGTTGGTTTTATTTTATGTTTTATTACTGTTAATACTGAAAACAGCAGCACTAAATGTAATACCCTTGATGCGGTAGTGGCAATAGCTGCACCGTCAACATCAAGTGCAGGAATGCCTAAACCGCCATTGATTAACCAATAATTTAAAATTATATTTAACAAGATGGCAAAAAAACTTAAGAACATCAGCAATTTAACTTGATGAACACTGCGTAAAGCATTTTCGATAACCATACTTGCGCCAACAAATATTAGGCTTGGCATAGTTATCCACAAATAACTTTCACCAATAGCAATTACATCGGCATCGGTACTGCCCAAAGAGATAACACTACCGGCAAAATAAAACGATAAAATAACAACAGGTAACAGACCGACAAAACTTAAAATGGCACCCATTAAAATTGAGCGTCTGATCTTTTGGGTATTACCCGCACCGTAATATTGAGCCGAAAGAATCCCTACTCCCCAAGAAAGACCCGTAACAATAACTAAAACGACAAACTGCACACGATTACCAAGACCTACAGCAGCAACAGAGGCATTACCTAAATGACTCACCATCATGACATCAATCATGCTGAGCATAGTCACTAGCATGTTTTGCAAAGAGATAGGCCAAGCAAGTTTTACACTCGACTTTAAGGCTTTGGTATTAAATAAAGGCATTTAAATATTAAATTCCACAGAGGTAGACAATCATAAGGTACAAATCAATAGTCGGTTATTTTACTTGAAAAAACCTGCTTAAATTTGAATATTTGTTAACGAATTCAGCATATAATAGTTGAATACGTATGTTGGATACTTTTAAGAATAGTTGTAAATCAAAATTTAGGATCATAGATGCCAACTTTTATGCCTTCATGGCACGCAATAAAACTTATTACCCGGTTCGATAAGCCTATAGGTTCATACCTGTTGCTATGGCCAACTCTTTGGGCTCTTTGGGTTGCTTATGAACATACTCCGCCTTGGCACTTAATTTTAATTTTTTCACTAGGTGTTTTGGTTATGCGCAGTGCCGGCTGTGTTATTAACGACTTGGCCGATCGTAAAGTCGATGGCAAGGTAAAAAGAACAGAGCAAAGGCCATTAGTCAGTGGCTTAATGACTTCTAAACAAGCGTTATTTGTTTTCGCGGCTCTAATCACTATCGCTTTAGGTCTAGTGTTAACACTTTCTTGGTTTACTATTTCTTTATCTGTCGTCGCTGTGTTACTAGCAACTAGCTACCCTTTTATGAAACGCTACACTCACTTTCCGCAAGTTGTTTTAGGTGCTGCCTTTAGCTGGGGAATGATCATGGCTTTTGCAGAGCTTAGAGGTGAAGTTCCACTTATTGCTTGGTTATTATTCTTTACTAATTTAATTTGGACCGTAGCTTACGATACTATGTATGCAATGGTTGACCGCGACGATGACATCCTTATCGGTGTTAAATCAACAGCTGTAGTATTTGGCAAATTCGATAAACTCATTATCGCTTTATTACAACTAACCACCTTGATGTTGTTGGTGAAAGTAGGTCAGCTGCAACAATTTAATTTGTTTTATTATTTTGCGCTAGCACTTGTCGCTGGAACTTTCTGCTATCAACAAATTTTAATCAAAGACAGGGCTAGAGATAAATGTTTTCAAGCATTTTTAAATAATCATTACGGGTTATTTATCATCTTACTCGCTATAATATTGCAATATTAAATAGCACTCACATATTTAGGAAATTTTATGCTCAGCTACCGCCATTCGTTCCATGCAGGAAATTTTGCCGATGTACTTAAACACATAGTACAGGTAGAGATCCTTGATTATATGGGGCAAAAAGATAAAGTATTTGACTATATAGATACTCATTCTGGTGCTGGTTTATTTAATTTAAACTCTGAGCATTCACAAAAAGTAGGTGAGTACTTAAATGGCATAGCCAAATTATCGGCTGATGATTTTCCTGAACTTAGAGAATACTTTCGGGCCATTGAAGTACATAACGACGCCAATAAATTAGACTTTTATCCCGGTTCACCAGTTATAGCACAACATTTTTTACGTGATGAAGACAAAGCCTGGTTGTTTGAACTTCACCCAACAGACTTTGAATTACTTAATGAGAATATTCGCCAATCACGCCGCGTAAAAGTAAAACAAGGAGATGGTTTTGCTGGTTTACTCTCTATTGTGCCGCCAATCTCACGCCGAGCTTTTGTATTAATTGACCCACCGTATGAAATCAAAACAGATTACGACAAGGTATTTAGAACCGTTGCTAAAGCTCACAAAAAATTTCCATCAGGCACTTACGCTATTTGGTACCCAGTGGTTGATAGAGTCCGTATAGACAAGCTTGAGAATAGTTTTATTAAAAGTGGTATTAAAGATATACAGCGCTTTGAACTGGGTTTGTCTGCTGATACTGATGAGCGTGGCATGACCTCTTCAGGCATGTTAGTCATTAACCCACCGTGGACATTAATGCAGAAAATGCAGGAGCTGCTACCTAAGTTAGTTAACGCGGTAGATGATGGCAACGGTGCCTTTTTTAAATGTGACGTGTTGGTTGCAGAGTAACCGCTAAAACATAGTGTTAGCGACTAAATATAAGCACCTAGAACCTTTAAACTAGCAATTGCTATTATAGGTGCTCTTTGATCAGATCCATAAACGCTTTGCCATAACGAGCGAGCTTAGTATCTCCCACTCCTGATACACTTAAAAACTCATTAGAATTTTGGGGTTTATTGCGTGCCATTTCAATTAAGGTTGCATCATTAAACACTATGTATGGCGCAATATCCTCTACATCGGCAATGGTTTTACGCAATGTTCTTAATTGTTTAAACAGTCCTTTATCGTAACTAGCCGCCACTTTATTTTGTTGCCAGTAACCTTTGTTTTGTAATCTTGGACGTGCCATTAATAGAGGCTCTTCTCCTTTAAGAGCTACCCTTGACGCATTGGTTAAACACAAGGCCGATTGCTGCTCAATATCTTGTTGTAAAAATCCAAGGTGGATCAGTTGCCGTATAACTGAAAACCAATAACCCCTATTTTGATCTTTACCTATACCATAGGTACTTACTTTGTCGTGTTCTTGCTGTTTTATTTTCGCAGTTTCTTTAGCGCATAAAACATCAATAACATGGTTAATATCACCTTGTTGCTTAATTCTAAATACACAGGACAATACTTTCTGGGCATCAACTGTAGCATCGTACCGGCTTGGTGGGTCAAGACAGATATCACAGTTCCCACAGCCACTTTGAGTATATTCGGCAAAATAATTTAATAGCACTTGTCTGCGACAAGTTTGCGCTTCAGCAAAGCCTGACATGGCAGCAAAGCGCTGTAATTCCACATTTACTCGTTGTTCATTATCGTTATCGCTAATGCGTTTTTTAATGCGCTCGATATCTTGGCTATCATATAAAAATAGTGCTTCAGCTTTCAGACCATCTCGCCCTGCTCGGCCAGTTTCTTGATAATAAGACTCTAACGTTCTCGGCATATCAAAATGCACCACAAAACGAACATTAGGCTTATTAATACCAAGACCAAAGGCAACGGTGGCAACCACAATACGAATATTATCTTTGGTAAATCCATCTTGTACTATATTACGAATTTCGGTTTCCATACCGGCATGATAAGCGGCACAGTTAAAGCCTTTAGAAGCTAGAAAGCCACTTAACTTATCCACCTGCCAGCGGCTATTACAATAAATAATGCCACTTTCATCACCAAACTGCTTCAAGTACTCGAGTAACTGCGATTCACCGTTGTATTTATCAGTTAAGGTGTAGCGAATATTTGGCCTGTCAAAGCTGTCTAGTAACACATACGGGTTATTCAACTTAAGCTGTTGCAGTATGTCTTTACGAGTAGTTACATCGGCAGTAGCCGTTAGAGCTATCACTGGCGTATAAGGAAAGTATTCTTTTAATCGGCCAAGCTGAGTATATGATGGCCTAAAATCATGTCCCCAAGACGAAATACAATGCGCTTCATCTATCGCAAAAAAACTTATGTGCAATTGCGATAAGCTTTCCAGGAAATAATGGCTAAGCAGTCGTTCAGGAGCAACATATAAAATTGTAATTTCACCACGCGCAATACGTTGCATGGTTTGATTAATCGTTTGCCCGTCTAAGCTCGAATTAATATAAGCCGCGCTAATACCTTGCCTAGTTAAGCCATCAACCTGGTCTTTCATCAAGGCGATTAATGGTGACACTACAATCGTTAAGCCACCCATTAATGTTGCGGGTAACTGATAACATAATGACTTACCGCCACCGGTAGGCATTAATACCAAACAATCACGTCCTTGCATCAAGTTTTCAATCACTTGTTGCTGGCCACTACGAAAACTCTGATAACCAAAATGATGGTTTAAAGAATGCAGTAAATCAGGAGGATTAATTTTGTTGTCAGTTAATTGGCTCAAAGCGATTCAGTAATGAAGAAAAGTACGCTTATTTTAACGATTAAATACACTATTCGATAGCCTTAATTACTAATAATCACTGATAATTTTTAAGCGATTAAATTACATAGTTTTTCACGATTTTATAAGCATGTGCTACACTCCCCGCAACTCAACCTAGGCAGTAACTCTGCAACTTTTTAGGATCGTATGAACTCTAATCCAGAAACCAAGAAAGGCGCGATAAATGCAGTCTGCGCATATTTTCTTTGGGGCATTGCACCTATATATTTTAAGCTACTTGCCGATGTATCTGCACCTGAAATACTCATTCACCGCATCGTCTGGTCTTTTGTCTTATTGCTTGTAGTGGTTATTGCTATGGGTAATTGGCGTAAAGTGCAGCAGATCATTAATAAGCCGAAAACCTTACTTTGGTTATTAGCTACATCGATTATTTTGGCATTAAACTGGCTACTGTTTATCTGGTCGGTTAACAATGGCCACATACTAGAGGCCAGTCTAGGTTATTTCATTAACCCGCTGTTTAATGTGGTGTTGGGGATGATATTTTTTGCTGAGCGCTTAAGAAAATGGCAAATAGTCGCAGTAGCACTTGCTTTAGTGGGCGTACTTATTCAGGTGATTAGCTTAGGTACAATTCCATATTTAGGACTTTCCTTAGCAGCAACTTTTGGCATTTATGGATTAATGCGTAAAAAGGTACCTGTAGATTCGGTTCCTGGTTTATTAATCGAATCGGCTTGGATGCTACCAATTGGCTTATTATATTGGTACTTATTCATCGATAGCCCAACAAGTAATATGCTTGCCAACCTACCATCATTGAATTTGACCTTAATTGCGGCCGGAATAGTAACGACTGCGCCTTTACTATTTTTTACAGGTGCAGCCAAACGTTTGTCGTTAACAACATTAGGGTTTTTTCAATATATTGGGCCAAGTATAATGTTTGTTGTCGCTATCGCTTTATACGATGAAACATTAGCTTTTGAAAAAATGCTTACCTTCGCTTTTATTTGGAGTGCGTTAGTTATTTTCAGCTTAGATTCATTATTAAAACGCCAATCACAACATAAAAATAGAGTATAAATATAGGTTATTAAGAATAAATAAAAAGATCATTATTTACGGTTTTTAGGCATTTTTTTGCCTTAATTTGATTTTTTTGTATCATTTCACCGAGATTTTTGTTAAAAATTTGTTGCACGAATTAATTTTCTAACCTTAATGAATAAAGTTAGTAATTCTGTTTATAAAGATAAAATAACAAGGATCAGGGATAATGTTTAAACTATCAAAATTGAATTTATCAATTCTAACCTATACTTCTGCACTAGTTTTCGCCTCACAAAGTTTTTCAGCTATCAGTGCTGAGGAGGAAGAAAATATTGAGCGTATCGAAGTTACAGGCTCTCATATCAAGCGTACCGATATGGAAGGGCCGTCACCACTTACAAGTATTTCATCCGATGATATTAAAAAATCAGGTGTAACTGATTTAATCAGCTTATTTGCTAAATTACCTATTGCTGGGCAAGGAACATTCTCTACCCAGGCCAATAGCAGTGATGATACAGCCAATGGTGGTTCTAGTGTTTCATTGCGTGGTTTGGGTGCCGACTCTACTTTAATACTAGTAAATGGGCGTAGAGTTTCAGTCAGTCCTTTTGCTAAAGGTATCGATACAGCGTTTGTAGACATCAATAATATTCCACTTGCCGCGATCAAAAGAGTCGACATCCTTAAAGATGGCGCTTCTGCAACCTATGGTTCTGACGCTATTGCTGGTGTTATCAATATTATCTTAAGAGATGATATTGAAGGTGTTGAGATTAGCGCTAAAATCGGTGATACCGCTGATGGTGGTGGTCAAGAAGAGAATATTAGCTTAGTGTGGGGTAATAGCACTGATACAACGAGTCACACTTTTGTTTTAGATTACTTCAACCGTGATGAAATTCTCTATTCTGATAGAGATTATTCCGAGTCGGCAAATCAGTCAGCAAAAAGACCAAACGATCCATCTGCTACCGACTTCAGAAGCTCTGCAGGTATACCAGGTACTATTGCCTTAGCGTCAGATTCAACTATACGTGTTCCTGATACTTTTGGTAATGATGTATGTCCTGCTGAAGATATTGTTGGCGATTTATGTCGTTATGATTACGCACCACATATGTCTATGGTGCCACAAACAGAACGTTTCAGTTATAACTACATGGGCAAGTACGAAATCAATGACAACATTGAATTTTTTACCGAGTTGAACGGCCAAAATGCCAAAACTATGATCCGTGGTGCAGGTAGCCCAAGTTTCAATGAATTGTTTATGAGCGGCACCAATGCAAATCACCCTTTAGCAGATGACCCAACTAGTATATTTTATCAACAAGACTTAACTATGCGCCGCCGTATGGTTGATATTGGTAATCGAAAAAAAGAAGTTGATACTGATTATTACCGAGTTATCACAGGCTTACGTGGTGATATTGGCGAATGGAATTGGGAAGCAGCTTATAGTTACATTAAAAGTGAATCCGTAGAGATGGGGGTAGATGGTTACCCTAATTCTGAACGTGTTCAACAAGCCATCGATAGTGAGCTATGGAACCCGTTTGAACCTTCTGCCAACTCAGCGGAGTCATTAGCTTTTATTGAAACAACGACAACCCGTGTTGGTAAATCAACCAATAAAACTCTAGACGCAAAAATATCAGGTCCAGTATTTAGCATGCCTGCCGGTGATTTGATGATAGGTGTTGGTGCCGAGTATCGTGAAGAATCTATTAGCGATAATCCAGATGACCAATTCTTAAGAGGCAATGTATTTGGTACCGAAGCAACCCAAGCGAATGGTAGCAGAGATAATACTGCAATTTTTGCTGAGGTCGCAATCCCAGTATTAGACTCTTTAGAAGTTCAAGTAGCTATTCGTCATGAAGATTATAGCGATTTTGGTACCACTACCGATCCTAAGGTTTCATTCTTATGGGCACCTACCGATAGTCTGAGTTTACGTGGCTCTTATGGTACCGCTTTTAGAGCACCATCATTGCATCAATTAGGTTTAGGACGTACAGATGAATCACCAACACTTGTAGATACAGTGCGTTGTGATGCAGTTGGTAATATTAATAAAGCTTGTGAGCCACAAGAGTACACTGCAGTGTTTGAAGGTAACCCTGATTTAGGTGCAGAAGAGTCAACTAGTTACAATGTCGGCGTAATTTATAATATTACAGACGATTTAAGCTTTACAGTTGACTACTACAGTTATGAAATCGAAGATATCATTGACTCTGATACTCAATTCGTATTTAGCAATTTTGGTGCTGATCCAACTGTAGTTGAACGCTTGCCATCAACATTACCAGGTGACCCTGGAGAGGTTGTGCAAGTATTTGATTCATTTCAAAACATAGGTGACTTAGATACTTCCGGCTTAGATGTTGACTTACGCTGGAATCTAGAGACTGGTATGGGAGAATTTAAGCTGTCTTATGTTCTTAACTACGTGCTTGAATATGAAGACAAACGCCCTGATGGAAATGGCGGTCAACGTATTGATACTGAAGCCGGTGATTTTGAACAGCCGGAGTTTCGTTGGACAGCTGCTGTTGATTGGATTAGTGGCGGTGGAGATATTGGCGCGAATGCATCAGTTAACTACATTGATGAGTTTAAGCAAGATGCATCAGTACAGGGACCAGGTGTATCATCTCTAGATGCATTTGTAACGGTTGATGCTGCAGTAAATTACTACGGTTTAGAAAACACAGTATTTACTTTAGGTGCAACAAACCTACTTGATGAAGAGCCTCCTTTTGCCTACCATGATTTTATGGGCTTTGCCGTAAATGTACATAGTGGCCAAGGACAGTTTGCTTATTTTAGAGCTAGCTATAAGTTCTAAGAGATAAGTTAAAACTTAACTAAGTAAAAAATGCCACAATAATTATTGTGGCATTTTTATTATAACTACCGATCGTTAGCTAATTAGATAGCTTCTAATCTAGCATAAGCAACAACGAGCCACTTACTCCCTGTCCCTTCAAAATTAACTTGGATACGGCTTTGTGCGCCAGTGCCTTCAAAGTTTAATACCGTACCTTCACCAAATTTACTATGACTGACTCTTTGACCAAGTTTAAAGCCAGTATTCTCGAACGTTTCCATAGTAATGGTATTACTAAAACGACCAGTTGTTTTTGGTTTTACCGCTTGATTTTTCATCCGCACTTCATCGACAAATTTGTCGGGGATTTCTTTTAAGAAACGACTTTGTCGATGATATTTTTCTTGCCCATAAAGCCGGCGTGATTCAGCATGAGTCAGATAGAGTTTTTGCATCGCTCGTGTCATGCCTACATAACATAAACGGCGCTCTTCTTCTAAACGAACCAAGTCTTCCGCAGATTGTTGCGACGGGAACATGCCCTCTTCCATGCCAACGATAAACACTAATGGAAACTCTAAGCCTTTGGCCGAATGCAGTGTCATTAATTGCACAGCAGCTTCATATTCATCCGCTTGCGACTCACCGGCTTCTAATGACGCATGGGTTAAAAATGCAGTGAGTGGCGTCATCTCTTCTGCAACTTCAGGGTCTACTTCATAAGTAGAACAAGCATTAACCAGCTCATTTAAGTTTTCAATTCTTGCTGCTGCACGTTCACCCTTTTCAGCTTGATACATAGCTTTTAAACCACTGTGTTGGATCACATGGTTTGCTTGCTCGTCTAAGTTTAAATTAGTGGTATCGTCTTCAAGTTGAATGATTAACTCAACAAAGGCCTTTATGGTTTTAGCACTGCGCCCCGTTAATTCATTATTATTGATCAGATGCATACAAGCATCCCACATAGTAAAGCCTTGGCTACGCGCACAATCACGAACATTGGCTAAACTTTGATTACCAATACCACGCGCAGGTGTATTGATAACACGTTCAAATGCCGCATCATCATTACGGTTATTAATAATCCTTAAATAGCCAAGAGCATCTTTGATTTCTTGGCGCTCGAAGAAGCGTAAGCCGCCATAAATTCGGTAAGGCAAATTGGCTTGTAATAACGCCTCTTCCAGTAAACGAGATTGCGCATTACTGCGATACAATAAAGCGACATCATCTAAACTATTGCCATCTTCTAACCATTGTTTAATGCGACCAGAAATAAAACGCGCTTCGTCAATTTCATTAAAAGCGGTATAAAGCGAGATTTTTTCACCGTCTTTATCGTCGGTCCATAAATCTTTACCTAAGCGATTACTGTTATTATCAATTAACGCATTAGCAGAATTTAGAATATTACCAGTCGAGCGGTAGTTTTGTTCAAGACGAATAGTGTGGGCATCAAAGTCTTTAACAAAACGTTGAATATTTTCAATCTTCGCACCACGCCAGCCATAGATAGATTGATCATCATCACCAACAATCATCACATTGCCATGTTTTTGGCCAAGAATACTTAGCCAAGCGTACTGAATGGCATTCGTATCTTGGAATTCGTCCACAAGTATGCGACTAAAGCGGCGTTGATAGTGCTCAAGTAAAACCGGGTTATTTAGCCATAACTCATGCGCACGTAATAACAGCTCAGCAAAATCTACTAGACCAGCACGATCACAAGTATCTTGATAGGTTTGATAAATTTTTACGAAAGTTTGTTCGGTTGGATCAAACTGGGTATCAATATGCTGAGGGCGTAAACCTTCATCTTTTTTACCGTTGATGTAATACATCGCCTGCTTCGCAGGCCATTTTTTTTCATCAAGCTGTAATGTTTTAACGATTCGTTTTAACAGACGCAGTTGATCATCTGAATCAAGAACTTGAAATTCTTGTGGCAAATTAGCTTCTTTAAAATGCATACGCAACAGGCGATGCGCTAAACCATGGAAAGTACCAATCCACATACCATGAGTATTACCACCTATGGCCTCTTCAACCCTGCCACGCATTTCTTTTGCAGCTTTATTGGTGAAGGTCACCGCTAAAATACTGTGCGGAGATATTTGCTCTACTTGCGCAAGCCATGCAATTCGATGCACTAAAACTCGAGTTTTACCACTACCGGCACCCGCAAGTATTAACATATTTTGCGCAGGAGCAGCGACAGCTTCTCGTTGTTTATCGTTTAAAGAATCGAGTAAATCAGATACATCCATAGTAATTTCTTATATTTGGCAGGTTCATAGGTATTAATTTTGTTGAGTATAACAAGTTATCACAACACTGTATGTAACAACAGTTAAAAATAAATCAAGAGGGTCAGATCAACTTGAACTTAATTTAAGATAAGTATCAAGTTGATCTGACCCTCTTGTTTTTCAGGATTCTAGTATTTAGCTGGTTGGTCTTTGGCTGGCAAGCTTGCTTTAATGAACTCGCGTAAGTCGTCATTAGATTGCTTTAGATCTTCTTGACGAAGATACATCATATGCCCACTACGATAACCTTTAAAGCTTAAGCGCTGTTTCATCTTGCTGCTTGGATCAAGTTGCCACATGGTATATTTGGCATCAAAGTAATTGGTTGCACCATCAAAATAACCCGCCTGAACCATTACATTCAAATACGGATTTTCATTCATCGCTTTACCTAAGTTATAGCCAGTCGTGTTGTTGGTACGATCCCACGGGTGAACATTGCCAAACATGTTATATTTCATGTCGGTTTTATAGTTTAACTCTTCACTCATGTAGTAATTAATTGCTGGAGTAAACGAGTGCAACCATGAAGACAATTCAGCTGAAAAGTCAGGACGACTACCAACATCTTTTTTATCTATGCCTAAATATCTAGAGTCTAAACGACCAATCGTTTGGCCGCGCTCGCGCAGTAGCTCTTTCCAAAAATAGCGTGTGTCGACATCAAGGTTAGACTTTAAAACTTGCTCAACCGCTAAGCCAGAGTATTTAGCAACTTGCTCGGCAATTCGTTGTTTTTTCTCTGCAGCAATAAAGCCGCCCATCGCCAGTGCGGGTAGATATTCATTAATAGTAAATTGCTCTACTTCCGGTAAAATATCAGCTAAGTCTTTCCCTTGTAAATCAGCGCCTAGTGCTTTGTGGTACCACGCAGCTGCAGCAAAGTAAGGTAAACGGTTGGCGGCTTTTACTGGGCCTTTACGTTCAATACCAATATCCGTAGGGGACACTAAAACCACGCCATTTAAATACATCCATTGACGGTCTTGTAATTCTAAGGCCAAACCAGAAACACGTGTTGTACCATAGCTTTCACCAATTAAAAATTTAGGTGAACGCCAGCGGTTATTACGAGTAACAAAGGTATTAAGCCACTCGGCTAAATACTTAACATCGGCATTTACCCCAAAGAACATTTTTTTCTGCTCTTCTTTGCTTGGTAACTTACCTTCTTTATTGGCTAATACTCTTGAATAGCCAGTATTAACCGGGTTTACAAAAACAATATCGGCAGTATCTAATACCGAGTAGTCGTTAGTTTTTACGCCATAAGGCTGCAATGGATAACCTTCGCTATCAACATTCAATACTCGCGGACCAGTATAAGCTATATGCATCCAAACAGAAGCTGAACCAGGACCACCATTAAATGAGATTAACAGTGGGCGTGACGCTCTGTCTTTAACATCATCACGGGTGTAATAGGTATAGTGTAATGCAGCAACTGCTTCGTCTTTCTCATTCCACACTGGCTGCGTACCAGCGGTAGCGGTGTATGAAAACTTTTTGCCATTTACTTTGGTTTTATGTTTTGTCACTACCTTGTGATCAATTTCTAAGCTACGGCTATGATCATCTTCACTAGCGTGAGCTGATACCGATATAAAGCAAAGCAATAATGTTTTTATTATTAGTTGTTTCATACTTTTCCCAAGTTTAATTTTGTTTGCTATGTATATAGCCTTAATTACTTTTAAGTGCAAAGTTAATTCGACAGAAACACATTTAAAAAAGACAGATCCCCCCCGCCTTACTTTGTTTTTATAACAACTGCTCAGCTAAAAATTCTTCCATCGCTTGAAAAACTTTTAAACGATCATTGGCATTACTTAAGTAATGATCGCCTTTATCAAGTTCGATGTAGGTTACTTGTTTTTTTGCTCGCTTTAATTCGTCATACATATCATCACTATGTTGAACTCTAACCACACGATCTTTTGCACCATGCATGAGCAATACAGGAATCTTAATTTTTTCAGCATGCGTTAATGGAGAATTAGCTTTCAGTAAATCAAAGTCATCACCAATTTGTTTTTTAACAATATCGTAATTAGTGAATCGTCGTTTTGATTTAACTAAAAACTCCACATCTGAAACACCAGCAAAACTCACTGCACATTGATAGAGGTCTGGTGTTTTAATCGCCCCCATTAATGCAGCGTATCCACCGTAACTTGCACCTAATATACAAATTTTATCTGGGTCAGCAACACCTTGAGATATTAACCAGCGAGTGCCATCTTCAACATCATCTTGCATCGATTGTCCCCAACTAGCTATTCCTTGTTGCATAAAATCAAAGCCATAACCAGACGAGCCTCTAAAATCCATTTGTAGCACAGCATATCCACGAGGTGCAAAAAATTGGCTCCAGTAATCGAAGCCTGAACCTTCAAAGCTAATTGGACCACCATGAGGAAAAATAATTGTAGGTAAATTTTTACCTTCACCTGTTTTAGGTAATGTTAAGTAACCCTCTATAGTTAGACCATCTCGAGCGTCATAACTGATCCGTTGTTTAGCACTTAAGACATCAGGGGTTAATGTATTATAACGATAAGCCACTGGATTAAGTGATTTTTTAGCTCTGTTACCTAGCAAATATATGCCTGGCTCTGTAGCGCTAGTTGATAAGGTTAGGTACGTATTGCCATCTTTACTAAAGCCTAAAAAATAGTTTTCATAATCAGGGATAGCTTTGTCTATACTTCTTTTTAAACTGTTATAGCTTTTATCCCAGAATGTATTACCTACACCAATCACTTTACCGGTACCAACCTATCTTCTAATAGACGTTGACACATCATAACTTTCATTATGATGAACTAAGGTTTTTGCTAGTTTAGGATCTTTTAAATCGACAGTGAATACGGCTGTTTTACCTGCATGCAACGCGCTTACATAAAGTATATTTGGGTCGACTGAAAACCCTAAAGGCCAAGCTTCCTCAGCGCTAAAGGCATCAAACGACCAAAGCTCTCTTAAATCATCCTCGTCACTTTTGCGTTCCATTACTTTATATTGATCTTTATTTCTGTATATCCCAATACGGATAGTATTTTGAACGTCGGTTAACCAGTCAACATAATGTTTTTTATTTGCTTGATAAACCGAGCTTTTTCCCTCTCCATCCAGATTTATCTTAAATATAGTTGGTTCTCCGGTATGGCTAAAACCACTTAAAGATAAAAGCAGGTGATTATCATCACCTTCTAAATAATCTATAACATCATTCTGAACATTTGGAATATATTTAAGCCTTTTCATTACGCTACTAGGTATAACGCTACTCATTTTTTTGCTCGTTATATCAATTTTAATTAAACGAGTTTCGGTCACGGGAGTGCCTTGCCGAGAAAACGGGTATTTGGTATCAGCAAGTAAAATATTATCATTTGCCCACGTTAAATCTAACAAGGTAAACTTACTGTTATCAGTGAAGAGTACATAATCTTGTTTACCAGAATCGACATAGAAAACACTAATAACAGTGCCTGTTTTATCCGGCGTATCTACATTAACCAGTGAAGCTACTTTCTTACCATCAGGTGATAAAGTAACCGAATCCACATCGGGTCTACCAGCAAAGGCTTTCAAGGGTAATTGTGTGGAAAATGAAAATTGAGAAGTAATTAATAATGACAGAAGTATAAATTTTATTGTTATTCTTAACATAAGCATCCATGTTTAATATATTGTTTTAATTGATATTAACTTGGATCATACAAATGTACAAGGAAGTGATTTACAGGAAGATAGCCAATTGCTCTACGCAGTCAAATTCTGCCGTAGGTAGTACTTTAAGAGGCTTTTTCTTAATACCGAATTCATCATTATTTACCCAAATGGTTTGGCAACCAGCCGATTGTGCGCCGTAAATATCGGCATGAGTACAATCACCAATATGCAGTAATTCACTAGGTTTAATATTTAATTGCTGGCATGCTTGGATGAACATGTCATTTTCAGGTTTCTGCAAATTTCCCGCACCAGCAAAATAGCTGTGCTGAAAATACTGACCTATACCAATCTCATCAATCCCGACATTGCCATTGGAAATAGCAACCAGCGGATACTTCTGCTTTAACTTATCCAGCAAAGACGTTACCGACTTTGGTACTGATAAGTTATTGCGATGAGAAAGAAAAAATTGAAAAGCTTGTTGGGCTTTATCTCTAGCAACAGCGGCTGAGTAACCTAACTGTTCAATGCCCGCTTGCATGCACGCTAAACGTAATGCAGTAACATCGTGACACAGCTCTGGTTGATTAGATAAACAGACGTTACGATGTTGCCACCAAAAGTCAGCACCAAGGTTGGCACATTCTGGCGCAGTGCTAATTAAGAACTGTTGCAGTTCTTTTTCTGCTTTACTGATAACTGGGAAGTTATCATAAAGGGTGTCATCTAAGTCAAAGCTTATGGCTTTAAATGATGACATCCTTCGATAAAATTTCACCTTACAGGCCTATTTTTAATAACTGTTGTATTAATAGTTTAGCAGTTAACGTGCGAAATTGGTTTAGCAATAAGGTATCCATAGATGGCGTAAAGTGCTCTGCATCATTCGAGCTAATGGCGATAAAACCAAGGCACTCATCACCTTCACTAAGTTGTACTAATACAACTGAACCAACTTCTTGATCTGCAAAGATAGCGTCTTTTTCAGACTGCTGAATACGACCAAAATAGTAATCGTTTTTTTCAAAACGTTTACTAATAATGTCGCTACAGTCGCCTTTAACAATTGACTCATGGCCAATTTCAAAGTCTTTGTTTGTTAAATAAAGCTTGAATGATGCAAGATTTAAAAGTTGAGTTGTAGTATCACTTAAACACGTTAAAAAGTGAGATAAATCAGGACTTTCAATTAGGTTTAAGTACAAGTCATTATAAACCGTAAATAACTGTTCATTGTAGCTAGCAACCGACAGTAACTGAGTTATTTCTTCTTCAAGTAACTGTGTCTTTTGACGTTGTACTTGTTGCTGACGCTCAACTAGAGATACCACACCACGATTACTATCCGCTAAACGCAGCGAGGTTAATAACTTAGGGTGATTATTGAAAAAATTAGGGTTGTCTTGTAAGTAAGTAATTACTAGCTCATCATTTAACAAGCTCATTTCATCAACTTCTACTTCAAGGTTTTTATCATCGATCATAAGTGTATTTGTCCATCAAAAACATGTTCTGCAGGACCAGTCATTTTTACTGGGTTCCCTGGGCCTTTCCAATAAATTTTTAATTTTCCGCCTGGTAATTCAACGGTAACGTTATTGGCTAATTTTTTCTGCATAATACCAATGACAACAGCACCACAAGCGCCACTTCCACAAGCAAGCGTTTCTGAAGCACCGCGTTCATATACGCGTAATTTTATATATTTAGGTGAAACAACTTCCATAAAGCCAACATTAGCACCTTCAGGAAAACGTTCATGCGTTGCTAGTAATTTACCAAGAGCTGCAACTGGTGCTTCAACTGCCGAATCTACGGTTAACACGCAATGAGGGTTGCCCATAGATACCGTACCACAAAGCACAGTTTGCTCTTCAGTACGAAGAATGTAAGTACCTTCTTGCTTTTGCGCGGTAAATGGAATTTTATTTGGCTCAAATTGTGGCACAGGCATAGTCACGGTAATTTGTTCATCACGTTCAATGTGCAAAGTCATTTTGCCTGCACCCGTTGATACCTTAATTTTATTTTTATTGGTTAAACCTTTCATCTTCACAAAACGAGCAAAACAACGAGCGCCATTGCCACATTGCATTACTTCACTGCCATCGGCATTGTAAATTCGATAATGAAAGTCTAAGTCCGGATCATAAGGTGGCTCAACCACCAATAGCTGATCAAAGCCCACGCCAAAGTTGCGGTCCGCGAGTTTGCGGATCTGCTCATTAGATAAAAAAATGTTTTGGGTAACATTGTCTAAGACTAAAAAGTCATTACCCAAACCGTGCATTTTAGAAAAGTTCATTAACATAGCTGTACTTCTAATTTAGTGGCATTGTTATTAATTTTGTAAGCGTTATGGTAAAACAGCTTCGCCTTGCCATAATGACTCAAGACTTTCACGCTGACGAATTAAGTGAGATTGCTCACCATCAACCATAACTTCAGCCACTCGTGGCCGTGAATTATAATTTGAACTCATGGTAAAGCCATAAGCACCAGCACTGCGCACAGCTAGTAAATCGCCGGCTGCAATTGCAAGTTCACGATCTTTACCTAAAAAGTCGCCAGTTTCACAAACAGGACCCACAACATCAAAGTTACGAGTAGGTGCATCATGATTAATTTCTACCGGCACAATATTTTGCCAAGCTTGATAAAGAGCGGGACGAATTAAGTCATTCATTGCTGCATCAACAATAGCAAAATGCTTATCTTCGTTAGCTTTTAAGAATTCAACTTCGGTTACTAGAATACCCGCATTGGCCATAATGGCGCGACCTGGTTCGTATATTAATTCAAGATCGTAACCTTGCATTTTATCTGCAATAGCTTTCGCATATTCACTTGGGTGTGGCGGCTCTTCCCCTTGATACGGCACACCTAAACCACCACCAACATCAAGATGACTCAGTACAATACCTTCAGCTTTTAAGGCATCGACAAGGATTAACACTCGATCTAACGCATCTAAAAAGGGTTTAACTTCGGTAAGTTGTGAACCAATATGACAATCCACGCCTTTAACAACTAAGTTAGACATAGCGGCTGCTTTTTTATATATGCTTACTGCATTATCTATTGGAATACCAAATTTATTATCTTTTAAACCAGTTGAGATATAAGGATGTGTTCCGGCATCAACATCGGGGTTAACCCGCATTGAAATTGGCGCTTGTTTACCAAGACTTTTAGCAACATCATTAATACGTGTTAATTCGGCTTCAGACTCAACATTAAAACATTTAATTTCATGCTCAAGTGCGTACTGAATTTCATCGGCTGTTTTTCCTACACCAGAAAACACTACTTTTTTAGGATCGCCACCGGCTTTAATTACTCGCGCTAACTCACCTTTTGAAACAATATCAAATCCAGAACCAAGGCGTGCCATAACATTTAAAATAGCAATATTTGAACTTGCCTTTACTGCATAACAAATCAAATGTTTTCTATCTTTTGCTGCATCGTTAAATGCATGCCAATGACGCTCAATAGTCGCCCTTGAATATATATATAATGGCGTACCATATAATTTTGCCAATTCGGTTACTGAACATTGCTCAGCAAATAATGATTCATTGTTACGGTTAAAAAAATCCACTGCGGGTTCCTGATATTTTACGATTTAACTTCTAAAGGTTAAGCCTGATAATTATTGTTCTATACTTTTTTCATCTGCCTGTTGAGGGCTTGATTTTTCTTGATTTTCTGGCGCTGAAGGCTCTTCATAAAGCGGCCCTTTTTGCCCGCAGCCAACAATTGAGCAAAGCAGTGTAGATAATACAACAAGTAACAGTTTTTTATTAAGCATTTTATTGATCGCATTAAATGGCTAGTAGCTTTATAATCGCATGCAGAACTATAAATACCAAGTTGTTACAGCCATTTATTACAAGAAATAACCATTCTTTAATAAATGCCAGATGAAAAGGCTAAAAAATGAACGACAGTCAATACGACCAAATAGCAGAAGACCTATTATTAGCGGTTGAAGAAGCAATTGAAGATTGTGGTGTAGACATTGATTTTGAAAGTACTAGCGGCTTATTAACTTTAACATTTCTTAATGGCACTAAAATCATTATTAATAAGCAAGCACCTTTACATGAAATTTGGGTGGCGACAAAATTTAATGGTCACCATTTCGCTTATGAGAATGAGCAGTGGACAGATAAGCGTGGCACTGACGAATTTTGGCTGTTTATATCCAAAGCGGTAAGTAAACAAGCTGGTGAAGAACTGACGTTAAGCGCATAATACTTTTTCCATAAGCTTAGTCTAAAGAGTAAATTACGACTTAAAAATTGAAAAATTGAAAAATTGAAAAATTGAAAACGAGAATAACATGACAGAACAAACCTTAAAAATAGCAACTCGAAAAAGTGCCCTAGCATTATGGCAAGCTGAATTTGTTAAAGCTGAACTTGAAAAGTTTCATCCTAGCTTAACAGTTGAGCTAGTCCCTATGGTAACAAAAGGCGACATTATTCTTGATTCGCCATTGTCAAAAGTTGGCGGTAAAGGTTTATTCGTTAAAGAATTAGAAGTTGCTATGCTTGAAGGTCGAGCTGATATTGCCGTTCATTCTATGAAAGATGTGCCAGTAGAATTTCCAGAAGGCTTAGGCTTAGAGGTTATTTGTGAGCGCGAAGACCCTCGAGATGCATTTGTATCAAATACGATTGCTAGCCTAGCCGACTTACCACAAGGCGCAGTTGTTGGTACATCGAGTTTACGCCGTCAATGTCAAATCAAAGCGTTACGTCCAGATCTAGATATCCGTGATTTACGTGGTAATGTAAATACTCGTTTAGCAAAATTAGATGACGGTCAATACGACGCAATTATTCTTGCCGCAGCAGGTTTAATTCGCTTAGAAATGCCAGAGCGTATTCGTGAGTTTATTGCACCGGAAGTTATGCTACCAGCAAATGGTCAAGGTGCGGTTGGTATTGAGTGCCGTATTGATGATGAGCGTATTAAATCTTTACTAGCACCACTTGAGCATAAAGAAACTCGTGTGCGAGTATTAGCTGAACGCGCAATGAATCGTGCACTTGAAGGTGGTTGTCAGGTACCTATTGGCAGCTATGCTGTTATCAATAACGAACAACTTCATATTCGTGGTTTAGTTGGCGCCATTGATGGCAGCACTATTTTACATAGCGAAATTTCTGGTAACTTAGCCAGTGACACTGAAGCATTAGGTACTGTGCTTGCACAGCAACTTTTAGATTTAGGTGCTAACGACATTTTAAAACAGGTATATGAGCAAAAATAATTTAAATATTTTACTTACCAGACCATTAGAAAAGTCACAAAAATTAGCCAAAGACTTAACCCCTTTGGCTAATAACATTGTGATCACCCCTTTATTCGCCTATCAATCAGGCAAAGACCATTCTCTTTTAAAACAGCAAGTTAGCAACATTCATACTATAATATTCATCAGCCAAGCAGCCGTTGAGTACGCACTTTCTGTAATATCCAGAGATGATTTACGCCAAGTTAAGCAAGTTATTGCAGTGGGAGATGCCACTAAAAATGCATTACATTTAGCAGACATAGATCAGGTGATAGTGCCACAAGAACACACCAGTGAAGGCTTATTAAATTTAATTGAGCTTAGTAACGTTGCAGATATGCCTATACTTATAGTGCGAGGCAATGGCGGGCGTGAATATTTAAAACAGCAATTGGAACTTCGTGGGGCCAATATTGCCTATAATGAAATATATCAACGCTGTTGGCTAAACTTAGATCAAATGCATACAATTGAACAATGGCGAAAAGCGCAAATTAATTGTATTGTGATCACTAGCAATGAATTACTTATGCAATTAAATCAATACGTAAAGCAGCACAAATGGCTAAAACAGTGTTTATGGATAGTTGCAAGCGCTCGTATTGAAACTAACGCCAGAGCGTTAGGGCTAGAAAATGTAATTAATGCCCAAGGGGCAAACAATTTTAAAATATATCAGGCAATTACAAATTCAGCCTGGTCAATGGAAGTGGATTATGACCGATAAAGACAATAAAAAAGCCAGTAATGATATAGATAAAGTTGCCAGTAAAGCTGCTGAATCGGCAAAAACTTCCGAAAAAAATAGTACTCAGTCCAGCACAGCTCAGCCTAAAATCACTGCTGCACAAGCAACTAAAATAGCGGCGCAAGCGAAACTTGGTAGTAAAGATAAAACCACGGCATCGGCTAGCAAAACTAGTAGTACAAAACCAGCTGCCCCGTCTAAACCTAAAAAGACCAGCACAAGCAGAAGCGACAGCACAAATTCTAACGGCAAACAAAAGCTATCCAAGACAGCTGTTTTTGCGGTTTTACTGGCTTTAACTGCTGGCGCAGGTGTTGGCGGTCATTATTGGTGGCAACTTCAACTTGATGCCGAATATGCAAAAACAGTTGATAGTAAAATTCAAGCAAATATCGAGCAATTAGACCGCCACTTACAAAAGCAGATTAGTAGCTTACAAACCCAATCTCAGCAGCAAGCTAGTCAAATGATTGCTGAAGTTGAAAAACGCAGCGGCAGCCGCATTGCCGAGCTAGAACAAGAAATAACACTAATTTTAGAGCGTCAACCAAATAACTGGCAAGTCACCGAAGCTGAGTATTTAGTGCGTATGGCTGGCCGAGTTTTATGGTTAGAGAAAGATACTAAAACGGCGATCTCATTAATGCAAGATGCGGATCGTCGCCTAGCCGATTTAAAAGATCCAAGGTTAATGCCAGTTCGTCAGTCATTACATAACGACATCGAACAGCTGAAATTATTAGCACCATTGAAAACGGATGAAATCATCATGACGTTTATGGGCTTAGCTAAACAAATTAAAAGCCTACCAATTGTCGAGGTTTCTCTGCCTGAAGTCGTCGAAATACAAGAGAGTACTGCATTATCTAATGACATAAATGATTGGCAAGCTAACTTAGCGAAAACATGGACCAGACTTAAAGAACAATTCATCACGGTGCGCCGCCGTACCGGAAATGTTGAGCCATTAATGGAGCCAAAATTTCAGCAAAATCTTTACCACAATTTAGATTTAAAAATACAACAAGTACAGTGGGCTGCCAGTAACAGAGATAGCGAACTATACAAAGCTTCAATTACTAATATTCAGCAGTGGTTAAGCTTGTACTTTGATATGACAGCACAACAAACTCAGCAGTTTAATGCTCGACTTGCAGAGCTTAAAGGCATGGCTGTTAATGTCGACTACCCACAAACGCTAAGCTCGCAACAAGCACTGCGCGCTATATTAGATAAAGAGCCGGCAGCTCCTAAAAAGAAAATGTCGACGATAAAACCATCTAAAAAAACTGAGCCTAAGCAGCAACAAGAGGAAGTAAAACCAGCGGAGACTAAAGCATGATCCGCATTATCTTAACGGTTGTTTTATTTTTATCATTACTCGCTGCGGCGCCATTTCTGATAGGCCAAAAAGGCTACATTATCATCTCTATGGGTGACGTTGCTTATGAGTTAACAGTAGTAACAGCTTTAGTCTTTTTAACCATAGCGACTTTCATATTTGTATTCCTTTATTGGGGAATTCGTCTTGGCTTTAAATTTAGCTCGAAAACTTGGCGTAAAATGGCATTTACGAGTAAAGCCAAAGCAAAACAACAATTTCAAAAGGGCTTAGGCGCTTATCTGCTTGAAGATTACAAACAAGCAGAACAATTAATGGCTAAGTGTGCACAAACATCAGAATTGGCAAATAGCGCTTGGTTAGTCGCTGCGAGTGCCAGCCATAAACAAGGTTTATCAGCAAATACTGAAAACTACTTAAAGTTTTTAAGTGAACACCCTAAGGCACAGGAGAATTTCAGCTTTGAAACACTTCTTGTTGCTGCGCGCTTAAACTTAGATGATAAGCAATTCATTAAGGCTCGTGAAATTTTAGATAAAAACCATACACTTATTGGCCATGATGGTCGTTTATTAGGTTTAGATATTGAAGTTTGCTTACATGAAAAACGTTTTGAAAAAGCTATAGAGCTGATCAAACAAGTGAAAAAAGACAAGAGCGTTAATAGCGATGACATTACTAATTGGGAAGTAAAAGCCAGTGTTGGTCATTTTAGCCAGCTTAGTAAAAAAGAAAGTATAGAAGCGGTAGCTGCTTACTATAAAGGCTTAAGCCGTAAAGAAAAACAAAGCGAAGGTATTGTTCTTGCTTATGCCGAGTGTTTAAGTGCTAATGGTTTATCCGATAGACTCGATGATCTAGTACTTCCTCTCATTAAGAAAGATGCATCGCCAACCTTCATTAGAGCTTTGAGTAAACTCAATATTACGCAGCCTAGTCATATGGTCGCTAAAATTCAAAAAATATTATTGAAACAACCTGACAATGCTTTATGGTTAAGTGCATTAGCCAACCTTAGCGTTAGTGCCAAAGACTTTGATAAAGCGCAAAAGGCTTTTATTAGCTTATTAAAAATTCAACAAGATGCAGATGATATGCAAAGCTACGCCCAGTTATTAGAGCTAAGAGGTGAGCATCAACAAGCTAACCGAGTTTATCAAGAAATCTTAAATCAATAATTGCTAGCAAGTAAATTACTATGAAAATACAGTCAAAACTTATTATATTGATGCTTGCGAGCATCAATTTTTTTGCTTCTGCAAATAACGGCGAGTTTGTTTTAGAGCCAATGCCAAATATAGGCCAAGTAAAGTTGTTTAAAACCAGCGACCTTTGTACTGTTGCTAGCAACACACAAACCTATTTTGCCAACAACAAAGAAACAGATAATTACGCTGTACATTCAGGTCAAGTAATTAGTGCGGACATTACCTTAGACAAGGTAGCTGACACGCTAAAATTCATTTGCCAAACTTATGTTACAGATGTCCGCGCTAAGCAACCAAGCCGTTTGCATAGCAGTGCCTTTTTAAAGAAGAACTTTGACTTTTATCGTTGGTACCCAGATAAAAATACTGCCGATTCTATTGCTAAAGCAAGTACAAACGACATTAAAAACAGGCTGCTAAATAATATTCCTGCAGAGCAGCTTTTTATCACTAAATATTACACTAAATTGCTAGAGGCAAGTGCTGTAAAAACAGCTGAATTTAACCAAGCACTATACGCCCTGCCTGTGGATGAAAAGAACTTAACCTTAGAGCAAGCCGAATTGCAAAAGCACTCTTTAACCAGGTTTAAATATACCCGTCAGCAAGTTATTGATGGCGCTCTTGATGCAAAAGATTTAGCTAAACCTTTGGTTTGGATAACTGAAGAGAGTTTGCACGATGTGCTTTTACAAGGCACTGGCGTGCTTACGATTGATGGCCAAACTCGTTATTTTAATGTGCATCGTAACAATGGCATTAGTTATGATTATTCGATTGGTAAAACCGAGCAAGCACGCTATTGGTACTTTGCCGAAGTTCCCTCGATCATGGGCTATGGCAAAACCATTGAGAATAAAATAGCAGTCAAACCACATGTAACCTTTGCCGGTAACGTAGCACAATTAGGCCTAGGTAAGCTGATCATGATTAACTATCAACAAGGCGCTGATTCAGTGAGTCAAATGGGCATACTAGCGGATACAGGCGGTGCTTTTGACAACAACCTGTTCCAGCTAGATTTTTTGGTCGATAGTTATTATGGTTGGAGCGATTACCATCAGGCCAATAAGCATTTACCCGATTACGCTAATACTTGGATAATGATAAAAAAATAGATCTTATTAAATATCTATATAATCGAAACACCTGTCGTTTCGATTACCGAACTGACATTAGCGCGGTCAATTATTTTAACTAAAGCGGTTTGAATAACTTCACATTCTCTTGCATCAGTTTTACTGTTGAACCGCTCTGTTTGAACTTCGGCCCCTTCCTCCAAAACAAACTGTACCGATACGGCAGTTGCACAATCAGCACTTTCACCAAAGTATTCTATCGATATTTGTGGGTAACCTTTAAAACCCTTCTTAACCTGTTTTGCAATGCGTTTTTTAGCTTTATCTACATTCATATTAAATCCTTACAAATACTACTCGTCTTCTTCAGACGGTTGCTTTAATGGTGGATATAGCGGCTCGGGTTGATCCATACTCCAATCCCACAGCCAACGCCCCTGCTGTTGAATACGACTAACATCACGTGCCAAGATCCAGCCTTCAGCCAATGCTTTTAAGCTCATTTTATTCAAATGGTTTAAGTATGATTTTTTGCTTGCGTAACGAGATAGTATTCGGTCTTTCTTCCACTTTTTCATCCCGCCTTGAAAATCAGCAAGCTCATTACTTGCAAACTTATTGTAACGTAAGGTCCAAGGCATGAAAGTGGCTATTGGGGCACGTATTAATGGATGCTTAATACCACTAACTTCATGACCATTATTATCAACTTTTGGTACTGGCGGAATAATTTCAGCTAACATCATAGGTGGCTGGTTGGTAATGATACCTTGCTGCCACTTATCTCCATAATCGACTTCATAAGCAGTATGAGGTTTAAATGGTTTTTCAATTTCTAACCATAGTGGTAGTTGAAAATGGGAAAAATTAGTTAATGTTTGATCTGCATACTTAGGGTAAGCACTCTTAGGTGGTGTTTTATCAGCAACAACCCAATTGGTTAAATGCGAAAGAAGTGCCCGTAAATGCAATTTAAAATCCAGAGGATTGCCTGTAAATAAGCCCTTAGCTTCATTGACAGCTCTGATATTATTTTTAGGTTCAACGTAATGCTGAGCCGATGCAATATGATAAATTCGTTCATTAGCAAAAGGCGTTACATCATAAACATCATGACTATGAATTAATCCTGCTGCTCGCCCCCAATATTCATAACCTGTATTGGTGTAGAAAATTTTAGGATAAAAGTCCTCGCCATTGCGCTTTAATAAACCTATTTTTTTATTGGTAATATCGTTGCGAATTCGGGCACTGGTAAATGGGAATATATCGGTTGGATAGAAAAAGGCTGACATCCGATGAGCATCACGAGATGGCTGTGCAAATCGGTGGTTAAAGCTACCTCGGCCAGCGCCCGCAGTATGAATGAACATGCCATCGAATGCTTTTAAGCCAAGCTCTGTTTGATTAAAGCCTTGATAAAGAAAATGCCTTAAAAAACGCCCCGTCTGAGAAACCCCAAAAGCAATTGTTTTTGGCACTAGATAAGGGCTTTGTTTGTCTTTTATATACGCTGCTGTATCACGAATAATCGCTAAACCTAAGCCAACCACAATAGGATCTTGAGTAGGATAAACTAGCTCGTAAACACCCGGTTCAAAATCACCTGCAATTTGTTTACCATCAGAGCTAAATTGCCACTTATTTGCAGGGACTACTGTTCGTAGATTATCTCGTCCTAACCGCTTAGTTAACCAAGCTTCAGATGCCCTTGCCTTATCAACAGGATAAACTGTTTCAATACCTTGTTTATGTGCCAATGATAATAATGATTTCGCGCTATCAACAGTCCAATCGCTTCTTGCCGTTCCAGTTAAGCCAGCAATTTTAGGTAGAGTTGCTGTCATTACATTATCAGCAGGAGTCACATCCGCTTGCCAACCAACCCACACTAGTGACAAACCTAGCTCTTGAATTAAGCCATCACCTAAAGCAGAGGCTTTATTTGGTAAAGAGTTTTTCATGGCATGGTTGAAATATCTTAACGACGCTTTCGAGCCGCGGTTGCTCACTTCAACTAATGCGCCCTTGCGAAGTGCAGGGTCTTTAAGTTGAATAATAAAAAAATTAGCTTTTGCTGTCACCAAACCAGCACTATTTCTAGGCGCTAAATCAATATCAACAATTGCTTTATTATTTTCTAGTTTAGGATCAAATTCAAAAGTAAAAATACCTGAAACTGCTTCCAGCTCCATAGCTTTTAGTTTAAATGTTTTATTACTCAAAACTTGCTGGGATACAACTGCGGCATTAGCACTGACACTAAAAAGTAAAACCAAGATACAGCCAAATAAAACTTTGATTTTTTCCATAAAATATTCTTGTTAGTATTATAAAATTAACTTAATCATAAGCTTACTCTTGTATGGGGTAAATGCAAGTAGCTATGGCCTAAAGCTATATAGAAGATTAGAGAGGGATTATTTAGATAAAAAAATGGCCGTACATTAATGTACCGCCAATTTAGACATTCTTTCTAGGGAGAAAGAAAAACTGTTACGATTATTCGTTGTTATTTATTTTTGTCATAAAATAATAAATATAAAAGCCACCTATAGCTAACAAAGTAGCTAAACCGCCGCCAGCAAATAATACGATTGGGTCTGTGAGTAATACTTGTAAGTTGTCCATGTGACTCTCCTTTAACTAACTTATGCTGTTAGATTAAGGCAATTTAGCAAACAGTTTTCTGATCTGGATCAACTCATCATCAACAAACCATTAACAGCCGTATCTGGATGTAATTTAGACAATACAAGTAGGCACTTAAGGGTTATTAAAAGGTCTGGCGATAACCTCATCCAAAACCTGCTGGCCAATTCCCATACCGCCAATAGTAATTAGGTGATTCTGGTAAATCAGCAAACCTCTGTGGTCCATTGAGTCTAAACCGTCGCCAATACGAACTCGCCATTTTTGCTTTTGCACATCAAATATCCAAGCTTCACTGGTTGCAGGCGCAGGAATACCGTCATAACCAACCCCGTTATAATTATACGGATTGGTTGAGCCGGCTAACATGATAATTTTATCATCAAAATTAGCTGCAGCCATTCGATAACGTGCTTCATTAGTTGGGTGGGTAAGCAGTTGCCAATCAATTTTACGATGGTTAGTTTGGTCAATCTGCCCGATTAAACATTGTGCTATTTTACTGTATTTACGGCGCTTTAATAATTGTGGAACAACAGCTACACCATCACAAATTACCATACGATTATTTGCAATACCGCCACTATGACCAAATACAGGTACACCTAAAAATGGTGACGCTTGTGACCAAGTATCAGTGATAATATCGTAAACTTGTACCAAATTTACATTACCAGCATCATGCCAGCCACTGACTAAGTAAATATAACGCTGCTGATAAACTAAGGCGACACTATCATCTACAGGAACAGGCATTTTTGCTAGCTTTTGATAACTATCATTTAAAACATTATAACGATAAACATCCGGACTAGAAATTTCATTGTGCTGACTATCTACCGTATAGCCACCAAATAAATAAACACTTTCTTTCACCCCTACAGCAACAGATGCTAAACGTCCTTTAATCGTTAAAGAACTAGGGACAGATGTTTTTTGTTGCCAAGATTTTTCACCAACTTTTAGCGCCCAGACTTTATTATGCACCGCTTTATAATCTTTCTCTTGGGCAAGTCCCATAAAAGATAATAGAAAATCACCTTCACTGGTACTAACTAAAGCGACAGCATTATTGGTAACTGGCTCAGGTAAATTTGGAAATTGTAAGGTGGTCGCTGCGCTCTGACTGCAAAAACAAAAAAACATACAATATAAATAAAATTTCAATTTCAAACTCTCACCTGTTAATCAATAAAAACCAGCTCAGTAAAAACAAAAACGGAGCTGATACCAACTGAGTTAAAGTGGTATGAGCTCCGTTTCATTTTATGAACTCTTTTAAGAGTGTAGTATACTTTGCAGCACATCTGGCTCGATTAAGTGGGTTATGGTTTCTTCTAGCTCACCTATAGTCTCTTGGGCAACAAAACAACCGCTGTCATCTGAAGCTATGTAACCGTATTCGCGCAAAGCGTTAACAATCGCGGCCTGCGATTTTTTATTAATAAACTCTGGGGCATTAATATTATGCAACTGCGACATACGCTTAGCTAATGTCGTTGCATCACTTTCTAATGCTGCGCGACTTACTGGTGCTAATTGTTTTATTAACTTTAACACTATGGCGTAACGCTGTACCGTTTCACTGATACATTGAGATAATAAGTTGATTTTATAAACATCTTTACTGTCTTCATTGATTGACCAGTAATCCGCTTTGCTAGACTTAATTATACCTTGCTCTTCAAGTACAGCTAACAGCTTGTTAACTTGCTCTACAACATCTTCGTCTTTAAACCATAAAAACAATTCAGCTTTAATCAATTGCGTTAATTGTAATGTTTTAGCCGTGATTTCTTCGGTGGTTAGCTTGTCATAGGTTTTTAATAAACGGCAAACCACAGAAGGCAACATATAGGCATGTAAAATATTATTACGGTAATAGCCCATTTCTAACACTGCTTGCCCTGTTAAAGAAATTATTTGGCCAAGACCATCATCTTCAACATCAACTTTGTTTAATTTAATTAATGAATCAACTAACTCTTCACCAGACTGTTCTGGGATAAACATATCAGCACTAAATGGTGCTTTACGCTGCACATCTAAGAAAAAATCTAACTGTTGTTCGAGTTCTTTTCGAGTAAGGGAGTTATTATTAGCCGTTAATAAAATTAATGCTGACAAAGTCACAGAATTTAATGCTACGGCTTTATTAATCTCCTCCATCACTTGGTTAGCCATATTATTTACAACTGGTGATAACCACTGTGGTTTTGCAGGCTCGATAGGATCGATACTATCTTTCCAATCAGGCGCTTCTTTATTTAAAAAGTCATTAATACTAATTGGTTCGCCAAAATTCACAAAACCTTTGCCGTAGTTGCGAAGTTTACGGATCGCTTTTACCACGCCAAAAACTGATTCTTTTTGTTTTGAACTACCTTTTAATTCTTTATGATAACTCGCAACTTCCATCACGTGCTCGTAACCTAAATACACAGGTACTAAAGTAAGCGGGCGATCTAACCCTTTAAGCATACTTTGCACTGTCATTGATAACATACCTGTTTTAGGTTGTAGCAAACGACCTGTACGAGAGCGGCCGCCTTCAGTGTAATATTTAACTGCATAGCCACGGTTAAACAATAAACCTAAGTATTCACGGAATATTGTTGAATACAAACGATTACCAGCAAAGCTACGACGAATAAAGAAAGCACCGGCTTTACGGAAAATAGGGCCTGCTGGCCAAAAATTTAAGTTAATACCTGCGGCAATTCTTGGCGTAACTAAACCTTGCTGATAAATAACATAAGTCAGTAATAAATAATCCATATGCGAGCGATGACATGGAACGTAAATAATTTCATGACCATCTTGTGAAAGCTTACGTAGGCGATCCGCATGACGTACTTCAATACCGTCGTACAGACGGTTCCACAACCAGCGTAAAATTCGCTCACCTAGACGTATTGTAGTATTACGATAATCAGCGGCAATCTCTTTCATTATAGCTAGCGCTTGCTTTTTAACTTCCGCTTCAGAAATACCTTTAGTTTTTGCTTCTTCTTTAATTAAACGTTTGATTGCCGGCGTTGCAAATAGAGCGGTAAATGTTTGCTGAAGACCCATTAAACGAGGACCTGTTGCGGCAACCGTTTGGCGATGGAAGTGAAAGCGAGCAACACGCATTAATTTGCGCGCGGAAACTTCATTAGCTCCCTGGTTATCGGTCATTTCACGAAAAGAAACGGCAGTACTAAAACGTACTAGTGTATCTCGACCTAAAAACAATACGATCCAGAATTTACGTAAAAAATTAGGCGAAGTATCATCGGCTAAGACCATGCCTACATCGGCTTTGTTTTCTTTCGTTGGTACTCGTCCCCAAAGAATATTTACTGGTACTAATTTAGTTTTAGCCTCAGGGTTTTTCTCGTGATGTTTAAGCAATACTAAACCTTGTTCTAAAGCTTTAGTTTCTCTCTTTTTTACCCAAGGAAATATTGAGCTAGGTTGCTCTAGACATAAACAGCGTCTAAATGACTTACCACCAACATCGACATTCTCTAAAGGATCGGGAAGACCTTGCTTCTTACACGCCATTTGTAGGGCAATTAAATCACTAGCCGAACGATGACGAAGTATATAAAAGGTAGAATTACAATCGCTTAAATCTTGTGGATTTTCAGCATTATCAGGAACGATTTTACAACGAACTAATAAGCGTAAAGGCCATGAAAGTAAAAAATAAAACAATGAACGCATGTGCAATAAAGACTCTGTTGAAGAAAACCAAAATAATGAGATAAATTATAACATTAATGACAAGCTTAGTGCCATAGTGAACATTTTTCATACCAAACAAGACATTTAATCAATAGATGTATAAAGTAATACCAACTAATTAGTTTTTTTACATGCAAGGGAAAGGAATAAAAACAATGAAAGCAATTTATGCAGTTCTTCTGTCTAGCTCATTATCACTGGGATTAACCTGTGTACAAGCGAGTGAATTATCTAGCGCCGTAGATAAAGATTATAAAAATCACCTTGGTTCACTTTGGGATCACTTCCATCGCAATCCTGAACTTTCACTTATGGAAAAGAAAACCGCTAAACGCTTAGCACAAGAAATTCGCTCTGCTGGTTTCACTGTTACCGAAAATATTGGCGGC